>DATAUV010000056.1:0-45190 GCA_036268075.1 Allostellaceae bacterium | reverse complement strand
AGGATGAGGAAGATTTGGGTGTGCCACAAACATCGTTCCTCATCCTGAGGAGCGGGCGGAGCCCGCGTCTCGAAGGACGCACGACGCCAATGCAGGGTCGCCTCGCGGGGTGGACGCGACTTAGCCAAGCCCCTATAATTTGTGCATAACAGAGGCTTTAGACGCTACCTATGCACGATTTGCGCTGGATTCGTGAAAACCCCGAGGCGTTCGACCGCGGCCTCGCCCGTCGCGGGCTGCCGGCGCGGGCGGCCGGGATTCTGGCGCTCGACCGCGAGTGGCGGGCGCTCGAAACCGCGGCGCAGGAGGCGCAGGCTCGGCGCAACGCGATCTCGCGCCAGATCGGCGCGGCCAAGTCGCGCGGTGAATCGGCGGACGAGCTGATGCGTCAGGTCGCCGAGACTCGCGATGCCGAAGCCGAGAACGCGGCAAAGGCGGTCGAATTGCGCCGCCAGATCGATGACATGCTGGCGGCGCTGCCCAATCTCCCGGCCGACGACGTGCCGGAGGGGCTCGACGAAACTGCCAACGTCTTGCAGCGCACGATCGGCACGCCGCCGACGCTGAACTCAGCGCTGGCGCACGAGGCGATCGCCGAACAACTCGGGCTGATGGATTTCACCCGCGCGGCCCGGCTGTCCGGCGCGCGTTTCGTCGTGCTCAAGGGCGCGCTGGTGCGGCTCAGCCGGGCGCTGGCGCAGTTCATGCTCGATTTGCATACGCGCGAGTTCGGCTACACCGAGATCGCGCCGCCGTATCTGGTGCGCGAGGAGACCGCGTTCGGCACCGGCAACCTGCCGAAGGCCGCCGAGGACATGTTCCGCACCACCGACGGGCTGTGGCTGATCCCGACCGCCGAGATGCCGCTGACCAACATGGTCGCCGGCGAGATCGTCGACGAGGCCGAGTTGCCCCTGCGCTTTACCGCGTGGACCCCGTGCTTTCGCTCCGAGGCGGGGTCGGCCGGGCGCGACACGCGCGGGATGATCCGTCAGCACCAGTTCGAGAAGGTCGAGCTTGTCTCGATCACCCGGCCCGAAGATTCGGCCAACGAGCACGAGCGCATGACCGCCTGCGCCGAGGAGGTGCTGAAGCGGCTAGGCCTCGCCTATCGCGTGATGCTGCTGTCGCCCGGCGACATGGGGTTCTCGGCGCAAAAGACCTACGACCTCGAAGTGTGGCTGCCGGGGCAGGGGGCCTATCGCGAGATTTCGAGCTGCTCGAATTGCGGCGGGTTCCAGGCGCTCCGCATGAAGGCGCGCTATCGCCCCGCCGACGGCAAGGGCACGCGCCCCTTGCACACGCTCAACGGCTCGGCGCTGGCGGTCGGCCGCACCCTCATCGCGATCCTCGAAAACTACCAGCAGGGCGACGGCACCGTCGCGATCCCGCCGGCGTTACAACCGTATATGCATGGGGAGACAGCGATCGGATGATCTCCACCGAACGACCGGTGATTCTCGCGAGGACGGTGCGTCTGCTGATGGAGCTGCGGCGCAATGGAATCGCCGATTCACGCGTGCTGGGGGCGATCGAGAAGACGCCGCGCGAGCTGTTCGTGCCGGGATCTTTCGAGGACCAGGCCTGGGAAAACATCGCGTTGCCGATCGATAGCGGCCAGACGATCAGCCAGCCCCTTGTCGTCGCGCTGATGACGGAAAATCTCCAGATCGGCGACCGCGACAAGGTGCTCGAGATCGGCACCGGCTCGGGCTACCAGACCGCGATATTGTCGCGCCTGGCGCGGCGCGTGTTCACGGTAGAGCGCCACAGGGGCTTGCTGCGCGAGGCGGAGCGCCGTTTTTCGGCGCTGCGGCTGGGCAACATCATCTCGCGCTTTGGCGACGGGTTCAAAGGCTGGGCCGAGCAGGCGCCGTTCGACCGCATCATCGTCACCGCCGCCGCGCCCGAAGTGCCGACGGCGCTCGTCGACCAGCTTTCGCCGGGCGGGATCCTGATCATGCCGGTCGGCGCCGAGCATCGCGACCAGCGCCTGGTGCGCGTGCGCCATCAGGCCGGCGGCGACACGACCGACGACCTCGGCTGGGTGCGCTTCGTCCCGCTCGTCGCCGGATTGCCGCGCGCCGAGGCGCCCTCTAGGGAACGCGAGAACTTTGAGGTAGACTAGGATATGGCACTTGCGCGTCGGGGGGCGCGCAGGAGGGGACATGCATAGCAGCAGCACGCGGCGGGGCGTTGTGCCCGCCGTGATCGGATTTGTTCTTTCGGGACTCCTGGCCGGGTGCGGCCCCAATGAGCCGTCGGGGCCGGCGCCGGTCGTGATGAAGGGGCCGAACGATTCCGGCTGGCAAGGCCCGCCGCCGCAGGGCTATTCGTCAGGAGGCTATTCGCCGCCGCCGATGGCCTATGCCGCGCCGCGCCAGCCGCAGCCGCAGCCGATACACGCGGGGCCGCCGCCCCTGGCCGAAGCGCGCCGTACGATCATCGTCGAGCGCGGCGAGTCGCTGGGGCGTCTCGCGGCGCGCTATCACGTCTCCGAGCACGCGATCGTCGACGCCAACCATTTGCGCCCGCCCTACAAGGTCGAGATCGGCGCCCGGCTGGTGATCCCCGGTGGCGAGGCGCCGCCGATGCAGGCGGCGAACGGCCCCGCGTCGATCCCGCTACAGGGGCCGCCGTCGCAGGCCGCGGCGCCATCGCCTGCCGTGGTGCCGCTCGACGGGCCGCCGCGGCCGGCTGGGACGCTGACGCCGCCTACCGCCGCCGCGCCCGCTCCGCCTCCGCCGTCGGGCGAGCGCTCGGTCGCCGAGGAAGCGCGACAGGATGCCGCGCCGCCACCGCCGGCTGCCGCCGCCGCTCCGCCGCCCGCGGCGGAAGCCCATGGCGGACGCTTTGCCTGGCCGGTGCGAGGCAAGGTCGTCTCCGGCTACGGCGCCGAATCGAACGGCGGCAAGAACGACGGCATCAACATCGCCGCCCCGATGGGCAGCCCGGTCCGCGCGATCGAGGGCGGCGAGGTGGCCTATGCCGGCAACGAGCTCAAGGGCTACGGCAACCTGGTGCTGATCAAGCACGCCGACGGCTTGATCTCGGCCTATGCCCACTGTGCGGAATTGCTGGTCAAGAAAGGCGACCACGTCTCCGCCGGCCAGGTCATCGCCAAGGTCGGCACCAGCGGCGGCGTCAAGGACCCGCAGCTCCATTTCGAACTGCGCAAGGGCCAAAGGCCGGTCGACCCGAGGGAGTTCCTGGCGCCCGCGCCGAGCGCGGCGAACGCGCGGGCGGCGGGGTAGGCGGCGCCGACTGGCCCTCACCCGGTGATCCCCGGCTGTCGCCGGGGTCATCCCCTCTCCCGCGATGCGGGCGAGGGGATGGCGCCGGAGAATCCCCTCGCCCGCATCGCGGGAGAGGGTGGATCGCGAAGCGAGACGGGTGAGGGCAACTGCGCCGGGGCAGCTACACGAGTTGCTTCCCCAGCCTCCCGGCCAAATCCTGGATGAACTGCCACGCGACGCGGCCCGAGCGGGAGCCGCGGGTGATTGACCATTCGTTGGCGTCGGCGCGGAGCCGGTCGGGGGGCAGGTCGAGGGCGTAGTGGCGGGCATAGCCTTCGACGATCGCGTAATAGGTGTCCTGGTCGACGTTATGGAAGCCGAGCCACAGGCCGAAGCGGTCGGACAGCGACACTTTTTCCTCGACCGCCTCGGCCGGGTTGATCGCTGTCGAGCGCTCGTTCTCGATCATGTCGCGCGGCATCAGGTGGCGGCGGTTCGAGGTCGCGTAGAGCACGACGTTCGCCGGCCGCCCTTCGATGCCGCCCTCCAGCACCGCCTTCAGCGATTTGTAGCTGCTGTCCTGCTGGTCGAAGGACAGGTCGTCGCAGAAGAGGACGCAGCGCCGCGTGCCGGCGCGCAGCAGCGACAACAGCGTCGGCAGGGTCGGGATGTCCTCGCGGTGGATCTCGATGAGCGCGAGCGCGCCCGGGGTCTTCGCGTTGACGGCGGCGTGCGCGGCCTTGACGAGGGCGCTCTTGCCGGTGCCCCGAGCGCCCCACAACAGCACGTTGTTGGCCGGCAATCCGGCCGCGAATCGCTCGGTGTTTTCCATCAGGATGTCGCGCACGCGGTCGATACCGCGCAACAGCCCGATCCCGACGCGGTTGACCGTCGGCACCGGCTCGAGAAAGCCGCCATCGGCGTGCCAGATAAAGGCGTCGGCGGCGGCGAGATCGCTCGCCGCGGCACGGGGCGGGGCGAGGCGTTCGAGCGCGTCGGCGATGCGGTGGAGAAGCGGGGTCAGCATCGGGTCGTCGGTCGTGGGAGGGGGCAAGACAGGGGGCATGGCGGATCGCGGCGTGGCGGCAGGGCCGCGGACGCTAACACAACGCGCCCGCATGTCGAGCCGGCATTGCCCTTTCTCCGAGCATCGCGTACCAATTCGCTCGCCGCCCGCCAGCGCCGTAGCGGCGGGCGAAATCGAGGTTTCCGACGATGCTGATCTCCACGGCCCACGCTCAAGGATTGACCGGGCTTTTCG
Source organism: Allostellaceae bacterium (assembly GCA_036268075.1). Lineage (GTDB taxonomy): Bacteria > Pseudomonadota > Alphaproteobacteria > ATCC43930 > CGMCC-115725 > DATARH01. The sequence goes on along the minus strand of DATAUV010000056.1, from coordinate 40,693 downwards.
ACAGTTCGAACGCGATGGTCCAGTTCCTGCCGCTGGTGCTGATCTTTGTCGTGTTCTACTTCCTGCTGATCCGGCCGCAGCAGAAAAAGCAGAAGGAGCATCGCGGGATGCTCACCGATCTTCGCCGGGGCGACCGGGTGGTGACCGGGGGCGGGATCATCGGCACGGTCAACCGGGTCGTGAGCGCCGAGGAGGTCGAGGTCGACATCGCCACCGGCACGCGGGTCAAGATCGTCCGCAGCACGATCACCAGCGTCCTCGCCAAGCCCGACCCCGCCGCCGCGCGCGAAGCCGCGAAAGAGCGGCGGCCGAAGGGCTCGGCCAAGGCGGAAGCCAAGGCCGAGGAAAAAGAAGACGAGGCCTCGCCGCAAAGCTGACCGATGCTCTATTTCGCCAACTGGAAAATCCTCGTCATCCTCGGGGTCTGCGCGCTGGGCGTGCTGTTTTCGCTGCCGAACGTGTTCACGCCGGCGCAGCTCGGCTTTCTGCCGCAGCAGGTCCCGCATAAGCAGGTCTCGCTCGGCCTCGACCTGCGCGGCGGCTCGTACCTGCTGCTCGAGGTCGATTTCGCCGCCGCCCAAAAGGAGCGGCTCAACACTCTCGTCGACAACGTGCGCAACGGGCTGCGCGACGCCCATCTCGGTTATACGGGCCTCGCGGTCGACAACAACACGATCGTGTTCACCCTGCGCGAGCCCGACAAGGCCGACGAGGCGAAAAAAGCGCTGGGCACGATCGATCCCGACCTGATCGTCGACATCAAGCCCGACGGCACCGGCACGATGAAGTTCAACGACGTCGCGGCCAACGCCCGGCGCGAGCAGGCGGTGGCGCAGTCGATCGAGATCATCCGCCGCCGCGTCGATGAGACCGGCACCAAGGAGCCGTCGATCCAGAGCCAGGGCAGCGACCGCATCCTCGTGCAGCTTCCCGGCATCGACAATCCCGAGCACGTCAAACAGCTCCTCGGCCGCACCGCCAAGCTGACCTTTCAGCTTGTCGACGCGAGCGTGACGCTCGACGACGCGCGGCGCGGACGGTTGCCGCCCGGCGACGAGATCCTCAACGCGCAGGAAAGCAGCGGCCGCAACAGCGGCGCGCCGGCCTATGTCGTCAAAAAGCGGGTGATGGTCGGCGGCGACACGCTGACCGACGCACAGGCGACGTTCCAGAACAACGAGCCGGTGGTCAGCTTCCGCTTCGATTCGGCCGGGGCCAAACGGTTCGGCGACGCGACGCGCGCGAATGTCGGCAAACCGTTTGCGATCGTCCTCGACAACAAGGTCATCAGCGCGCCCGTGATCCGCGAGGCGATCCTCGGCGGCAGCGGCATCATCTCGGGCAGCTTTACCGTGCAGTCGGCGAGCGACCTCGCCCTGCTGCTGCGCGCGGGCGCCTTGCCGGCGCCGATCACGATCCTCGAGGAGCGCACGGTCGGCCCCGATCTCGGCGCCGATTCGATCCACGCCGGCGCGGTGTCGTGCATTGTCGCGGTGATCCTCGTCGTGGTGTTCATGGTGCTGTTCTACGGGCTGTTCGGAATCTTCGCCGACGTCGCCCTGTTCTTCAATCTGTGCCTGATGCTGGCGACGCTGTCGGTGCTCGGCGCGACGCTGACGCTGCCGGGCATCGCCGGGATCGCGCTGACGCTCGGCATGGCGGTCGACGCCAACGTCCTCATCTACGAGCGCATCCGCGAGGAATTGCGCAGCGGCCGGTCGATGCTGTCGTCGCTCGATGCCGGGTTCACCCGCGCCTTCGGCACGATTTTGGACAGTCACGTGACGACGCTGGTGGCGGGCCTCTTGCTCTATTGGCTTGGCTCGGGGCCGGTCAAGGGGTTCGCCGTGACGCTCAGCATCGGTGTGCTGACCTCGCTGTTCTCGGCGATCCTCGTCACGCGCCTCATCATCGTGACCTGGGTCAGGCGCTGGAAGCCCAAGGAAATACCGCTATGAGGCCGCTTATCGTCATCCGGCGCACGCCGACGATCGACTTCATGCGCTGGCACAAATTCGGCATGGCGTTCTCGGGCGTCCTGGCGGTCGTGTCGATCGGGCTGTTCCTGGCGATCGGGCTCAATTACGGCATCGACTTCAAGGGCGGCACGCTGATCGAGGCGCGGGTCACCGGCGGCCCGGCGGACCTCGCGGCGATGCGGGCAAAGCTCGACGCGCTCCATATCGGCGAGGCGTCCCTACAGAATTTCGGCGACAAGAGCGAGGTGCTGATCCGCCTGCCGCAGCAGCCCGGCGGCGACGCCGAGCAGCAGAAGGCGATCGAGCTCGCGCGCAAGGCGCTGGGCGGCGGGATCGACTATCGCCGCGTCGAGGTGGTCGGGCCGACCGTCGGCTCCGAACTCATTCGCGCCGGCGTCCTGGCCACCGTGCTCGCGCTTGCCGCGATCATGATCTACATCTGGTTCCGCTTCGAGTGGCAGTTCGGGGTCGGCGCGACGATTTCGACGATCCACGACGTCGTGACGACGATTGGCCTCTTCGCGATTTTCCGGCTCGATTTCGATCTGACGACTCTCGCGGCGATCCTGACCATCGCCGGGTATTCGATCAACGACACGGTCGTCATCTACGACCGCATCCGCGAGACGATGCGCAAGCAGCGGACGATGCCGTTCCGCGAGCTCATCAACCTGGCGCTCAACGAGACCCTGTCGCGCACGATCCTGACCGTCAGCACGGTCGCGCTGGCGGTGCTGTCGCTGTTGATTTTCGGCGGCGAGGTGCTGCGCGGATTCTCGATCGCGATGTTGTGGGGCGTTGTCGTCGGCACCTATTCGTCGCTGTTTATCGCCGCGCCGATCCTCTACTACATCCAGCCCAACCGCCGCGCGATCCAGCGCGAAAGCGGCGGCGCGGCGCCCGAGCGCGCCTCGCGCTAGCTCGATGGACCTGACCCCGCTCGTCAGGCCCGACCGGCAGGTCGTAGAGCGCTACGGGCCGAGCGGGTTTCGCGTCAGCGGCGTCGTCTACAAGGGGCCGGTCCTGATCTTTCCCGAGCGCACCCTCCCCTGGCCCGGCGGCGAGGTCAGCGAGACAGGGCTTTCGGCTATCATAGAGGATGGCGCGGTCGAGCTGCTGCTGCTCGGGCTCGGCCGCCGCATCGCGCCGGTTGCGGCGGCGTTACGCCAGGCGCTGAAAAGCCGCGGGATCGCGGTCGAGCCGATGGATACCGGCGCCGCCTGCCGCACCTACAACGTGCTGCTGGCCGAGGACCGCCGGGTCGCGGCGGCATTGCTGCCGCCGCAATAATGGACAGAATGGCGCAGGGCCGGAACGGCTGAAGACGCCTGCTGTTTGTGGGGTGGTTTCAACAGGAGCCTTTTCACATGGTTCTCAATCTGCGCGCGATTACCGCGGCGGCCATCGTCGCCGGGCTCGCCTTTGCGCCGATGGCGCAGGCTCGCGACTGGCACGGCGGCGGCCGTGATTGGCATGGCCGCGGCGATTACCACCGCGGCGGCCGCGGCAATGTCGGGGGGGCGGTAGCGGCCGGGATCATCGGCCTTGGCATCGGCGCCGCGATCGCCTCGGGCGGCGGGCCCTATTACGGCGCGCCGAGCTATTACGCGCCGCCGCCGGCCGTCTATTACGGCTACTGAGGCCCACAATCCTTTCGTGCAACACCTCAATTGAGGATCGAGCCATGATGACCCTCCGCCCCGTGGCGTTTGCCGCGATGCTGTGCCTGCCGGCTTTCGCGTATGCCCAAACTGCCGGCTCGCCGGCAACCGCCCCGGCCGCTCCGGCGGCTGGGACCCCGCCCGCCGCCTCCGGCGCGGCGACGACCGGCGCGCCGGCGATGACCAAGGATATCCAGGCCAAGGTCGAAGCCCATATCAAGCAGCTCCACAACCAGCTCAAGATCACCCAGGCCCAGGAAGCCGATTGGAAGAAATTCGCCGACGTGATGCGCACCAACGCCGCCGACATGCAGTCGGCGGAGCAGCAACGCGAGCAGCAATACCCGTCGATGAACGCGCTCCAGAACATGCAGTCGTACCAGAAGCTGGCGCAGACCCATGCCGAGCATCTGGACAAATTGGCCAGTGCGTTCGAGACGCTGTACAACTCGCTGCCGGCGCAGCAGAAGCAGGCCGCCGACCAGGCGTTCCGCGCCCGGACCGCCAGCCAGCCGCAGCACGCCTCGGCGGCCGCGCGCCCCAGCCACGCGGAATAGCCCTTCCGCCATTCCACGCGGCCAAAGCCCTGCCCCACCGGCGGGGCTTTGCGCGTGCGCGCGTTGCCCAGGCACGGTTCTTGCGTCACCCTTGGCGGTGACCGATGAGCGAGGCGGGCCGCGGCGATGGCGCCCGATGACGGCAGAGCGATCCTGGTCGGTGTCGGCATCGGCCACAATGGCGGCCCGCCGCTTGACCCCGGCGCGAGCTGGCGCCGCTATTGCTGGAAGAAAGCCCATACCAAGGCGTGGAAGACCCCGCCGCGCGAAATCGCGCTCGCCCGCCTCGCCCGCGCCGAGGAAATCGGCCTGACCTACCGCGAATACACCGCCGTACTGCTCGATAAGGGGACGCGGCTGTAGGAGCACCACGGGGGCCACCGAACCGCCGAGCCGCGCGGCGAAGATGGTTCACCACAGAGACGGTGAGGCAGTGAGATTGCGGTTTTACGGCCGCCTCACTGCCTCGCTGGACGCGACACTAGGAACAACATGGAGACACGGAGGTAACGGAGCCGCGCGCAGCGCAAAAATGTAATTCACCACAGAGACGGTGAGGCGGTGAGACTGCCGTTGTGCGGCACCTCATTGCCTCACTGCCTCTGTGGTTATCCTGGCGCTTCGCGCTTTATTCTCCGTGCCTCCGGTGGTGAAAGCCGGCTTACTTCGTCTTGGCGAGATTCTCGGCGGCGAAGTCCCAGTTCACCAGGGATTCGAGATAGGCCTTTACGAAATCCGGGCGGCGGTTCTCGAAATCGAGATAGTAGGCGTGCTCCCAGACGTCGCAGGCGAGAAGGGCGGTCTGGCCGGCGGTCATCGGGTTCACCCCGTTCGGGGTGTTGGTGATCTTGAGCTTGCCGTTATCGGCGACGAGCCAAGCCCAGCCGCTGCCGAACTGGCCGACCGCGGCCGCCGAGAAATCCTCCTTGAACTTGGCGAGGCCGCCGAGATCGCGGTCGACCGCCGCGGCGACGTCGCCGCTCGGCTGGCCGCCGCCATGCGGCTTCATGCTGTGCCAGAAGAAGGTGTGGTTCCACACCTGCGCGGCGTTGTTGAATATCCCGGTCTTCGACGAGTCGCCGTGGGTCTCCTTGATGATCTGCTCCAGCGGCTTGCCTTCGAGGGGCGATCCGCCGACCATCCGGTTCAGGTTGTCGACATACGCCTTATGGTGCTTGCCGTGATGGACGTCGAGCGTATGCGCCGAGGTGTGCGGTTCGAGCGCGTTTTTGGGATACGGCAGCGACGGCAATTCAAACGCCATGATGATGGCCCCCTATTCCAGGTGTGAGACAGTTGGAGCGGACCGCAACGCGGGCTCTCATGTCTGAGACAACACCTGACACGGATGGGCGATCCAGCCGGCGCGGCGCTTTGTCGCCGGTCGCCGCGCTGGTGCGGGAGCACGACCGCGACCGCTTCCAGACCGCGCTTTTCGCCCCCGCGGCACAGCGCGAGGCGGTGTTCGCGCTCTATGCGTTCAACTACGAAATCGCCCGAATCCGCGAGGCTGTGCGCGAGGAAATGCTCGGCCGCATCCGGCTGCAATGGTGGCGCGAGGCGATCGACGCGGCCTTTTCGGGGCAGCCGCCGAGGCGTCACGACGTGATAGAGGCGCTCGGCCGCGCGATCAACCGCTACGATCTGACGCAGGCCCATTTCGAGCGGCTGATCGAGGCGCGTGAGGAGGACCTCGCCGCCGGCCCGCCGCCCACCCTCGCCGCGCTCGAGGATTATTGCGCGGCGAGTTCGGCGCGGCTCGTCGATCTCGCGGCGGAGATACTTGGGGCAAGGGAGGCCGCGGAGGCGGCGCGCGGCGTCGGAATCGCCTATGGGCTCACGGGGCTCTTGCGGGCGATGCCGTACCACGCGGCGATCGGGCGCTCTTACATTCCCGAGGAGTTTGCGGTCGCTCCGGCCGATTATCGCAACCGCAGGGCGTCGCCGGAATTGCACGCCGCAGTCGCGGGCATCGCGGATTTGGCCGCCCGACATCTTCACGCCGCCCGCGCGCGACGCGACGGCGTACCGCGCTCGGCGCTCGCCGCGTTCCTGCCCGCGGTCATCGCGGGCCGCTATCTGGTCAGGCTGAAGCGGGCCGCGTTCGACCCGTTCGATCCGGCATTGGCGGTGCCGGATGCGCTGCAGAGCTGGCGGCTGCTCGCCGCCAGCCTGCGTGGCAGGTTCTAGAAGAAGGGCCGGCCGGCCGACACCATCGCGTAGAGCATCGGGATCGACAGCATCGTGTTGGTGCGCGAGGCGAGCCCGGCGATGCGCCCGGCCTTGCGCCGCTCATCCGGCTCGGACGGGACGATGCCCAGCACCTTTTTCTGGTTCGGCCAGATCAGGAACCACACGTTGAACCACATGATCGTGCCGAGCCACATGCCAAACCCGATCGAGGTCGTGTGCGGGTCGTGGTCGCCGATGCCGAGCTTGATCGCGCCTCCGAGAAAGCCGCTCATATAGGCGACGATAAGCCCGGTGACGATCGTCGACATCGCGCCCCAGCGGAACCAGAACAGGGCGGTCGGGGCGATAAACCCGGTTACCGCGCCGCGCTGCGCCTCCGGGATCTTCGGCATCGACGGGGTCTGGACGAAGTTGAAGTACCACAAGAGGCCGATCCACATCACGCCGCTGAGCACGTGCAGCCAACGAATCGCGAATATCCACCAGCCATAGGTGACGAATTCTTGCATCGGATTTCTCCCGTTCCGTCAGGCGATAGCGTGGATCAACAGAACCAGAACGACGGTCAGGCAAAAGCCCAGGAAAACGGTCGTGCCTAGAGAATCCAAAGGATTGCCCATCGCTGTCCCCCTCCCCAAAAAAAGGAATTAGCCGTGCTTGAACACGCCCAGAAGTATATCAGACGGACAGGGTGCGGCAAACCCGCGCATGCTGCAAACGACGCAGGTCTGCTATCGGCCAGGGTGGGCGGCGGGGATCAGCGTCCCTGGAAATTGGGCAGGCGGCGATCGGCCATCGCCTTGATGCCCTCCTGGAAATCGTCGGTGCGGCGCAGCCAATCCTGCTCGACCAGCTCGCGCTCGGTCGCCGCGTCGATCGCATCGGCGAGGCCGCGCCGCATGGTCTCGCGGGTCGACGCGATGGCGAGCGGCGCCGACTGGGCGATCTCCAGCGCCAGCGCCTGCGACGCCGAGCGCACCTCGGCGAGCGGCACCAGCACGTCGGCGAGCCCGATCCGCACCGCCTCGTCGCCGCCGATGCGGCGGCCGGTATAGAACAGGAGGGTGGCCTGTTGCGCCCCGACGAGGCGCGGCAGGGTCACGGTCAGGCCGAACCCGGGGTGAAACCCGAGCCGGTTGAAATTGGCGCTGAACCGCGCCTCGTTGCAGGTGACGCGAAAATCCGGCACCAGCGCGAGGCCGAGCCCGCCCCCGACCGCGGCGCCGTGGATCGCGCCGATGATCGGCTTTTTCGCGCGGAACAGGCGGCTCGCCTCCTTGTAGAGATGCTTGCCGGCGCCGCTGCGGCCCGATTCGGCGACCGTGCCGGTATCCATCCGCTTCGAGAAATCGGCCCCGGCGCAGAAATGCCGGCCCTCGGAGCACAGCACCGACGCGCGGCAGGCCGGGTCGGCGTCGAGCTTCTCATACGCCTCGCCCAGCTCGCCGATCAGCACCGCATCGAAGAAATTGTTCGGCGGCCGGCGAATCTCGACCGTCGCGACCGGCCCGTCGAAAGTGACGGCGATTTCCTTGAAGCTCGAATAGTCGGTCATGGCGGCCCTCCTTATTTGGGATGAACCACGAAGACTCGGAGAACACGAAGGCGCGCGAAGCGCGCAACAGGTTTTGTCACAATGAGACAGTGAGGCAGTGAGATTCAGCGGCTCGGCATCTCACTGCCTCACCGCCTCATTGTGAAATTACTGGCGCTTTGCGCCCTTTTACCTTCGTGTCCTTGGTGCCTTCGTGGTGAAACCTAATTCTTGACGATCAGCGCATCGACCACGGTGAGGCCGGCGCCTTGCTCGTGGACGATGACCGGGTTGAGGTCGATCTCGGCGACGGTGTCGCGATGGTCGTGGGCGAAGCGGGACAGGGCGACCATCAGCTCGGCGAGGGCGCCGCGGTCGGAGGGCGGGGCGCCGCGGACGCCATCGAGCAGCGCCGCGCCCCGCAACCCGGCGACGAGGTCGAGCGCGTCCTCGGTCGACAACGGCACCGGGGCGAAGGCGACATCCTTCAGCACCTCGACATGGATGCCGCCGAGCCCGACCATCAGCATCGGGCCGAAATCGGGGTCGCGGGTGATGCCCAGGATCATTTCCTGCCCGCGCCGCGCCATCGCCTGCACCAGCACGCCCTCGACCGCGGCGTTGGGGTGCGCGGCCTTGGCGCGGGCGAGGACGGTGCGGTAGCCGTCGCGCACCGCCGCCTCGTCGGCGAGGTTGAGCAGCACGGCGCCGGCCTCGGTCTTGTGCAAGATGTCAGGCGATTCGACCTTGAGCGCGACCGGACCGCTGATCCGATTCGCCGCGGCGACCGAATCGTCCTCGCTCGCCGCCAGCTCCTCGGGCGGGCGCCTGATGCCGTAATGGGCGAGCAGCGCCTTGGCCGAATGTTCCGTCAGCGACGCGCCGGCGGCGGCGAGCCCGGCCGCGACGACCTGTCTGGCGGCAGCCGGAGTCTCGGGCGCGGCGGCGCGGCGCTGCATGCGCTCCTGGAACTTGCCGTAATCCACGAGGGCGCGGATCGCCCGGGCGCAGCTCGGCATCGCGGTGTAGCAGGGGACCCCGACCTTGGCGAACGCCGCCATCGCGCCCGGGGTCGCGGTCGTGTAGGTCGACAGCAGGATCGGCTGTTCGGTGTCGGCGGCGATGTTGCCCAGCTCCTCGGCGCGTTTCTTCGCGGTGGATTCGTTGGCGAGCGAGGCGATCAGGATGATCGTGTCGATCCGCTTCGACTGCCGCACCAGCTCGACGATCGGGGCATAGCCGACCTCGCCGATCGCCTGCGCGGTCGCGTCGATCGGGTTCAGCGCCGAGGCATAGGGCGGCAGCATCGCCATGATCTTGGCGCGGATGTCGTCCTCGAGCACCGGCAATTCGAGCCCGTGCTCGGACAGGATGTCGGCCATCCAGACCGCGCTGCCGCCCGACCCGGTGATGATCGCGACCCGGTTGCCCTTGGGCAGTTTGCAATAGGCGAAGGCGGTCGCGACATCGACCATGTGGTCGAGGTCCTCGCCGCGGACGATGCCGTGGTGGCGGAAGATCGCGTCGTCGACCGCGCCCGACCGGGCAAGCGACCCGGTATGCGACGACGCTGCGCGCACCCCCGCGTCCGACCGGCCGACCTTGGCGAGGATCAGCGGCTTCCCGGCCCGCGCCGCCTTGTCCGCGACCTCGCGAAACCGGTCGGGGCGGCGGATGCCTTCGAGATACGCCATAAAGATGTCGGCGCCGCCTGCGTCGATGATCCAATCCATATAATCGTGAGCTTCCAGAACGGTTTGGTTGCCGGAGCTTACCTGATAGGTGAATTGGAGCCCGCGGTCGCGGCCGCGGCTGAGAAACGAAAACGTCAGCGCCCCGCTCTGGCAGCTCACCGCGATCGGCTTGGCGGTCGCATCCTTGGGCAAGAGCGGCTGGTCGAAATCGTGGAAGACCGGGCTGAACGTCGCGACGAAATTATTCAACGGGTTGACCAGCCCTTCCGAATTCGGGCCGGAAACAACCATGTTCCAACGCTCGCAGATCGCGCGCAATTCGGCGTCGCGGCCGGCGGCTTCCTCGGTTTTCTCCTCGCCAAAGCCGGAGCTGATGACGACCGCGGCGCGGATGCCGCGCTGGCCGCATTGGTCGAGGGTCGAGACGACATGCGCGGCCGGCACCAGGATGATCGCGAGCTCCGGCGCCTCGGGCAGGTCGGCGACCGAGGCGAAGGTCTTGATCCCCATAACTTCGCCGGCGCTGCGGGTGATCGGGTAAACCTTGCCGGCGTAGCGATGGCCGAGAAGCTGCCGCGTCAGCCGTCCGCGCAGCGAATGCTCGTCGCCCGCCGCGCCGACGATCGCGACGCTGGCGGGGTAGAAGAGAGGGCGGAGGTCAGGCATTCGCTGGGTCACCCTCACCGAAATAATCCGTAAAATAAGCCGTCATCCCGGCGAAGGCCGAGACCCACTTTTTCCGCCGTCCGGCCGTTTGAACCGTGGGTCCCGGCCTTCGCCGGGATGATGGCTCTATTGGCCGCTAACGCCTAACCCATCCTCACCGCAGCCCCAATCCCCGCGCGATGATGCCGCGCAGCACCTCGCGGGTGCCGCCCTGGATCGTCAGCTTGGGGGCGATCATCGTGTTGTAGCGCTGGGCCTGCTCAAAGCGGTCGTCGTTGCTGTCGGGGCTCGAATCGCCGACGACCGGGGCGAGGTGGCGGACCTGGTTGGGCAGCGCCTGCTCCCAATTGGTGCCGAGGTCCTTGACGACCGCGGCCTCGGCGGCCGGTGTCTTGCCGGCCTGCAGCATCCCGGCGACCGACAGCGACATGCGCCTGAGCGTCGCGAGGTGCGCGACCTCGCGGCCGAGGCCGACGGCGACGCGGTCGTCGGGCTCGGTGCCGCTGACCCGCACCAGCTCGACCAGGCTCTGAAAGGTTTCGAGCCAGCGGTCGGGGCCGCTGCGCTCATGGGCGAGCTCGTCCGACGCCTGCTTCCACGCCATGTCGACCTCGCCGATCATGTGCAAATCGGGCACAAAGGCGTCGTCGAACACAACTTCGTTGAACTCGTGCTGCCCGGTCAGATTGACGATCGGGTTGACCTCGATGCCCTTGGTCTTGGTCGCGATCAGGAATTGGGTGAGGCCATGCCGGCGGTTTTCCTTGGTCGGCGGCGAGGTTCGCAGCAGCGCGATCATGTAATCGGAATTATGGGCGTTCGAGGTCCAGATCTTGCGGCCGTTGACCAGCCAGCCGCCGTCGGTCTTGGTCGCGCGGGTCGAGGCGGCGAAGACGTCCGATCCCGAATTGGGCTCACTCAGGCCGATGCAAAAGCACAATTCGCCCGAGGCGATGCGCGGCAGGTACTCCTGGCGCACCGCCTCCTGGCCGTAGCGCAGGATCATCGGGCCGGATTGCCGGTCGGCGGTCGAGTAGTGGCGGGTCGGCGCGCGGTGGGCCAGCATCTCCTCGATCACGACATAGCGTTCGAGATGGGTGCGCTCGTGGCCGCCGTATTTCTTGGGCCAGGTCATGCCGATCCAGCCCTTGGCGCCGACCTTGCGGGCAAAGGCGGCGGCGTTGTCGTTCCGGCCGCCCTGCGGGCTGAACGTGCCGGAATCGATCTCCTGCTTGAGGAACGCGCGCACCTCCTTGCGGAGCTCGACGCATTCCGGCGGCAGATCGACCGGGTCGAATTGAAAGCTGGTGCTCATGATCGCCTCACGATCCCGCGGTCAGGAAGGGCCATAGCTCGTCGGCGCCGGTGCTCGCCACCATGCGGCCGATGCGGATGGCCCAATAGGTTTCGTTGCCGAACTCCTCGCGCCACGACCACAGGCGCCGCGTCGAGTGGTGCAGCGTGTGCTCGTAGGTAAAGCCCATCGCGCCGTGCACCTGGTGCGCGATTGCGGCGCCGGTGCTGGCGGCCTCGCCGACGCGCAATTTGGCGATCGCGCATTCGGCGACCGCGCGCTCGGCGCCGATGCCGTATGTCGCGATGGCCTCGGCGGCGGCGTCGGCGGCGGCGCCCGCGGCGGCTGCCTCGCCGGCGAGCTGGGCGAGATTGTGCTGCACCGCCTGGAACTTGGCGATCGGCCGGCCGAACTGGACGCGGTCGAGCGAGAACTGCACCGAGGCGTCGAGGATATGCGCAAGGGCCCCGGCCATCTGCTGCGCCCGCGCCGCCGCGCCGAGGCGGACGAGGGCAGGGAGGTCGACCCCGTTCGCCGGCTTGACCTCGAGCGGCGCGACGCCGTTGAACGAGACCTCGTCGCTGGGCTCGCCGGCGATGTTCTTGCCGGCGTTGATCGTCGCGGCGTCGGCGGCCACCAGTGCGACGGCCATGCCGCTGCCGTCCTTGGCCAAGACGGCGATGTGCTTGGCGGCGCTGGCGAACGGCACCTTGCGCGCGCGGCCGGTGAGCCTGCCGCCGGAGAGGGTGAGCGTGCCGTCCTCATGCACCGGCGCCAGCGTCATCGGGCCGGCGGGCGCGGCGATCCCGGCCTCGCCGAGAAGCCAGCCGGCGAGCAGCGTCTCGGCGAGCGGCACCGGCGCGGCGGCCTGGCCGGCGACGCGCAGCACGGCAAATCCGTCGAGCAGCTCGGCCCCGGCGCCGCCGAACTCGTCGGAGACCCAGGTCAGCGGCAGGCCGGACTCTTCGAGCGCGTCCCACAATTCGGCGGGCCACTCGCCCTTTTCGGCCGCGTTGATCGTCTTCGCCTCGCAGAGGTCGGCGAAGATCTTCGTCGCGGTGTCGGTGATGATGCTGTCCGGCATGGCTCCTCCCTCCCCGGATCGAAGCACGCCCCCACTTGCTTGACAAGCGCGGGCGCGGCATGCCGACCCTCAGGTTGGTCAGGGGGAGCCCGCACGATGATGATCGCCGACGCGCAGGTGCATATCTGGGCCGCCGACACGCCCGAGCGGCCGTGGCCGCCGAGGAACGCGCATCGGGCGCACCGGCCGGTGCCGTTCGGCGAGGCCGACCTGATCCGCGAGATGGACGGCGCCGGCGTGTCGCGCGCGATCATCGTGCCGCCGTCGTGGGAGGGCGACCGCAACGACCTCGCGCTCGCCGCCGCTTCGCACCACCCCGACCGCCTCCGCGTCATGGGCCGCCCGCCGCTTAGCGCGCCCGACCCGCACGCGCTCGACCAGTGGCGCGACCAGCCCGGAATGCTCGGCATCCGGGTGACGACGGCGGGCGCCGGGGCGCGGGCGCTCTTCACCGATCCCGAGGGCGACTGGCTATGGGCCGCCGCCGAGCGTCACAACATCCCGGCGATGCTCTCCCCGCCCGGCGTGCTGCCGGAGGTCTACCGCATCGCCGAGCGCCACCCCGGCATGCGCTTCGTGATCGACCACCTGGCCCTCTCGCGCGATGGCAAGGACGAAGCCGCCTTCGCCGATCTCGACAACCTCCTCGCCCTCGCCAAACTCCCTAACGTCGCCGCCAAGGCATCCGCCCTGCCGCGCTACTCGACCGAACCCTACCCCTACCGCCGCCTCCACCCCTTCCTGCACCACGTCTACGACGCCTTCGGCCCCCACCGCCTGTTCTGGGGCACCGACCTGACCGGCATCCCCTGCACCTACCGAGAGGCCATCACGCTGTTCACCGAGGAGCTGCCGTGGCTGGAGGGGGAGGAGCTGGAGCTGGTGATGGGCAAGGCGCTGTGCGTGTGGCTGGGGTGGCGGCAGCCCCTGGCTGAAGCAGCCCCTAGCTGAAAAAGCTTAAATCGATAGGACTGACGAATTTGAGAAGGATCGACGAGCCATTGGATAGGGCGATCTGCGTATCGAGCCCACCATTAGCAGGGCTTGAATGCGTAAGCGCATCGGCCGCGGTGTCGGACGTCAGGTGGATCCGGTCACCCTGCGCCGCATCGAAGCCGAATATGGTGTCGTTGAACACATTACCGCTGTCCGTCAGCGTATTATTTGCGCCGAAGAGGAAGAGCAGACTATCGCCGCTGTCGGAGATCGTATTGCCGTTGCCGATGGCATAAAGCGTATTGCCGCCCGTGCCGAGGTCGATCCGGCCGTCGTCTCCGACGATCCCGATGGTATCATTGCCAGGGCCGCCGCTGACGGTGTCGTGATTGCCGGTCAGCCATATCGTGTCGTTGCCGGGGCCGCCGTCGAGGGAATTGAAATCGCCGAACGCGCCGAGTAAATCGTTGCCGTCTCCGCCGCTGACGGTGTTGCTGCCGCCGCTGACCCAGGCGGTATCGTCACCGGGTCCGCCGCTCTGCGCCTGATGGTCGCCGAAAATCAGGATCGGGCCGCTTGGGTTGACTGGCGGGGAGACGATCGTCAGCGCCAGCGGAGCCGACGCGCCACTGCTATTGCCGGCAATGTCGGTCTCCGTCGCGGTCAAGGAATGGGCGCCGAGCGCCAGTGAAGTGCTGGCGACTTGCCAGCTGCCGAGCCCGATAATCGCTTCCAGCGATCCTTCCATGCCGGGGGCGACGATGGCCGATCCGACCGGATTGACCCCGTCGTCGAGCGTAACTGTGTCACCAGACTCCCCGGTGCCGGTGATCAGCGGCTGCGTGTCGGAAGTGATGCCGTCGCCGACCGTGCCGCTGTCCGTCGACGGGTCGAGCGCGAGTACGGAAGGTGTGGGTGGCGCTGTAGTATCGATCGTCAAATCGAGCGGTGCTGATGGAGCGCTGGTATTGCCGTTTGCATCGGTCTGGGTCGCGGTCAGCGCGTGCTGGCCATCAACGAGCGCAGATGTGGTGATATCCCAGGTGCCGTCGCCGCCGACTGTGGCGATGCCCAGGGCCGTGTTGCTCTCGGAGAGGATTACGGTGTCGCCGGCCTCGCCGATACCGATGATCTTCGGCTCGACGACGTTGGTCAGGTCGTCGCCCTTGGTGCCGCTGTCGGAAGCCGAGAACAGCGCGAGGCTGGTGGGGGATGGCGTCAACGTCACCTGAAACCCGGTGCCGCTCAGTTCGAAGACGGTGCCAGCGTTGTTCGTCCCCCCGAGAGATGTCGTGCCGAAGAGATTGCCGGCGGCATCCGCGAGTAGACCGGCATCGGGGCTGGACCCGTCCGTGCCGCTAAAGCTGGCAAGTGTAATCGGCGTGCCGGCGTAGGTGTCGCCGCTCTTGACGATCTCAAACACCGTGCCGTCGTTGTTCAGTCCGTCGCCCCGTGTCGTGCCGAAGAGGTTCCCGGCGGCGTCGGCGATAAGGCCGGCAAGCGGGTCCGCCCCGTTGATGCCATCGAAAGTAACCAGTGTGGTTGGTGTGCTGGCGTAGGTGTCGCCGATCTTGGCGATCTCAAACACCGTACCGTCGTCGTGCAGCCCGCCACCCCCCGTGGTGCCGAAGAGGTTTCCGGCGGAATCTGCGATCAGACCGGCGACGACGTTGGATCCGTTAGTACCGTTAAAGCTGACCAATATGGTGGGCGTGCTGGCGTAGGTGTCGCCGGTCTTGACGATCTCGAATACCGTGCCATCGCCGTTCGGCCCGCTGAATTCCGTCGTGCCGAAGAGGTCTCCGGCAGCGTCCGCGATTAAACCGGCGGCGGGGTTATACCCGTCAGTACCATTAAAGCCGACCAATGTGGTTGGTGTGCCGGAGTAGGTGTCGCCGATCTTGGCGATTTCGAACACCGTGCCACCGTCGTTCACCCCCCCGCGCTGCGTCGTGCCGAAGAGATTCCCCGCAGCGTCGGCGATAAGACCGTCTATCGGGGAAGTACCAGTGATATTAGGGCTAAAGCTGACCAGGATGATCGGCGTGCTGGCGTAACTGCCACCGGTCTTGGCGATCTCGAACACCGTGCCGCCGAGGCCCGCCCCGCCGTTACCTGTCGTGCCGAAGAGGTTCCCAGCAGCGTCGGCGATCAGAGAGCCTTCCGGATTTGACGCGCCAAGACCGTTGCCGATGGGAAAGCTTATCAGCGTGGTTGGCGAGCTGGCATAGCTGTCACCGATCCTGGCAATCTCGAACACCGTGCCGGAGTCACTCGGCTGCGGCCCGCCACCCCCCGTCGTGCCGAAGAGGTTCCCGGCGGCGTCGGCGATCAGACCGGCAACCGGCAATGACCCATTGGTGCCGTCGAAGCTGACCAGTGTGGTGAGTGTCGGCATATTGCGCCTGCCCCATATCCTTGACGGTTATCGGCTTCTTTTGACCGTCATCGCCGATTTGTCTGTCGCGGCCACCATGGGAACCATGCGGCGCGTCCCGGCGTGGGACACCCGAGGGCAGCATGATTGACGCACCCGCAACGCTATTTGGTCGATCGGGTGATGTCATTAGAAAACCAGCGGTTGTTACAACATGCAACAAATACAACATATGGCCGCTGTACCGGATTACCGAAGCGCTCAGAAGTACTCGCCGGACGGCCGAGGAGCGCTTTGAGGTTTCCAACGTGGCCAATATGGCGGTCGCTCGCGATATCAGGGATGCGGTTACCCGATCGCCGGCCTCTCGCGACCGCCGGACGCCGAACTCACCCTCCCCTAATTCCCCCGCGTGATCGCCAGCATCGCGGCGCCGAGGGAGGGGGCCAGGGTTTGGCATTGCTCTTCGGTCTGCGGGCCGGTTCCGAGCGAGATGGCGAGGCCGTTTTCGGTGTCGCCGGTGCCGGAGCCGAGGGTGACGCCGACGCCGCCCTCGCCGCAATCGAGGGTCCAGGCGATCGTCGCCGGGGCGACCGTGACGCCGGCCTTGTCGCGGAACACGAGGAGGCCGTTCTGGTAGCGGACCTGCTCGCGCAGCACGCGCTGCATGTCGGCCTCGCTCTGCGCGAAGGTGGCCGCGGGGGCGAGCGCGAGGGGCAGCGCGGCGGCGGCGAAGAAGGTGCTTTTGATCGACATGAGCGTTGTCCCGGCTAGAGAGTGGGGCGGCAGCGCATCAGGCTGACCGGGTTGAGGCTCATCACGGTCTCACCCTTCTGGTTCAACACTTCGACGAGGCTTTTGACGACGCCCTGGTCGGGCTTGGAGCGCGATCGGCGTGCGTCGGTGACCGTGATACGCAGGCTCAGCGTGTCGCCTGGCCGCACAGGCAAGATCCAGCGCAATTCGTCGAGCCCGGGTGAGGCGAGGTTGCCCGACGGCACGAACACCTCGGTCAACAGGCGCATCATCATCGCGCCGGTGTGCCAGCCGCTGGCGATCAGGCCGCCGAACTGGCCGCGCGTCGCCGCCGCCTTGTCGACATGCATCGATTGCGGGTCGAAGCGGCCGGCGAATTCGAGAATTTCCGCTTCGGTGACCGGGTACGACCCGCCGGTGAAGATTCGGCCGGCCGGGTAGTCCTCGAAATATTGGGGCTTGTCGGTCATTTGGGGCCGGTCATTTTGGATGGGTCATTTTGGATCGGGGAAATCGATCAGGCGCACCTCGTCGCTCGCGGTGTCGATGACGGCGCAGGAGAGGAGGCGGCCGTTGCGGCTGTCGCGGGCGTCGCCGGCCGAGCCGGGGTTGACGACCGTGACGCGGCCAAAGCGGCGCACGACCTGGGCGTGGGTGTGGCCGTAGAGGACGAAATCGGCGTCCTCGTCGCCAAAGCGGGCAAGCTGCGAATCGGTCGGGTGGATATAGGCGCCGCGCGGCTCCCACGGGGTCGAATGGACCAGGAGCAGGGTCTTGCCGTCGGCTTCGAGGCGGATGCGGTGCGGGCGGGCGCCGAGCCAGTCGAGGAGTTCGGGGTCGCTGCCCGGCCGGGCGCGGGCGCGCTCGCCCAGGGGCCCGAAAAACCCTTCCTCATGATTGCCGAGGATCGTGTGCGCGTGGCGCTCCTTGAGGATCGCGACGACCTCGTTGGAGAAGCGGTATTCCCAGATGCTGTCGCCGAGGCAGATCAGCTCGTCGATATCGCCCATCAGCCGCAGCGCCTCGGTGAGGCCGCGCGCGTTGCAGTGAAGGTCCGAGACGACGCCGAATTTCATGGGCGGCAATGTTTAGGGGCGCGGCGGCTCGGGGGAAAGCCCGAATCGCGCTACCCTCCGTTGCAAAGGAGCGCGGGCGTCCCGCCCGCACCCTTTATCCCGCACGCTCCACAAAGATGCGGGCGGGACGCCCGCGGGCGTCGCGCCCGCACGCTCCAGAAAGATGCGGGCGGGACGCCCGCGCTCCCGCTACCTCTCGCGCTTCTCCGTCACCCCGATCGTGCAGACCGCCTCGGGGCTGTCGATGCGGAGCACGATGCTTTCGCTGATGTAGAACTGGTAGTGGACGCCGTCGTGGCCGATATACCCGGCGCGGAAATCCTGGCCTTGCACGAGCACGCCGACGCTGGTGTCGATCAGGGCGCCGCCCTCGATCGCGGTCTTGTAGATGCCGGCGGTGCAGAGCCGGCGCAGATGCTCGAGCCCGATCACCTCGGTGCCGGGGAACAGCCGGAACAGATTATTGTACTGCGCCGGCGCCAGCACCAGCGCGAACGGCCCGCGAAACCCGCCTTCGTCGAGCGTCGTCGCGGCGGCGAGCACGTCGTTGAGCGCGCCGTCGGGCGACGACCAGTCCGAGCCGGGCACGTGCTTGCGCCCGCCGACGGTCAACAGCCCCGGCATGTGGAAATCGGGCTGGCCCCTGTAGATGAATTCTTCCTCGCGGTCGGCGACGGCCTCGGCGGCGTCGCGGGCCGGGGCGAGGTCGAGCGGCTGGCCGTTTTCGACATGCGCGGCGATGCGGCGGATGCTGAGGCGAAAGCTGCGGCGCAGCATCGGCACCGGCAGCGCGCGGCCGAGGATCGCGCCGGCCTCGTCGGGGCCGGGCTGGCGGCAATAGTCGTCGTTGCCGACCTCGATCGTCGTGAGGCCGGTGCCGAACGGCCCCTCGATATCGAGAAACCGGCGGCCGGTCAGCCGGTCGCGCGCGGCCTTGACCGCGGCGTCGTCGATCTGGGCCCAGACGGATTCCGGGAACGGGGCGAGGTTGCGGTTGAGGTAATCCATCACCGGCGTCCCTTCAGCGAGCCGATCGTCGGCAACACGTCGATGCGCGCCGGCTGCTCGCCGCCGGCATCGCCCTGCGCCTCCGCCGCCTCGGCGGCCTTTTCGACCGCGGTGATCGGCTTGTCGGTGAAGAGGTAGGTCTTGAGGTGCCCGGCGAAATCGCTGTTCTGCCGGCGCATCCATTCGATCAGCATCGAGGCGTGCTCCATCTCCTCGCGCATGTTGTGCAGGAGGATGTCGCGCAGCGCCGTGTCCTCGCTGTCGTCGGCGCGCTGGCGGTACCAGTCGACCGCCTCCAGCTCTTCCATCAACGAGGTGATCGCGTAGTGGAGGAGGCGCGCGTCTTGCGACAGCACCTCTCTCGGGATGTGCAGGTTCTCGCTCGGCATGGCCCGTTCCGTTTCTTCTGGTCGTGAATGGGTCGGGGCTTCTGCCCCGCCGCATCAACGCTCAGTTGGCGCGAAGGGTTGCCTCCCGACGTGCGGTTTCGGTGCGGGCGATGTTGGATTTGAGCTCGGCATCGTGCTCGGGGTGCAGCGTCCCCATCAGCCGGTCCCACAGCGAGAAATGCGTCGCATAGTTGCAGCGGAAGTAGCGGTGGTGCTGGTCGTGATGGGTGACGCCGACCAGCGGCGACGGCGGCCAGCACCAGCGTCTCGACCCATGCTCCCACCCCGAATGCCCGACGACGCCGGTGACCTGGTCGTAAAGCTTGTGCGCGAGCAGCACCGCCGGCGCGACCGGAAAGATCAGGTGCGCGAGGAGCCAGTAGGATTGCAGAAACAGATTGTCGATCAGCCGGTCGCTGTTGTTCGACCACACCACCGGCGTCACGGTCAGATGGTGCCACCGATGTACCCGGCGATACAGCACCCGCGAGTGGATCAGCCGGTGCAGCCAGTAGAACCACGCGTCGAACACAAACAGCGACGCGACCCCCGAGAGGATCGTGCCGGCGATCCCCGTCGGCGCGGGCCAGCCCCAGCCGAGCGTCGCATAGGCCCAGTGCCCGGTCCCGAACATGGTGGCGATGCCGGCGAGCGAGACGAGGCTTTGCCGCCTATCGCGGGCGACGAGGGCGGGGGTGGTCTCGCGCGCCTGGATCTTGGCGGCGGCGATGCCGCGGTTGAGCCGGGTCACGACAAGGCACGTCGCGACGTACACCCCGGCGAGCAGCGCGTAGACGATGGCGATGGTCGCCAACAGCGATACGATCGGAAGGTATATGATGGGGCTGGCCGGCATGGGCCGGCAGGGTGCCATCTCGCGCCCGGTGTAGGAAGAGACAGATGGGGAGGAAGGGACAGATGGACGATTTTGCATTCGCCTCCGCCACCAGCCTCGCCGCCGCGATAGCCTAGCCATCTTGCCATCTCAAGCCGGCTTATATCTAATCAAGGGTATGCGTTTGGACGGAGCTGGGGATGGCCGAGCCTCAACTTTCGGTGCGGAGCGCGAAGGCTCGCGATCTGGCGCACCGCCTCGCGCGTCGAGAGCGTCGTTCTATCGCCGACATCGTGGTGCGCGCACTCGAGGTCTATGAGATTCGCGAAGCCGGTCGCGAGCCCGCGGCCGCGTTTTACGCTCGTCTGGCAAGCGATCACGGCGCTGATATCGATCTGGATGCTGTAATCCGCGAGGGCCGAAAGGCCAATCTGGGTCCAAATCTTTGATTTTCCTCAACGCTCCGCGCGCTTGGAAGAAGGGCTCAACGCCTGGCGTCACCGCTTCGCCGGCCGAATTTTCTCATTTACGGAAGCAGCCGCGCTCGCTTACGGCGACCTTATGAGCGCGGCGCTGCGACATGGTCGGCCCATAACCGCGCCGGATGGAATGATCGCCGCGATCGCCCGCATCAACGGAGGGCGTCTGGCGACCCGGAATACGGCGGACTTTGTGACAACTGGTCTCGAACTCATCTCACCCTGGGACTTCTGAGGTTTCCGCGCCCGATCCCAATCGATCATCAGAACGTAAACATCGTCGCGTCGGGCGGGAGACCCATGCGGATGCGGCCGACGGTTTCGAAGTGGGTTTGGCGGGCCTGCATCTGCTGGGCGATCGTGTGGATGTCGCGGAAGCGGCGCTCGAAGGGGTTGGTGTTGAAGATCGCGGTGGCGCCGGCGGCCTGGTAGAGCATGTCGACGCAATCGCGGGCCTGGTGGATGGCCCAGGTCGTGGCGAGGCGGAGGGTCGCGTTCTCGTCAAGCGACATCGCGGTGTTTTGGGAGACGTGGTCCCAGCTTTCCTCCAGCACGCCGATCACATAGCGCCGCGCCGACGAGAGGCGGGCCTCGACCTGGGCCACCTGGGACTGGATCACGTTGTTGTTGCGCATCGTCACCTTGGCGCCGCGCGGGATCTTGTCACGCGCCAGCTCGATGAACGAGTCGAGGACGCCGCGGGCGACGCCGAGCGCGACCCCGGCAAAGGCCGAGGCGTAGACGTTGCTGCTGCTGAAGCGGTAGAGCGCGCCCTGTTCGCGCGGGCGGTTACTGGGGTCGCGGTTGATCGTGAAATCCTCGGCGACGAAGAGGTCCTCGACCGTCCAGGTGTCGCTGCCGGTGCCGCGGAGGCCGATGACGTGCCAGATGTCGGTCATCTTGGCGGCGGATTTGGGGAAGAGCAGCGTGCGCATGATCGCGCTGCCGTCCTCGCGCATCATGGGCGCGCCGTTTTCGGTGAAGACGCTGACATGGGCGCCGAGCCAGCTCGCGTGGTGGCTGCCGCTGGCAAAGCTCCAGCTTCCCGAGACCTTGAACCCGCCGGGCACGGTCAGCGCCTTGGCGGGGCCGGGCGGGCCCCAGCCGACGATGCCGTCGGGCGGGCCGAAGATCGTCCGGGCGACCTCGGGGCTCAGATACGCGGCGCTCATCGAGCAGCCGCAGCTTTGCCCGACGCACCAGGCGGCGCTGGCGTCGTGCCGCGCGATCTCCTCGACGACCTCGAAATAGCGGTGCGGCGGCATCTCCTCGCCGCCGAGCGAGCGCGGCTTCAGGAGGGCGTACATGCCGGATTCGATCAGCGCCCTGACGAGGCGCGGCGGCAATTCGCGGCGCTGCTCGATCTCGTCGGCGGCCGAATCGATCAGCGGTCCGAGCGACCGCGCGCGGTCGAGCGGGGTGCCGGCGTCGTTTCTGCCCGCGTCGTGTCCGTCGTCGTCCCGCATCGTCCGCTCCCGCACCACTGCCGTCCGCATCGGCAATAGTCGCGATCCGGCGCCGGCGCAACAGCAAGCAAGGGCGCGGTCTCGCCGATCCTGCTTGATATCCGCGCGTTTCCCTGGAATCGGTACGTCATGGCCGAGACGCGCGCGCCCGCCACGGAGATGTCGCCTGACGGCGCCAGGGGGGCGAATTTCGTCCCGGGCGGGCCGCTGACGCGACTAAAGCCTACCCATCGCGGGTTTGCGCCGCGCGGCGAGCCCGGCAATGGCGGCATCGCGCTCGCCGCCCACGATGCTGGCGATGCTGACGACGCCTGGGGCCAGCCGATCGATGAGCCGCCGCCGATCGTCGAGGGGTTCCTCGAAGAGCCCGAGCCGCAGCACGCTCCCGAGCCCGCCCCGGAGCCCGAGCCCGAGCCCGAGCCCAAGCCCGAGCCCGAGCCCGCCCCGGAGCCCGAGCCCGAGCCCGAGCCCGAGCCCGAGCCCGAGCCCGAGTTTGTCATCACGGTATTGCAGCCGAGCCGCCGGCCGACCCGTCGCGGGTTTCTCGCGCCGTTGGGCGAGGAGTTCCCGCGCCGCGACCTGCCGCCCGCGCCCGCGCCGGCGCCACCGCCCGCCGATCCCGAGCCCGAGCCGGTTGCCGATATCGAGGAATTGCCGTTCGTACCCGCGACACCGCCGCGGCCCGCTGCCGCCGTCGAGCCGACGACCCCCTGGTGGCGCGAGCCGGCGCCGCAGTCGGAGTACGCGGACGAGACGGCGGAGGCTCCGGTGGATCCGGCCTCGGTGGATCCGGCCTCGGCGGACCCGGCTCCGTTCAACCCGGCTCCGTTCGACCCGGTTCCGGCCGCTGCCGCCGCGTGGCCTCAGGACGTGGCGCGTCCGAGCCGGTGGGGCGGGGTCGCGCAGTCGGTCCGGGCATGGTGGCCGCATCAGTGGAAGCCGATCCTCGCCGCGGCCGTCGTCGTGGCGCTGGTCGTCGTCGCGGCCGGGATTTTCGGGGCCGGGCCGCTCGGGCGCCTCGGCCACAAGGCGCCGAGGCCGGCACCGGCACCGGCCCCGGTCGCCGCCGCGGTTCCGGCGCCGGCTAAGGTTGCTCCGCCGGCGCCGGCCAGCGTGCCGAAAGTGCCGGACGACCCGGCCGCGCGGGTGCCGTTCTATACCGAGCGCGCCAAGGCGGGCGATGCCGATTCCGCGCTGGAACTCGCGATCCTCTACGCCAGGGGCGAGGGGGTGAAGCAGGATTACGCGCAGGCGGCCACATGGTTCCGGGCGGCGGCGGACCGCGGCGTGGCGCGGGCGCAATATGATCTTGGCGTGCTGTATGAGCGCGGCCGCGGGGTTCCGGTCAGCTACAACGACGCGTTCACCTGGTACAGCCGCGCGGCGGAGGGGAATTTCGCGCTGGCGCAGTACAACCTCGGGGTCGCCTATACGCGCGGGCAAGGCACCCGGCAGGACTTTGTCGCGGCGGCCGGGTGGTATCAGCGCGCGGCGATCCAGGGGGTGATGCCGGCGATGGTCAACCTCGCGATCCTCTACGAGCGCGGCGAAGGAGTGACGGCCTCGGCGATCGACGCCTATGCCTGGTATCGCGCCGCCGCGGCGCGCGGCAACCAGCCCTCGGCGAAACGCGCGGCGGAGCTGTTCGACGTCTTGTCCGCAGCCGACCGCGCCCGTGCCGAATCACGCACCGCGACGGTGCTGGCGCAGCTTCCGGTCGCGCCGCCGGCCGACGCCGCGCCGGTGCTCAAATCCGGGACCGACGCCAGCAATTCCGAAACCGGCAATCCCGAAACCGGCAATCCCGAAACCGGCGACGCCAAGCCCGCCGCCGCGGCGCACTGAGGAGAAGCGAGGATGGCTCGCACGATCATGCCGCCGGACCGCGACCCGATCGCCGACGATTATATCATCGAGCGCGAGGACGAGCGCCCGACCCCGCCAGTGTCGATGCAGGTCGTCCGGGTCTTGCGCCTGTTCATGGTCGCGATCCTGGCCATCGCCTCGCTGGCGCTGTTCTGGATCGTCGCCACGATGCTGGGACTGTTTTAACTGAGAAATTCCCCCCTCCGCCCATTGGGGGGAGCGGGGAATCTCCGCTTAGTTTTCCGACAGCAGCGCCGCCGCGACGAGATCGACCGGCCAGAACAGGCCGGCGTCGGCGGCGACGACGACGCGGCCGGGGGCGAAGCGCGGCGTGCCGTATTCGACCGGCCGGCGCAGATGCAGCCCGGCATCGGCGAGGCCGAGCATCGTGTAGAGGCACAGGGCGGCGAGGCCGACGCGGCTTGCGGTCGTCTCGGCCATCTCACACGACCCGGATGTTCTTGAACTGCCACGGGTCGTCGTGGTCGAGGTCTTCGGGGAAGAGGCGCTCGCGGTCTTGCAGCGGGGTCCAGTCGCCCCGCACGCCGACCATTTCGCCGAGATAGGGGCCGGCGATCTCGAGGATTCGGGCGTAATCCATCTCGTCCGGCTCGACGATGCCGCGGCGCGGGTTCTCGACCGCCCAGACGATCCCGGCGAGCACCGCCGCCGTTACCTGCAACGACGTCGCGTTGTTGTGCGGCGCGACCCGCCGCGCCTCCTCGATCGACAGGCGCGAGCCGTACCAGTAGACGCCGCCCGCTTGCCCCATCAGCAGGATTCCGAGCTCGTCGATGCCGGTCGTGATCTCGTCGACGATCAGGCGCTTGCGGGTCTGGAGCTGCCAGTTCTTGCCGGCGAGCTCGTGCAGGCTCAGCACCGCGTCGTCGCAGGGGTGGTAGGCGTAGTGGCAGGTCGGGCGGTAGCGCACCTCGGCGCCGGTGCGCGCGGTCAGGTAGTCGGCGATCGAGATCGACTCGCCGTGGGTGATCAGCCAGCCGAGATAGGGGCCTTCGAGCGGCGTCCAGCTTCTGACGCGGGTGCCGGCGCCCGGGCGCATCAGGTAGATCGCCGCCTGGCTGCCCGCCTCGTGGCGATGGCCGTCGGTCGGGAAATGCCGCTCATGCGTGCCCCAACCGAGCTCGGCCGGCTGCGAGCCCTCGCTGAAAAACCCGTCGATCGACCAGGTGTTGACGAACTCGCCGGGCTCCTTCGGCGTCCCGGCGACCTGGGTATCCCGCTCGGCGATGTGGATCGCCTTGACCCCCAGGCTCTCCGACAGAAGCGCCCAGCCGTCGCGGTCCTTGGGGATCGCGGTACCGGGGATTAGATCGACCAGGGCCTGCTTGACGAAATGCGAGACGAGGCCGGGGTTGGCGCCGTGGGTGATGACGGCGGTCGGGCCGTTTCCCGCCTGCCGGCGCAGGGCGAGGGCGGTTTCGCGCAGCGCGTAGTTCGAGCGTGCCGAGGGCGGCAGGGTCGGGTCGGTGTATCCGCCGGGCCAGGGCTCGATGCAGGTGTCCAGGTAAAGGGCGCCGCGCTCCTGGCACAATTCGACCAGGGCGAGGCTCGACACGTCGACCGAGACGTTGAGGAGGAAATCGCCGGGGCCGAGGCGCGGCGTCAGCTCGGCGCGGTAGTTGTCGCGGGTCAGGGCCTCTTCGACAAAGGCGATGCCGTATTCGGCGGCGACCTCGCGCCCGCGCTCCTCGGCGGTGACGATCGTGATCTGGGCCGGCTGCATGTCGAGATGGCGCAGCAGCAGCGGCAGGACACCCTGGCCGATGCTGCCGAACCCGATGATGACAAGGCGGCCCGCGAACGCGGCGTGCTTGGCCATCAGGCTATTCGGCGGCCTGGGCTTGCGCCGAGCGGCGCTGGAGCACGATCTTTTCGGCGACGCGGCCGAAGAAATGATAGCCGGAGCCGCCTTCGGCGAGGAGGTCGAGGAATTCGTCGGGCCGGCTGATCTGCACGCCGCCGAGGATGTCGGCGCCGCGGGCGAGGAAGGCGTCGGGCAGCATCCCGACGGTCGGGCCGACCAGCGTCACCCGCGCGTCCGGCCGCGCCATCGCGAGGAGGTCTTCCATCGAATGGTAGAGCAGGGTCGAGCCCGTGATCAGCAGCACGTCGGCCCGCGGTATGACCTCGGGCGCGGTCTCGGCCGGGCGGTAGAACGGCATCTCGGATTCTTTGAGGGTTGCCGGGTCCTTTTCGAGGACGAGGAATTTCTGGCCGCGCCGCTTCAGCTCCTTGAGGAAAGGGACGAAGGCGCCGACGACGACGGTCAGGTCGTCGGGGCGGAAATGGTTGGCGTCGAAGGCGTCGAGCCCCCGCCGGAATTCGGCGTCCGGGTGAGGGCGGCGCTGCGAGGCGAGCTCGGCGAGGGCGTTGATCGTGGCGATGCCGACGCCGCGGCGGATGCCGTGGTCGGAGAAGGCTTCGTTTGCCACGTCGCGCGCCTTGCGGCCCCGCATCTTGCCCGGAAACGGCATCGCCATCGCCGAGGACGGGCAGCACACCGCCTCGGGGATCGTCTTGATCGGCGTGACGCAGGCGCCGGCCTGGCCGGTGCTGAGCTTGACCCCGGTAAAGAACAGGCCGATGACCGCGCGCTCGATCGTGATATCGTCGAGCCCGGCGCCGAGGATGTCGTCGATGGTCGAGATCGTCTCGTCGAGTATGGTGGTGGCCACGCGCCGGGTCCTTTGTAACGTTTGGCTTTGTACAGTTTGGCTTTTGTGTCGTTTGAGGGGGTTTATCACAATCGCGCCATGAAGAAACCAATCCGCATTGCCGCGGCCGCCGCGGCGCTCGCTCTACTTACCCTCGTGATGCCCGGACAGCGGGCGCAAGGAGCCTCAGGACAAATGACCGAGATGGGAGACGGCCTCAAATCCACCGACACGCAGGTGGGCACCGGCAAGATCGCGACGGCCGGGCATCGCGTTACGGTCAACTATACCGGGTGGCTGTACGAGAACGGCGCCAAGGGCAAGAAATTCGACAGCTCGCTCGACCGCGCCCAGCCGTTCCAGTTCAACCTCGGCGGCGGCGAGGTCATCAAGGGCTGGGACGAAGGCGTCGCCGGGATGAAGGAAGGCGGCAAGCGCACGCTGATCATACCGCCCGCGCTGGGCTATGGCTCCCGCGGCGCCGGCGGCGTCATCCCGCCCTTCGCGACGCTGATGTTCGATGTCGAGCTGATAAAGGTCGACTAGGCGCCCGCGATGACCCGGCTGACCTTGCGCATCGATTTCGACGGCGATCGCGCGATCGGGCCGGGCAAGATCAGGCTGCTCGAATTGATCGGCGCCAAGGGGTCGATCTCGGCGGCCGGGCGCGAGATGGGGATGTCGTACCGGCGCGCGTGGCTCCTCGTCGACAACCTCAACCGCTCGTTCCGCGAGCCGGTCGTGTCGGCGCAAACCGGCGGCGCGAAAGGCGGCGGCGCGGCCCTCACCCAACTCGGCCACGCCGTCATCCGCCACTACCGCGCGATCGAGCAGAACGCCACCAAAGTTGCGGCCGACCACGTCGGGGCTTTGGCGGCGGCGCTGGCCGAGATTCCGGAGCCGCCCGAGGCGCGGGAACCGCCGCTGGATTGACAGGGTCACCACCAAACCAGCAAAAAAGTCGTCATCCCGGCGCAGGCCGGGACCCACGGTTCAAACGCACGAGCGACTGACCAGTGGGTCCCGGCCTGCGCCGGGATGACGACTTTTTTCGCACTTTTGCCCGGTTATCCGTCCGAAACCTACCCCGCATCCGCATCCGCATCCGCCCCAGCCGCCGAAATGGTACCGGCGAAGGCGTGGTGGTCGAAGGCGATGCTTTTGATGACGGCGTAGACTTGGCGGCCGGGGGCGAGGGCGAGGGTTTCTACCGAGCGGCGGGTGAGGCGGGCGATCAGCGGCTCGCCGGCGCAATCGAGGCGGATTTCGACGATCGGGCCGTCGGCGTGGCCGATCTCGGCGACGATGCCGGGGAGCACGTTGAGCGCGCTGAGCCCGTCGGGCGGGGCGAGCGCGATCATCACGTCGCGCGCTCGGATGCGCACCCGGAGCGCGGTGCCGAGCGGGATGTCGAGCCGCGGCACCCTGAGCTCGCCGGCGGCGGCGCGAAGAAGGCTGAGCCCGAACCGGGCATCAAGCCCGGTGACGCGGGTGTTGAGGATCGCGCCGGCCTCGACGCGGCCGGTCAGCGGGAACAGGTCGAGCCGACCCATGATCTCGGACGGGGTGCCGATCGCGGCGACGCGACCCTCGGACAGCACCACGAGCGTCGTCGCGAGGCGCGCGACCTCGGGGATCGAGTGGCTGACATAAACGATCGGGATGCGCATCTCGTCGCGCAGGCGCTCGATATAAGGGAGGATTTCGCCCTTGCGCGCCTCGTCGAGCGAAGCCAGCGGCTCGTCCATCACCAAGACGCGCGGGCGGGCCAACAGCGCCCGGCCGATCGCGACGCGCTGCTTCTCGCCGCCCGACAAATTCTCCGGCCGCCGCGCCAGCAACTCGCCGATGCCGAGGAGGCCGACGATCTGGTCGAGCTCGCCGGCGTTCCTCGGCCCGGCGGTGAAACGGGCGCCGTAGAGCAGGTTTTTCCGCACGGTCATGTGCGGGAACAGCCGCCCCTCCTGAAACACATAGCCGATGCGGCGGCGGTGCGGCGGCACGAAGCGGCGTCGCGCGGTGTCGGTCAAGACGTCGCCGTCGATCGCGACGCGGCCGCGGTCGGGGCGGATCAGCCCGGCGATGACGTTGATGACCGAGGTCTTGCCGGCGCCCGACCGGCCGAACAGCGCCGTGAGCCCGGAATCCGCGGTGAATTCGGCTGCCAGGCGGAAATTGCCGAGCCGGTGGTCGATCGTGACGCTGAGCGTCATGCTGCGCCCCCTTGGGCGGCCCCGCGCGCGGCGCGGCGGGCGACCGCCTCGGAGGCGAAGAGCGCGATCACCGAGATCGCCACCGCCACCAGCGTCAGCCTGAGCGCGCCGAGGTCGCCGCCGGGCACCTGGGTGAAGACGTAGATCGCGGTCGGTAGCGTCTGCGTCTCGCCGGGGATGTTGGAGACAAAGGTGATCGTCGCGCCGAACTCGCCGAGCGAGCGGGCAAAGCTGAGGATCATCCCGGCGAGGATGCCGGGGAGGATCAGCGGGAGGGTCACGGTCAGGAAGACGAAAATCCGGCTGGCGCCGAGCGTCGCGGCGGCGTCTTCGAGCCGGCGGTCGACCGCGTCGAGCGACAGCCGGATCGCCCGCACCATAAGCGGGAAGCCCATCACCGCGCTGGCGAGCGCGGCGCCGGTCCAGCGGAACGCGAAGACGAGCCCGATCGTGTGCTCGAAGAATTGGCCGAGCGGCCCGCGCCGGCCGAACAGCAGCAGCAGCACGTACCCCGTCACCACCGGCGGCAACACCAGCGGCAGGTGGACGATCACGTTGAGCAGCGACTTGCCCCAGAACCGGCCGCGCGCCAGAAGCATCGCGGCGGCGAGGCCGAACGGCAGGCTGCACGCCATCGCCCAGGCGGCGACCCACAGCGACAGGCGGATCGCCGTCAGCTCGTCGGCGGAGAAGTCGGTCAGCCAGCCCAACCGGTGCTCACGGCGCCTTGTCGAGCACGGTGAACCCGCCGGCCTCGAAGATCTTGCGCGCCTCGGGGCCACGCAGATAGGTGGCGAGGGCCTTCGTGTCGGGGTTCTTCGAATTCGCGGTCACCGCCATCGGATAGATGATCGGCGGCACGCTGTCTGCCGGAAACGTCGCGACCACCTTGACGTTGGGGTCGACCGCCGCGTCGGTCTTGTAGACGATGCCGAACGGCGCCTCGCCGCGCGACACCAGCAGCAGCGCCGCGCGCACGTTTTCGGCCGCCGCCACCCGGCCCGACACGCTGTCCCACACGCCGAGCTTGGTCAGCGCCGCCCTGCCGTAGATGCCGGCCGGGACCGACGCCGGGTCGGCCATCGCCAGCCTGCCGCCGGCGCCGAGCGCCTGGGCCAACGGGAAATTCGGGCCGATCGCGATGCTGGCGGTGCTGTCCTTGGGCGCGATCAGCACCAGCGCGTTGCCGAGCAGGTTGACGCGGCTCGCATGGTCGACCAGGTGCTTGTCGTCGACGTAATCCATCCATTTGAGGTCGGCCGAGATGAAGATGTCGGCGGGGGCCGAGTTCTCGATCTGCTTCGCGAGGGTCGAGCTCGCCGCATAAGAGATTTCGGCGTGCTTGCCCGTCGCCTTCCGGTGCTCGGCGTCGATCGCGTCGAGGACGTTCTTCAGGCTGGCCGCGGCGAACACCACCACGTCGCCCGGCGCCGCCCGAACCGGCACCGTAAATCCCACCGCCGCCAGGACCAGCGTGAGCGCCAACAAACCCCGTCGCATCCTGCGTCTCCCTATACGTTATATTGGTTTAGATACATCGATGGGCACGCGATGCCTAGGGTGCGTTGACATTCATCTGAGGGCGAGTGCGGTTCCGGCGAGATAGATCATCGCGGCGAAACTCGTGTCGGTTTTGTCGTAGCGGGTGGCAATTCGTCGGAAATTCTTGAGATTGCAGAAGAAGTTCTCGACGAGATGGCGCCATCGATACATGTGGAAGTCGCAGGGGATGGACCGGCTGCGATTGGCTTTGGGCGGGATCACCGCGCTCGCACCGCGCTGGTTCAGTTCGGTGCGTAGCCAATCGACATCGAAGGCCTTGTCGCCCAGGAGCGCGGCGAAGTCGATGCCTTTGATGAGCGGCTCGACGCCGAGGCTGTCGTGACGCTGCCCGGGCAGCAGGACGAAGCGGGCGAGATTGCCGAGGGCATCGACCAGCGCGACGATCTTGGTCGTCAGGCCGCCGCGCGATCGACCGATTGCCTGATTTTGAGTCCCCCCCTTGCGCCGGTGCCATGCTGGTGGACCCGGACGATCGTGCCATCGATGATCGCGTACTCGAAATCCGGATCGCCGGATAAGCTCTCAAAGATTTTCTCGAAGACGCCCTTCAGTGTCCATCGACGAAAGCGTTTGAACACCGAGTTCCAATTCCCGAATTCGCGATGGAGATCGCGCCAAGGTGACCCGGTCCGGGCAAGCCATAACACCGCCTCGAGAAAGCGCCGGTTATCCTCTCCCGAGCGGCCGGGATCGCCGACTTTGCCAGGAAGCAGCGGCGCCACCCGCTCCCACTGTGTATCGCTCAGTATGCTTCGATCCAAGACTGGCCTCCGTTTTCCAGCCTTAAATCCGATTCGTGCCCTCGCCGGAATCGCCCGCCACCCACCCGAGTCAATCCGCCGCACCAACCTGATTGTCAACAGACCCTAGTGTACGGACGCCGCATCCTCTGAAGTCATGGGCCGCCTATAGAGGTTTCGCCCGCGTTGCTCTATGACCGGAGGGCCGCGCGCGGCGCCCCCTTTCCGTCATAGGAGACCCCGATGAAGCTGTTCGACCTTTCCGGCCGGGTGGCCATCGTCACGGGCGGCAATGGCGGGATCGGGCTCGGCATGGCGCGCGGGCTGGCGGGCGCGGGGGCGACGGTCGTCGTCGCCGCGCGCAACGCCGATAAATCCGCCGGCGCGGTCGCTGAACTGGGCGGCAAGGCATCCTTTGCCGCGCTCGATGTCGGCGATCCGGCCTCATGCCGAAGCGTGGTGGACGAGGTGGTGGGCCGCCTCGGCCGGCTCGACATCGTCGTCAACAACGCCGGGATGTCGATCCGCAAGCCGCCCGAGACCTACACGGTCGAGGAGTGGCAGCAGGTGCTCAACGTCAACCTGACCGGCGCGTTTGTGCTGTGCCAGGCCGCCCACGCCCCGATGAAGCGGCAGGGCGGCGGCAAGATCATCAATATCGGGTCGATGATGTCGATCTTTGGCGGGGCCTACGCGGCGCCGTACTCGTCGAGCAAGGGCGGGATCGTGCAGATGACCAAGTCGCTCGGCACCGCCTGGGCCAAGGACAACATCCAGGTCAACGCTGTGCTGCCCGGGTGGATCGACACCGAGCTGACGCAAAACGCCCGCGACCAGGTAGCGGGGCTGAACGAGCGCGTGCTGGCGCGCACGCCCGCCGGGCGCTGGGGCGTGCCGGACGATCTGTCCGGGGTCGCGGTGTTCCTCGCTTCCGCCGCCTCAAACTTCGTGACCGGCGCGGCGATCCCGGTCGACGGGGGCTACGCATCGGAGTTCTGAGCTTCGGGCGAATTCTGAGTTACCGGCCGAGCTGCGCCAGGTGCATCGCGCTGCGGTCGTGCTTGCTCCACACGCCGGTGTTGTCGCCGACCGCGACGCGCATCCGCGCATAGCAATCCTCGCGCTCGCTCGCGAGGTAGCGGATGAACGAGCCGCTCTGCTGCTGGCAAAGCTGTAGCGCGTCGCGCTTGCGCGCATCCGTGGGGTAGCTGCCCTGATAGATGGCCGCGATCTGGTGGGGAAAACTCGCCGCGCTGGCCAAGAGCACCGCCGCCGCACTAAGCACGAGTTTCTGCGCGAGTCTCATCGTCGCCTCCGAAAACCGACCGCCGACACCGTGCCGGCAGCGGGTCTATCTCAAGCGACGTGCCAATGAGGCTGTAGAGGGTAAGTGCAGGGTTTGTGCGGTGGAGTATAGTTAATCGCATTCGAATGGTTTTCTCGAACCGCAATTTGCAATGGGATTTGCGAGGCCACCGGCAGGTGGATTGGATTTTACCTAAATTAGTAGGATGGGCTGAGCGCAGCGAAGCCCATCAATTTTTTTCTCTTTAGCGCAAAGCACGCCAAGGTTTGCGCAGAGGACGAAGGCGTCCGTTCCGTGGCGAAGCCGTAGTAATTCACAATGAGACAGTGAGGCAGTGAGGAAGGGTGGTGATCCTAATCTCACTGCCTCACTGTCTCATTGTGAAATTTAAATGGCGCTGCGCGCGGTCGCTCAGGCGCCTTCGGGTCCTTTGCGCAAACCTTGGCGGCCTTTGCGCTACCTGAAGCACAGATGGGTTTCGCTGCGCTCAACCCATCCTACGAGGGTACGAGGGCGGGGCGGCTATAGGCCCAGGTAGAATTTACGGACCAGCTCGTTGTTGTTGAGCTCGTCGGTGTTGCGGCCTTCGAAGGCGATGTGGCCGTGGACGATGACGTAGCCGCGGTCGGCGATGCGGACGGCTTGGTTGAAGTTCTGCTCGGCCATCAGGACGGTCAGCTCGTACCGTTCCTTCAATTCCTTGATCTTGTCGATCGTGCGGCTGACGAGAATGGGGGCGAGGCCGACCGAGGGCTCGTCGATGAGGAGGATGCGCGGCTCGGACATCAGCGCGCGGCCGAGCGCGAGCATCTGCTGCTCGCCGCCCGACATGCTGCCGGCAAGCTGGCGGCGGCGCTCCTGCAAGACCGGGAAGGTCTCGTAGGCGGAAGCGAGGTTGCGGCCGATCGCGCTGCGCGCTTTCTTGCGGAAGGCGCCGAGGAGCAGGTTTTCCTCGACGGTCAGCTTGGGGAAGAGGCGCCGCCCCTCGGGCACGAGGGCGATGCCGAGGTCGACGATCTCCTCGGTGCTGCGGCCGACCAGCTCGTATTTCGCGCCGTCGATCTCGGCGGTGATCGACCCGCTCGACGGGCGCAGCATCCCCATGACGCATTTCATCAGGGTGCTTTTGCCGTTGCCGTTGGTGCCGAGCAGCGCGACCGTCTCGGCGTGCGACACCGAGACCGTGACGTCCTCGAGCACCCGGACCGAGCCGTAGCCGGCGTTGAGCGCGCTGAGCGAGAGGCTATTCGCCAAGATACGCCCTCTCGACTTCAGGATTGCGCATCGCTTCCTGTGGATCGCCGTCGGCGATCTTGTGGCCGGCGACCAGCACGACGAGGCGGGTCGAAAACTTCATCACGGCGCTCATGATGTGCTCGATCAGGACGATCGTGATGCCGGATTCGTTAAGGCGGAAGAGGACGGCGAGGATCTCCTCGACCTCGGACGGCGATAGGCCGGCCATCGTCTCGTCGGCGAAGAGGAGGCGCGGCTGGGTCGCGACGGCGCGGGCGAGCTCCAGCTTGCGCATCTCGACCTGGGTGAGGTCGGTCGGCAGGTGGGTCGCCTTATCGACCAGCCCGACATCGCGGAGGAGCTCGTGGCAGCGGTCGGTGATCTCGGCGGCGGTCAGGTGGCGATGGCCGTGACCATGCCGCGCGTTGACCGTGTAGAGCAGCGGCACGCGGATGTTGTCGGTCAGCGACAGGGTCACGAACGGTTTCGGGAGCTGGAAGCTGCGGGCGAGGCCGAGCCGGGTGCGCTGATGCGCGATCATGCCGCCGAGCTTGTGGCCGTCGAAGACGATCGACCCTTGCTCGTTGCGCAGCGTACCGCAGAGGCAGTTGACCAGCGTCGACTTGCCCGACCCGTTCGGGCCGATGAGGCCGAGCCGGTCGCCGGGGTTGATCGTCAGGTCGATCCCGTCGAGCGCGACAAACCCGCCAAAGCGCTTGCCGAGCCCGGTGACTTGGAGAAGGGCGCCGTCGCTCATCGCCGCACCCCCCGCCAGGACCGCACCAGCCCGACAATGCCCCGCGGCGCCACGATCACAAAGACGATCAGCAGCACGCCGACAAACAATAAATTCAGCGCCGACGAGATCGTCACCGTCGCAAGCTGCTGGATCGTGCCGAGGAGGATCGAGCCGATCACCGGGCCGATCCAGTTCTGCATCCCGCCGATCACCGGCATCGCCACGCTGTTGACCGCGTAGGCGAGGCTGAAGCTCGAGGTCGGGTCGAGATAGGTGACGTAATAGGGGAGCGGCGCCCCGGCCATGCCCATGAGGCCGCCCGACAGCGTCGTCGCGATCAGCTTGAGCCGCAAGGTCGGCACGCCGCCCGCCTCCGCCGCCAGCTCGTCGTCGCGGATCGCGGCGAAACCGAGCCCCAGCGTCGAGCGCTCGATCGTGCGGGCGATCCCAACCGCGAACACCGCCAGGATCAGCATCAACGTGTAGAGATACTGGATGTAGCTGCCGATGAGCGGCGCCACCGCCGGACGGATGATGTAGATCCCGCGCGACCCGCCGACATAGTCCCAATTCACGATCAGGGTCTGCACGACGATCGTGATCGCCAGCGTCGCAATCGCGAAGAACACGCCGCGCAGGCGCAGCGTCAGATATCCGGTGCCGAGCCCGACCGCGCCCGACACGATTCCGCCGACGACGATCATCACCGGCAGCGGCACCGCGCCCATCTTGTGCAGCACCACCGAGCTGTAGGCGCCCATCGCGAAAAACGCGCCGGTGCCGAAATTGGTGTAGCCGGTATAGCCGCCGAGGATGTTCCACGCCGTCGACAGCACGATGTACTGGAGCACGACGTAGGCGGCGAAATAATAGTACTCGTTGTCGATGGTCAGCCGCGTCAACGCCAGGAACGCGAACCCGAACAACGCGGCGGCGATCCAGAACATCCAGTTGCGCATGTTCTAGCGCCCCGCCAGACCGGCCGGCCGCACCGCCAGCGTCACCAGCAGAAGGCCGAAGGCGACGGCCGGCGCCCATGACGGGCCGTAGAACGTCGCGGTGATGCTCTCGACGACGCCGAGCAGGATCGCGGCGAGCAGCATCCCCGGAAAGCTCGTCATGCCGCCCAGCACGCAGATCGCGAAGATGCGGCCGATATAGTCGCGCCCGATCGACGGCTCGACCGGCTGGATGATGATCAGGAACGAGCCGGCTAGCGAGCAGGTCGCGATCGAGAGGCCGACGGCGGCGCGCTTGATCCGGGTGGGGCTCGCCGCCATCAGTTGCAGCGCGCCGGGGTCCTGCGACACGGCGAGGATCGCGCGGCCGAGAAAGCTGCGCGACAGGAAAAGCTGCATCCCGCCGATCATGAGCAGCGAAAAAACGAACGGGATCAGCATCCTGAGCGGCAGGTCGAGGATGCCGAGCCTGATCGCCGGACCGATATAGGGCGCCTCGACAAAACGGTAGTCGACGCCGAAAACCAGCACCAGCGACACCTCGCCCACGAACAACAGGCCAAAAAAGAAGGCGAGGCCCTGGATCGACTGGTCTCCGCGTCGCTCGAACGCGTGGTAATAGAGCTCGTAGACCGCCATGCCGAGCAAATAGAACACCGGCATCATCACGATGCCGATCAGGATCGGGTCGATGCCGTAGCTCTGGTTGAAGATGTAGGCGGCGTAGGAGCCCAAGAGGATAAAGGCGGGCTGGGCGATGTTGGCGATGTCGAGCATCCCGAACGAGATCGTGATGCCGACGCTGACCGCGGCGTAAAACCCGCCGAGCAAGATGCCCGCGACGATCGCGTTGATGAGGAGGTCGAGAGAGATCATCGCGGCCCGTCGCAAGGGCGCAACGCAACCAGCGGCGCCGCGCGGCGACGCGCTTCGACTCCCAACATCCGGTTTCCCCCCTCGGCGCTCGTGCAACGGTGCAGATCGAGCACCCGGCGCCATTAGAACAGCAACTGCCGCGTCTGTTAAGCGCCCTATCGTCCGGGCGGAGAGATGTGCCAAACAGCCCCTCTCCACCCATCGGGGGGGAGAGGGAGGGGGCCCATCGCGGGGCGATGGGAGGGTGAGGTATGTTGAAACGCCGGGGATTCCCACCTCACCCCATCCCTCTCCCCCCGATGGGCGGAGAGGGAGCTCATCGGCTTTGACCGCGGCGCCGTGGCGAATGGTATATTTGAGGCAGCGACATCGCGAGAACCCGATGCACGACGGCTTTATCCCCCGCTTCGAGGACCACCGGCTGCTGACCGGGGCGGGGCGGTTTCTGGATGACGAGCGGGCGGCGGGGGCGGCGCATGGGGTGTTTGCGCGCTCGCCCCATGCGTTCGCGGCGATCCGCGCGGTCGATGTCGCGCCGGCGCTGGCGGTGCCGGGGGTGATCGCGGTGCTGACGGCCGCCGATCTGGCGCGCGAGGGGACCGGGGACGTCAACCAGATCACGCCGGTGCCGGGCGGCGCGGACATGGTCGTCGTGCCGCATCCGGTACTGTGCGGCGAGATGGTGCGGCATGTCGGCGACCCGGTGGCGCTGGTCGTCGCCGAGACCGCCGCCGCGGCGCGCGACGGGGCCGAGGCGGTCGCGGTCGATTACGACGCGCTGGAGCCGGTCGCCGACCTCTCTCAAGCAGTAGCCCAGGGCGCGCCGCTGATATGGCCGCAGGCGCCGGGGAATGTCGCGGTCGACTGGCGCGGTTTTGCCGCGCCCGACCCGACGGCGCGGGCGGCGCTCGACAATGCCTTCGCCACGGCGGCGCATGTCGCGCGGGTGCGGCTCGTCAACCAGCGCATCGTCATGGCGCCGATGGAGCCGCGCGGGGCGCTCGCCGAGTTCGACGGGGCGAGCGGCCGCTACACGCTTTACTGCGCGACGCAGAGCGCGATCGTGCTGCGGCATCACCTCGCGGCGAGCCTCGGCGTCGCCGGCAACCGGGTGCGCGTCGTGACCGGCGATGTCGGCGGCGCGTTCGGCATGCGCACGACGGCCTATCCCGAATACGCCGCGCTTCTCGTCGGGGCGAAGCGGACCGGGCGGGCGGTGCGCTGGCTGTCGACCCGGTCGGAGGGGTTCCTCACCGACAACCAGGCGCGCGACACGGTGATCGAGGCGCGGCTGGCGCTCGACGCGGAGGGGAAATTCCTCGCGATCGACATCGACGAGCTCGCCGCGATGGGCGCCTACCTGACCTCGCACGGACCGTTTATCGCGACCGCCAATTTCGCCCGCTGCCTGCCGGGCATGTACGACATTCCCCGGATCGGGCTGCGCATCCGCTGCGTCTTCACCAATACGGTGCCGACCGGCCCCTATCGCGGCGCCGGGCGGCCCGAGGCTAATTACTGCATGGAGCGGCTGATCGACGCGGCCGCTCGCGATTTGGCCATTGACCCGGTGGAATTGCGCCGCCGAAACCTGATCGCGCCGTCGCAGCTTCCTTACAAGGGCGCGCTGGGCACCGTGTTCGACAGCGGCGAGTTCGCGCCGGTGATCGCCGACGCGCTGAAGGAGGCCGACGCGGCCGGGTTCCCCGCGCGCCGCGCGGAGTCCGAGGCGGCGGGCAAGCGGCGCGGGCTCGGGGTCGGGTGCTTTCTCGAGATCGCCGGCGGCCAGCCGGGCGAGGGGGCGCGGCTCGCGTTTCCGGGAGAGAGTAAATTGCTGCTGGCGATCGGGATCGGGCCGAGCGGGCAGGGGCATGCCACGCTCTATCGCCGGATGACCGCCGAGCGGCTCGGCATCCCGGTCGAGCAGGTCGATTTGACGCACGGCGACAGCGACAGCAACGTGCCGAGCGCCGGCGCGGTCGCCTCGCGCTCGACGATGTCGGTCGGGAGCGCGGTCTACGCGGCGGTCGACGCGGTCATCGAAAAGGGCAGACGCGCCGCCGCGCAGATCCTCGAAGCGGCCGAGGCCGATATCGGCTATCGCGACGGCGTCTTCGAGATTTCCGGCACCGACCGCCGCGTCTCGCTGTTCGACGTGGCCGAGGCGGCCGAGGGTGCGATCGGCCAGACGCTCGACACGCAAAGCACCGCCGACGCGCTGCCGTCATTCCCGAACGGGTGCCATGTCGCCGAAATCGAAATCGATCCGGAGACCGGTTTCGTCACGCTGCTCGCCTATACCGCGGTCGACGATTGCGGCCGCGTCTTGCAGCCGGTGCTGGTCGAGGGGCAGGTGCATGGCGGGGTCGCGCAAGGGGTCGGGCAGGTGCTGATGGAGCATGGGGTCTATGACCCGGCGAGCGGCCAGCTTCTCGCCGGGTCGTTCATGGATTACGCGATGCCGCGCGCCGACGACCTGCCGCCGATCGCGAGCCTCTTCCATCCGGTGCCGAGCCGGCGCAACCCGCTCGGCGTCAAGGGCGTCGGCGAGGCCGGCACCACCGCCGCGCTCGCCGCCGTGATGAACGCGATCGTGGACGCGTTGCCGCGAGGGGCCAAGATCGACATGCCCGCGACACCGGAGGCGGTGTGGCGCGCGTGCCGGGTGTAGGAGCGCGGGCGTCCCGCCCGCCCTTCCTATCTGCCTATCCGCAAGATGCGGGCGGGACGCCCGCGCTCCTTCTGAGGCGAGGCAGGGATGCGAACGGAAACGTGTTCTCACGCCGGTCACGCAATCCGCTATAACCTGCCGCCCGGAAGTTGGGTCCCGGCCTGCGCCGGGATGACGGTTGAGGTTTTGAGGGGAGACGCCTGATGCTGTTCACCTGCCTGCCGCCCGGCGCGCCGATACCGGGGCGGTTTCCGGGGCCGGCGCATGCCCGCGGCAAATGGTTTTCGGTCGACATTCACTGCCACACGCTGTGCCAGAAGGCGCGCGAGCTGGTCGCGGCGGCGAACCCGCCGAACACGCGGCACCGGCATGACAGCCCCGAGACCGCGCGCACCACGAACGAGCACCAGAGCCGGGTGCAGCCGCAGCTTTTGTCGCTCGAAACCCGCCTCGCCGACATGGACCAAATGGGGATCGACGTGCAGGCGGTGTCGCCGTCGCCCGACCAGACCTATTGGGGGCTGCCGCCCGACCTCGCGATCGAGGCGACGCGGCTCGTCAACGACAACATCGCGGATATTTGCGGCAAGCATCCAGACCGTTTCGCGGGGCTCGGCACCGTGCCGTTCCAGGCGCCGGAGCTGGCGGTGGCCGAGCTGGTGCGGCTCAACAAATCGCTGGGCCTCAGGGGCATCGAGATCGCCGGGAGCTGCCAGGGCGAGGATCTGTCGGCCGCGAAATACTGGCCGATCTTCCAGAAATGCGAGGAGCTGGGGCTCGTTCTCTTCATGCACCCGACCGGGTTCACCGAGACCAGCCGGATGGGGCCGTGGCACCTCGGCAATTTGATCGGCAACCCGCTCGAATCGACGGTCGCGGTGCATCATCTGATCTTCGGCGGGGTGCTCGACGCCTATCCCGGGCTGAAGCTGGTGATCGCGCATGGCGGCGGGTTCCTGCCGTCCTATTCGGGGCGCATCGACCACGGCGCGGCGGCGCGGCCCGATACCTGCGAGCACCTCCACCACGAGCCGACGCATTACCTGAAGCGGCTTTATTTCGACACGATGGTGTTCACCCACCACCAGCTCGAATACCTCGTCGAGGTGTGGGGCGCCGATCACATCCTGATGGGCACCGACTATCCGTTCGACATGGGCGAGGTCGACCCGATCGGGTTTGTCGAAGGCGCCGGCCGGCTCAGCGACGGCGACCGCAAGGCGATCCTCGGCGGCAACGCCGCACGGCTCCTCAACATCCCCCTCACGGTCTTTCAAAGATGAGGGCGCACAAATGAGCCTCTCCCTGGCCCAGGCCTCGACGATCGTCGACACCGCGCTCGCCAAGGGGCGCGAATTGAAGCTGCACCCGCTGACCGTGGTGGTATTGGACGCCGGCGGACATCCCGTGGCACTGAAACGCGAGGACGAAAGCGGCATCCTGCGCGTCGAGATCGCCACCGGAAAGGCGTGGGGCACGCTCGGCATGGGGTTTGGCGGGCGCGAGTTCGCCCGCCGCGCGGCCGGCGGCGGCGCCGTGTTCCTGAACGCGCTGATGGCGGCCTCCGGCGGCCGCATCGTGCCGGCGCCGGGCGGCGTGCTGATACGCGACAAGGCCGGCGCGATCGTCGGCGCGGTCGGGATCAGCGGCGACACCTCGGACAAGGACGAGATGTGCTGCGTCGCGGGGATCGAGGCGGCGGGGCTCAAGGCGGATACCGGGGAGACGCCGTAGGGCTCGCTCCGCTCGCGCCCTCACCCGTCTCCCCCGGCCTTCGCCGGGGTCGCCACCCTCTCCCGCGATGCGCGCAATGCGGGCGAGGGGAAAGTCGCAATTATCCCCTCGCCCGCATCGCGGGAGAGGGA
>DATAUV010000055.1:0-56576 GCA_036268075.1 Allostellaceae bacterium | reverse complement strand
CGACCGTCCAGCCCTTGACGTAGGAATGATACGGCACGATCCGGTACCACCACACGACATAGGGCTGGTGCGCCTCCTCGCTGAGGTTGCGCTTTTCGAACTCGAACATCAGCTCGTGCTGCTTCGCCGGATCGGGCTCGTGCAGCATCTTGTCGTAGATCGCATCGGCGACCTTGTCGTCATAGCCGCCGTAATTTTCCGACGACGCGCCCAATTCCTTCTGCAAGTCGAGGAGCGGATTGACGATGCCGTGCCCCGGCGCCTCGACCGCCACATCGAAATTTCCGGTCCGCAGCGCCTCGTACCATGGCCCGCTCGGCACGACCTTTTGGGTGACGTGGACGCCGATCTTGCTCCAGTCGTCGATAAGGGCGAGCGCGATGTATTTGTAGGGCTGCTCGACGTTGCGGTTGAGCAGCTCAAAGCTCAGGTTCTCCTGCCCGGCCTCCTTCAACAGCCGCTTCGCCTCGGCGCGCGATTTCTCGATATCCGGCCAATATCCGGCGAGCGTCTCGAGCTCGGCCTTGGTAGGTGCCAGCGGCGAATCCGGGAAGGCGAAGGTGCCGACGGTCTTGACGATCGCGACATTCGACAGCGCCTGCGCATCGTGCCACCGGTCGATCGCGAGGGTCAGCGCGCGGCGCACCCGCACGTCGTCGAATGGCTTTTTCTTGTGGTTCGGGGTGAACGAGGTGCCGACATTCCAGTCGCTGGTGCCAACCGTGGCCTTGTCGCCAAGCGCCTTCTTGATCTCGTCCGCGGCGGCCGGCGGCATCCCGCGGAACTGGATCGCGGCGCGGTCGGAGCGGATCGCGTCGACCTGCGTCGCCTGCTTCACGGCATAGATGCCGACAAAGCCGTCGAGATAGGGGAGGCCGGGGATGAAGTAATCCGGGTTGCGCACGCCCTTGATCGACTGCCCGGTCTCGTAGCCCGCGAATTTGAACGGGCCCGAGCCCATCACGTTTTTCTCGTACCAGTGCGGGTCCTTGTCGAGGATCGCCTTTTCGTAGACGAAGGCGAACGGGTCGGCGAGCGCCGGGATGAACGCGGCGGTCGCGAATTTGAGCGGGAACACCACCGTCGCC
The DNA here is from genome assembly GCA_036268075.1 of Allostellaceae bacterium. Lineage (GTDB taxonomy): Bacteria > Pseudomonadota > Alphaproteobacteria > ATCC43930 > CGMCC-115725 > DATARH01. Next base: position 55,488 of record DATAUV010000055.1, on the reverse strand, counting down.
GGGTCCGGCGCCTCGATCTTGTCGACCATCAGGAAATAGTTCTGCCGCGGGCTGATGATGCCTTGCCCGGGAAAGACGATGCTGTCCCAGCTCGCCTTGACGTCGGCGGAGGTCAGCGCGTTTCCATCATGGAATCTGACGCCGGGATGCAGCTTGAAAATATAGGTTTTGCCGTCATCGGTCGGCTTCGGCATCTCGGTGCAGAGGTCGCAGACGAAATCGTTCGCGTTTGTCGGGTTGACCTTGATCAAAAGGCTATAGAACGGCGCCGCCGAGTGGATCGTCGCATAGGTCGATTCGCGATGTCCGTCAAAGCTCGGCGGCGCGTCGGCCGGGATCATGTAGGTCAATGTCCCGCCATGCTTCGGCGCCTCGTCGGCCAAGGCGGGTGCCGCGATCAGCGCCGCGACTCCCAGGACTACCAATAGACGCATAACCAAGCCTCCCCCGATTTTGCGGCCATCCTACATTGCCTCGTCGCCGCCGCGAAGGCGGGGGGTCCACGGGCAAGCGACCGAGCGATTGCTCCCGGCCTTCGCCGCGGCAGGCTCTGGATTCCCGCTTTCGCGGGAACGACGATTCTATAGGATGTTCGCTGAAAATCAGGCAGGCACACAGCGATGAATTACGAAACGATCTCGGTCCATCCGCTCGCCGGCGCGCTCGGCGCCGAGGTCGCCGGCGTCGACCTGCGCCAGCCGCTCGGCAACCGCCAATGGTCCGAGGTGCACCAGGCCTTTCTCGAGTATTGCGCGATCTACATCCGGGATCAGGAATTGGGCGGCGCCGACATGCTGCGCTATGCCCGCTACTTCGCCGAGCCCGCCTTCTACCCGTTTGTCGAGGGCATGCCCGACTTCCCGCAGATTTTCGAGCTGCGCAAGGAACCGGACATGACGGTGAATGTCGGCGGCGCTTGGCATTCCGACACGACCTATCTCGACAAGCCGCCGATCGGCACGATGCTCTACGCCCGCGAGGTGCCGGCCTATGGCGGCGATACGATGGTCGCCAACCAGTACCTCGCCTATGAGGCGCTGTCGCCCGGGATGCAACGGATGCTCGACGGCCTCACCGGGGTCTACAGCGCCCGGATGAACGGCGGCCGCGGCGGGCGTGCGGAAAACAAGTACATGAAGATGAAGGACAGCGTCGCCAAGGCCGATGAAATCCAGGCCGAGCACCCGGTCGTCCGCACCCATCCCGAAACCGGACGCAAGGCGCTCTACGTCAGCACCCGCCACACGCTGCGCTTCAAGGGCTGGACCGAGGAGGAAAGCCGCCCGGTCCTCGACTTCCTCCAGGCGCATTGCACCCGCCCCGAATTCACCGCCCGCCTCCGCTGGGAAAAGGGCACGATCACGATCTGGGACAATCGCTGCGTCCAGCATTTCGCGATCAACGACTACCAGGGCCAACGCCGCGTCATGTGGCGATTGCCGGTGGGGGCGGAGGCGGTCTCGTAACCCTTTCGATGATGTAACTCTTTGTGCCGAAGTAATTTTACCCGTCATCCCGGCGAAGGCCGGGACCCACTCGTCCACCGCTCTTGCGTTTGAATCGTGGGTCCCGGACCCCGCCGGGATGACGTCGACTATTTGCTTTTCGCTATTGCTTGCTCCGCGCCTCCCGTATCGCCCGCCACACCCGTTCCGGCGTCGCGGGCATTTCGACGTGCCGCACGCCCAACTCACTCAGCGCGTCGACGATCGCGTTGATGACGACGCCGAGCGCCGGGGTCGTGCCGCCTTCGCCGCCGGAGCGGACGCCGAGCCGGTTGGTCGGTGACGGCACCTCGCTCAGCGCCGTCGCGATCGGCGGGAAAATGTCGGCGCGCGGCATCGCGTAATCCATAAAGCTCGCCGCGAGGAGCTGCCCAGTTTCGGGGTCGTAATGGCTCGATTCCAAAAGCGCCTGGCCGACCCCTTGCGCGATCCCGCCATGCGTCTGCCCGTGCAGGATCAGCGGGTTGATCGCGCGCCCGACATCGTCGACCGCGGCATATCCGACAATCTCGACCTTGCCCGTCTCCGGATCGACCTCGACCTCGCAAACCTGAGTCCCGTACGGGAAACTGGCTATCGGCAATACCTGATCGGAAATCGCGAACAGCCGCGTCTCCCGGGCGACCTCGAAAATCCCGATCTCGCGATCGGTGCCGGCGACGCGGAATTTGCCGGCGTCGAACTCGATATCGGCCTCGTTCGCCTCGAAAATCCGCCCGGCCGCCTTCTTCCCGTCGGCGATGATGTCGTCGGTCGCCTGGCCGATGATCGTCGTCGCCAGCTTCATCGACCGCCCGGAATGCGACCCGCCGCCGCCGGCGACGCGGTTGGTGTCGTGGGCGACGTAATCGATGCTTTCGAATGGCACGCCGAGCCATTCGGTGACGAGCTGGGCAAAGCTCGTCTCGTGCCCCTGGCCCGAGGCCATCGTGCCCATCACCAGCTCGACCCGCCCCTCGGGCTTGACCAGTATTTCGGTCCGCTCGCGCGGCGAGCCGCTGGTGATCTCGACATAATTGGCGACGCCGATCCCGCGATACTTCCCGCGCGTCCTCGCCTCCGCGCGGCGCGCCGGAAACCCGGCCCAGTCGCCGAGCCGCAGCGCGGTGTCCATCGCCTGCTCGTACTCCCCGCTGTCATAGGTGAGGCCGAGAGGGTTGGCGTAGGGCTGCGCCTTGGTCGGGATCAGGTTGCGGCGGCGCAGCTCGACCGGGTCGACCCCGAGTTTGTCGGCGGCGAGGTCGACCAGCCGCTCGACGACATAGATCACCTCGGGCCGCCCGGCGCTGCGATAGGGCGTCGTCGCCATCGTGTTGGTGACCGCGCCCCGTCCACGGAAATAGGCGGTCGGCACGTCGTACACATTCGACATCAGCCCCAGCCCCTTTTGCAGGGACACGAACGACGCCGCCTGGTTGCCGAGATTGCTGAGATTGTCGCCGCGCACGGCGAGGAATTTCCCGTCCCCGTCGAGCGCCAGCTCGGCTTCGACCATCAGGTCGCGGCCCTGATAGTCGCTGAGAAACTCTTCGGTGCGCTCGCAGGTCCATTTGACCGGCCGCCCGACCCGCCTCGCCGCCCAGGCCAGCACCGCGTATTCGGGATAGAAGAAGTTGCGCGTGCCGAAATTCCCGCCCATGTCGCCGCAGGTGACGCGCACCTTGTCGGGCGCCACCCCCAGCACCGCCGCCAAATCCTGCTGTAATTTCCAGACGCCGCGCCCCGTGCCGGAATAGAGCGTGTAGACGCCGCCCACCGGGTCGTACTCGGCGATGTTGGTGCGCGGCTCCATCGGCACGCCGGTGACGCGCTGGATCCAGGTGTCGAGCCGCACGATTTGCGCCGCCCGCGCAAACGCCGCGTCGGTCGCCGCGCGGTCCCCGACCTCGACCTCGATGCACAGATTGCCCGGCGCCTCGGGCCATAGCTGCGCCGCGCCGGCGGCGATGGCGTCGCCGACCCGCACCGTCGTCGGCAGCACCTCGTACTCGACCTCGACCAGCTCAGCCGCGTCCTTCGCCTCCGCGATCGACTCGGCGACGACGATCGCGACCGGCTCGCCGACGACCCGCACGGTCTCCGTCGGCATCGGCATGTGCCGCGTCGGGATCAGCGTCGCCACCGGCTGGCTCACCTGCAGATCGGGCTTGTTCATCAGCCCGGCCCCGTGCGGGATCGGCCCGAGCCCGTCGCCAAGATAATCCGCTCCGGTCAGCACCGTCAGCACCCCCGGCGCCGCGCTCGCCGTAGCGATGTCGATCGCCACGATCCGCGCATGCGCATGCGGCGAGCGCACCAGTATCGCGTGCGCGCAGCCCAGCGGGGCAATGTCGTCGACATAGCAGCCGCGCCCCGTCAGCAGCCGGAAATCCTCCTTCCGCCTTACCGGTTGCCCGATGCCGTTTGCGATGCCCGCCGATGCCTTCATTGTGCCCCTCTATCCGCGACAGCCTGAAGCTAGCGTGTTTGGTGTTCTGGCGCTTGCAGCTTGTCACCACGGAGATGCCTGGTTATATACCCGGATATACACGGAGGCCGCTATGCAAAGCACGCCGCAAAATCGCGCCACGCAGAATTATCGGCGCCGCCTCAACGAGCGCGGCGTCTGCCGGTTTGAGGTGATGGGGCTCGATCGGGATCGCGAATTGATCAGGTCGCTGGCAAAGCGTCTGGCGGCGGACGATGCCGAGGCGACCCGCATCCGAGAGACCGTTACTCGCACCATCGGCAGCGGCTCCGGACGGAAGGGCGGCATCTACGAAGCCCTTCGCCGCTCGCCACTGGTGGGGGCCGACCTGGATTTCGAAAGGGTCCGCGGGCCCGATCGAGAGATTGATCTGTGACCCGGTACTTGCTGGACACAAACATCGTCAGCAACGCCACGAAACCTGTTCCATCTGCCTCGCTCGCGGCCTGGATATCCGATCAACTCGACGAGGATTTGTACGTATCCGCACTGACGCTCGCCGAGATAGGGCGGGGCGTCTTGCAGGCGCCGGTGGGGCGCCGGAAAGACCGCCTGGCGGAGTGGTTCTCCGGTCCCAGCGGGCCGCAGGCGCTGTTTTCGGGGCGGATACTCCCGTTTGAGGAGAGTGCGGCCCTCATTTGGGCTCGGCTCATGGCGACCGGAGCCGCGACCGGACGATCCCGCAGCGGAATCGACATGATCATCGCAGCCGTCGCCGAGGCGAACGGCTGCGTGATCGTCAGCGACAACGAGCGCGACTTCGCGGGATTGCCTCTGTTCAACCCGATGCGAGCCGCGCTCTGAAGCGAGCCTACATCCCGCCAGCCATGCGCCCGGCGCGGCGGTCGGCGAGGGCTTGGGCGCGGGGGCCGGTGATCGGCGCGAGGCCGGGCAGCCGCTCGTTCCGGCGCCTTATGCTCCAGTTCCAGTCGTCGCCGCCCATCTCGTAGCTCTGCTGGCTCTGCGCCGGGTTGCGGTTGACCAGCGGGCGCGCGTAGAGCGGGTGGGTCAGGCTGCGGATTTCGTGCTCGATCTCGAACAGCGTCTCGTCGGTGTCGAGGTCGATGATGTGCTCGAACCGGTACTGGTAGGCGTTGCTCTCCTCGGTCAGCAATTTGTGCTTGGCGAGCTTGTGGTGCGGCGCACCGAAATCCTGCACGTAGACCTGGATGTGGTGGCCGTCATAGGGCGCGACCGGGCCGCTGATCTCGCGAAACCGGAAGCATTGGTGGTCGCCGACGGCGATTCGCGCGGTCTTACCGTGGCCGTTGCCCTCGATATAGGTCTGGGCGTCGAACACTTTGCGATAGAACCGGGCGATGCCTTTTGCGGTCCCGCTCGGCACCTCGAATTCGAGATATGGCATGCCGAGATTGATCGCACCGAAGCGGCTCTCGTCGGGGCTGTGCATGTTGAACTTGTTGCCCCACGGACACGTCACCTGAACGCAATCGTTGTTTTCGTTGACCGCAAACCGCGTCCCGGCGAGCTGCTTCTCGACGCCGTGCAGGCGCTTGAGCAGCGCGTCGCGGTCCGGCGTGACCAGCCCGATCGCGCCGCGCAGCACCCAGGGTTCCCCGGTCGGCAGGTGGAACTGGCTCTTGCCGACATTGATCCACATGTTGGCGAGCCCGGTGTTCATGTACGGGTCGCGGGTGAGGCCGAGCCCGCTGATGTAGAACAGCGTTCCTAGCTGCTGGTCGGGGATTTGCAGATTGACGTGCTCGAGCCCGACGATGTTACCGAGATCTTCGGCATAGCGGTCATACGAAGCGGCCATGGGGGTTTCCTCCATTTACCATTTGTTGCGCAGTTCGCGCAGCTTCAGGAAGACGGTGCGCTGATCGGGGTTTTCCGGCAGGTCGGGAAAGGCCGCGCGCAGCGTCGCGATGACCGTGGGGTTCGACAGCCGGAAAAACGTGTTGATCTCGCGCTCCAGCGCCAGATTGGTCACCAGCGCCCGGTCTGTGTCCTGCCGCTCGATGCCGGGCAGCATCTCCTGGGCCTTGGAGTTGTCCGGCTCGCGGTTGAGGGTGAAGCGCAAATTATTGGCGATGTAGTCGTGGCCCGGATAGATCAGCGTGTTCTCGGGCAAGGCCGCTAGCTGCTGCGAGAAGGTATTGTAGAGCTCGCTCGGGTGCCCGCCATTGTGGCAGTTGCCGGCGCCGGCGTTGAAGAGGGTGTCGCCGCAGAAGAGGGCCGGGTGGTCGCCGTGCGAGCGCACGCAGATATGCGCCATCGTGTGGCCCGGCGTGTCGAGGCATTCGAGCTCGGCGGTCTTGCCGATCTTGATCACGTCGCCCGCCTTGAGCCCGCGATCAATTCCGTCTATGCGAGCCGAGTGGTGGGCGAGCAGCTTTGCCCGCGTCGCCGCGACCACCTGGTCATTGCCGCCGGTATGGTCGCGGTGCTCGTGCGTGTTGAGGATCTGGGTGATGTTCCAGCCCTTGGCCTTGGCGCGGGCCAGGCATTTCTCGTGATCGAGCGGGTCGATCGCCAGCGCCTCGCCGGTCTCGGAGCAGGCGACGAGATAGTTGAAGTTGCGCCCGTTATTCCCGGTCCAGATCTGTTCGACAAGCATGGCGCGCCTCTGTAAAGCTCAGTATGGAGCCGAGCTTAGCACCGAGACCAAACCGGCGTCAGCGCTCAGTTCGCGGCGGAGGCCAGCTCGCGGGTGCGCGCATCCATCTTGGCGAGCAGCCCCTGCATCCCGCCGGCATTCGCCATGACGGAGGTGAACGACGAACGCTGGATCTGCAGGAGGCTCACGCCCTCGCTGCCGACATCGACGATCCTGAACGAATTGCCCACGGGTTCGAGCTGCCAGTCGATCGTCGACTCCGCAATGCCGGGCTTGGTGAAAATCGTCGACACCATGATCCCGCCGTCGGGGCCGCGCCGCGGGTCGGCGGTGGTAAACGGCAGCTCGGCCGCGAGCTTGATCCGCGGCGTGTAGGCTTCGGCGAGGAAACTGGCGAAGGACAGGCGGAATTGCTGCTGCATCTCGGGCGAGGCGGACTGATAGGCGGCATGCGTCGCATAGACGAGGATGCGGCTCAGATCCATCCGCGTCGTCATCAGGTTGGCGAGCTCGGCGCGACGCCGGTCGGGCGCGCTATCCGCCGACCGGGCGACCCGGAACGCCTCGCTGAGGAAAGCGGTGACGAAATCGCTCGCCGACCGGTCGATCGCCGGCGCCGGGCGGTTCAGCGAGGCGGCGAGCGTGTCCGCCTCGGCCGCCTCCACCGGTCCCGGACGCGCGCTGGCGAGCACGATCGGGCCGCTTTCGCCGGGCGGATGGGCGCGGGCGACGGCGATCGCATGGCTCCGCGCGATCGGGGCTTTCGGCTCCGGCCGCGCGCGGGTTGCGAGGTGTCGATGCACCGGCTTGCGATGGATGGCCGCGACCTTCCTCGCGAGCGCTTTCGTATGCTCGGCATGGGCCGGCGGCTTGGGCTTTACATGATGCGGCTGGGCAATTTTGAGGGCCGGAGCGGCGCTATTCTCCGCCTGTGCCGACACGCCGGAAATCAGGAATAATAGGAGGCTCGCGCCACATAAAAAGAGGCCCGTCCGGACCAGTCGACACATGCTGCGGTCCCCTATCTTCTGCCGATATTACCGGCAGCCTTCCCCCTGGTCTTGGAAGAGAACATAGCAACATTGGCGGTATTTAGCCATCACTGGATGGCCCATTAATAATTCAATCAAACTCCACAATATGGAGTGTTCGTCGGAATATCATCTCACAATACCAGGTATTGAGACGGCGACGAGCAGCCCGTAATCGGCGCCGCGCCCCGGAACTCGTTGAGTTCGCGAGCGGTCGGGGAAGGCGCTATTTCTTCCCCGTCGGCACCGGGATGCCGGCGATCTTCAGATCGACCGCGCCGAGGTGGTTGCGGCTGGTGAAATAGAGCGTCTTCCAGTCCGCTCCGCCAAACGCGATGTTGGTCGTCGCCGAGGCGCCGTGGACGATGCGGCCGAGCTTGTTGCCGGCCGGGTCCATGACCCAGATTCCGCCCGCACCGCCGCAATAGACATTGCCGGCGACATCGACCTTCATCCCGTCCGGCACGCCGGGCTCGGGCCCGCGCAGGTCGGCGAAGACCCGGTCGGTGTGCCGCGCCAGCGTCCCGTTCGGCATCACGTCGAAGGCGCGGATGTGCCCGCGCCGCGTGTCGTTGATGTAGAGGATGCTTTCGTCAGGCGAAAAGGCGAGCCCGTTCGGCAGGGTGAAATCCTCGACCAGCAGCGTCAGCGTGCCGAGGTCGGGGGTCAGCCGGTAGACGCCGGAGAACGTCAAATCCCACTGGTTGCGCGCGTTCGGGCTCGTCCACGGGTCGGTGAAATAGATGCTGCCGTCGGATTTGACGACGACGTCGTTGGGCCGGTTGAGCTGCCGCCCCTGAAAGCTGTTGCAGATGACGCTCAGGCTGCCGTCGAGCTCCAGCCGCGTCACCCGCCGCGAATCGTGCTCGCAAGCGAGCAGCCGTCCTTGCAGGTCGCGGGTTAGCCCGTTCGCCCGGTTGGTCGGCTCCAGAAACAGCGACGCCCCTTTGCCCGGCTCGTACTTCATCCGCTTGTTGTTGTGGATGTCGCTGAACAAGAGGTAGCCGTGCTCGTGATACCAAACCGGCCCCTCCGCCGGTCCGTGGTCGCCGCCATACCCGTCGGCCAGGTAGCGGATTTCGCCATCGGTCGAGACGATATCGTCGAGCCCGGATGCGAGCTTCTCGATGCGCGTCGGTGCGGACTGGGCCATGTCGGTCCTCCTTGGATTCCATCGGTGTATCGTAGGATGGGTTGAGTATCGCGAAACCCATCTGTGCTTCCGGCAGCATGATGGGTTTCGCGATGCTCAACCCATCCTACGACCCTATGCGACAGCGCGCTTAACCGAGCGGCCGGCCGTGCCGCGCGATGAAATCGGGGAACGCGTCCTCGGCCTTGGCGCCGCGCACCACATGGGTCGTGAAGTGCCGCTCGGCCTCGTACTGCTCTTCGAGGTTCTGGCTCATCTGCTTCAGCATCAACTGCTTGATGCCGACGATCGCCGCTCGGTTGTTTCCGGCAATCGTCTTTGCCAGCTCCATGGTCTTGGCGCGAAGCTGCTCGCGCGGCACGAGGTGGTTCAAAAGGCCGATGCGATAGGCTTCCTCCGCCTCGACGATGCGCGCGGAGAACAACAATTCCTTGGCCATCGGCCAGCCGACCTGGTTCGGCAGGGTCCAGGTGCTGTTGATCCGGCCATAGGCGGCGGCGAGAAAGCGGAATTTCGAATCCTCGCAGCCGATGCGCATGTCGAGCGAGGAGGAGAGCACCCCGGCGCCGCCATAGGCGAGGCCGTTCATCATGCCGATCGTCGGCTTGGCGCTCGCGGAGATCTCAAAGCTGCTGCGGGTGCGGCGGGCTTCGAGCTCGGCCTCGCTATAGCGGCGGTCGTCCTCGCGCTGCTCGTGGATGTCGCCGCCGGCGGAGAACGCGCGGCCCGCGCCGGTGATGACGATGCAGCCGATCCCGTCGTCGCCGTCCATCGCCTTGATCGCGTCGCGCAGCTCGCCGTTGAGCTGGCGGTTCATCGCGTTGAGCTTGTCGGGCCGGTTCAGCGTGATGACGCCGACCCCGTCCTCGTGCTCGACCAGTATCGTCTCATAGGCCATCGCTTCCTCCGCTCGCCGCTCCACTGCTATCCTGAAACCAATTCCGAGGCGGCGCCAGAGGGGGTTTCGCATGGCGACAGTTCGAACCGGCGGGTGCCTGTGCGGCAGCATCCGCTATGAATGCACCGGCGAGCCGGCGTTCTCGCTGCTCTGCCATTGTCGCGACTGCCAGCGGCAAAGCGGCAGCGCCTTTATCGCCGCCGCGCGGATGCCCGCCGCCGGGTTCAAGATCACCCGGGGCGAACCCAAGCGTTACATCAGCAAATCCGACACCGGCAACGACATCACCCGGGTCTTTTGCGGCGCGTGCGGCGGCCCGCTCTACATCCAGGTGTCGACCCGGCCCGATCTGATCGGCCTGCGCGTGACCACCCTCGACGACCCGAGCTGGTTCCGCCCCGACGCCAACATCTTCACCAAAAGCGCCCAACCCTGGGATCATCTGGACCCGGCCGTGCCGAGCTACGAGACCTATCCGTCCGGTCAAGCCTACCCCGTGAAAAGCCCGTAACCTCCACCGTCATCCCGGCGCAGGCCGGGACCCACGGCTCAAACGCAGGAGCGGCGGACCAGTGGGTCCCGGCCTGCGCCGGGATGACGGGTGGAGAGGATATCATTGGAGGAATCACGTTATGCTGACGCTCTACTTTTCTCCCGGGTCGAGCGCGATGGCGACCCATATCGCGCTGCATGAGGTCGGCGTGCCCTTCGAGCCGCGCCCGCTTTCCTTCGCGGCCAAGGACCAGCGCAATCCCGACTATCTCGGCCTCAATCCCGAGGGCAAGGTGCCGGCGCTGATCGTCGACGGCCAGGTGCTGACCGAGGTCGCCGGCACGCTCTACTACCTCGCCAAGCGCTATCCCGAAGCCAATCTCTGGCCGGAAGGCGGCATCGAGGCCGAGGCCCAGGCCATCTCGTGGATGTCCTTCATCGCCTCGACGATCCACCCCGCCCGCCGCTCGGGTGTCGAGCGCTGGAAGGAGGTCTTCGCTTTCGCCGAGAAACGCCTAAACGGCGCCGACTGGACCGCAGGCCCCCGCTACTCGATCTCCGACATCCACCTCTTCCGCCTCTACTGGCGCTTCGTGGATGCCCTCGGCCGCGAAGTCACCGGCCCTTACCCCAGCCTCACCGCCCACTACGACCGCATCATGCAGCGTCCCGCGGTCAAGAAGACGATCGAGATCGAAGAGGGCATCGGCTACACGTTTCCCACCGGTGCGGGGACTGATGTGGCGCGTTAAAGTCGCGGAAATTGTAGGATGGGCTGAGCACAGCGAAGCCCATCAGTGCTTGGGGGCGGGGAATGATGGGCTTCGCTGTGCTCAGCCCATCCTACGGAGCCGAATGACTACACCGTGCTCGGCTCGCTCGCTTCCTGGTGCCACACCAACAGCCGGCGGCGGGTCCAGGCGATGCCTCTGACGAAGACGTAGCCGGCGACGGCGATCTCGATGATGCCGGCGAAGACGCCCGGCGAGTCGGCGAAGCGGGAGGCCTGGATCATCGCGCCGCCGATCCCGGCGCCGCCCATCAGGATCTCGGTGACGACGGCAACGATCATCGATACCGGCAGCGCCACCTGGAGCCCCGTCAGTATCTGCGGCAGCGCGGCGGGCAGGACGATCTCCCACAACAGCCGCCGCTCGCTGGCGCCGAGGCTGCGCGCCGACCACAGCAATTCCTTCTCGACCCCGTTGGTGCTGGTGACGGTCGCGGTCACCACCGGAAAGATCGCGCTGAACACGATCATCGTGATCTTCGACGCGTCGTAGAGCCCAAACCACAGCATGAAGACCGGCAGAAACGCGATCTTCGGCATCGGGAAAGCGACCGAGATGATCGGGTCGAAAAACCACCTTGTCACCCGGCTGCGCGCGATCAGGATGCCGAGCACGACCCCCAGCACCGCCGAGATCGCAAACCCGACCGCCATGCGGTAGAGCGTCTGCGCCAGGTTGATCGCCAGGTCGCCGGAGACCGTGTCGTCCCACACGCGCTCCATCACCACCGAGAACGGCGGCAGCAGAAACGCGCTGACCGCGCCGCTGCGCGCCGCCGCCTCCCACACGATCAGGAGCAGGATCAGTGTTCCCCCGCCCTTGATGCCGCGACCCAGCCCGCGCACGGCATCGGACGCGGCGCCGAGCCCGCCGCGGGCCGGCGGGGCGAACGTCTCGTCGCTTACTCGCGCCACCGCAACACCCGGTTCATCAGCATCAGATACCCCCGGTCGCAGACAAAGCCGAGCGCCGCGACCGTCATCACCACCGCGAACATCGCGTCGTACACGCCGCCGTCGCCGAGCCAGCCGATCATGTAGCCGAGGCCCTGGCGTGCGACGATCAGCTCGGTCGAGACCAGCAGCACAAAGGCGAACGCGATCGCGGTGCGGATGCCGGCCAGGATCTCGGGGAGCGACCCCGGCAGCACGATCTCAACGAGGGTCCGAAACCGGCTCGCGCCGAGGCTCCGCGCCGACCAGATCAGCACCTGGTCGATCCCGCGCGCGCCGTTGAACGCCGACAGCGTGATCGGCAGCATGCAGCCGATAAAGATCATCAATATCTTCGACGCGCTGCCAAACCCGAGCCACAGCACGACAACTGGAATGAGGGCCGATTTCGGCATCGGGTAGACCGCCTGGACCAGCGGGTTGAACACGGTCCGCACCGGCTTGTACCAGGCCATCCCGACGCCGAGCGTGACGCCGACGACGATCGCGGCCAGGAGGCCCGCCGCGCCGCGCGACAGCGACACGATCGCGTTGGTCGACAGGTCGCCGCTCGCCGCGAGCCCCCACCACGCGGTCATCACCTTGTCGAGCGACGGCAAGGCCATCGGCGACACGAGGCCGAGCCGCGTCGCCGCCTCCCAGGCCAGCGCCAGGATCAACAGCGGCGTATAGCGCCACAGCCCGGTGAGCAGCCGCGCCGGGTTCAGCCATTCCGGCGCGCGGAACGGGGGCGGCGCGCTGTGGCGGCGCGCGATCGGGGCTATATCGGTCTGGTCGAGAGCCATGCGTCGAGCCTATCCCGCCGCGATCTTCTGCGCGAGGATCGCCTCGCCCCGCACCAGGTTCCACACATGGTCCACCATCTCGACAAACGGCGCGCTGCGCTGGACGTTGGGGTCGTCCTTGTCGAAGCGCGCCTCGACGATCTCCTTGATGTGCCCCGGCCGCGCCGACATCACCGCGATGCGCTCGGCGAGGAACACCGCCTCCTGCACGTCATGGGTGACGAAGATCACGGTCTTGCGCGATTGCTGCCAGATGCGCAGGAGCTCGACTTGCATCAGGCTGCGCGTCTGCGCGTCGAGTGCGCCGAACGGCTCGTCCATCAACAGGATGTGCGGGTCGATCGCCAGCGTCCGGGCGATCGCCGCGCGCTGCTTCATCCCGCCCGAAAGCTGCGAGGGATAGCTGTCCTCGAACCCGTGCAAGCCGACGAGGTCGATAAACTCGCGCGCCCGCCGCACCCGCTCGTCGCGCGGCATCCCTTGTTTTTCAAGCCCGTAGGAGACGTTCTGGATCACCGTCTTCCACGGAAACAGGGCGAAATGCTGGAACACGACACCGCGGTCGGGACCCGGCCCGGCGACCACGTTGCCCTCGACCCTGATCTCGCCCGACTCGACCGGCAGGAATCCGCCGATCAAATAGAGAAGGGTGCTTTTCCCGCACCCGCTCGGCCCCAACAGTGCGACGAACTCCCGGTCGCGAACCTCGAGCGACGCCTTGTCGAGCGCCAGCACCGGCCGCCCGCGTGGCGGCCGATAGGTGTGGCTGACCCGGTCGATGACGATCTGGGCGGGATTAGTCACTGGTCACTCCCGCCGCGAAGGTTCACCACGAAGACACGAAGGACACGAAGTCGATTCATAGCACGATGCGCCGCAGGCCATCCTTCAACAGGATGCTATTGAAATTCATGATCAGGCCTGCCCTCAGTCCGCTCAGCCGAAGATAGGTTAGAAGCTGCGCGTCGTGAATTGGCAGCAGCCGGTCTATCGCTTTTACTTCTACGATCAATTCGTTCTCCGCGACGATATCCATCCGGTATCCGCAGTCGAGACGAACGCTTTTGTATACAATCGGAAGCGGTACTTGCCGCCGGAAGGCAATGCCGGCGTCTGCCAACTCTGCGCACAGGCATTCCTCATAGGCTGATTCCAATAGGCCTGGCCCGAGATGGCGATGAACCGCAATCGCCGATCCGATGACTCGCTCTCCGAGGCCGGTCTCGTGGGCAGGGCTCATGCGATCTTCTTCGTGATCTTCGTGTCTTCGTGGTGAAAACCTACTCTACTTTCCGTCGATCCGCTTCTTCGCGTCCTCGATCAACGACAGGTCGACGTATTTCGGCGCGAGCTCGACCGGCTTCGGCAATACCCCGAGCTCGACCGACTCGCTGATCTCCTTCTGCGCCAGCGTGATGTCGGGGCGCAGATCGGGCGAGTGGTAGAAGCCGTTCTTGGTAAAGGCAAAGGCAAGCCGTTCCTTTGGCAGCTTGGTCACGTCCGCCACGATCGCGAGCGCCTCGTCGCGGTTTTTCGGATCGATGAGCCAGCGCACCGCCCGTATGTAATCCTCGAAGAAATCGACCAGCACCGGCCGGTGCGCGGCTATGAAGTCGGCGCGGATCGCCCACATCACCGCCTCCGACGGCCCGACCGCGTCGACCGCGCGGAACAGCACCTTGTATTTCGGGTTGCCGATGATGCCGTCGGCGAATTGCGGCAGCACCCCGATCACGTCGACCTTTCCGCCTTCCAGCATCGCCGGCATGTTGGCGAAGTTGCTCTCGACAGTCGTGAAATCGGTGTCCTTGAGGCCGTGATGATGGAACATCGTCCGCATCGCCTCGTCGCTCGCCGAGCCGATCGCGTTGGTGGCGACGCGCTTGCCCTTCACGTCCTCGATCGTCTTGATCGGGCCGTCGGCGAGCACGACGAAGTTTTCGCTGAAATAGCCGTCGCGCCCGTCGCCGACGACATTGGCGACGGCGCGCAAATCGAGATGTGCGTTGGTGATCGCCAGCGCCAGGGCGCTCGGCGATTGCGAGGCGATCTCCAGATCCTTGATCGCCTGGGCCTGAATTTGCGGTGTGGTGCCGTTAAACCGCATCGGCTCCATCACATAGCTCTTGCCGAGATGCTTGAAGAGCTCGGGGTGCTTTTTGCTGAGCGCCTCGACAACCGGCGCCATGTGGCCGGGGGTCTGGACCCAGCCGATGCGGATCGTCACCGGGTCCGCCCATGAAGGTCCCGCGACAAGCGCCGCCACAGCCATCGCCAGCGCTGCGATTCCCCACCTTGTCTTCATCACCATCGCCTCCCTGCCGCGCTCTCTCGGCGCGGTCTCGATCTGATCCTAGCAGAGCCCGGCGTGCCGAGGCGTGCGCAAAGTCACCGCAGCCCGCTATAGTGCCGGCAGAACTCGACGGGAGGGTCGAATGACGATCGCGGTGCGCCGGCTGGCGCCGACATTCTGCGGCGAGGTCTCCGGCGTCGATTTGCGCCGCCTGTCGCGCGAGGATGCCGAGGCGGTCAAATCCGCCTGGCTCGCGCACAAAATCCTCGTCTTCCACGATCAGCAGCTTGAGGAAGACGATCTCGTCGCCTTCGCTCAGCGTCTCGGCGAGGTCGAAATCCATTTGCGCCAGACCCGCACCACCGGGCGGCGCGAGGTCATGCTGGTGTCGAACAAAAAGGAGGACGGCAAACCAATCGGCCGGCTCGGCAACCAGGAGCTCAACTGGCACATGGACCAGATCTTCATGGCCGAGCCCACCGCCGGCACGCTCCTCTATGGGGTCGAGGTCACGCCCGAGGGCGGCGACACCTGGTTCTGCGACCTCGGCGCGGCCTATGACGAGTTGCCGGCCGCATTGAGGGCAAAGGTCGACGGCCAACGCGCGGTCCATTCCGCCGCGACCGCCGACCGCCGCGTCGGCATCCACCTCAGCGACGAGCAGCGCGCCCGCGCGCCGGAGGCGATCCACCCGCTCGTCCGCACCCACCCGCTCGGCGGTGAGAAGACGCTCTATTTCAGCATGAACCACACCGCCCGCATCGACGGCATGACCGAAGAGGACAGCCTGCCGATCCTGGGCGAGCTCCGCGACCATGCCACCAACCCGCGCTTCGTCTATACGCATCACTGGCGCGTCGGCGACCTCGTCCTCTGGGACAACGCCGCGACGATGCACCGCCGCGACCCGTTCCCCGACCACCACGCCCGCCTGATGCGCCGCGTCGGCGTCAACTTCCCGGCGGATTTGCGGGTGCCATTTTGAAAACTTGTCACCTACGAATGACAGGGTAGCCAATGCGCCGCCTCGTCATCGTCGACCCCGGGCATTTCCACGCCGCGCTCGTGCAGAAGGAAATGTACCCGGCCCTCCTGCCCGAGGTGCATGTCTACGCCCCGGTCGGGCTCGACCTCGTCGACTACCTGACCCGCATCGCCCGCTTCAACACCCGCCCCGACAGCCCGACAGACTGGTCGTTCAAGATCGATGCCGGCCCCGACTATCTCGACCGCCTCCGGGGCGAAGAACCCGGCGGTATCTGCATCCTCTCCGGCCGCAACCGCAACAAGCTTGCGCTGATCGAGGCGGCGATCGACACCGGGCTCCACGTCCTCGCCGACAAGCCCGTCATCATCCGCCGCGCCGACCTGTCCCGTCTTGAGCGGATCACGAATACGGCCGAGGCCAAGGGCCTCGTCCTCGCCGACATGATGGGCGGCCGGGCCGAGATCGTCGGCAGCCTGATCCGCCTCCTGCGCGCCGACCCCGAAATCTTCGGCGAGCAGATCGCCGGCTCCCCGACGGCGCCCGGCGTGGCGATGACCAGCGTCCACCACCTGATGAAACAGGTCGCCGGCGTGCCAAACCCGCGCCCGGCCTGGTATTTCGACGTGACCGAGCAGGGCGACGCGCTTGCCGATATCGGCACGCATCTGGTCGACCGCATCCACAACACGCTGTTCCCCGGCGCGGCGCTCGACTACCGCGCGGATATCGAGATCGGCGCGGTCGAGCGCTGGTCGACGACCGTCACCGCCGCGCAATTCCGCCACGTCACCGGCGAAGCCCTTTCCGGCGACAGTCTCGACTATCCCTGCAACGCGCGGCTCGGCTATGCGGTGCGCGGCATCCATGTCGGGCTCGATCTGCGCTGGAATTGGGAGGCCGGGCCCGGCGGCGACGATACTCACACCGCGACCTATCGCGGCACCCGCGCCCGGGTCGAAATCCGCCACGGCCCCGCCGAGGGCTGGCGGCCGCAGCTCTACATCATCCCCGTCTCCGACAAGATTGGGGCCGACATCGCCGCCGCCCTCGCGCATCGCGTCGAGGCGGCGCTGGCCCAATACCCCGGCATCGGCCTCGAACGCCGGGGTGACGATTGGCAAATTCCGATCCCCGATGCGCTCCGCGTCGGCCACGACCCGCAATTCGCCGCGCTGACCCGCCGCTTTCTCGCCGCCGTCGACGACCCCGCCTCGGTCCCCGCCTGGGAGCGCCCGAACCTGATCGCGAAATCCTTTGTCTGCACCGCCGCCGAAGCCCAAGTGGCAAAAGGGAGGGAACCATGATCTGCGATGTCCACGCCCACTACGTCCCGCAAGCCTTCGGCGATTTCATGGGCGACCGCTGGGGGCCGCGGGTCGGTCCCGGCGTGCCCAAGCTCGGCATCGCCAAGCACCCGGTGTCGGACGCCAAGCCCGATATCAGCGGCCGGCTCGAATGGATGGACGCCGCCGGCGTCGGCCGCCAGGTGCTGTCGACGCACCGCCCGCCCTACCTGCCCGAGGAGGCCGAGGGGGTCAAAGCCATCCATCTGCTCAACGACGGCTACGCCGAGCTGGCGCACCGCCACCCCGACCGTTTCTCGTCTTTCGTGATGCTGCCGCTGCCGCATATCGACGCCAGCCTCAAGGAGATGGCGCGCGGGCTCGACCAGCTTGGCTGCGTCGGGGTCAACATGCACGTCACCTGCTTCAACCGCTCGGTCGGCGAGACCGAGTTCGAGCCGATCTACGCCGAGATGAACCGGCGCGGCGCGATCCTCTTCGTCCACCCGTCGACCAACGGCGCCTGCACGCCGCTCATCAATGACTACAAATTCACCGCCGCGGTCGGCACCTCGGTCGAGGATGCGTGCTTCGTCCTCCACATGATCGCGAAGCAGATCCCCTACCGCTATCCGAACATCAAGTTCATCGTGCCGCATCTCGGCGGCCCGATCCCGATGCTGCTCAACCGGCTCGACGAGCAGGGCCAGAACGCCGGCCACCACCCGAACCTCGCCGAAAAGCCGAGCGTCACCGCCAAGAAATTCTATTACGACACGGTCTGCTACGGCTCGAAGGCCGCGTTCACCTGCGCCCTCGAAGCCTTCGGCGAAGACCACCTCGTCACCGGCAGCGACTATCCGGTATTGCAGGATTACGAGAGCTACACCGAGACCTTCGCCTATATCGAACGCCTGGGCCTTCCCAAATCCGTCACCGATAAGATCCTCCACCACAACGCGCAAAAGCTGTTCGGCTTCGACCATTAGGGAGGATTGGTAGGGCGGAAAAGCGCAGCGCATTCCGCCATGGTGGGGCACGCATCGGCGGAATGCGCTG
The DNA here is from genome assembly GCA_036268075.1 of Allostellaceae bacterium. GTDB lineage: Bacteria > Pseudomonadota > Alphaproteobacteria > ATCC43930 > CGMCC-115725 > DATARH01. The sequence continues at coordinate 37,209 of DATAUV010000055.1, read as the reverse complement.
CGCTTTTCCGCCCTACGCGAGCTGTTGGCCGCCGCTAAATTCGCCGCAATTCCGGGTTATGTTGCCCACCATACAATTCGATCGGCCCACCCATACTGCCTGATAATTCCTTGATAAAAACAGGTGGAACAGGCCCGGACAAGGAGGCGCGGATGCACTCAAGAACCCACATCAAACGCGAGCGGGCGCAGTCGCGCGGCTATTCGCAGGCGGTCGTCACCGAAGGCGGCCGGGTCATCTGGCTCGCCGGGCAGATCGGCACCGAGTCGCCGGATTTCGACGGCCAGGTCCGCGAAATCTTCGCAAAGCTCGACGCGACGCTGAAGGAGGCCGGGTCAAAGCTCGCCGACATGGTGACGATGACGGTCTTCATCACCGACCCTCGCTACGGCGACCGCTTCTGCGAACTGCGCTCCGAAATCTTCGGCGACAATTTCCCCGCGAGCGCGCTGATCACCGTCGCCGGGTTGGCGCGGCCGGAATATTTCGTCGAGGTGCAGGGGATGGCGGTAGCCGGTTGAGGGAAGTTGATGGGTTTCGCTGCGCTCAACCCCTCCTGCGGCACCGAATTTGTAGCATGGGCTGAGCGCAGCGAAGCCCATCAACTGCGGTCACAACGCTACCCCGGCCGATCGCCCCGTGACAATCATGTCATCGAGCGGCTTGGACAGGTCGACCCCGCCGATCTCGGCCCCGATCGCGCCGGAGAGCGGGCGGATGTCGAGCGAGTTGGCCGGCATGTCATGCGATCCCTTGGCTGCGCGCCCGCCCAAGTCTAAAGCATCGAGCCCATGATGACGAACGATGCAATCGACCGCGCCGCCCGTTGGCTCCAGGCCTGGGATGGACAGGGCACCCACCGCACCGCGACCGAGGGCGACCACGCCGGCGCCGCCTGGCTCGCCGCCGAAGCCGCGGCGCTCGGCGCCAGCCCCGAATTCGAAGAATTCACCGTCGACCGCCTCGACCCCGGCCCATGCTTCCTCGAAATCGACGGCGCTCGCATCGACGCGATCCCCGCCTTCGACGCCCCGTCAACCGACGGCGTCACCGGTCACCTGGGCGCCGAAATCGCCGTCGCCGAATTGTCGCCGCAAGCGGTCTACAGCGGCGAATACCGTACCTTGCGCCGACAAGGCGGCCATCAGGCGCTCGTCATTATCTGCACGGGCGACCAACCCGGAATGGGCCTTCTCAACGCCGAGCAGTTCGGCGAACCTTACGGCGCCCCAGCGATCCACGTTTCCAGCGAAGCAGGCGATACGGTCTCCAGGGCCCTAGCACGCGGCGCGACCGCCCGGCTCGTCTCGAAAAGCCGCCGCACCCAGGCATCCGCGCGGAACGTCGTCGTCACGCTGCCCGGCCGCGACCCGGCTCTCCCGCCCCTGGTCGTGATGACCCCGCGCAGCTCGTGGTGGCAATCGACGGCCGAGCGCGGCGGCGGGATCGTCTGCTGGCTGGAGACGCTGCGCGCGCTGCTCGCCATCCCACCGGCCGGTCCGGTCACGTTCGCCGCGACCAGCGGGCATGAGCTCGGCCATCTCGGCCTCGACGATTTCGTCGCCCGGCGCCCCGGCTGCGAGCGCGCGACGATTTGGGTGCATTACGGCGCGAATATCGGCGCCGCGGGCGGCACGCTGTCGCTGATGTCGTCCCGCGAAGAGCTCGCCGCCAACGCCGCCGCCGAAACCAGGCCCGACCGCATCGCGCCGCCGACCCAGGTCCCGAGCGGCGAGACCCGAGACATCCACCTCGCCGGCGGCGCCTATCTGACCCTCGTCGGCACCAACAAGTTCTTCCACCTGCCGCAAGACCGCTGGCCGCATTCGGTCGACGTGCCGCGCATCGGCGCCATCGCCGCCGGCGCGGCGCGCTTCGTGTCGGGGCTCCCGGTTAGCGGTTCTGGAACGCCGGCATCACCTCGCGCGCAAACCAGCGGAGCTGCTCGATGAACTCGTTCGGCGACAGCCCCTCGGCCCAATGGACCATGAAGTCTTCCAAGCCCGGATATTGCGCCTCGACCGATTTGATCCCCTCGATGATTTGGGCCGGCGTGCCGCAAAACCACGCCTTTTGCTTGACGCCCTCGGCAAGCGTCGGGATCGAGGCCGGCGCGCCGGGCGAACCCCAGGTGCGGCCCTTCTCGTCGGCGTAGCGCACGAAGCCGAACGGCGCGAACCATTTGAAGCGCTCGTCATGCGCCGGTTCGAGTTTGCGCATCGCTTCTTCCTGGCTGTCGGCGAGATAGATGCCGGCGCCCCACACCATGTCCTCGCCAAGCTTCTTGGGTCGGCCGTGGCGCTCGCAGGCGGCGTGATAGGCGCGGATCACCTCGTCGAGGATTTTGGCGCCGTTCAAGGTGACCATCGCCTTCAGCCCGTACTGGGCCATCATGTCGATCGTGCGGCCGCTGGCGATCGGCATGTAGATTTCGACCGGCAGGTGCTTCGGCCGCGGCACCATCGTGATTTCCTTGAGGTCGTAACCCCGATACGGCACCGGCGGCGGCGCGTGGAAATACTTGCCCTCGTGGTGAAAGCTTTCCTCGTTGAAGCACTTCAACATCAACTGAAGCCCCTCCTCGAAGATCGCGCGGTTGGCGTCGGTGTCGAGCAGCGGGCCGCCCAGCGTCTCGACCTCGCGAGTGTGATAGCCGCGCCCGACCCCCAGGATCACCCGGCCGTCGGTGACGATGTCGGCCATCGCGTAGTCTTCGGCGAGGCGGATCGGGTGCCACATCGGGAGGATGTTGAAGCCGCAGCCGTATTTGAGCTGTTTCGTCTGTGTCGCCAGCCACAAACCCCATTGGATCAGGTTGGGGATGCACTCGTAGCCCTCATGCTGGAAATGATGCTCCGCGGCCCACAGGCAGTAATAGCCGCACTCGTCCATCGCCTGCGCGACCCGCTTCGACGTATCGAACACCTCGATCAGCCGCTCGTTGGAGTACCGGCGATCGTTCGCCGGCGTGCCGTTGAGGCCGATATTGTCGAGCTCGATCTGGCCGACATACAGGGAATGGAACCGTTTGATCATGGCGCCGCCAAACCTCGCTTCGTAAACGACGCGGCAAGAATGGCCTCGATCCGCTGGAGTCGGCAAGAGCCTGGCCCTTTATGGTTTTCTTATATTCGGACGTTCCGGCCCGTCTCGATCCTTAATGCGGGCGGGGGTCATATCCGGGCGCGATGGTGGCGCCGGAAAACGACTTTGTCCTGCCGACGACGGGCGACCGGTTCGACCGGGCGGTGGCGGTCGTCTGGGCGATCTCCGAAATCGCTCTCGACGTCTTTGCGATGTTCTTCTGGTCGGCCTTGTTGCTGTTCGCGGCCTGGGCCGCCGGCTAGATCTCGACCTGCCCGCCCAGCTCGACCACGCGGTTGGGCGGGATGCGGAAGAACTCGGTCGCGTCGAGCGCGTTGTTCGACATCAGGATGAAAAGGCGCTTGCGCCACGGCCACATCGTCGAGCGGCGGCGGCTCGGCACCAGCTTTTCCCGCCCGATGATGAACGACGTGTCGAGGATGTTGAAGCGCAGCTCCTGCAGCCGGCATTGCGCCAGCGCGCGCATCAGGTTCGGCTCGTCGAGAAAGCCGTATTGCGCCTCGACCGTGAAAAAGCCGCGGCCGAGATCGTGGATTTCGAGACGATCCTCGTCGGCAACGTGCGGCACGTCGCGCGTCACGAGGCTCATCAGCACCGTGCGCTCGTGCAGCGCCTTGAAGTGCTTGAGCGCGTGCAGCAGCGCCGTCGGGGCCTGCCGGATGTCGCGGGTCATGATGATCGCGGTGCCGGCGATTCGCGCCGAATGGTCCTTCACGTTATCGAGGAAGGTCGCGAGCGGCAGGGTCTCGGCGGCGCGGATCTCGGCCAGGTTGCGGCGACCGACCCACCAGGTCGACATGATCATGAACACCGCCGCCGCGATCGCGATCGGGACCCAGCCGCCCTCGACGATCTTGAGCAGGTTGGCGCTGAGAAAGACCAGGTCGACAAACAAGAAGAAACCGAACACGCCGGCGGCCAGCGGCAGGCTCCACCCGGTGCTGCGCATATAGACAAAGGCGAGGGCGCTGGTGATCACCATCATTCCGGTCACCGCGATGCCGTAGGCGGCGCCAAGGCTGTCCGAGGTCTGGAAACCGAGCACCAGCAGCACGATCCCGGCCAGCAGCGCGCCGTTGATCTGCGGCACATAAACCTGCCCGATCTCCTCCTCCGAGGTGTGGCGCACCTGGAGGCGCGGCAGATAGCCTAGCTGGATCGCTTGGCGGGTGATCGAGAAGGCGCCCGAGATGACCGCCTGCGAGGCGATGATCGTCGCCGTCGCGGCGAGCACGACCATCGGATAGAGACCCCAGGCCGGCACCATCCTGTAGAACGGGTTCTGCACCGCGCCCGGATCGGCGAGCAGCACCGCGCCCTGCCCGAAATAGCACAGGAGGAGGCTCGGCAACACGATGAAGAGCCAGGCCCGGCGCAGCGGGTCGCGGCCGAAATGACCCATGTCGGCGTAGAGGGTCTCGGCCCCGGTGACGGCGAGGAACACCGCGCCCAGCATCACAAATCCCATCCACGGGTCGGCCGCCAGCAGGCTGACGCCTTGCCACGGGTTCAGCGCGGCCAAAATCTCCGGCCTCTTGACGATGTTGGCGATGCCCAGCAGGCCCAGCACCCCGAACCACAGCAGCATGACGGGCCCGAACAACCCGCCGACCGCCGCCGTGCCCCGCCGTTGCACCAGGAACAGCGCGGCCAGCAGGACAAGCGCGATCGGCACCACATAGGGGTCGAAGATCGGGGTCGCGACCTTCAGCCCCTCCAACGCGCTGAGCACCGAGATCGCCGGGGTGATGACGCCGTCGCCGTAGAACAGCGCCGCACCGACCAGCCCCGCGGCCATGATCCAAAAGCGTCGCCGCGACCGCGCCGACGTATTGCGCAGCGCGAGCGCCGTCAGCGCCAGCAACCCGCCCTCGCCGCGGTTGTCCGCGCGCATGATCACGAACACGTACTTCACCGTGACGACGAGGATCAGTGCCCAGGTGATCAGCGAAATCACGCCGAGGACCGAGCGCTCGCTGCTGTCGCCGAGTTCGATCAGCGATTGCCGCACCGCATAGAGCGGCGACGTGCCGATGTCGCCGTAGACGACGCCCAGCGCGGCGATCATCAGGTTGCCTGATACATGATGGTCGGCGGCGCTGCGGATAGCGTGCCGGGCTGCCGACAGCCGTGTGCGCGGCCGCCTGGCGCGGGTGCGTGCGGAATTTGAGGTCACCGCCGCTGAAGTATCGACGCTCACATAAAATTTCCATGTGGGGCCGGGGCCCGGAATATAAAAATGCCATAAAGAAACCGGCCTTTCCCCCCGCGTGGGGCGCGATCGGTGTATCCTCGTTCGAACCTTGGAGGGAGAGCTCGATGCCGCTTGGCGCCTCGCTGCCGGTCGGCGATATCGGTACCGGACCCGCGGTCATCCGCGATTATGCGCAGGCGGCCGAGGGGCTCGGTTTTTCGTACCTGCTGGCACCCGATCATGTGCTCGGCGCCAACCCGGACGGAAATTACGAAGGCAGGCGGGTCGGCACCACGGCGACGGCTTATCACGACCCATTCGTGCTGTTCGGGTTTCTGGCCGGCTGCACCCAGAAGATCGGGTTTGCCTCGGGCGTGCTGATCCTGGCGCAGCGCCAGGCCGCGCTGGTCGCCAAGCAAGCGGCGAGCCTCGATGTGCTGTGCGGCGGCAACGGCCGATTTCGGCTCGGCATCGGCGTCGGATGGAACGAGGTCGAGTTCACCGGGCTCGGGATGGATTTCCACACCCGCGGCAAGCGCTCGGCCGACCAAGTCAAGATCATGCAGGCGCTATGGTCCGAGCCGCACACCAAGTACCAGAGCGAGTTCCACCATCTCGATGACGCCGGCATCAACCCGCGCCCGGAATCGGGGCGAGTGCCGATCTGGTACGGCGGCCATGCCGAGGCGACGTTCCGCCGCGCGGCGCGCTATGGCGACGGCTTCATGCCGCTGGCCTATCCGGCCGGCGACGCGGCGCTCGCCGCCTTCGACAAATTGCGCGGCCTCTTGCGCGAAAACGGCCGTGACCCGGCCAAGTTCGGGATCGAAGTCTGGGTCTCCCCGGGCACCGGCAACGAAGACGATTGGCGCAAGGAGATTTCGTTCTGGAAGAACGCCGGCGTCACCCACGCCACGGTCCACACGACCTATGCCAGCCCCAACCACACCCGCATCCCAGGTAAGACCGCGGCCGAGCACCAGGCCGCGATCATCCGCTACAAGAACGCGGTTCAGGATTTGATCTAGCCGCTATACTGCCGCCAACAATTTCGGGAGGAACCCAATGCCGGATACGATCACCGCCAATCACACCGTGACCATCGAGGACGTCGAGTACCAGAAAGGGATGCTGGCGCGGCTGTACCGGCCGAGCGGCGCGGGGCCGTTCCCGGCGGCGTTGCAGGTGCATGGCGGCGCCTGGACCAGCAAGGACCGCACCGACAACGACTTCATGGCGAAGGCGCTCGCCGAAAGCGGCATCTTCGTCGCCTCGATCGATTTTCGCATGCCGCCGGTCGCGCCGCATCCCGGCTCGATCCAGGACATCAATCTCGGCATCCGCTGGCTCAAGGCGAATACGGGCGAGTTCAAGAGCCGGCCGGAATGGGTCGGGTCGTTCGGCACGTCGAGCGGCGGGCATCAGGTGCTGCTCGCGGCGATGCGCGCCCTCCATCCGACCTACTCCGCGCTGCCCGGCCCGGCCGGAATCGATGCGCAGCAGGGCTGGGTCATCTCCGGCTGGGGCGTCCTCGACCCATTGCTGCGCTACAACCTGGCGAAGCAGGGCGGCAACAAGGATCTGGTGCATCTGCACGACACATTCTGGCTGACCGAGGCCGCCCATGAGGACGCCTCCCCGCCGCACATGCTGAAGCGCGGCGAGAAATGCGCGTTGCCGCCGGCGCTGGTCTTCGGCGGCGACAGCGACGAGTGGGTGCCGGTCGAGCTGATGCGCAGCTTTGTCGCCGACTATCAAAAGGCGGGCGGCAATGCGGAATTGCAGCTCTACGAAGGCGCCAACCACGGTTTTATGACCGGCAAGCCCGACGCTCCCTACGCCGCGCGCGCGATCGAACGGATGAAGCAGTTCATCCGCGAGCACACGACCGGCTGAATTCGACAATCGCCCCTCACGCCGACCCTCAGGCGAGGATTGGCGCCTCTCCCCGCCTGCGGGGAGAGGCAGGGTGAGGGCAGTCGGGGCGCATGGGGTTATGGGCAGAGCGCAGCGAAACCCATCCTACGAGTCCGATGCCGTAGGATGGGTAGAGCGCAGCGAAACCCATCAGTCCTTTATCGGCCCGGGTCCGCGATACCATCCAATGTATAGGCATGGTCGTGGAGCACGGTCCGGCATGAGAACCGCCACGCGCCCCCGTCCTTGACCAGTTCGCACTCATAGCGCCCCGGCGGCAAGCTGCGGTGGCCGCCTTCCCGGCTGATCAAGACCAGCAGATACGCGGTAGCCTCCGCCCGGCCGCCATCGATCTTGGCGGCGATGTTCGTCACCATGTGGCGAAACTGAACGCCCGCCGCCCGCTGAGCCGCGAACCGCGCGACGAACTCGCGGATGGCCTGATGACCGTGCAGGTCGATCATCGGGCTTTTGAGTACGGCGTCCGGAGTAAAGCAATCGACGACGGTCTCGACCTCGCCATTGTCGAGGGCGCAGCAATAGCGGGTGAAGAGGTCGGCGATCGCGACGCGGTCGGCGAGGTCCGACATTGCTACTCGATCGGAATGAAGATCGAATGGCGGATCTTGTTTTCGATGTGGTCGGAGAGGTGGCCCTTACCGGTCGTGTCCTCGACGAGGATCACCTCACCGGCGGCGATGAAGCGGCTTTCGCCGTCGCTGGCGGTGATCTTCACCCCGGCGTCGAGGTTGACGATGTATTGCCGCCGCGGCGCGGGGTGCCAGTCGACATTGTGCTCGGCCTCGGTCTCGCGAAATATGACGCCGGTGGCCGGCAGCTTTTTCGACAGCCTGCTGCCGCGCCGCTGTTCGGTCCAGTCGATCTCGATGTCGCGGAAATGGGATTCGCCGTTGGCGTCGGTGTAGAGGTTGTGGATTTTCATCGGGTCTCTCCTTATTCGGCCGCGCGCAAGGTTTCGCGGGCGAAATGCGGCATCACCTCGCGGGCAAAGCGGCGCATGCTGTTGCGGCCGCGCTCGCCTCCGCCCGAGCCGCCGCCGTTGACCAGCACATAGCCGACCCCGACGTCACGCAATTCGTCGAGCTTTTTGCCGATGTCGTCGGGCGTGCCGTACATCGCGCTGCCGCGGTTGATCTTGTCGGGGTCGCCTGTAGCGCGGTCGGGACCGCCGTGGACGGTGCCGTCGGGGCGGGTCGCGAGCTTCAACTGCCGCACGCGGTTGGCGAGCCGGCGTTCGAGTGCCGCCTCCTTGTCCTCCGCCTTGTCGCAGACGAAAAAGGCGCGGGTGACGCCGACCATCATCGGATCGAAGCGGCGGCCTTGTGCCTCGACCGCACCACGATACGCCGCGATCGATTTCGCGACATCGGCCGGTTGGGCGTATTGCCCGAGCAGCAGGTTGAACCCCTGCTCAGCGACCCGGCGGACCGAGCTCTCGCCGCCGGCGCCCATCCAGATCGCGGGGTGCGGGCGCTGCGCGGTCGGCGGTTCGACGACGATGTCGTCAAACGACCAGTACTTGCCGCGATGCGAAAACGGCTCGTTGGAGGTCCACGCCTTGAGGATCACGTCGAGGCATTCGTCGAACCGGGCGTCGGCCTCGTCCATGTCGACGCGGAACCCGGCGAACTCGTTGTAGCGATAGCCCTTGCCGATGCCGAAATCGAGCCGGCCGGCGCTGAGCAGGTCGAGCGTCGCCGCCTGCTCGGCGAGAAGCACCGGGTTGTGCCATGGCAGCACGATGACGGCGGTGCCGAGGCGCAGCGTCGTGGTGCGGGCGCCGAGCCAGGTCAAGAGGTTCAGCGTCGCCGAGACCTGGCCGTATCCGGTGAAGTGATGCTCGACGACAAAGGTGCTGGCGAAACCCAGCCCCTCGGCCTCGATATTGTATTCGATGAAGTCGCGGAACCCCTCCGCACTGTCGAACTCGGCCTCAGTCCCGGTAGGACGCCGCGCGGTCGCGCTGCCGAACAACCCAAACCGCATGATGCCGCTCCCGTTTGCCCGGTTCTCAAGTTAGGTGCTGCGGCGCGATGTTCAAAATGCCGGTTTCTTATCTCGGCTATAGCGGTGCGGTATGGGGCGCCATCGCTAAGCCGCTTCCGAGGCCCGCCGCTGGCGACGGCGGGTTGCCATCGCCAGCCTGCCTTCCGCCTCCATCTCGGCGACGGCCTGCGCGATCGTGCGGGCGACGGCCTCGCGGGCCTGGGAGGCATTGCGGCTCGCCCGCACGCCGAGCGCCAGGGTTCGGAAGATGCCGCCGTCGGTGATGCGGTGAGCTTCGAGGAGACCCCGCGCGACCTCGTTCGACACCGACGAATGGGGAAGGATCGACGCGCCGACCCCCTGCTGCACCATCATCCGGATCGTCTCGTGGTCGTTGATCTCGATCTCGACCTTGAGCTCGACGCCATGCCCGGCAAGCAGCGCGTCCATCGCCGTCCGCAACCCGTCGCCGAGGATCAGCGGCATCCGGCCCAGCTCCGCGCCGTCGACGGTGCCGGACGGACGCGCTCCCGGCCGCGTGACCAGCACCATCTCCTCCTCGCCGAGCCGGGTGGAGGCGATCAGGCGGCTGCGCGACAATTCCGACAGCAAAGCGATATCGGCGCGGCCGTCGATCAGAAACTCTTCGAGCCGCACCATGCCGGCATGCATGACCTTTAATTCGATCATCTTGAAGTCGTGGCGCATGCGGGCGAACAGCTCGGGCACGAGTACCGGGCACAAGGTCGGGGTGATGCCGAGGATGATCTTGCCGCTCGGGTGCGCGTCCTGGGCGCGGATCTCATCGCCGGTGCGCTCGATGTCGCGCAGAATGCGGGCGGCGCCTTCCAGCAGCTTCTGTCCGGCCTCGGTCAGCCGCACGCCACGATTGGCCCGGGTAAACAGCACGACGTCGAGCTCCTCCTCGAGCCGCTGGACATGCCGGGTCAGCGCCGGCTGGGCGACGTGGAGATGCGAGGCGGCGCGGGTGATGCTGCCCAATTCGGCGATGCGGACGAAATAATGCAGGCTGCGCAATTCCATCGCGGCTTCCTTTGACCGGGCGCCCCCAGCATACACGCCGCCATGCCGAAGCGTTATAGGCGGGATCAAACTTCGGCATTTGCTGAATAGAGGCGCCGGGCCTAGGCTTGCCGCCGGAGCTGGGAAGGGCGGAACATGGAATTCGGCTGGTATCACGAGTTTCACCGGCAGGTCGAAGGGCAATCCGACGCCGATGCCTTCGACCAGGGGTTCGAGCAGGTCGAGGCGGCCGACGAGTGGGGCCTCGACGTGTTCTGGCTCGCCGAGATCCACCAGCAGGCCCGCCGCTCGGTGCTGAGCGCGCCGATGAACGTCGCCGGCCAGATCGCCGCGCGCACCAAGCGCATGAAGGTCGGCACCGCGGTGCATGTGCTGCCGCTGACCCACCCGCTGCGGCTCGCCGAGGAGACGGCGACGGTCGACGTGGTGAGTCGCGGGCGTTTCATCCTCGGCGCCGGGCGCAGCGGCAACCCGCGCGGCTATGCCGCCTATGGCGTGCCCTACTCCGAGAGCCGCGACCGGTTTTACGAAACCCTCGAAATCCTCAAGAAGGCGTGGACCGAGCCGACTTTCTCCTATGACGGCAAGTACCACAGCTTTAACGAGGCGCGCGCTGTGCCGCGTCCCTATCAGAAACCGCATCCGCCAATCCGCATCGCAGGGGCGAGCGAGGACACGTTTCCGACCCTCGGCACGCTCGGCTACCCGCTGTTCGTGTCGGTGCGCAGCGGTTCGCTGGTGGGGCTGAAGCCGGACCTCAAGGCCTATCGCGACGCTTGGAACGAGGCCGGCAACCCCGGCAATCCCGAGGTCTATCTGCGCCTCTCGATGCATTGCGGCGAGACCGACCAGGAAGCGCGGGAAGAAGGCGAGCCGAGCATCATGGCCGGGTACAAATCCCTGATCGAGCGGCTCGAAGGCTCACCCAACGCCCGCCGCCGCGCCGAGGTCGAGGAGGTTAAGCGCGCCACCTATGACGACGTGATCCGCGACAAGGTCATCGTCGGCGGCCCCGACACGGTCGTCGACCGGCTCAAGGAGCTCGAGGCCGAACTCGGGATCGACGGCATCCTGTTCGAACTCAATTTCGGCGCCGCGATCCCCGCAGAAGCGATGATGCGGTCGCTCAAGCTGATCTGCCACGACGTGATGCCGCGGTTCAAGTAGGGGCGTTACGCCGCGACGGCACATTGCCGGCGGATTTCCTCCAGCGCCGCGGCGATATGCTCGGGGTGCAACGAGGCGTGCTCGATCTCCCACAACCACGGCTGGCCATCGGGCGCGTAGTGGATGACCAGATCCTCCCCGGCATCCTCGCCGCCCGCCGCCCGACCGCGGCCCCCCGGCCACGGACGGATTTCGATCGCCATCGTATCGGTGTCCGAATAGTAGCGGATCGCAGGTTGTGCGCTCATGGCTTGAAATTCCGGTCCCAGAACGCGTTGTGCACGGTCTCGCCGTCTGCTTCGATAATAAGGCGCAACCGGCGACCGGGCGTGCTCACGAAAACCCAATGCCGCATTCTACCATCCGGCTGCTGTTCTGGGCGATCCGGCTGAACGACCGCCCTTTGCGCATCGTCAGGGCAATATCATGCCTATCGGGCCGTTTTAGGGCGGCGTCGAAATATTCCGTTCGCCAAAACGGTGGTGGTGGAAGGCGGGTTGTTACCACCCCCCATCCACGCCGATCGCCTGGCCGGTGACGAAGGCGGCTTCGTCGGAGGCCAGATACGCGATCATCGAGGCGACTTCGTCGGGAGTGCCGAAGCGGCCGACGGGGATTGCCTTCGAGCGTTCACGGAATCCGGTTTCGAGGTCGTCGCCGTATTCGCGGCGGTTGGTGCTGATCGCCCGAGAGGTGCGGATCGGGCCGGGGCAGACGGCGTTGACGGTGATTCCGTGCGGCGCGAGGTCGAGGGCGAGCGAGCGGGTGAAGCCGAGGATCGCGGCCTTCGAGGCGGCATAGGTGGCGCGGTTGCGGCCCGGGCGCAGCGCGGCCTTTGACGAGACGCTGACGATGCGGCCGAACCCGGCCTTGCGCATCGCCGGGACCGCGGCGCGGGACATCAGAAACGCGCCCTTGGCGTTGACGCCCATCGTCATATCCCAGGCCTCGACCGGGACGTTTTCGATTTCGTTGCGGTCGGCGCCCTGCGGCGCACCGGCGTTGTTGACGAGGATGTCGAGGCGGCCGTAGCGCTCCAGCACCTCGGCGACCATGCGGCTCGCGTCGGCTTCGAGGCTGACATTGCCGAGGACGGCCGAGGCGGTGCCGCCGGATTTGCGGATGTCCTCGACGAGGGTGTCGACGCCGCCCCAATTGGCGTCGGTGTCTTCCGGCGCGTTGAATTCGTTCGCAACGCCGGTCGGGCGGAGGTCGGAGACGACGACGGCGATGCCTTTCGCCGCGAGGGCATGGGCGGTGGAGTTGCCGATGCCGACCGGCTTGCCGCAGCCGGTGATGAGAGCGACGCGGGTGGGGTGGGGCATTGGGCGACTCCCTGGTGTTGTGGTGCGGCGAAACCCTCACCCGCCCTTCGGGCACCCTCTCCCGCAAGCGGGCGAGGGGGCAGCTTCAACCCCTCGCCCGCTTGCGGGAGAGGGTGCCCGCGGCGCAGCCGTGGGAGGGTGAGGGGCGGGCGGGACGCCCGCGGTCCTGTCAGACCGGCCTTGTCCCTTTGAGCTGCGTCCGGTGCATCAGCCGGCGCTTTGAGCCGTCAAAGGCGTCGCGGCGGTGCATGGCGCAGCGGTTGTCCCACCAGATCAGATCGCCCACCTGCCAGTCCTGGCGCCAGGTGTATTTGTCCTGGACCATGTGCGCCCAAAGCCCGTCGAGCAGTTCTTCGCTCTCGTCGACCGGCAAGCCGATCACATAGGCGTTGATGCGGCGGCCGAGGAACAGCGACTTCTTGCCGGTCTCCGGATGGGTGCGGACCATCGGCTGGCGGGCGCCGGGGACTTTCGACAAATCGTCGACGCTCTCGAACCCGGCATGGGCTTTGCCGCCCGACGAATGGGTCGCGGCGTGGACCATGACTCGGCCGTCGATCTTCTGTTTGGTAGCCTCCGGTAGATCGTCATAGGCGCTGTAGCAATTGAGGAAGTAGGTCGAGCCGCCGGCGCTCGGCGGCGGACATTCCAGCGAGCGCAGGAGGCTTGCGGCCGGCGGCACGTCGACAAACGACGAATCCGTGTGCCAGAACGCCTCGCCGTCGCCGAGCCCGCCGATCGCCTTGCCGTCCTCGATGATGTTGGAGATCACCGAGATTTCCGGCGGGATTTCCGACTTGCGGCCCGAACTCTGGGTCGAGACCCCGTATTGCCTGGCAATCAATTCGGCCGGGTTGAATTCGAGGTCGCCGAACTGCCGGGTGAACGCCATGTGCTGCTCGTCGGTCATCGGCGAGGCGCGGAAGCGCAACACGAGATTGTCGAGCCAGGCGGTGCGGATCGCGTCGCGGTCGGCGGCGGCAAGCGGCTCGCGGATATCGACGCCGGAGATTTGGGCGCCGCAGCCGGCGGCGAACGGGGAGACTTGGACGGCCATGACTTTCTCCTAACCGTAGGGCGGAACAGTGGAGCGCATTCCGCCGCGCGGCGGTCGATGGATGGCGGAATGCGCCTTCGGCTTTTCCACCCTACTCCGCTACTCCGCGGCTTCCAGCGCCTCGACGCCGTAATCGTTGATCGAGACGCGCCAGTGGATGCGGTCTTCCTCGGGCGGGTAATCGCCGGCCGCCTTGTGGTACGAGCAGCGATTGTCCCAGATGACGATGTCGCCCTTCTGCCAGACGTGGTGGTATTCGGCGTCCGGCGCGATCATCCGCTCACGGAGCTCGGCGATCAGTTCGTCGCCCTCCTCGCGTTCGACGCCGACGAAATCGACGATCTTGCCGGGGTCGAAATAAAGGGATTTGCGGCCGGTCTCGGGGTGGATGCGGATGATCGGGTGGTAGACCGAGGCCCAATCCTGGTCCTCGGCGTTGAGCAGCCGCGACTTGCCGCGGCGCCCGCCATAGGCAAAGGCGCCCACGACCCCGTCGAGCCGGTCCTTGAGGCGCTGGGGCAGCGCGTCATAGGCCGAATACGCATTGGCGAACAACGTGTTGCCGCCGCGGCTCGGCACCGCGAGGGCGTAAAGCTGCGTCGCCTTGAACGGAGCCTGATTGTAGGCGCCGTCGGTGTGCCAGCCCTCGGCGCCGCGGCGGTAGATTTCGTCCCTGATCTTGCCCTCGGCGTCGAATTTGTTGATGCCGAGCATCGTGATCTTGGGATGCTCCGGGTGCCGCGTCGATTTCGACGGGTGCGGCGTCACCGGCCCGAACCGCTCGCTGTAGCGGATGAAGTCGGGGATCGTCAGATCCTGGCCGCGCACGCACATGACATTGCAGTCGAGCCAGGCCTGATAGATTTGATTCCACTCGGATTCCGACATCGTCTTGACATCGACATCGCTGACCTCGACGCCGATCTTCTCACCCATGCGGCGAATCTGGACCATCGAGCTTCCTCCCGCGCTTTTCAGCCTGGCGGAAAGTGAACACCCGAACCGCGCGAATGACAATTCGAGAAAACGCACCTCACCCCGCGCTGCGGACATTCCCGGCGAAAGGCAGTCGCGCCGCCTGCTCCACCTGTTTTTTATCAGCGAATTATCAGGAGGCCGACCTCCTGATATCCTCCTGTTATCGCCGCCGGGTATCAGGAGGAGGAGGCCTCCTCCTGCTTCGCCTGACATCCCTGTTTTTATCAGCGAATTATCAGGTGAATGCCTCCGGGCTGATTAGCGTATGGAGGCGGAGGGTAGGACGGGATTGCGGCGATTTTAGCGGCGAACTTTCCCCACCCTTCCGTCATCCCGGCGCAGGCCGGGACCCACCCGTCTACCGCGGCAGCATCGGCCCAGTGGGTCCCGGCCCGCGCCGGGATGACGTTATGGTGTGGGGTGCGCGCGCCCGCGTTTTGGAGCATGTTCCTATCGGAAAAGTGGTCCCACTTTTCCGATAGGAACATGCTCCATCTCAAATAGTTAAAGAGCAAACTCCGATTCAATAGGATCGGATTTTGCTCCAATGGGCCGAGCGGGAGGAACAGACATGCGGGCAGTTCAGGTGCGGCCGGAGGGGCTCGTATATGCGGAGGTTGCGGAGCCGGCGGTTGGGGCGGGGGATGTGCTGGTTCGGGTCGAGGCGGCCGGGATCAATTATGTGGATACCGCCAACTTCGTGAATGCCCGGGCGGAGGACATGCCGTTGCCGCTGGGGGGCGAGGCGGGCGGGGTTGTCGTGAAGGTGGGGGCGGAGGTTTCCGATATCGCGGTTGGGGAGGCGGTGTGTTTTCGCGGGGCTCGGGGGGCGTTTGCCGAGCTGGTGGCGATGCCGGCCGGGCGGGTCGTGAAGGTGCCGGAGGGGGTCGGGTTGCGGCTCGCCTCGGGGCTGATCGCGAATGGGCTCAGCGCGCATTACCTCGTGACCGACGCCTATTCGGTGCAGCCGGGCGACACCGTGCTGGTGCATGCGGCGGCCGGCGGGGTCGGGCGGATGATCGCCCGGCTGGCGAAAAACCGCGGGGCGCGGGTGCTGGGCACGGTCTCGTCGGCGGCGAAGGCCGCGGCGGCGCGCGAGTCGGGCGTGGACGAGGCGATCAACTATGTCGAGAGCGATTTCGAGGCCGAGGCGATGCGGCTCACCGGCGGTGCGGGGGTGAGCGCGGTCTACGATTCTGTCGGCGCGACGACGTTCTTGAAGGGGCTCAAGGTGCTGCGCACGCGCGGGACGATGGTGACGTTCGGCGAGACCTCGGGGCCGGTGCCGGCGCTCGATTTGAGGCTGCTGGCGGGGAATTCGCTGCATCTGACCCGCTGCGGGCTGAATGCCTATATCGCCACGACCGAGGAATTGCGCAGCCGCGCGGCCGATGTCTTCCGCTGGGTGCGGGAGGGGGCGCTGAAGGCGCATTACCACGCGGAGTACCCGATGGCGGAGGCGAAGCGCGCGTTCGACGCGTTGCGCGGGCGGGAGACGATCGGGAAGGTTTTGCTGGTGCCGTGAACATCATGATCCGTCTCCGCCCTACTCCGCCGCGGCCTTTTCCGACGGCCTCACATATTTGTCGCGCATCGTCACGAATTCCTCGGCCGCGCTCGGGTGGATGCCGACCGTGGCGTCGAACTGCTTTTTCGTCGCGCCGCATTTCACCGCGACCGCGATGCCCTGGATGATTTCCGGGGCGTCGGGGCCGAGCATGTGGCAGCCGACGACGCGGTCGGTCTCGGCGTCGACGATCAGCTTCATGAAGGTGCGCTCGTCGCGGCCGGAGAGGGTGTTCTTCATCGGGCGGAAGCGCGACTGGTAGATGTCGATTTCGCCGTACTGCTTGCGCGCCGCCTCCTCGGTGAGGCCGACCGTTCCGATCGGCGGCTGCGAGAAGACGGCCGACGGCACGTCCGCGTGGTCCATGCTGATCGGGTTGTCGTTGTAGAGCGTCTCGGCGATCGCGCGGCCCTCGCCGATCGCCACCGGGGTCAGGTTGATGCGGTCGGTCACGTCGCCGACGGCGTAGATGTTCCTGACCGAGCTGCGCTGCCACTCGTCGACCTTGACCGCGCCGTTTTCGGTCATCTCGACACCGAGCTCCGCGAGGCCGAGCCCCTTGGTGTTGGGCTTGCGGCCGGTCGCGTACATGACGACGTCGCAGGAAATCTCCTGGCCGATATCGGTGTAGACCGAATAGCCGCCCTTGTTCTTTTCGATGCGCGCGACGTTGGTGCGCGTGTGGATGTCGATGCCGCGCCCGCGCATCTCGATCGCGAGGTTGACCCGGACGTCGTCGTCAAAGCCGTACAGCAGCTCCTCGCGCCGGATGATCTCGTGCACCTCGCTGCCGAACCCGTTGAAGATGCCGGCGAACTCGACCGCGATATAGCCGCCGCCGACGATGACGATC
Source organism: Allostellaceae bacterium (assembly GCA_036268075.1). GTDB lineage: Bacteria > Pseudomonadota > Alphaproteobacteria > ATCC43930 > CGMCC-115725 > DATARH01. Next base: position 19,995 of record DATAUV010000055.1, on the reverse strand, counting down.
CGCTTCGGCCGCTCCTTTAAATCGAGCGCCTCGTTCGACGAGATGACGTGCTCGATGCCCGGAACCTTTGGCGTCTCGGGCCAGCCGCCGACCGCGATCATGATGTTCTCGGCCGTATAGCGCTTGCCGCCGACCTCGACCGTGTGCGGGTCGACGACGATTCCGCGCGCCTCGAAGATCTGCACCTTCGCGTTGTTGAGCATGTTGACGTAGATGCCGTGGAGGCGGTCGAGCTCCTTGTCCTTGGCGGCGATCAGCGCGCCCCAATCGTGCGTCGCCTCCGGCACGGTCCAGCCGAACCCGGCCGCGTCGGCGAACCATCCGGCGAATTCCGAGCCGTAGACCAGCAGCTTTTTCGGCACGCAGCCGCGCAGGACGCACGTGCCGCCGACGCGCAATTCCTCGCAGATCGCGGTGCGCGCGCCATAGGCCCCGGCGCGGCGCGTGCCGGCGACGCCGCCCGAGCCGGCCCCGATCGTGAACAGGTCGAAATCATAGCGCGGCATCGCGGTTTACTCCGTGTTGGCCCTTGCCCTGATCTTCTGGTTGTCACAACCGGCGGCGCATCGCAAGCTCCGCTCGACACGGGAGGCAGGGGGCGATGGATTTCGGGATCGGGATAGCGACCGCGGCGGATTCGTGGAAAGTCGCCGTGCGGGCCGAGGAACTGGGCTTTACCCATGCCTGGTTTTTCGACACCCAGATGATCACCGCCGACCCGTTCGTGGCGATGGCGGCGGCGGCGGTGAAGACCTCGAAGATCCGGCTCGGCACCGGCGTGCTGGTGCCGTCGAACCGGCTCGCCGCGGTGACCGCGAATGCCTTTGCGACCGTCAACGCGCTCGCGCCGGGGCGGATCGATTTCGGGGTCGGCACCGGGTTTTCGGCGCGGCGGGCGATGGGGCTCGGCGCGATGAAGCTCGCCGACATGGAGGAGTACATCCGCGTCGTCTACGGCCTCCTCGCCGGCGACATCGTCGAGACCGATGTCGAGGGCAAGCAGCGCAAGATCAAATTCCTCAACCCCGAATTCGGCCTCTTCAACACCACCGACCCGATCCCCCTCCACGTCTCCGCCTACGGCCCGCGCTCGCAGGCGCTGACGGCGAAGCTCGGGGCGGCGTGGAAATGCTTTATCCAGGACGTGCCGGGTGGGATCGCCGCGCTCGAAAGCATGCAGAAAAGCTGGGCCGATTCCGGCCGGCCGGCGGATGGGCTCTACGCCACCGCCTGGGCCTGCGGCTGCGTGCTGCGCCCCGGCGAGAGCCTCTCCAGCGACCGCGTCATCGCCCAATCCGGCCCCCGCGCCGCCGTCCTCCTCCACCGCCACGCCGACATGGACCAGCAGGGCTGGCAGAACACGACAGTCGTCGAGGCCCCTGAAGGCATCGCCGGCGAGGTCAATGCCTATGTCGAGATGGCCCGAAACTTCGAGCCGCAAGACGCCCGCTACCTCAACAACCACCGCGGCCATTTCGTCTTCGTAAAGCCCGAGGAACGCCACCTGATCACCCCCGAACTAATCCGCCGCACCACCTTCACCGCCGAAGAGGGCGAAATGATCCAGCGGTTCGAGGCGCTGAGAGACGCGGGGTGGAAGCAAGTGGTGATCCCGGTCGTGCCGGGGCAGGAAGACGCGCTGGAGGATTGGGCGCGGGTGAAGGCGGCGTTTGGGTAAGAGCCTGACACACATGCATGTTGTGGTCGTTGCCGCTTTGTGCTAGTCTACTTAGTGGTTTGGGGGCGGTTCCTGTTGGCACGAGATGTTCGGGAGGTGGCTAACGCAATACTGAGCATCGCTGAGGATGCTGGGTTTCGTATCAGCAACGCTGCTCTTAACAAGATCGTTTATTTTGCGCATGGATGGCACCTAGCGATAAATGACGCCCCGCTCGTCGACTCGGCCTTTGAAGCATGGCAATTTGGTCCGGTTCATCCTCAGATTTACAGGCAACTCAAGGGGTTAGGAAATAAGTCGATCCGTCGCGGTCAACGACTAACAGAGATCGACCTACACACTGGCGACGATAAGCCCGTCGAGCCGAACCTTAGTGACGCTGAGCTCCAGTTCTGCAAAAAGATCGTGCTGTTCTATGGAAAATACTCAGCTTCCCGCCTGATCCAAATCTCGCATGAGCCAGGCGCTCCGTGGGACCAGGTATGGGAACAAGCTGGTCGCGCATCTTTGCCCGGAATGGTGATATCTGATACAATCACCAAGGGGTATTACCAAGATAAGCAGCGGAATAGATCGTAGGGGGACTCGGTGATCGACTTACGACGCACGCCATCGATTCAGCATGCTGTGGTTTTAATTGGCGATACAGAAGCAGATACCATCGCTAATATTAAGCGCCTCGAAGCACGCAAGATAAATATCTCACTGAATCTAGGCAGGCGACTTTTTAAACCAATGATGGAGGGATTCACGCTGGATTGGGCAATCACCCAATGCAAACTGAGTCGCCGTCCTCAAGATATTAAGCCCTGCATTGATCTTATAACGGCTTTCGATCGATTCGCGCGAGGTAAAGCCGTCCCATGGTTCCGGCTTTTCCCGAAGGACTATTACCCGATCGGCCCGAGCATCCTCATGCCGATCAATCCTCATGGTTTTTGGGCGCAGGATGGAAAGCTTAAGCTGCTCTGGGCGCAATCATGGAAATTGGCCACCTTATCTCCGCTACAGAAAGCAATTTTCAACACGATCCTAGATCAGCGGGTGTTCGTCGGAGATTTCAAGAACGCAGACCTTGAATGGGTCGATTTGAGAGAACAGATAAAAGGAAAAGGGCGTGACATAGAAATATTAAGTCGATCAGATCTCGGTTTAGTAAGCTTTGATGAATTGAAGCGATACCTAGATATCCTATACGCAGCCTTCTTTTCTTATAGTGAAGAGGCCAAGGTGAAGAAGGCCGAAGAGAAGAGCAAAGCTAAACCGAAGCCGGCACCCCTCATAGACGGGATTGAAGCCGATCCTCCCGCCTAGAGACGTTCGTCGGGAGACCTACCAGATTATTCCGCCGCGGGTTAAAGGGCCGTCGTTGATGACTTCGACGGTCGGGATGCCGAAGCATAGTGCGCAGCGCGGCCCTTTTGCTCCGTACCACCCCGGCGAACTCTTGCGCGAGGACGTTCTCCCTGCGCTGGGGCGGACGCGGGCGGTGGTGTCGCGGCTGCTTGGCGTGTCGCGGCAAACGCTGCATTCGATCCTGACCGAGCGGGGCCCGATGACGCCGGAGATGGCGTTGCGGCTCGGGAAGTTGTGCGGGAACGGCCCGGAATTGTGGCTCGCCTTGCAGTCGCGGTTCGACCTCGACCGGCTGAAACGGGAGAAGCAGGCGGAGATCGACGCGATCCCGACGCTCGCCGCCGAGTAACGCTGAAAGAAAAGCCGCAATCGCGTGCTTCTTGGGGAGCACGCGATGACTCAACGTGCGGGAAGAATGCCTGTAGATTCCCTGCAGGTACAGGTGACGCCGCTATGAAATGAGGGACAATAAGCCATGCCCGATGATGCCACTCCCGCCTCCCAGCGCATCTCTCATACGGCGCTAATCGAGTTCATCACCGCCGCGTACAGCGCCGCCGGCATCCCCGCTGCGGAGGCGGCGAAGGCGGCTGAGTTGATGGCTCGGTCGGATATTTCGGGGGCGGATGGGCATGGGGTGTTCCGGCTGCCGCAATATGTGCGGCGGATACAGAAGGGCGGGCTGAACAAGACGCCGAACATCCAGGTCATTCGGCGGGCCAAGGCTACGGCGCTTGTTGATGGGGATAACGGCCTTGGAAGCCTCGTGATCGCGCGGGCGGTCGAGGAGGCGATCGCGCTCGCCAAGGAGAACGGGGTCGGGTGGGCCGGGACGCGGAATGGGAACCATGCCGGGGCGGCGGCGGTCTATGCGGCGATGCCGGTCGAGCACGACATGATCGGGCTCTATTTCGCGGTCGGGAATGCCAATCACCTGCCGCCTTGGGGCGGGATCGACATGCTGTTGTCGACCAACCCGATCGCCGTCGCGGTGCCGGCGCTGGAGGAGCCGCCGCTGGTGCTCGACATGGCGACGACGGTCGCGGCCTACGGCAAGGTCAAGGTCGCGGCGCAGCAGGGAAAGACGATGCCCGAGGGCTGGATGATCGACCGCCAGGGCCAGCCGCTGACCGACCCCAACCGCTCCGATGACGGGTTCCTATTGCCGATCGGCGGGTACAAGGGCGCGGCGATGTCGCTTATGTTCGGCCTCTTGGCCGGCACGCTCAACGGCGCCGCCAACGGCGAGGACGTGGTCGACTTCAACCATGACGACACCACGCCGACCAATACCGGCCAGGCGATCTGCGTCCTCGACATCAAGGCCTTTGGCGAACCGATCGCGTTCAAGCGCCAGGTCGATTCGGTGATAAGGCAATTGCACGGCTCGGCCCTCTTGCCCGGCTTCGACCGCATCCGCCTCCCCGGCGAGGACCGCGCCGCGCGGATCGAGGAGCGGCGGCGGAACGGCATCCCGATCCCGGGATCGCTCAAGGCCGCGCTCGACAAGATGGCGGGGGAATTGGGGATCGGGAGGCTGTTGCCATGACCATCCTCGTCGAGCTCAAGGCGGGCTATCGCCAGATCACGCTGAACCGGCCGGACCGGCTCAACTCGCTCAACACGCAGATGCATGGCGAGCTGACGGCGGCGCTCGACGCGGCCGAGGCGGATGCGGAATGCCGGGCGATTTTGCTGACCGGGGCGGGGCGCGGGTTTTGCGCCGGGCAGGATCTCGGCGACGTGCAGGTCAAGGATGGCGGGCCGCCCGACCTCAAGGCGGTGCTGGAGCGGTACAACGCGCTGGTGCGGCGGATGCGCGGCCTCGACATGCCGATCGTGTGCGCGGTGAACGGCGTCGCCGCCGGGGCCGGGGCCAATCTGGCGCTCGCCTGCGACATCGTGCTGGCGGCGAAATCGGCCAATTTCATCCAGGCGTTCTCGCGCATCGGCCTGATCCCCGATTGCGGCGGGACGTGGTTTCTGCCGCGCCTCGTCGGCGCCGCCCGCGCCCGTGCGCTGGCGATCCTCGCCGAGCCGCTGCCGGCCGAGCGCGCCGCCGAATGGGGCCTCATCTGGCGCGCGGTCGACGACGACAGACTGATGCCCGAGGCGCAGACGCTGGCCGCGCGGCTCGCGAGCGGCCCGACGATCGGCTACGCCCTCGCGAAACGCGCCCTCGACGCCGCGGAGACCAACACGCTCGACCAGCAGCTCGACCTCGAACGCGACCTCCAGGACGAAGCCGGCCACACGCCGGACTACGCCGAGGGCGTCCGCGCCTTCGCCGAGAAGCGGCCGGCGGTGTTTACGGGGAGGCGATAGACGCCACTAAAGGCCCAGCTCGCTGTGCGAACCGAGGCGCACCAGCTCCAAACTCGCATCGTCGGGTTTTCGGTAGATCAGCACGAGATCGGGTCGGATGTGGCAATCGCGATGATCGCTCCACTCTCCGCCGAGCGCGTGGTCGAAATAGCGCACGGGCAGCGGCCGGTCGTCGGCCAGAAGTTCCACCGCCGCCATCAAATCCTGGTCGAGCCGCCGGCCGTGTCGGCCCGATTTCTCGCGTTTGTAATCGCGGCGAAAGCGGCCGGTGTGTCTAACAATCCGCATTCAGGCTCGCGAGCAGCGCGCTCGGCGGGCCGACCGTCACCAGCTTGCCGCGCCGGGCGTCACGCATCGCCTCAATGGTTTCCTCGTTGGGCACCAGCGGCTCGAAGGGCAAGGCTTTGTCCCGGGCGATCCTGATCATCATCAGCCGGAAGGCATCGGACACGGTCAGCCCCATCGCGCTCAGCACGGCGGCGGCCTCGGATTTGGTGCGCTCATCGATGCGCGCGCGGACGACGGCGTTGGCGGTCATTGATTGGTCCTTCCGTGCGCTACAATGTGGCTCACACGGCGTCGTAATCAAGCGTAAGGCGGGATGTGAGCGGCCGGGCCTGGCAGGTCAGGATGAAGCCGGCGTCGATTTCCCATTGCTGCAGCGAATAGTTGACCGCCATCTCGGCCTTTCCGTCGACAAGGCGGGCGCGGCAGGTGCAGCACATTCCGGCGCGGCAGGAATACGGAAGATCGAGACCGGCGGCGAGCGCCGCGTCGATGACCGACGCGCCGTCGGGAACCGGGATGTCGTGGCTTCGGCCGTCGATGACGATGCTCGCGGTGGTCGCGGCGGCCGGCGAGGCGGCGATCTCGACGGGAGGGGCGGCGTGGCCGCCTTCGCCGGCGAGGAAGTACTCGCGGAGGATGCGGTCGCGGGCGAGGCCGAGCTCGGCGAGGGTCGCGGCGGCGGCGTCCATCATCGCCTCGGGGCCGCACAGAAAGGCGCGGTCGATCGCGGCGACCGGCACCAGCGCGGGCAGCAGGCGGCGGATGTGGGCGGGGTCGAGGCGGCCGTTCAGCGCCGGCACGTCCTGCGCCTCGCGGCTGAGGACGTGGGTGACGGAGAAGCGGTCCAAATGCCGGTCCTTCAGCCGCGCCAATTCCTCGGCGAAGATGATGTCGCGGCCGGTGCGGTTGCCGTAGAGCAGGAAGCAGCGGCTTTTCGGCTCGCGGGCGAGCACCGAGCGGATCAGCGAGAGGATCGGCGTGATCCCCGAGCCGGCGGCGATCGCGACATAGTTGCGGCCGGCGCTGGCTTTGAGCGCGGTGGTGAAGCGGCCTTGCGGCGGCATCGCGTCGAGCGTATCGCCCGGCTTGAGGTGCTCGGCGACGGCCGAGAAGACGCCGCCGGGGACACGCTTGACCGCGACGCGCAGCTCGCCGTCGTCGAGGCCTGAGCAGATCGAGTAGCAGCGGCGGATGTCGGCGCCGTCGAGCGTCGCGCGCAGCGTCAGGTACTGGCCGGGGCGGAAGCGGAAGGCGGCGCGCAATTTCTCGGGCACGGCGAAGGCGATCGACAGACAGTCGGCGGTCTCGCGGCGCAGATCGGCGATCGCCAGGGAGTGGAAACGGGCGCCTACCATTTGGCGCCTGGATAGGCCCGCTGCAGGAATTGCATCTCCGCGAGGATAAAGCCCAGATGCTCGGAATGGTGGCCGCGGCGACCGCCCGATTGCATATACGGCGATGGAGGCCGGGTCAGCGTCGCGCGGGCGAGCGTGCGGTCGATTGTATCAGCCCAGATGGGACGCAACGTATCGGGGCGGCCCTCGAACATCTCGCCGGTGTACATCCACAGCGCGTCGAGTGCGGCCTGGGCGCGGCGGCGGCTTTCGTCGGTGCCGTCGCCGAGCCGGACCAGCCATTCGCCGGCGTGGCGCAAATGATAGGCGGATTGCGGCGCGGCCTCGGCGGCGATCTCGGCGAGGGTCGCGTCGGGGGATTGCGTTTGCGACCGCCAGAACGGCGCGGCGAAGGCGGCGTAGAGGAATTGCCGCGCGATGGTCATCGCGAAATCGCCGTTGGGCTGCTCGACCAGGAGGAGGTTGCGGTATTGCGGGGCGTCGCGGAGGTAGGCGAGCTGGTCCTCGTCGCGGCCCCTGCCCTCGACGGTGCCGGCATATTGGTAAAGGCGGCGCCCCGTGCCGATCAGGTCGAGGGCGATGTTGCCAAGCGCCAATTCCTCCTCGAGCAGCGGCGCGTGCCCGGTCCATTCCGACAGCCGGTGGCCGAGGATCAGCGCGTCGTCGGCGAGGCCGAGGAGGTGGTCGAAGGCCGGCGGCGTCATGCGGGCGGGACGGTCCAAATCGTCTCAGGCATCACATGTCGCCGACTTCGTCCGGCAATTCATAGAAGCTCGGATGCCGGTACGGTTTGGAGGGCTCGAACAGGCTGGCCTCATCTCCCGGATCGGAGGCGGTGATCGCGGCCGAGGGGACGACCCAGACCGAGATTCCTTCGTCGCGGCGGGTGTAGGTGTCGCGGGCGGCTTGCAATGCCATCTCAGCGTCGGCGGCGTGGACGCTGCCGACATGGCGATGCGCGAGGCCGGTGCGGGCGCGGATGAAGACTTCCCAGAGCGGGGTCAGGAATTCGGCCATGGGTTTTACTTGACCGCGGGCGTCTCGCCCGCATTCTTCGATCGTTGCGGGCGAGACGCCCGCGGTCCATCGCCGGCATGCTTCGCCGCATAGGCCCTGGCCGCTTCGCGCACCCACGCCCCCGCCTCATGCGCGTCGCGGCGTTGTTGAAGGCGTTGCCGGTTGCAGGGGCCGTTGCCGGAGATGACGGCGCGGAATTCGTCCCAGTCGATCTCGCCGCCTTTCCAGTGGCCGGAGGCTTCGTCGCAGGCGAGTTCGGGGTCGGGCATCTTGAGGTCGAGGATTTCGGCCTGTTTGACGGTCATGTCGACGAAATGCTGGCGCACTTCGTCGTTGGACTGGCGCTTGATGCGCCATTTCATCGACTGGTCGGAATGCGACGACTCGGAATCGTGTGGGCCGAACATCATCAGGCTCGGCCACCACCAGCGGTCGAGCGCGTCCTGGGCCAGCGCCTTCTGCTCCGGAGTGCCGCGGCAGAGGGTCAGCATGATCTCGTAGCCCTGGCGCTGGTGCGCGCTCTCCTCCTTGCAGATGCGGATCATCGCTCGCGCATACGGCCCGTAGGAACAGCGGCACAGCATGATCTGGTTGATGATCGCGGCCCCGTCGACGAGCCAGCCGACCGCGCCGATATCGGCCCAGGTGAGGGTCGGGTAGTTGAAGATCGACGAATAGCGCGCGGCGCCGGTCAAAAGCTGCTCGACCATCTCCTCGCGCGAGATGCCGAAGGTCTCGGCGGCGGCGTATAGATAGAGCCCGTGCCCGGCCTCATCCTGCACCTTGGCGAGCAGGATCGCCTTCCGGTTCAGCGTCGGGGCGCGCGTGATCCAGTTGCCCTCGGGCAGCATTCCGACGATCTCGGAATGGGCGTGCTGCGAGATCTGGCGAATGAGGGTGCGCCGGTACGCCTCGGGCATCCAGTCGTTGGGCTCGATCTTTTCCTCGCGCGCGACCCGCGCCTCGAACCGCTCAAGCCGTGTTTCGTCGTCTGTAGTGTCAGCCGTGGCGCTCATCCGCTGAATATAGTCGCTCCGACGCATGACAGCCCGGCAAAAACTGCGGAAAACGCATAGGACAGGGCGTGAAAGCTGGGTTACAGTTCGCGAAGGTCTCGGTGGCTTATCATCGGGCTGCGCCACTTTCTCGTCGCGGGAGATTGAGCTGATGCAATACAAGCGTATTTCGGCTGATTGCCATCTCGACATGATCTGGCTACCGCCCGATCTGTTCACCTCGAACGCGCCCCAGGCGCTCAAGCACGACATGCCGTTCGTCGCCGACCAGGCCGACGGCACCAAGCGCTGGGTCGACCATAACGGCGCCGATTACGGCATGGCCGGCGGCGTCGGCGCGTCGGGCACCCCGTATGTGCCGGGCAAGCAGCTCCGCGTCGACAAGATGCACGAGGCGGGCCTCTACGACGATTTCAAGAACAAGGGGGATCGCCGCCCGGGCGACCCGCATCTGCGCGTCAAGGAGCTCGACCGCGACGGGATGGACGCGGAGGTCATCTACGGCATCCTCGCCGCCTGCGCGAAGATGAAGAACCCCGAAGCCGCCAACGAGATGCTGCGCATCTACAATAACTTCATGCACGATTTCTGCAGTCACTATCCCGACCGGATGATCGGCCTCGCGTGCCTGCCGTATAGCGACATCACCGAGGCCGCCGCCGAGGTTCGCCGGGTCGCGAAGAAGGGCATGCGCGGGGTCGAGCTTAGCTGCTCGTGGCACATGACGCCGATGTGGCACCCGATGTGGGATCCGCTATGGGAGGCGGTCAACGAAACGCAGCTTCCGCTGCATTTCCATACCTTCCCGTCGGTCGACCCCGAATTGCGCAAGCAGTACGAGCTGCCGGTCCAGCGCCAGATGACCTATGCGGGTCTCTGCCTGTTCCAGATGACGCTGGGCAACATCCTCACCTCGATGATGGGCGCGGCGGTGTTCGAGCGGTTCCCGAACATCCGCATGGTGATGGGCGAGAGCGGCATCGGCTGGATCCCCTACGTGCTCGACCGCATGGATTTCGAGTACAAGGATCAGTATCAGGACCTGAAGCTCAAGCTGCTGCCGAGCGAATACTGGCGCCGCCAGTGCAAGGCGACGTTCCAGTACGACCGCATCGGCACCAAGCTGATCGAGGACATGGGCATCGAAACCCTGATGTGGGGCTCGGACTACCCGCATCCGGACGGTGTCTGGCCGGAATCGGCGAAGTATATCGACGACCAGTTCAGCCACCTGCCGGCCGACGTCAAATACGCGATGACGTGCGGCAACGCGGCGAAGTTCTATGGGCTGACGAATTAGATAAAACGTATCGCGGGCGGCGCCGGATGGGAGACCCATCCGGCGCCGTTTTCGCGACAGAACAACGCCGTAGGATGGGCTGAGCAGAGCGAAGCCCATCGCTGTTTCAGGCGTGAAGGCGATGGGCTTCGCTCTGCTCAGCCCATCCTACGGGCTTCGACTCTAGGAAGGACCTACCCCGCGCCGCCGTGGCGACGGCGGCTGTTGCCGTGCGTTTGTGGCCTTACTGGAGGGAGCTTGATGAACCCGACGATCGAACAGCGCACGATGCGCAAGGTGTATTGGCGCATCCTGCCCTTTACCGGGTTGTTGTACCTGATCTGCTATATCGACCGGGTCAATGTCGGGTTTGCGGCGCTGACGATGCGCGGCGATCTGGGGCTGAGCCAAGCCTCGTTCGGGCTCGGCGCCGGGACCGCCTTCTTCATCGGCTATTTCATCCTCGAAGTCCCGAGCAACGTCATCCTCGACAAGGTCGGGGCGCGGCTGTGGATCGCGCGGATCATGATCACCTGGGGCATCGCCTCGGGCTGCACCGCGCTGGCCACCGGCCCGTGGAGCTTCTATCTCGCGCGCTTCTGCCTCGGCCTCGCCGAGGCCGGGTTCTTCCCGGGCATGGTGCTGTTCTTCACCTATTGGTTCCCGACGGTGCATCGCGGCCGGATCATCGCCGGGTTCATGACCGCGATCCCGATCTCGATCGCGATCGGCGCGCCGGTGTCGACGAGCCTATTGGAGCTGAACGGCCTCCTCGGCCTCGCCGGGTGGAAGTGGATGTATATCTGCGAGGCGGTGCCGGCGGTCGCGCTCGGCATCTTCGTGCTGTTCTACCTGACCGACCGGCCGGAGCAGGCGAATTGGCTGGCGCCCGATGAAAAGGCGTGGCTGGCCGGCGAGTTGGCGCGCGAACGCCGCGAAGTCGAGGCGGTGCGCAAATACAGCATGTTCCAGGCGATGATTAACCCGCGCGTGCTGGCGCTGGCGGCGATCTATTTCGGCGTCGCGGCGGCGAGCGTGGGGCTCGTCATGTTCCTGGCGCAGATCGTCAAGGAGCTGGGTCTTTCGAACCTGATGACCGGGTATGCCGCGGCGATCCCCTATATCATCGGCACGATCGGCATGGTGGTGCTGGGGTATATCACCGACAGGACGCGCGAGCGGCGGTGGAACTGCTTTGTCGCCTGCATGATCTCGGCGGTCGGGCTGGCGATCGCCGGCGTCACCCACGGCACCTGGTGGTCGCTCGTCGGCCTGTCGATCGCGACGGTCGGCTTCTATGGGATGAAGCCGTCGTTCTGGCCGATGCCGTCGCTGTTCCTGACCGGCACCGCGGCGGCGGCTGGAATCGCCTGGATCAACGCGGTCGGCAACCTCGCCGGCACGATCACGCCGTTTGTCGTCGGCTGGACCAAGGACGTCACCGGCAGCTTCGCGGGCGGGCTCTACGCCCTCGCCGGTTTCGCCTTGCTGTCCGCGCTGGTGACCCTCTTCGCGCTGCCCTCCGACCGACAGCGGCGCCGGGAGATGCCGCGCGGATTGCGCAGTCCGGCGGAGTAGCACTACCCTCCGCCGCATGACGGAGCACGCATCGCGCATCGCGCATGGCGGCAAGGGGCTGTACGGGGCGCGGGTCGGCATTTTGATGCTCGAGTCGCGGTTCCCCCGCATCCCCGGCGATATGGGAAACGCGCTGACCTGGCCGTTTCCGGTCCTGTACAAGGTGGTACCCGACGCCTCGCCGCGACGGGTCGTCGAGCAGAAGGCGGCCGGGCTGCTCGACGCATTTCTCGACGGCGCGGCCGAATTGGCGAGGCTCGGCGCCGACGGGATTACCACGACCTGCGGGTTCCTCAGCCTCTACCAGCGCGAGATCGCCGCGCGCGCGGGCGTGCCGGTGGCGACGTCGAGCCTGATGCAGATCCCGTTCATCGAGCGCATCCTGCCGCCCGGCAAGCATGTCGGCGTGATCACGATCAGCGCCCGGAGCCTCGGCCGCGAGCACCTGACCGCCGCCGGCGCCGACCCCGAAACCCCCGTCGTCGGCACCGATGACGGGCGCGAGTTCACCCGCGCGATCATCGGCGACGAGATGCGGCTCGATGCCGCCCTGGCCGAGCGCGACATCCTCGACGCCGCCGACATCCTCATCGCCGGGCACCCCGATACCGGCGCGATCCTCCTCGAATGCACCAACATGGTGCCCTATGCCCGCGCCGTGCACGAGCACGCGCGGATGCCGGTGTTCAGCATCTACAGCTTTGTCACCTGGTTTCAGGCGGGGCTGGCCCCGCGCGATTTCGGCCCGCCCGGCAGCGGCCCGCGCGAATGGAGGGAGCGGTGACCACGGTGGCGATCCGCCTCGCGACGGTCGAGGATTGCGGGCTGATCCTGCATTTCATCCACGAGCTTGCCCTCTTCGAAAAGGCGCCCGAGGCCGTCGTCGCCACCGCGGACGATCTGCGCCGCCACGGGTTCGGCCCGCACCCGCGTTTCGAGACGCTGATCGCCGAGCTCGACGGCGAGCCGGTGGGGATGGCGCTGTTCCACACCCGCTTCTCGACCTGGATCGGCCAGCCGACGCTGTTCCTCGAGGACATCTTTGTCGACGAGACGGCGCGCAAACACGGCGTCGGCCGCAAGCTGATGACCGGGCTCGCCAAGATCGCGCTGGAGCGCGGCTGGGGCCGGATCGACTTCCACGTCCTCGACTGGAACCCGGCGCGCGGGTTCTACGAACGCCTCGGGTTCGAGACCACGCACGAGTGGCTGCGCTACGGCACGGATGCAAAGGGACTTAGGCGGCTGGTCGACGAGGACGAGTAGCGGCTACCACACGACCGGGACCCCGTAATCGGAGAAGACGTGGTCGACGGTCACGACGCTCAACTGCTCGGCCTGCGCCTGCGCGATCATGATCCGATCCCAGGGATCGCGGTGCGGCCCCGACAATGCCGCGGCGGCGAGCGCGTGGTCGAGCGTTATCGGCAAAATGCCAATCCGTTCGTGACGGAGCTGTCTGGGCAAGTTCGCCGCTATCAAGGGCATCCGACCGGACCGCTCCTTGTAGGCGATTTCATAGGCGACGATCGCGCTTACGAGGAGATCGTTCGCAGAATCGCGCATTGCGGCCTTGGCCGACGACGACAATCGGGGACTGTCGTTCAGCCACCACACCAGCGCGTGGGTGTCCACCAGCAGCCTCACGGCTTGGGATTCGACAGGCTAATTCCGAATTCGTCGGTATGTTTCCCCTCGGCAGCGTCGAGATCTTCCGGATCCATCGGCTCCAGGAAGATATCGGGCGGGATCTCCAGATGTCGCCATGCGCCGGGCTTTCGCGGCTGCTTTCGCTGTAACGGAGTCAGCCGCGCCAGCGGCTTGCCGGCGCGGGCGATGACGATTTCCTCGCCGCCGAGCGCGCGGTCGAGCAGCTCCGAGAGCTTGGCCTTTGCTTCGGCGATGTTGACTTGGCATCCCATCGTCCTGCCTCCTACCCGCCGGGATATGATCGCCAAGGGATTTCTGGTCAACCTGCTTGACCAACTTCTGACCAATTCAAGGAGAATTCGCATGCTCGAATTGTGGTCCTGGCCGACGCCGAACGGCCATAAAGTGCATATCGCGCTCGAGGAGTTGGGGCTCGAGTACAAGGTCATCCCGGTCGATATCGGCGCCGGCGACCAGTTCAAGCCCGAATTCCTCAAGATCACGCCGAACCACCGCATCCCGGCCATCCGCGACAGTGACGGGCCGGGTGGGAAGCCGTTCACGCTGTTCGAATCGGCGGCGATCATGCTCTATTTGTCGGACAAGGCGGGCGGCAGACTGGTCCCGAAAGACCCGGCCGCGCGGTTCAAATGCCTCGAATGGATCATGTTCCAGATGGGCGGCGTCGGGCCGATGTTCGGTCAGTGGAATCATTTCGGCGCCTATGCCCCCGAAAAAGTGCCCTACGCGATCGAGCGCTACGCCAACGAGTCGAAGCGGCTGACGGGCGTCCTCAACCAGCGGCTCGGCGAGACCCGCTGGCTCGCCGGCGACGAATACAGCATGGCCGACATCATCAACTTCCCGTGGCTGCGCACCGCCACGACTCAAACGGTCCGCTTCGACCAGCGCGGCTATATCGACCTCGGCGAGTTCCCGAACGTAAAGCGCTGGTACGACGAGATCGCGGCTCGGCCGGGCGTGCAGCGCGGCGTACAGGTCCTGGCCGAAGGCCGCGACCAGCGCCCGATTACCGATTCCGAGCGCGAGGTCTATTTCGGCAAGACCCAGTTCCAGGCGCGATAGGGCGCTCCGATCAACCCTGCGCCTCGACCACCCGCATCCACGCCAGGCGAGCGGCGCGGTCGGGGTCGTTGTCGATCCGGCATTTCGCGTCGAAGCGCATCGTTGCCCGGGTGGCCGCGTCATAGGTCGGCCAGGTCGGTATCGCCGCGGTTTGCGGTGAGCCGGTGCGGGCGAAGGTGGACCAGACTTTGGAGATGACCGCGGCGAGCTCGGGAGCGCCCGCGGCGTCCTTGGTGGTATCGGGCACGTCGGGCGTGTCGAACACGAACGGCAAATCCATCGCGTGGTGGGCCTTGAGCCGGCCGCCCTGGAACGGCGACCGCCAGTCGAGCGAGTACGTGTAGACAGGCGCCGGCTGGGCGGCTTTGCGCTCGGCCAGCATCACCGAGCGGACCCAGAAATTGGCGCCGGTCAGCGCCGCGATCAGCCGGTCGCCGGGCGATCCGCCGGAATAAGCCGCGAGGACGCGGTCGGCCTCTCCGCCGGCGATTGCGGTGACGCGGCGGCGCAATGATTCCTCGGTGACGCGGCCGTGCCAGACCTCGTCGTCATCGGCAAGGAAGAAGCCGCTTTCCTCGCGCGTGCCGCCGATCAGGAGCGGGATGTCGGCGGCGATCGCCGGCGCGGCGGGGTCGAAGGGCTGGCGCGGCAGGTCCGTGCCGTCGGCGACCGGGCCGAAATCGTAGCGGTCGAGGAGCTTCCATTGCGTCGGTCCGACCGCGCGGGAGGCGGCGGCCATTGCGGCCTGGATTTTCTGGTACGGCAGTTGCTGGAGGCCGTCGCAATCGGTGCCGAGCTCTTTCAGCACGGCATCGGCGAGCGCCGCGCCGCGCTCGCGGGTCGAGACGCGGATCGTCGCGCCGCTCTGCACGACCGCCTTGTGGAAAAGACCCTTCGCCGCCGGCATCGCCAGCAGCACGCTGACCTTTCCGCCGCCGCCCGACTCCCCGAAGATCGTGACGTTGCCGGGGTCGCCGCCCAATTGGACGATGTTGTCCCGCACCCATTGCAGCGCCGCGACCAGGTCGAGCGTGCCGGCATTGCCGGAATGGGCGAACCGCGACCCGCCGCGCTCGGCGAGGTGCAGGTAGCCGAGGATGTTGAGGCGGTGGTTGACGCTGACCACGACGACATCGCCGCGCCGCGCGAGGTTTTCGCCGGCGGTGACGGCGCGGTTGCCCGATCCGTAGGCGAAGGCCCCGCCGTGGAGCCACACCATGACCGGCCGCCTGGCGTTGTCGAGGCCGGGGGTCCAGATGTTGAGGCTTAGGCAGTCCTCGCCCTCGGCGGTCGCGTCGGGTGGGCCGAGCGTCGTCGCCAGCTCGGGCCGCTTTTCCGCGCGCAGCGGCGATTGCGGCGCGTGTCCACGGTATTCGACCGCATCGCGCACACCGGACCAGGGCGCCGGCGGCTGCGGGGGCATGAAGCGGTTCGCGCCGGCGGTCGAGGCGCCGTAGGGGATGCCCTTGAAGGCGTGGATGCCGGCGGCGGTGACGCCGCGGAGCTGGCCGGAGGAGATTTCGACGATCGGCGAGCGGGTGGTGGTAATCACGTCGTTGGCCATGGCATTCCTCGCTTTATCGTCATCCCGGCCTGCGCCGGGATGACGACCATAGTGCTGTTTGGAGAGCGCTATTTCTTGCTTTTCCGACGATGCACCGCCGGCGCCAGCACGCACAAGATCTCCCACATCATCGTCGCGCCGACGAGGGCGGTGTTGCCCGAGGGGTCGAAGGGCGGCGACACCTCGACGACGTCGCCGCCGACGAGGTCGAGCCCGTCGAGGAGGCGGAGCATGCGCTGCGCCTCGGCGGTCGAGAAGCCGCCGATCTCGGGGGTGCCGGTGCCGGGGGCATAGACCGGGTCGAGCCCGTCGACATCGAAGCTGACATAGGCCGGGCCGGCGCCGACGATGCGGCGGGCCTCGGCGATCACCGCCTCCGGGCCGAGCCGGAAATATTCCTCGATATGGACGATGCGGATGCCGACGCTCTGCGCCCAATCCTTTTCGTCCGCCGAATAGACCGACCCGCGGATGCCGATCTGGATCATCCGCCTGGGGTCGATCAGCCCCTCTTCGACCGCGCGGCGGAACGGGGTGCCGTGGGTGTATTTCTGGCCGCCGAAATATTCGTCCGAGGTGTCCGAATGGGCGTCGAAATGGATGATTCCGACCGGCTGCTCGCGGGCGATCGCGCGCAATATCGGCAGGGTGACCAGATGATCGCCGCCAGCCGATAGCGGCGCCGCGCCGGCCTGGTGCAGGGTCGCGAAGAACGCCTCGATCCGCTTCAGCGAATCGTGCAGGTCGATCGGGTTGACCGGCGTATCGCCGTGGTCCCCGACCCGGCACAGCTCATAGGGCGCAATCAGAGTCGCGTGGTGCACGCGGCGCATCAGCGTCGACATGTTGCGCATCTCGCGCGGGCCGTGGCGGGCGCCGGGGCGGAAGGTGGTGCCGCCGTCCCACGGTACGCCGACGATCGCGATGTCGAGCTTTGACGGGTCGCGCTCGATCGGGAGGCGCATGAACGTCGCGACTTCGCCGAACCGGGGCACGACCATGCCCGATAGCGGCTGGGGAAAAGTGTCTGACATGGGCCTTATATAGGGACGTTGCGCCCTCCGGCGAAGCGCGGGATGTTAACGGGAGACCGTGACCCTTTCGGGAAGGAGCGCCCGACCATGCCGACCGCGATCCGCGAAAACCACGCCAAGCGCATGCTGAAGAACAACGAGCTGGTGCTGTGCTTCGGGGTCAACCAGCTCCGCACGCCGAACATCGCGATGATCGCTGTCGGCTATATCCTCAGCGCCGGCCGCGCCGACGTAAAGCAGTTGCGCGGGCTGAGCCTTTCCTGATTGCCATGCGGATTCGCCTCGGCCTGATCGCCGCCACCCTCCTGTTGCTCGCGGTTCCGGCGCGGGGGCAGGCCCAAATGGCGCCCAATGGGCCGCTCGGCAGCCCGCTGCCGCCCCCCGGGCCGCCCCCCGGGCCGCCCCCCGGGCCGCCCCTCGGGCCGCCACCCGGCGGTCCACCGCCAGCCGCGCCCGAGGCACCGCCGCAGGGGCGCGAGTTCTGCCACCAGGCCGTGACGTTCACCGTGGCGCCGCCCGAGAATGTGGCGGACCCGTACCGCGCGTTTGTCGGCATTTTCAGCGATGCCGCGTGGACGCCGACCCAGTGCGCGGCGCTCGTCGTCGAGAGCGTGACCGGCGACGGCGCCGCGACGATCATCTACGCCTATGGTCCGATGGGGGCGAGCGCGCGGGGGCCGGGCGGCGTTCTCAACGGCACGGGGGTGATCCGCAACGGCGAGCTCAAGTTCCAGAACTCGGACGGGACGCAGTTTTCGTTCAAGCCGTTCTATTCCGACCTGGACGGGCATCTGGTGACGCCCAAAGGCCAAGCCTACGAGACGATCTTCAAGCGGTCGTTCTAGGGGCCCATGAGTTGACGCTGCCCGGCGACGTTCCTAGATTTCGGCGTTCCTAGATTTCGGCGTTCCTAGATTTCGCCCACGCCCCGGTTGGAACATTCGAGGACCATGAAAACCACGGCCGCGCCCATCACGTCGCCGATCTCGGAGCTGAACGAACGCAGCCGCGAGATTTTCCGGCGCATCGTCGATGGCTATGTCGCGACCGGCGAGCCGATGGGCTCGCGCACGCTGTCGCGCCTCCTGGCCCAGAACCTGTCGCCGGCGACGATCCGCAACGTCATGGCCGACCTTGAAGAAGCGGGCCTCCTCTACTCGCCGCACACTTCGGCCGGGCGGCTTCCGACCGAGGCCGGGATGCGGATGTTCGTCAACGGGCTCCTCGAGATCGGCGGCATCGGCGAGGAGGAGCGGCGCAACATCGAAAGCCTGTGCATGGCGCGCGGCAAGAGCCTGGCGCAGGCGCTGGAGGAGGCGACGACCGCGCTCAGCGGCTTGTCGCATTGCGCCGGGCTTGTCGTCGTGCCGAAGCAGGACCGGCCGCTCAAGCATTTCGAGTTCGTCAATCTCGGCCCCGGCCGCGCGCTGGTCGTGCTGATCACCGAGGACGGCCTCGTCGAGAACCGGGTCATCGAGGTCCCGATCGGGCTGCCGCCGTCGGCGATGATCGCGGCCAGCAACTATCTCAACACAAGGCTCGTCGGCCGCACGATGGAAGAGGCGAAAACCGAGATCGAGGGCGAGATCCAGTCGAACAAGGCTCAGCTCGACGATTTGACCTCGCGGCTCGTCGAGACGGGGCTCGCGAGCTGGGCCGGCGGCGACCCGGGCAGCGCGCTCATCGTCAGGGGCCAGGCCAACCTGTTGGAAGACGTGACCGCGCTCGGCGACCTCGAACGGCTGCGCGCGCTGTTCGAGATGCTGGAGACGAAGGAGACGATGCTGCGCCTGCTCGACGCGAGCCGGCAAGGCGAAGGGGTGCAGATCTTTATCGGCGCGCAGAGCCACCTATTTGGGGTGGCTGGGTGCTCGATGATCATCGCGCCCTACCAGAACAGCCGCGAGCAGATCGTCGGCGCGATCGGGGTCATCGGCCCCACCAGGATCAACTATGCCCGGATCATCCCGATGGTGGACTACACTGCCAAGATGATCGGGCGTCTTATCGGATAGGAATGTATGGACGACAAAGACGAATCGGCGATGCCGGCAAACGACGCGGCCGCCGAATCAAAAGAGACGACCGCGCCGGAAGCGGCGATCGGGCCCGAACCTCCCGAAGCGCGCATCGCCGCGCTCGAAGCAGAGGTCGCGGAGCATAAAGATCGAGCACTCCGCGCTCTGGCCGAGGCTGAAAACGTGCGCCGCCGCACCGAGCGCGAGCGGGCCGACGCGCTTAAATTCGCGATCTCCGGCTTTGCCCGCGACCTGCTCGGCGCCGCCGACAACCTACGGCGCGCGCTCGACAGCATGCCGGCGGAGGAAGCGAAGGACGACAAGATCCGCGGGTTGCTGGAGGGCGTCGCCGCAACCGAGCGCGAGCTGCTCGCGGCGTTCGAGCGCAATGGCCTCAAACGCATCGACCCCAAGGGCGAGAAATTCGACCACAACCTGCACCAGGCGATCTTCGAAGCCGAAAACAGCGGCCAGCCCGCCGGCACCGTGGTCGAGGTATTGCAGCCCGGCTACGTGCTGAACGACCGGTTGTTGCGGCCGGCGATGGTGGGGGTGGCGAAGGGCGGTGCGGCGGGCGATCCCCGCTAATTGACCGGCCTGTCCAGCAGCCCTATCTAGACAGGACATATCTTTGATCTAGATGCCGGGGTGGCCATGGCCTTCCATGTACGGGACACGGCGACCGATACGGCAGTCCGCCGGCTCGCCAGGCTCAAACGGAAAACGCTGACCGAAACAATCCGTGAGGCGT
>DATAUV010000054.1:0-41377 GCA_036268075.1 Allostellaceae bacterium | reverse complement strand
TGGCCAGCCCACCGTTCGAGATGTGATCGATCATGACCGACACCGCCCAGGTCGGATTGATCTGGTAGCCGAGCTCGCTCGCCTCGCGGAACAACACGTGGGACCCCAGCGCCTGGCGGTCGGAGGGTGCGGGGCCGCTCTTGCCGTCATTGAAGCTCGGCCCGAGGAAATATCCCAGGAATATTCCGTCATTCGGGTTGACGACATTGCTGACCAGCATCCAGGACCAGGTCGCGCCGATATAGGCCTGGTCGGTGTCTCGGGCGGTGTTGATCGCGCCGCCGATCGTCGGCCGCGGCTGCAACGCCCAACGCAGCCATGCGGGTGCATCGGCGATCAGGTTATCGGTAACGGGCGAGGACAAGATCATTTCGGGGTTCACGTCGACGCCATGCTCGTGACCACCGAGGAAATGGACATCGTGGCCCCACACACCAAACTTGAATTCGGAGCCAGTGATGTTTTGGGCGAACGACCGCGTGGGTTCGAACAGGGCGACGACAGTCGCAATCAAAATAGTCAGCCTGAGGCAGGTCCCTGCCGCATCCCTTGCCCATGTGCCCCCGCCGTGGCCAATCATCGATTTCCCCGATGCCAAAAAATGGCCGGCGCCGATGAGAACCCCGCGACCACGCCGCCGTCGCACAGGTCGACACCTGCGGATCGCGGCAGACTCCCGTCGACATTCGCTTGATGGCGACGCCTGCGGCGGCAGCTCGCTAAACCCTTTGTTAAGGGCTGCGCCGTATATCCCTCGGGCAGCAAAGCCGAATACGGTCGGGCCAATGAGCAGCCGGCTCGCAAGACGCCACTCGAAGACCACCCTCGGCTTGGTGGTCTTCGCCCTCGCATCGATGCAAACGGCAGCAGACGCCGAGCTCGCTCAGCCCTCGCATACCGCCTTGGAAAGCACTGTTCATTTCTCACCGCCACAAATAGCAAGCCAAGACAAAGCCTGCCAAGCCGGGCTGCGATTTGGTATCGAGGCGGATCAAATTCCGCTTGAGTGCGGCGCCTATCCGGTACTGACACTGACCACCGGAAACGTAATTAGAGAAAAATGGCGGTATAGAAGAGGTTATCTCTTCTTCTACAACGGTATTCTAAAGGCAATTCGCCAAGTCGATCTCTGATCTTCTTCCGGTTATGGACGATTTCCGGCCCGGGAAACGTCACCTCAGCGGCCGGCGAAAATGCCGGAGGCGAGATATTTCGCGCCCGTCGTCGAGTGGATGTTGAAGCCGCCGCCCGACTCCGCGGCCAGAGGACCGAAAAAGCTGCCGGCTACCGTACCGCTTCGGTTCGGCGTGCCGGTCAGGCTGCCGGCAAAGACATGCCCAGCGCCCGCGACCGCCGCCGAGTAATTCGCTCCGTCGAAGTTCGTGATGTTGACCGTCCCTGTCTGCGACCCGAAATTATAGGTTTGGTTGAACCCGCCGGCCGCGACATAGCTCGCACCGTTGTTGAAGACGGTACCGACCGCGGCGCCGTTGAAAGTGCCCACCCCGGAGGTCGGCATGGTGACGGTGGGGGTGCCGGCGAGCCAGGTGTTGACATAGGCCCTGTCGGTGCGGTTGACCCCAAGCCCCTGGGTGGGCGTACTGGTTACCTGCCCGGTCCAGTACCCCCATTGCAGATACTGGCACGTGCAGGGCGTGACGCCGGAGGGAAGAATGCTGTCGATGGCTCCGGGCACCGTGCCCGACGTCACCATCGCGATGCGCGGGGATGGGTTCGCGTTGGTGCTGTTCGCCAGCAACGGCAGCTTGTTGCCGTTGACGGACGATTGAGTGTCCGGGCTGTCAAGGGCCGCGTAGACGGTGTTGTTGACGTAGGTTCCGAAACCGGAGGAGTCGTTGCCGTTGGTCGAACCGAAGGCGAGAGAGATCGAACTGACCCCGCTTTGGGCCGAGGTGAACGGGTCGGTCCCGACGAAGACCGCCGCGAGGCGGTTGGTGTTGGTGGTGGATTGCACCGCGGTTATCCCGAACAGCGCATAGGGGTTTGCGGGCGCGGTGAGGTCGGACGAATACGTCATCAGCCCGCCGAAAAATCCGGTCTCGTTGAGTGCTTGCCTTGCGCCGTTCGCATTGGCCGGAAGCGTCGTGGCGGTGACCGGCTGATTGAACGCATAGTTGGCGGTGAGCTGGTCGAATTGAGCCGCCGTCGCGAGCGCCTGGGTGAACGCGCCGGTGGTGCCGCTGTAAAAGTTCTGATCGAGCACAAACCCGTCGAGCGTGCTGCCGCCGAACAAACTGTTTCCGCCGGCGTCGGGTACCGTCGTGACTCCATCCTCGATCTTGACGGGAGGCGTGACGGCGCTGAGCATGACCGTGCCGCGAAGCGATCCGCCGGCGGCTACCAGGCCATTCGTCTCGCCATTCGAGAAAAAGGAGCCGGTCAAGATGGTGAGGGCGGAGGTCTGAGCGGCGCCCTGGCCATTGATCGCAAGGCTGGCTTGCAGCCATTTCGGTGAGACGATGCCGGCGGTCGAATTGCCGAAGCCGAAGGGCGAGTTCGCGCCGGTCGTCAGGTAGAAATCGGAGACGACGGCATTGGGCATCGTGCCGCCGAAATTGCTCGGCAGGAACGGGATCGTCTGCGCCTGCGACCCGTTGGCCAGCGCCCCGTCGGGCTGAACCTGGAACGCCAGGATCTGCGCCGGAAGGTTGCCGGCGTAAAAATTCTGGTTCACGGGAACGCCGCCGAAGAAGAAGACTTGATCAGTGTTGGTCCCGCTTCCGCTCAGGTTAGCGAAGAAGAAATCGCCATCCGGACTCGTTGTCGCTGTCCCTGTAAATAAACTGGCGACACCATTGGTACTCGTTACCGCGGTAGTGTTGCCGGGGGTCAGCGGCCCCAAGGCGCACGGGCAATTCGTGTCGCCGGTAGTGCTTGTCGGGATGGTAAAGGTACCGTTCTGCAGCCCGGCACCGGCCGCGTAAGTGATCAGCCCGCCTGAATAGGTCTCTCGGCCGGTTCCCGTCTGAACGCTGAAGCCGGTGCCAGGCGCCGCGCCGGCGCTCGTGCTGTTTTTTATCGTCCCGGAAACGTACTGGACGAACGGCTGGCCGGGATTCGGCGCGCTCGAGGCGTCGAAGACGCCGGACGCGCCGTAATTGGGACCGCTCTGCGCATAAACCCCGAAATTGCCGCCGGTCTCGCTGGCGGAGGGCCCATAGAAGGTGCCCGACGCGGAGCCGACCAGGTTGTTGCCGGAGAGGCTCGCCGTATAGGAGGGCGTGCCGGAAATCCCACTGACAATCCCGGAGAAATTGTTGCCGTCGAAATTGCTGATCGTCAGCGTGCCGATATTGGTCGCGAAATTGTAGTTGGCGGCCAGCCCGCCCGAGGCGAGGTACTGCGCGCCGTTGTTATAGACCGTCCCCACCGCGTTGCCGCTATAGCTGCCGACCCCGGTGGTCGGCAGGGTCACGGTCGGCGTCCCGGCGATCCAGGTGTTGATGCTCGCGACGTCGAGTGTGGTGGAGCCGCCAAAGCCGGAGCCCGTCGTGTCCGGCGATGTCGTCATCCCGGTCCAGTAGCCCCATTGCGAAAACTGGCACTGACACAGAGCACCGCCCGGCACCAGGGTGCTGTTCGGCACGACGCTCGACGTGACCAAGGCGAGTTGGGGGGCAAAATTGCTGTCGTTCGCGCTCGTCGCGGTCGGCAACGTCGTCACGAGCGACGCACCGCCGACCATCCGGCTGATCACCGACGGCGTGTTCGGGCTCTCCTCCGCGGCGAAGGTATTGTTGTCGATAAAGGTGCTGCGGGCATCGTTCTGGCCGGCGGCCGGCAGAGAGCCGAATTGCAGCGTCAGCGCGTTGAGGCCGGAATTCGTCAGCGGGCTCTGGTTGTTGAGGGAGGTCGCGATAAACGGCGCGCCGGCGGTGAAGGTCGCGGCGAGGCGGTTGGAGGCGGGGTCCGTCTGCAGCGACACGGCACCCGCCAACCCGTAATTGATAATCGCGTTGGTCGTCGTATTCGTGCTGCAGCACTGCATCATGCCGCCGAAATACCCGGTCTCGTTCAGCGCCGAGCGGCTGGCGCCAGTGCCGGTCGGCAGGGCCGTCGCCGTCACGGGCTGGTTGAAGCCGAAGCTGGTCGGTACTAGCCCGGTGCCCGACACGTAGGTCTGTTCCGTCGCCGAGTTTCGTGAAAAATTTTGGGCCAACGTGATCCCGTTCTGGTCGATCACGAAGCCGTCGATCGCGGTGCCGCCAAACAGGCTGTTGCCGGTGCCGTCGGGAACCGAGGTCGAGCTGGCGGCGACACGCTCCAGCGGCCCGGTCGCGCTGGTAAAGACCGTGCCGCGTACCGCGCCGGCGGTTACAACCTGACCGTTGTCGCTCGACGTGGCGAACCCGCCGGTCGTCACGACCAAGGCCGAGGATTGATTGACGCCGACGCCGTCGATGTCGAGGCTGGCTTGCAGATAGGGAGTACCCAGCGCGCTCGGGTTGCTGATGTTGTTGTGCGAGCCGAACGCCGTGTTCGCCGGGTTCACCGCGAGCAACGGCGATACGGTCGCGTTCGCCATGGTGCCGCCGGCAAAGCTGGGCAGGAACGGGATCGTCTGGCCCTGCGCCCCGTTGGCCAGCGCCGCGTCGGGCTGGATATTGAACGCCAGGTACCGATTGGCCGGCTGCGGCGCGAAGAAGCTCGGCGCCACCGGCGTCCCGCCCATGAGGAAGATGGTTGAATTAAAGAGATTTGTGTTCAGGCCGCTGGAGGTGATGTTTTGGTCCAGATCGGGGTCATTCACGATCAGGTCGGCATAAAAGAATTTACTGTCCGGCGCCACGGTGGCCGTACCGGTCGCGAGCGGCGTGTTGAGATTCACGGTAACCCCGTTATCCGTCACCACCCCGCCATTAATCGCGAAGGAACCGAACGCGTGGTTTCCCGTGAGAAGGTTCACGCCGTCGAGAGTGAGCGACGATAAACCAAACGAAACGGGTATGTTTTTCCCGCCCGCGGTGAGCGGCGACAGCGCGACCGTTGCGCTGGCCGAATGGTTGAATAAAGCCGGGTTGCTGGTGGTGCCGGTCAGGTTGAAGCCGTCGCCCGTCAGTGTGCCGACGCCTGTCGAGCTGACGCTGAGGGAAGCCGTCAACGAGGCTGCACCGTTGTTTAGGGTCGCGTCGGGGTAGGTGATTTGGGCATCGCGATAGGTCGCGCTGAAATTTGTCGAGAAGCCAGTGTTCGTCGCCGGCCCCTTTGTCGCCTTCACCGCCCCGGCGATCCCGAACGACACCTGCGATGGCGGCGGCGGCGGCGGAACTGGCGGCGGCGGAGGCGGCGGCTGGACCACGGCCTGCTGGGGCTGAACGGTGTTCACCTGCAGATTGGTCTGCACGGTCGCGACATTGACTTGAGGCGGTTGTGGCGCCGGTGGCTGGGTCTGAATGGCGGACTGGATGCTGGCGGCGACGTCGCCCGAGATCGTCGCGGACACGCCGCTCTGCACGACGGTCTGGTCGGTCGGCACGACGGCGGCGCCGCCGTGGGACCCGGGTGTTCCATCCAACTGCGCGAGGTATCCGGCGATGGTGCCGGGCGTCGGCGCATGACCTTCGCTCGGGCAGCCGCCGGGTGACACGCTGAGTTCGTACCCGACCCGGGTGAGCCCTTGCGTGCAGCCGCCTTTGCCGGTCATCGTCAATTTTTTGCCGTAGATGAATACGGCGTTGACGGCCCCTGCGCGGGTGACATCGACCAGCACCTCGCCGCCGCGGATGCCGATCATGGTCGTCGCGGCACGGATCGTAACCTGGTTGTCGGTCTTGCTGAGCTTGCCGCCGACAAAGCGCAGAACGCCCGAGGTCGCGGATATCGCCAACTTCCCGACCCCGGTGTTCGGGTCATAGACGAACTCGTCTATGAGGATGTCTGAATTCGGCCCCACCGACAGCGAGGATTGGTCGACGAAGATGATTTGCGTCTGGCCGCTCGTGGTCGTGACGATGTGCTCGTTGTAGATGACTTCCTGGCCGATCACCAATTTCCGCGTGGCGCCGCCGGGCGGCGTACCGCTCGCATCGGGGTTGACGGCGCTGTTGATCCCAATCGACTGGGCGCCGGACGGGCTGCCGCTCACGCTCATGAACATCAGGGCAGCGGCGGCCAGAACCCGTCGCATTGTGGAGTCGACAGCGATCATCGAAGGCTCCCTGACGGCCGAGATGGGCCCCGGTAGTGGTGTGACTGCAAGTGTCGAGCCGGTAAAGGAATCATCGGTCTAACGGCCGCCGATGGTTGTCTGGGATAACAGGTGAGCCGCCAGGTTCGTCGGCGCCGGAGCGGGCGCGGATGGGGTGGTGTCGGGGCCGGCCACGCTGACCATGTCGTTGTCCCGCGCCAATTTCCGCACGACTCCGTTCTGGCCGACGACCGTCGGACGTTCGGGATGGACCGCGATGACATCGGTTTTGCCGGCCGGCGCGATCGACAGCAGCACCACGCCGCCTCGAATGCCGATCGTGGCCGCGGGTGCGCGGATCGTGACCCCGTTTTCGTTCTTGCTGATCCTGCCGCCGATATAGCGCAGAACGCCGCGGCTCGCGGATATGACCAGCTTCCCGACCCGGGTCCTCGGGTCGTAGATGAACTCGTCGATGGTGATGTCGGAATTCGGCCCCACCGACAGAGACGATTCGTCCAGAAACAGGATTTGCGTCTGGCCCGCTGCGGCAGTGGCGATGTGTTCGTTGTAGACGACGTCTTGGCCGATGACGATCTGCCGCGCTTGACCGCGTGGACCCGCGCCGGTGACATCGGGATTGACCGCGCTGGCGACCCCGATCTTCTCCTGGGCCGCCGCCGGCAACGCCCAAATCGCAAGCAGGGGAAGGACCGGAAGGAGCCTGCGGCCAAACCCGGCGATGGCTCTTGTCGAGGCTTGAGCTGCGCGGAACGATTGGGGCATCGACGCCGGCTCCATCGGAGCTAGAACCGGAATCCCGCGTGCGCCAGCAGCGACAACTGGTTTGAGTTCATACGGATATCCGTATGGGTGAATTGCTTGTTCACCGTGTCGGTAAGATAGAAATCGGCGCCCGCGCCCACATAGATTTTGGGTGTGATGTCGTAATCCAAACCAATAAAAGTGTGCCCGGCGATGGCGGACGATGTGATTCCGGCGCTCAGCGAGGACGCAGAAAGCGCAGGGGCGGTCAACTTGCCGCTCCAGTTGAAAAAGGCCGCGCCGCCCCCAACGCCGATATACGGATGGATTTTGCCGCTGTTCAGCCGCCAGGCGGCGTCCAGCATCAGATTCTCGGATTCGAAATTGCCTGTTACCGTGCCCGCGGTCACCCCAAAACCGGGAACACTGGCCGTCACGCCCGACGATTCCGAGGTGTCGTAATGGCGGTATTCGATCCCGAACGAGAAATTGTCGAAGACAGGGTTGCCGGTCCATTTCGCGAGCGGGCCGTCCGACCACAGGGCCACGCTGCCCGCCAGGCCATTTCCCGTCAGGGTCTGATTGTTGACGGTGACCGTCGTGCCCCCGGTTCTGACCGTGGCGCTGCCGCTGTTGGAGCCAAACGCACCGCCGATACCCCCTTCGATCCGATAGTCGCCGCCGGTCGATGAATCGCCGGTGAGGTCGGGGGTCGGAGCGTTGGATGCCGAGTCGCCGGCGCTGTCGTCGGCGGTAGCGCCAGGCGCCACCGAGAAGTGCCGCTGCAGGCCGATCAACACTGTATTGCTGGTATAGGCGTAAAGCGGCAGGTTTGACGACACGATGTCGCGCTGAAGCTGCAGGACGACCCCCGTATCTTCGGAGACCTGGAAGACCTGGCTCAGACCAAAGCGCCAATGGCGATCGTCACGACTGCTTGGCGAGAAAACGGCCGGGTCGCCGCTGGTGCTGCAGCACGGATCGGGCGCCCCGTAAAGGCTCCAAACCCGGCTGCCGGAAATCGTCGTCTCCCAAGGCAAGCCGATCCATCCGGTGGGATCGTCATAACGGACGCGGTAACTGGTCCCCGCACTGTAGGTCTTGTTGCTGTAGTAGTTGAAGCTCGTGTCCTGATCGAGGAAGGCGAGGTCCAGCGACAGCGCCGAATTATCGGTGATCGGCTTGGTCACCGATAGCGAGACCAGCTTGTCGTCGCCGTCCAGTCCGGTCGATTGGGGGCGATCGGGCTGATTGGTAAAGGTCTTGTGGCGAAATTCGAAGTTCATCTTCGCGGCGATATCGTTCCAGAGGGTAGCGGTTCCCTCGATCCCGTTGCCGTAGGTGTAAAAGTATTGATTTTGACCCAGTCCGACTTCGTTGACGATCGCGTAAGGCTTGATCGAAGCCGATTGTGCCCAGGGAATGTCGAGATCCGGAAACCGGAACCGGGGGCCGGCGGTAACCTCGCC
Source organism: Allostellaceae bacterium (assembly GCA_036268075.1). GTDB lineage: Bacteria > Pseudomonadota > Alphaproteobacteria > ATCC43930 > CGMCC-115725 > DATARH01. The sequence goes on along the minus strand of DATAUV010000054.1, from coordinate 32,995 downwards.
AAAATCCAGGTCGAGCCGCTGGACTCTAAAATAATGCTGCGCAAAGCCGGTGCCGGTGACTTCAAAGGTGTCCCGGTTCGGCGTGCCAAGATCGTAGCTGTACAACGTCGATCCGCTGACGAAGAAGTTTTCGTCACGTTCTTTAACGAATTGACTCGACAGCAGCAGCGGACCGATCGGCGAATTGATCAGGGGCGAGCCGGGCGCGACGTTGGCGTCGGACTGGTACTGGGCGCCCACAAACACATACCCCGTGAGCTGCGAGCGCGCCTGCGCAGTCGCGATTTGCCCCAGATATTGATCGACCCGCGCCTTGACCTCGGGTGGCGGATCGGCCGCAAGAGCCTTCTTGAAATAGCTCTGCGCCGTCTCGAACGAACCCATCCGAAAATAGAGTACGCCCAGCTCAAGATCGACCCGCGGCAAATTGGGGTTGAACAACAGCATGCGCTCGAGCGCGGACAGCGACGCCTCGTTGTCGCCGAGCTTGGCCGATACGTTAGCGTAGGCGAAGATGACGTCGAGATTGGAGGGAGACGCGAGCATCTGCTTGAACAGCAATTCTTTTTGTGCCTCGAGCGACGCCCGATCTTCACCGGCGGGGTCCGCCGCCGCGGGCGCCACCGATGCCAGCGCCATCCAAAGCCCCAATGCCGCCGCACCGAGCAATCTCGACGCGCAGGCGAACATTGCAGATCGCGCAACAGGAGCCACGACACCCCTTCCACTTGGAAATCGGACTGTCGCCCCTGTGAAAATCTCAGTCAACCTTAAATCGAATTTACTCCAGACGGAATTATACAAATATGATATGCTAATTTGGAATAAAGTAAATCTGCTCGCAAGCCTTGCCTTGACGCTGCTGCTTACGGTGCATCGGAGCTCAGCTAGACGAGCAATTAGAAATAGATGGCTTGTTATCCAGCATGCGCCGGCCAGCTTGGGACGGTGGCGAATGATATATTATACCGCGAAACTCGGTAAAATTTGCCCCCTGAACCCCGCCAACAGAACGATTTAGTCCTACCCAGTTTCTGCACAGAGAAAGGAGATGCGGTTTTAAGTTGAATCCCTATGTTAAAAAATTTCGTCATCTCGCGGGGATGACGTGACTTGAAGCGAGCCCCTAGAACTCCCCGCTCCGATAAATCTCGTCGAGCCGGTCGGCGTCTTCCTCGGATGGCTCGGGCCAAGGCTCGCCGCGCTTGCGCAGGGCGCCGGTGAAGTTGGGCTTGCGCTTGGCGTTGAAGGCCTCGCGCCCCTCTTCACCGTCCGTCGTAACCTGGATAAGCAAGTTGTTGATGATGTTCTGCACATGCCAGGCCTGGTCGGTCGGCAGATCGCCAAACCGGACGACGAATTCCTTCATCATCCTGAGCGCGACCGGCGGCATCGAGCAGATGTGGCGGGCGACCGTCTCGGCACGGGCCATCAGCTCTGCGTGCGGCACGACCTCGTTGATGAGGCCGATCCTCAGCGCCTCCTCGGCGTCGACCGGGTCGTCGGTCAGCAGCATCTTCATCGCGTCGATATAGCGGAGCTGCTTGATCAGCAGGCTCGCCCCCGGCCCGTGGCCGAGCCAGCCCTGCGTCGTCAGCGCGAATTTGAACCGCGCGTGCTCGCGGCTGGCGATCCGGATATCGGTCGAGGACAGCAGCACATAAAGCCCCGCCCCCGCCGCCCAGCCGTTGACCGCGGCGATGACCGGCTTCCACACCCGCGGGTAGTGATCGCCCATCCGCCCGTCGACGCCGGTCTTCTGCCCGTGGACGCTGCCCGCGAGCGGCCAGAAGATGCGGTTGGTGCGCAGATACTCGCGCTCCTCCTGGGTCACGCCCTTGCGAGGGGCGAGGTTGTGCCCGCCGCAGAAATGCCGATCGCCGGTCCCGGTGAGGATCGCGCAGCGGATCTTGCGGTCCTCCCACAGATCGATCCAGGCCTCGGAAATCTCGTCCGCGGTCTGCTTGTCGAAGATGTTCGCCTTTTCCGGGTTGTTCAGCGTGATGTAGGCGACGCCATCGCGCTTCTCGTACAGGATGCCCAATTCACGCGGCCTTCGGCAGGAGCGCGTCGCGATAGCCGCGGCGCTGCATCGTGTGGAGCTTCAAGGCGATCGGCGCGCCGAGCCACAGCGCATAGACCGAATGGTCGTCGACCATGTCGTCGGTCAGCGGGTGGACGAGGATGTCGAGCCCCTCGCGGTGGACCATCAGCCACGGCACGACGTCCTGGAACTGCGCGACCGTGAAGATGATCTGGAATTGCGGTACCGGGTGCGGCCCGACCTCCGCGCCGCTGAACTGTCCCATCTCGATCGGGAAGTTCGCGCTGAGCCCCTGGTGCAGCCGCTCTGCCGCCGGCAGGGTATCGGCGTCGTAATAGACATGGGCGTGATAGCCGTAGATCTGTGGACCTTCGCTCATCTCTCGCTCCCTTTACTCCGGCCGACGAGGTGTCGATGATCCTGAGCCGCCGGTGCGACAGCCGCAGTACCCGTCGTCGCTGACCCACGCTCCGGCATCGTCGGTCCGCGATAGGCCATGCTGTCGGCCATCCCGGTGCCGAGCCGCGTCAGCGCCTCGCGCGACAAGCGCCCGGTCTTGTTGATCAGCCCGGCAATCCCGCACATATCGACCCCGGCCCGCTCCCGACTAGCTGCCAATAGCCAACCCGACAATTACGCCCTTTATCGGCCCGGGGTCAAAAGCTCCCGCAAGTTCTGGGGTTGCCGAATAGCTGCACCTGACCGTTGGCCTTGAGGATTTGGCCGATGTTGCCGGCGGTGCAGGTAGTCAAGCCGCCGCCGGATCCGGTGTCCCCGCCAACGGACACATGCTTAAGCCACCAGAGCCACCCGTCGGGGGAGTTGTCGCTGATAAACATATCCGGGCTGACCCCGAAATTTGGCGTTCCCGCAACCGGGGTCGGGGCCGAGCCGGTAACCGTAAGGGTTCCGTTGTCGAAGGCGAGCGTGTAGTTGGCGCCGCCGGTCAGCGTGCCCTCGGTGATCGGGTACGGCCCCGCGGCACTGGCCGCGCTGGCCGTGGTCGCGAGGTCGCCCGACAGCGTGTCGCCGTTGAACAGGCTGCCGGCGGTGACCGTAAAGGTCAGCGCCGGGTTCGCCTGGCCGAGCCCACGGGTCAAATCGTCGGCCGTGACCGTCAGCGACGCCGGGGTCACGGTCAGCGCGCCGTTGACGTAGCTGACCGTGTAGTTCGCGAGGCCGCTGCCGGTCGCCGCCGAGCCGGTGATCGCATAGGGGCTGCCGGCGACGCCCGCCGTGCCCGGCGCGCCGAGGCTCGCCAGCGAGACACCTGTCACCGTGTCGCCGGTGCCGGAGACGAGCCCGGCGGTGGTGAACTCGGTGCCGGCAAAGCCCAGCGTCGAGCCGTAGGTCTTGGTCGCGTTGTTGGCGGTGATGGTCAGCGCCGCCGGGGTCACCGTCAGCGCGCCGTTCACGTAGGTGATCGTGTAGTTGGCCACGCCCGTGCCCGTCGCCGCCGAAGCGGTGATCGCATAGGGGCTGCCGGCGACACCCGCCGCCCCCGGCGCGCCGGCGCTCGCCAGCGTCACGCCCGTTACCGAGTCGCCGTTGAAGAGGCTGCCCGCCGTCGTGAACTCGGTGCCGGCAAAGTTCAGCGTCGTACCGTAGGTCTTGCTCGTGTTGTTGGCGGTGACGGTCAGCGCCGCCGGGGTCACGGTCAGCGCGCCGTTCACGTAGGTGATCGAGTAGTTCGCGATCCCGGTGCCGGTCGCCGCGGAAGCCAGGATCGCATAGGGGCTGCCGGCCACTCCCGCCGTCGCCGCCGCGCCGGGGCTCGTCAGCGAGACGCCTGTCACCGTGTCGCCATTGAAGAGGCTGCCCGCGGTGCTGAACTCGGTGCCGGCAAAGCTCAGCGTCGAGCCGTACGTCTTGGTCGCGCTATTGGCGGTAAGCGTCAACGGCGCGGGGTTGACCGTCAGCTTGCCGCTCTCCGCGAAGACGAGCGCATACCCGCCCAGCGCCGTCATCGTCCCGTCCGTCGCGGTGATCGTGTAGGGGCCGTCCGCGACCGAGGCCGTATTCGCCGACCCCGCCGAGGTCACGCTCGGCGCGCCGCTGAACGCCGTCGCCGCCGTGTCGCCGATAAAGGCCCCGGCGACGCCGGCCTCGATGCCCGAAACCGTAAACGCCCCGGCCACCGCCAACGTCGCGTCCTGCCCATAGGTCTTGGCGAGGTTCGTCGTCGTGACGGTCAGCGTCTGGCTTTGCGCGAACAGGTAGCGGTTGCCTGGCGCCACGTCCTCCGGCGGCAGCGACGCAAAACTCGCCCGCCAGATCGCCGTGTTGCCGCTGTCGAGCCCGCCGAAATTGTCGCCCGCCGGCGCCGCCGAGTAGATCAGCCAGCGATTGCCGTCCGTCGCCGTCACCGCGCCCGAGCCGGAATTGTTGACGAAATTCCCCGTCGCCGCCAGCACTACCCCGCCGCCCGTCACCGCGGACCCCGCGGCCAGCGTCAGGTCCGCGCCCGAGGTCAGCGTAACCGGCCCCGTCGTCGCCACGCCCGTCTGAAACCCGCCCGCCGCCGCGATCGTGTAGGCGCCCGAATCCGCGAACGTGATAGCCCCGCCGGCGAGCGTTCCGCCCATGTTGAGGCTCGTCAGGGTTACGTTGCCGGTGATCGCGTTGGTCGTGCTATTGAGCGCGATCGAGCCGCCGGCGTTGAGCTGGGTCGTTGCGACCAGACCGGTGCCGGTGATACCGCCGCCGGTCTGGCTGATGTTGCCGTTGGCGAAAAGCGTCACCACCCCGCCGGAAACGATGTCGGTATTGAGCACCAGATCCGGATCGAAGATCGCCGACAGGCTCACCGGGCCGGCCGAGAAGATCGTGCCCGTCGTCGTCATCGTCTGACCGTCGGCGAACTGGATCCCGGTCGAGCCGACGCCGCCAGCGGTATCGTTCCACGTCCCGAAATTCGCCACGAGATTGCCGTCGGCGAGCGTCGCCCCGCCGACGGAGCCCCCGGTCAGCGTCCTCGCCGTGATGATGCCGCCGGTCTGCGTGACGGTCCCGGCCGAACTGAGCCGGACCGTGTTCCCCGCCGCGGTGAGCCCGCCCTGCAGCGCCAGGTTCGATCCCGCCCCCGTCGTCATCAGCGTGATCTCGCCGCCGGTGTTCGACACCGACCCCGTCACCGTCAGCGCTCTCGCGTCGGTGAACGAGATCTGCCCGATCACGGTATTGCCGAACGCGCCTAGCGCCGTCACCGCGTTCGCATCCGGCAACACCGCGCCGTCAGCCGTGCTCCCGGTCAGCGTCCCCGCCGTAATCGCCCCGCCCGTCTGCGAAAGCGACCCGTTCGCGCTCAACGTCACCACATTCCCCGGCGCCGAGATATCGGAGGTCAGGGACATGCTTCCGCCCGCCGTCGTCAGCGACACCGGACCGTTCGTCGTCGACAGCGCACCGGCGACCACCATCGTCCCGCTGCCGCTGGTGACGGCGATGCCGTTGCCGCCGCCAGTGGCCGAGATCGAGGTCAGCTCGTTGATCGCGTTGCCGGCGCCGGTCAGGCTGACATTGCCGGCGAGCGGGTTGGTCGCGCCGAGCGAGATCGCGATGATCGTGGACCCGCTCGCCTCGGTGACGCCGCCCCCGCTTGTCGTGTGCGCCAGGTCGATCGTCGCGCCGGCTTGGCCGAGCATCGCGTTGCCCGTGAGCGCGATGCTGGTGGCGTTGAGATCGATCAGCGGCGCTTGCAGATTTCCGCCGCTGACCACGCTCAAGGGCCCGGTGCCGCTGCCGGCGATCGCGTTGAGCGCGATCGTGCCCGGCGAGGTCACCGTGCCGTCGACCGTCAGCCCGCCCGTCGCGCTGACCGTCAGGTTGCCGCCGACGGTGGAGGCGCCGAGGGTCAGCGCGATGCCGTTGACCACCGTCGCGTCCGCCCCCGCGCCGGTCGTCTCGATCGTAACGGGGCCGCTGATCGAATTGTTGCTGCCGAACGTGATCGTGCCGCCGGTGCTGAAGTTGTCCAATGCGGCACCGCCGGATACGACCAGGTCGCCGCCCGCGCCCTCGGTGATGGCGACCGTGCCGGGGCCGAACCCGCCCGCTAGCACCCCAAAGGTTCCTGCCGTGACCGTACTGTTGATCGCGACCCCCCCGAACGCAGACACGCCGACCCCCTGGTCCACGGCGCTCACGGGCGCGGAGACGGTGATATTTCCCGCGGTCGTGGTGAGCCCGATCCCGCCCCCTGTCACCGCGCCTTGAGCGGCGTTCGTCATGCCGGAAAGTGGGTTCGACGCCGAGACCGGGCTCGGGAAGCCGTTGCCGTCGATGCCGATGCCGAGTTGCGGGCGGCTCAGCGTGCCGACCGTCAGCGATCCGGCATTGCCGAATTCTACAAGCGGGCTTGTTCCGTCTACATAGGCCGCCAACGTGCCGACGCTGTCCGAACCCGATAGATCGATCTCCCCGCCCGCGATGATGCCGAGCTGCAACGTTCCGCCGCCGACGATCGCTCTGCTCGCGCTGCTGCCCACCGTGCCGCCCGTCACCAGCAACAGCTCCGGCACGTTCGCCGTCGTCACCGACAGGTTGCCGACGAGGTCGATGTCGCCGGTCAGCGCCACGCTGCCGTCCTGGTTGCGATACCCGATCTGGACAAACCCCGCCTTGATGCCGGCGAGGTCCGCGGTCCGCAACCCGAGGACGCCCGTCGACCCGACATTGCCGAGGATGATCCCGTCCGTCGTCGTCGCCGGCGCCAGCACCACCCCGCCCGCCGTGCCGGTCTGGATCGTGCCGCCCGACAAGGTCATCGCATCCGCCAGGATCGTGATCGATCCCGCGCTCGTCGTCGTGTCGAGCCCCGCCGTCGTGGCCCCTGAAGGCAGATATTCCGAGTCGAAAGTGGCGTCGTTGGTCGCGGTATTGGTGAATGCATAGCCCGGCGCCACCGCGATGTTGATCTCGTTCCCCGAATGCAGCGGCTTGTTGACGGTGATCGCCCCCGCCCCGGTCGTCGCGAGATCGATATCGCCGGACTGGGTGAAGATGCCGACGCATCCGCAGCTCAGCGCGCCGACCGTGATCCCGGCATTATGGTTGACGAGCTGGAAGTTGCCGCCCTCGGCCACCCCCGCCACGATCCCGCTCGTCTGCGCGATCCCGGCGCCGTTATCGTTAGCCCCGATGCGGTTGTCCGCGGTCAGCGTGACGCCGCCGGCAAGGGACGCGGCGTAGAGCTGGCTGCCGAGGATCACCCCGTCGCCCGATTCCGTGATACCGCCTCCCGCGGCCAGGAAGACCTCGCCCGGTGACGGTTGCAGCACCGCTGACGGCGCACCGCCGACGAAGGTGTTCGCGTTGACCGGCTCGCCGAGCGTCAGGCTTGCGAGCGCCGCTATCCCGATCTCTCCGCCATTGGCATAGATGCCGCCCGCCGCCGGCACCGCCAGGGGCGGCAGCGTCATCGAGCCGGCCGCGACGCCCGAGCCGAGCTGGTCGCTGATCGCCAAATCGGCCTTGTCGACGAAATCCACGACGCCGCCGACGCCCATCGCCTCTGCGGCGAGGTTCAGCACCGCGTTGTCGTTTGACGCCAGCGAGATGTTGCCGCCGGCGAGCAGCTCCGCCGCCGCCGCCGTGATCGGCCCGAATGAGGTTTGCGACAGCGATCCCGCCGATGACAGCCCGACCTGCGCGAACGCTCCGGTCAAGTCGGTGCCACCGCCGATCGTGTTGATCGGCTGGTTCAGCGTCAGGTCGCCGACCGTCGTCTGGATCAGCACGGTGCCTTGATTGGTGGTGATCCCGTTGACCCCGCCCGCGGTGCCGACGATCAGCGCCTGCGCGTTCGACAGGTCGAAGCTGCCTTCGAACGCCGTCAAATTCGCCGCCACGGTGCCGACCGTGTTCGCCCCCGGCAGATCGACATTCCCTCCCGCCGCGGTCACCAGCAGCGACCCGGCGCTGACCGTCGGGAACAAGCCCGGCGGCCCCGAACCGCTGACGGCACCCGCCGACGCCAGCGTCAGCGTGCCGCTCGGGCTCGCCGCCAGCGTCGTGGACGGGATGAGGATAATGTCGCCCACCGTCGTCGCCAGCGTGAGGTCGCCGACCGAATTGGTGACCGGCCCCGTCTGCAGCGTCTGGGCGTTGGTAAAGCTCACATCGCCGCTGCCCGTGTTGGTGAACCCGCTCAGCGCCCCGACCAGGTTGGCCCCGGTCATCGAGGCCCCACCGACCGAGCTGCCGGTGAGGCCGCCGGTCGTGATCGTGCCGCTCGACTGGGCGATCGAGCCGTTGATCGCGAGGGTGACGACGCCGGAGGGCGCGCTCAGCGACCCGTCGGCCGGGCCGCCGCCATTGCCGAATGTGAGGCTCGCGTTCGCTCCGGTGGTCGTCAGCGTGATGCTGTCCGCGCTCACCGTTCCGGCGACGGCAAGGCTCGGCCCGTTGGTGAACTGGATCGAGCCGCCGGTATTGGTGAAGGGTCCGAACACGCCGACCTGGTTCGTGTTGGTCAGCGTCGCGCCGCCCACCGAGCTGCCGCTGAAACTCCCCGCGACGATCGTCCCGTCCTCGGTGAGGGTTCCGCCGGCCTGTACCGATGCGGCGCCCGTCGTGGTGATGCCGTGCGTAACGATCAATCCCAGATCGTGGATGTTCACGTTGCCGCTGCTGACGAAGGTGATCGTCCCGGCGGCGGCCCCGGTCAGGGCGAGGTCGAGACTGGCGAGCGTGACGTCGGTGATCGAATTCGACGCGCTCGGCAGGCTGATCGCGGCGCCGGTGTCGAGTAGCGTTACCGCCGTAAAGGTGGGAGTGGTGATCGTGCCGCCGCTCGTCTCGATGATCGCCCCCTCCGCGGCCAACTCCGTCGAAGTGAGGCCATTCAAAGGCCCGGACAACGTCAGCCCGCTCAAGCCTTGGACAGCAATGATGATTGATCCGGCGCTCACCGGCCCCGACACCGTGAGGGCCCTTTCGTTGACCAGATCGAACATCGACGAGCCGCTATTGAACGAGCCGAGCGTCGAGATCTCGTTCCCGCCGCCGAAGGTGGCGTCCGCGCCGCTGCTCCCCGTCAGCGTGGCCGCGGTGATGGAGCCCACTCCTTGGATAATTTCGCCCGGGGTGGTCAATGTCACCGTGCCGGCCGTCGCGGTCAGGTCGCCGCTAAGGTCGATGTTGCCCGCCGCCAACGTGATCGGCCCGGAAATCGAACTGATCGTCCCGCCGACGGCCACATCCGCCGGATTGCTGAACGTAAACCCGGCCGAGCCCGACCCCGTGTCGCTCCAGGACCCGATATCGAGAACGGTATTGCCGGCGTTGTCGAACGTCGCGCCGCCGACCGAGGTGCCCGTCAGCGTCTGCGCGATGATCGTGCCGTTGATCGGGTCCTGGCTGACCGTCCCGGCCGAATTAAGCGCGACTGTCGCGGTCGTCGGGACGTGCACCGGGAACCCGGTCGTGTCGATCGGCTGGTTGAGCGTGATGTTGCCCGAATTCGTCGTCGACAGCGTCACGTTGCCGTTATTGGTGATGATGCCAGGCTCCCCGCTGACATTGTCGACCGCGAGGTCATGCGCGGTGTTGTTGAAGGAGAGGCTGGAGCCCGATCCGGTGATCCTCGCGGCGAGCTGGTCGACCACGTTCGCCCCCGGCATCGACACATTGCCGCTCGCCGTGATGAACATCGTGGTCGGGTCGATCACGCTGGCCGCGTTCTGCGTGATCGTCGTGCCCGAGGTCAGTTCGATGTCCCCGCCCGGGACGGTGATATTGCCGTTGATCGTTAGCGCCGCGGTGCCGGACGTACCCAGGAGCAAGCCGCCCGGCGCGGAGATCGGGCCGGTCACGATCAGCGACACAGTGTCGTTTAACGTAAATGAAGCGGTGGACGCAAAGCTCCCGAGCGTCGCGATCGCGTTGTTGCCGCCGAGCACGGCGTCCGCGGAGCTGCCGGTCAGCGTGGCCGCAGTCAATGGTCCAGCGGTGTTAGGGAAGCCGCCGGTGCCGCTGATGTTCCCGGTCGTCTCCAGATCGAGCGTCGTCGCGGTCGAAACATTGAAACCGGAGGCGCCGACGATGATCCCGCTCGCCGTCGTCGTCGGGCTCGACCCGCCCGGCAGCGTCACCGCGCCGATGCGGATCGTGCCGGCGGTAATCCCGGCGGCGGTCAGGACCCCGCCGGTGCCGATGGTGATGTTGCCGCTTCCGGGGGCGATCTCGACCGTGCCGGCGCTGACTGACCCGCTCCCGGTGATCGCCAGGAGACGGGTCTCGAACGAGGCGACCTGCCCGTTTCCCACGCTCACGCTGCCGGTGGCGATCCCGATCCCGTCGGGATTGTTGGTTTTGAGGAAGATATTGCCGGACGCCGACACCGCCCCGTCGACATTGATCGAGAACGAGTCGACCAGCGCAAACTCGTTGGCGGTGCCGCCGGTCACCGCAAACGGGCCGATCCCATTGACGGTGTTTCCGGTGCCGACCAGGCTGACATTGCCCGCGACGCCCCCGGTGCTCTGCAGCGTCTCCGCCTCGATGACCGCCGTCGGGTCTTCAGTGACGGCGCCGGCGGCGCCGAGGTCGACCGTGCTGGTGTTCGAGCCGATCGTCACCCCCGAATTGATCGCGAGCGTCCCGGCGGATTTGAGGGTCAGCGTCTTGGTGCTGCCCGGCGCGATGTCGGCGCCGATCGTCAGCGCGCCCGTGCCGGTGGTGATCTCGATGCGGCCGGTCTGGCTGATCGCCGAATCGACCGTGTACGTCGTCGCCGCATCGATCCACAAATTGGACGACAAACTGCCCGGCGAAAAGCCGAGCGCGGTCACCAAGTCGTTCTGCACGGTCACGTTCGAGGCCTGCGCGGTGACCTCGTGAATCGTGTCGCCATAAATCGCAAGGTTGTTGACCGCGCCGCTCGTCACCTGGTCCGCCAGCGCGATGCTGACCGGGATGTTTACGGTCGCCACGTTATTCGCCAGCGTCGACATCGTGTTCGGCGCCAACAGGTAATAGTAATAGCCGTTGGCCCCGCCTAAGCTGCCGAAGTTCAGCGTCTGGATCGAGTTGAGGGACTGCCCGTTGACGAACCCGACCACCCCCGCCCGGGCCGCTGGGGTGATCCCCTGGTCGCTGTAAACGACCCCCGCGACCACCTGCGGCGTCAGCCCGCAATTCCCTGCCTGCCAGCACAGATAGGGATAGCTCTTGCCCGCGACGATCCCCCAGGTCGGTGACGAGAAGCCGGCCTGCAACCCGCCTTGCAGCGTCGTCGTCAACTGCCCGGCGCCGAACCCGTTATCGGGCGCCCCGGTGGTGCCGATGTCCCAATACCCGTGGATGATGGAGCCGGACTCCGACCCCACGAGCCCGCCGACCTGGGCGCCAGCGCCCCCGGACACTGGACCCGTCGCATAGGCGTCGGTGATGATGGCCGTGGGCCCGAGATTGAACCCGACCAGACCGCCGGCGCTGCCGCCTCCGGCCACCGTCACGGAGCCGATTGCGTAAGCGTCGCTGATCGTGCCCTGGGTTTCTCCCACCAGCCCACCGACACGGCCGCTGACCGCGGTGACCGCCCCGGCGGCGAAGGATTGCGAGATCGTGCCGTTCCGGTTCTGGCCGACCAGCCCGCCGGTGTTGCCGCCGTTTCCCGCGATCACCGAACCCGCCGCGAAGGATTGGGAAATCAGCCCGTCGTTAATGCCGACGAGCCCGCCGGTGAATTCGCCGTCGCCGACGTTGACCGACGTCGTCGCATAGCTGTTGCTGATCTGGCCCGAGTTGCCGCCCGCGAGAGCGCCGACCCATGCGTTGACCGCGGTATCGTTGACGGTTCCGCCGACGAGCCCGAGATTGCTGGCCTGGCTGCCCGCACCGAGGTCGCCGAAGAGCCCTGCCACGCCTTTGGCCGAGTTCACCGTCAGGCCGGATATCGTGTAGCCGGCGCCGTTGAGCGTGCCGGTAAAGGCCGTGCTCTGGCCAACCGGCACGAAGCCGGTAGAGGTCCACACATCCGTGCCGGTCGAGGCGCTCGTGCTCGATGCGGTCGTCGTGGCGTCGACATTGCGGCCGAGCGTGTAGGTCGCGCCCAACCCCATCACCATGAGCTGAAGCTGGTGCGCGTTGACGATCGTCGTGGAGTACTCGTTCGCCAGCATCGGCATCGTCGCGCCGCTGCCCGATGTGTTGTTCAGCGAGCCGTCGACATCGACGATGACCCAGTCGCCCGCGATGCCGGGCGTGGTGGTGAAACTGAACCCGTACGACGAGGTGCTGAACGGCGACAAGCCCGCGCTGGAGAGCCCGGTCGCCGAGCCGGTGCCGGCGTTGACGCCGACCGGGGTCGCGGTGCCTGCGCGGTCCTGGTTGAAGTAGGCGGTGCCGATGCTGCTGCTGGCGAGAGCTTGGCCGACAAAGCCGCCAATGTTGCCGCCGCCAGTAGCGATGATCGCGCCGGCGGAATAAGCCAATGACACCGAGCCGTCATTGATCCCGACAAACCCGCCGATATTGGACGCGGCGGTAGAGGAGATCGACCCGGTCGCATAAGAATTGGTGATCGTGCCGGTATTCTTGCCCGCGAACCCGCCGAGATTCGCCGCCGAGGTCGAACCGACCTCGCCTGTCGCGTAGGAGTCGCTGACGGTGGCCCCGTTTAGGCCGATCAGCCCGCCGAATGTCCCGCCCCCCGCTCCCGAGACAGAGACGCTCGCATAGACGTTGGTGATCGTGCCGGAATTGGCAACGCCAACCAGCGCCCCAGCCGTCGTCCCCGCTCCGGAGCCGCCGATATTGCCGCCTACAATGCCCAGATTGCTGATGGTCGCGCCGGTGATCTTGGCGAACAACCCGAGATCGGCACCGCTCGTCACAGTGGCGGTCGTCAGATTCGAAATCGTGTTGCCGAGCCCGTCGAGCTGGCCGGTAAAGGGCGAGCCCCCGCCGATCGGCGTGAAGGCCTCGATACTCGAAAGGTCAACGTTCTGCGCCAGCAGGAAATTGCCGGAGAGGTTGTTGTTGATCGCCTGGAGCTGGGTCGGCGTGAAGACGAGGTTGTACGAGGCGGGCGTCGCCGAGCTGTCGCTGCCGAGGAACACCGGGCCGGGATTGGTCAGCAGGTACGGCGTCGTCTGGTTGCCGAGATTGCCCCACACGGTCGACGAGAAACCGGTCGGCAACGCGCCGCCGAGCGTCGCCGTCGCGAGGCCGATCGTGCCGTTGCCTTGGTTGCCCGCCGGCTGCAACGAGGTCGTCGAGTCGTAATAGCTGTTGGTGACGGTGCCGAGGTTGACGGCGACAAACCCGCCGAGAAAACCGCCGACGGCGGTGGTCGGCACGCCGGTCGAATAGCTGGTCGTGATCGTACCCGTCGGGCCATTCTCGGCGAGGAACCCGCCGGCGGCATTGCCCCCGCTCACCGCCCCGGTCGCGAAGCTGTTGGTGATCGTGCCGCTGTTGACCCCGATGAACCCGCCGGCGTCCGCCGTGTTGGTACCGGTCCCGCCGGTGACCGACCCGGTCGCGTAGGAATTCGAGATCCTCGACCCGGGATCGTTTTCCGCGACAAGCCCTCCGACAGCGAACACGCCGGAAGGGTCCGCGCTGATGTTCACGGCCGCGTAGGAATTGGTGATCCTGCCCCCGGTCATCACCGCGGCGAGACCGCCGGCGAAGGCGTCTTTGGCGAAGATCGTGCCGGAGACGCCAATATTCGCCACTGTCCCGCCGAAGAGCTGGGCGATCAGCCCGTCCTGGACGATGCCGCCGGTGCTTGTATCGTTGATGTTCAGGCCCGAGATCGTGTTGCCGAGCCCGTTCAGGGTTCCGGATAACGACGGAATGACCGCCCTGGTGTAGGTCGTCGTCAGCGTCAGCGGCCCGGCGATCGCGCTCTTGGCGGCGGCGACCAGGTTATCGAGCTCGGTCTCGGTATAGATCAGCGTGTACGGCGAGGCGTTGATGCTGAGCGTGGGGTGCGAGCCCTCCGACGAGAACACCGCGCTTCCTTGGCCCATCGTGAAGGTCAGCGTGGCGGTCGAGTTCGCGCCGGCGCTATTGTACGTGAAGGCGAGCCCGCCGCCGGCGGTCACCGCGATCTGCGGCGCGACGTTGATGTTGTTGCCCGCCGTCACCACGAGCTGGCCGCTGCCGCCGACCGTGATCGGCGCCGTGATGTTGACGTTGTTGAAGGCGTTGAGCGTCAGCGTCGCCGCCGTGCTCCACGACAGCGCCGAGGCGACATTGATGTCGCCGTTCCCGACTGCCTCGGTGCCCGCCCCCATGATGCCGCCGCTCGAGGTCGTCTGCTCGGTGACGCTGGTGTTGGCCGCGAGCGCGGTGTTGATCGTCGTCGCCGCGGTCGAGTCGATCGTCAGGTCCACCGGGTCGGTCAGCCACGACCCTCCGATCCCGGCGTCGATCAGCGCCTTGCCGAGGCTGAGCTTCTGCCCCGAGGTCTCAATGTGTCCGCCGCCCGTCGCGAGGATCGTCGCCCCGTCCGCGATCGTCGTTGCGTCGGCCTCGCCGGCGCCGTTGGGGCCCGTCACCCCGACCAGCACCGAGCCGCCCTTTGCCCCGCTCGCGTTGAGGATCGCGTGGTGCCCGACCCGAACCTTCGCGCCGGCGACCGTGATCGCCCCGCCATTGGCGCCGCCCGAGCCCGATGCGTCGAGCGTCCCCGTCACATTCACCGCGCCGCCCGCGCCGCCGCCCAGCGTGATCGACCCGTTCTGCCCCGATATCGAGTTCGCCGTCACGACGCCTTGCAGGTTGACCGCGTCGCGGATCGCCCCGGCGACCGTCGCCGCCTTGAGCTCGACCGTGCCGCCGGCCGCGTTGATCCTGCCGCTGTTGCTGACCAGCGCCTGCCCCTGCGCCGTCGTCGCCCCGGTCGGCGCCGCGACCTGGAGGAACCCGCCGCCGTTGATGTCGAGCGTCGCCGCCTCGCCCGACCCCAGCGCCGCCTTTCCCAGCGGCACCGAGATCGTGCCCGAATTCGCCGCCGTGCCGCCCACCAGCGCGGCGAACCCGCCCGGCCCGGCGCTGATCGTGCCGGCATTGGTCGCCGGGGCCGACGCGCCGTTGCCGTTGAACCGGAGCTTCCCCGCCATAAAGTCTTGATTCGCAATCCCCAGCGTCGAGCCGACAAACCCGCCGCCGACCTGCACATTCCCGGTCGGGGTGATCGCGATCCCGTTCGGGTTGACGAGGTAGACCTGCCCGTTGCCCTGCACCTGTCCCGCGATCGCCGACGGCGTATTCCCGGTCACCCGGTTGAGGATCGCCGCCGAGGTTCCCGGCTGCGCGAACGTGACGCGGTTCGGCTGCCCCACCGAAAAGCTGTTCCAGTTGACCACCGCGCGCGGCGTCGTCTGCGTCACCGTCAGCCCGGCCCCCGCCGGCGCCCCGATCGTCGCGCCGCCGGCGACCACATGCCCACCAGTGGGCAGCACGCTCTGCGCCCGCGCCGGCAAGCCCGGACCGGCCAGCACCAGAGCGGCGGCGAGAAGAAAGCGAAAAATCGAACCGGGATGGGGGGACATCCGCTCTACCTTAAAAAAAATTAAACCACTAGAAGGTCAGGTTCAGCGCCAGATTGGCGCGATACCCGCCGCGTACTCCCGGCACATCCGAAAATCGTCGGGCCAGCTCCAGCCCCAGCGTGCTTCCCACCGGCAGCCCCGTCGTCAGCGCCACCGTCGTCGATCGTATCCCAATCCCGGCCGACCCGGCGTCGATCGACCCTTTTTGCACCGCCGTCGGCTGCACGATCTGTCCGTAGCCGAACGCTCCGAACACATAAGGCGACAGACCCAGCGGCGGCATCCCGCCCAGCGCCCCCAGGGACAGCGCGAACGGACGCGCGAACTCGGCCCGCAGCGTCAGCCCCTGGTCGACGCTGAACGTGCCGCTGGCAAACCCGGACAGCGCGTCGGGCCCATCCAGCCCGAACTGCTCCGACAGCATCAGCGGCGCCCCGAAGCTCGTCTGGGCGTGGCCGATAAGGTCGAGCTCGAACGCCTCCGGCAGCGGCTGCCGCAGGCTCGCGACGGCGACAAGCTTGTTGAAGATCGAGCTCGCCCCCTGCTGCGACAGCGGCAGCAGCGTCGTCCCCGACCGCCCGGTCAGCCCGTGGGAATACGTGCCGTCGAGCATCGCGATCGCGCCCCAGGGCAGCTCGATCAGGTCGTGAACGCCAAACCGCCCGGCCGCGTAATCGTCCTCGTACAGCCTTGTCCCGAACCCGATCGCCGTCAGCGTCTCGTCGTCCCACTCGGCCGTTCCCGACAGGGTCAGCGTCTCCGCCCGCGACCGCACCAGCGGATAGCTCGCCCTGAGCGCAAACCGCTTGAAATCCCCCGTCGTGGCCGGTGTACCCGGCGCCGGGATCGGCTTTGCGATCGATTCGGTGTATTCCGGGTTGAGCGTAAACCCGTCATTCCCCAGCGGCAGCACGACGCCCCCGCCCATCACCCGCAGCCGCGGCGACCCCACATCCGGGCTTGTCGAATACGACGCGTAGACCTGTTCGCCAAACCCCAGCGCATCGTTGATCGCCCCGGTCGAATTGAGCGTCCACGTCCCGAGCGCCTTCGGCAGCCGGTCGTCGACCCCGACCGATCCCGAAACCAGCGCCTGCGTCGCCTCGATCACCAGCAGCGTCCCGCCCGGCGTGGGCCCCGCCGCCAGCGTGCTCTTCAATTGCAGCCCCGGCAGGTCGCTCACCAGGAGAAGCCGACGCTCGATGTCGCTGAGCATCAGGCGCGGCTCGCCGACCACCCCGGCCATGCGCGCCGCCACCACCGCCCGCTGCCGCTCCGGCACCGCGCTGACGTCGACGCGCTCGATCGTCCCGTCGACCACCTGAAGGCGAACCGTTCCGCCATCCGCGAGCTGTTGCGGCGGCACCACCACCCGCGCCAGGATGTATCCCGCGGCCGCGTAGGCCCGCTCGATCGCATCCGCGGCCGCGTAGATCTCGGCCACGCTCATCCGCTTGCCCGCGAGCGGCCCGACGATCCCCGCCGTCGTCCCCTCGAATCCCGGAAACGTCCCGCC
Organism: Allostellaceae bacterium; assembly: GCA_036268075.1. Taxonomy (GTDB): domain Bacteria; phylum Pseudomonadota; class Alphaproteobacteria; order ATCC43930; family CGMCC-115725; genus DATARH01. The sequence goes on along the minus strand of DATAUV010000054.1, from coordinate 15,927 downwards.
GACCGAAACCTGGCCGACCACGATCGACAACCCCGCCGCCCCGGCCGGCGCCGTCACCGGCGCGCCGCCCGGCACCTCGATCGTCGGCGCCGCCGGAGCCGCCGGCCGCAAGCTCTCCGGAGTGACCCGGCTCGGCGCGACGCTTTGCTGCGCGCGGGCAATGCCGCTCGCGCCGCCGATCAGCCACGCGGCGGCCAAAATCACACCCAGCACCGATCGGGAAACGCGCAGCACAGAGCCAGCCAGCACCGGTCTCAATCGCCCCGCTTGAGCGCGGTCGAACACTCGGACTCCCCCCGTACCCCGGCCTCTGCACGCTAGGCCTGGAATTTAACGGAAGGCGTCCGCAGTGTAAATCGCCAAACCCGCCCGATTTCTTCTTAACAGTGTGAAAATCGCCAAGCGCTCTACGGTTGAGCGCCCCTTTCCGGCAAATAACTTCGCCATCCGCACAAGCGATGACGAAGGGGGCTTTCGCCAGATCGGAGAATCGTGACTCCTCGTCTCCGTGGGTGTCAGGCCTGGTCGACCCGGATCAAGGCGAGACCGCTTTCGGAATCGTGCTTTCGGCGCAGATGTGCGGGCGATTCCGTCACCACGACTTCCAGCGTCGGTCGCACATGCGCCTTCAACAAGTGGCCTCCCCGCGTGTGGCCGTCCGACCTGGCGACGACGATATGCGCATGAAGGGCCGGTTTGTCGTTCTCTCCGAGCGCGAAATTGCCGGTCAGGCTGACGACTTCGACCTGCTCGGCGACGGGAATCTTTTGGTAGTCCTTTTTCTCCCAGTCGAAATACCCGACCACCGCGTCGCTCAGCGCGCCGAGGCCGGTAAAATCCGCCGCGGTCGCCTGTGTCTCCTTCGCGAAGCGCTGGAGCCCCTCGATGACCTCGTCGCCGGTTTCGAACACCAGGGCATAGGTCCGCTGCGAGGCGTCGTCGATCAAACGCCACTTCAAGGCTGCCTCCTTTGGATGGTGTGCACGGGAAACGCGGGCGGCGGCGGGCCGGTTCCTCAATGCGCTCCGATGCGCCAGCGCAGGGCGACGACCCCGGGGGTGGCGGCGAGGCCCTGAAAAAACTTGGCCGGGCCCGCATCGTCTGCCCGGCCGCGCCAACGGATCTCGTACCGCACCTCCCGTGTCTGGTCGTCGCGGCGAGCGGATGCGCCCTGCTCGACGACGCGGCAACCCCGCATCGACAATTCGGCGAACAGCGCGGCTTTGATCTCGCCGTCGCCGGCGAGCGTCAGCTCCAGCGTCGCGCGCCGCTCGACGGGCAGCCATGCCTCGGCGGCCTTGAGCACGCTCAGCACGGCAAACCCGATCGCCAGCGACACCATGCCGAGCACCAGCATCCCGCCGCCGATGCAGATGCCGAGCATCGTCACGAACCACAGCGTCGCCGCCGTGGTCACGCCCTCGACCATGTCGCCGCGCCTGACGATCGCGCCGGCGCCGATAAACCCGATCCCCGACAGGATGCCGAGCGGCAGGCGCATCAGATCCATCACGACAAACGAGTCGTTGGGCTTGCCGTGCGTGTCGAGCAGCAGATTGGTGGCGATCATCGACAGCGACGCGGCGAGGCAGACGAGGATCGTCGTACGCAGCCCGGCCGGGTGGCCGTGCTCGCCGCGGTTGAGGCCGATCACCGCGCCGGCGACGACCGTCAGGATCAAACGCAGCGCGATCTCGCGCCAGTTAAGGGTGACCGGCATTCTTCAGCTTGGCGCGAAATTGTACCGGGTCAGGTAGTCGGCAGCGCTGAGGACGAACAGCAAAGCCAGCCAGAAAAACCCCGTCCCCGCGGCAAACCATAGCAAGGACGCGCCGCGGTCGAGCTCCATGAACACGATCAGGACGATCAGCGCCATGCACGCGGCGATCACGACGTGACCCGTCGCGTAGATCGCGCCGGTGCCGAGATAGGCGAGACCGATATTGCCCGACAGCAAGAGGACGAGCGCGATCCAGGCGACGATCAGGCGGCGCATCTACATCCCCCTTCCCGGCAGGTAGATCAGCGCGAACAGGAAAATCCACACCACGTCGACAAAATGCCAATAGAGGCTGACGACCCGGACCGGCGTGTGATAGGCGGGCGAGAAATCACCGCGCCGCGCCCGCCAGGCGATCACCGCGACCGCGCCGATCCCGATCATCAGATGCAGCGCGTGGACCCCGGTCATCAGCCAGTAAAGAAAATAGAACACCTCGCCGGCTTTCGGCTCGGCCGTGTCGAGGCTGAAGGACGGGCCGGGCCACAGATGCTCGCCGATCTCTTCGGCGTATTCGACGCCCTTGAGCGCGACAAACGCGGTGCCGAGCGCCGCCGCCACCGCCATCACCCGGGCGCAGACGCGGTTGTCGCCCGCCCGCGCGGCAAGCGAGGCCCAGGACATGAAAAAGCTGGAGGTAAGCAGGATCGCCGTGTTGGCGCTGCCGATCACGATCTTGGTATGCCCCGCCGCCGCGGCGACGCCGGCCGGGTGCAGATAGCGGTAGAAGGTGTAGGCGGCGAAGAGCCCGCCGAGAAACAGCACCTCGGTCGCGATAAAGGCCCAGATGCCGAACTCGGCCGTCTCGGCCTGGTGGGCGAGGTCGGGGAACTGCTCGCCGAGCGCCGGGTGCGACATCGTCATTCCGAGGGCTCGGGGTAGTTGTAGGGATCGGTCGTCACCACCGGGGTGCGCTCGAAATTCTCGGTCGGCGGCGGCGACGGAACCTGCCATTCGAGCCCGGTCGCCTCCCACGGGTTGGCCGGCGCCCGCGGCCCGCGCACCAGCGACCAGCTCAGGTAGAACAGCGGCAAGAGGTAGGCGACCGCGAGGATCGACGAGCCGGCCGAGCTCAGCACGTTCCACACCTGCAAATCCGGCGAATAGGCGTAGTAGCGCCGCGGCATGCCGAGATAGCCGAGGATGAATTGCGGGAAGAAGGTGACGTTGAACCCGAAAAAGATCAGCACCGCGGCAAACCGCGCCCAACTTTCCGGGTAAAGCCGGCCGGTGATCTTCGGCCACCAGTAATGCAGCGCCGCGAAATACGCGCTGACCATGCCGCCGACCATGATGTAGTGGAAATGCGCGACGACGAAGTAGGTCGCGGTCGCGTGGACGTCATAGGCGAGGGTCGCCAGAAACAGCCCGGTTAACCCGCCGATCGTAAACAAAAGGATGAAGCCGAGCGCGTAAAGCATTGGTGCTTCAAAGGAGATCGTGCCCTTGTGCAGGGTCGCGAGCCAGTTGAACACCTTGATCGCCGACGGCACCGCGACGACGAAGCTCAGGAACGAAAACACCAGCGCCGCATAGACGCTCTCGCCGGCCACGAACATGTGGTGGCCCCAGACGACGAACCCGAACACCGCGATCGCCATCGACGACCAGGCGATGAACTTGTAGCCGAAGATCTTTTTGCGGGAGAACACCGGGATGATCTCGCTGATCACCCCCATCCCCGGCAGGATCATGATGTAGACCGCCGGGTGCGAGTAGAACCAGAACATGTGCTGGAACAGGAGCGGGTCGCCGCCATAGGCCGGGTCGAAGACGCCGAGATGGAAAAAATGCTCGGCCGCGACGAGCATCAGCGTCACCGCCAGCACCGGCGTCGCCAGCATCAGGATCAGCGAGGTCGCATAGGTCGACCAGCAAAAGATCGGCAGCCGGTACCAGGTGAGCCCCGGCGCGCGCAGCCGGTGGATCGTCACGACAAAGTTGAGCCCCGTCAGGATCGACGAGAACCCGTTGACGAAGATGCCGCCGACGACGACCACCAGCGCCCCGCTCGCATACCCGCTCGACAGCGGCTCATAGAACGTCCAGCCGGTATCGACGCTGCCGCCGATCAGCCCGGCGAGCACGATGAGGCCCGAGGCGACGAACAGGTACCAGCTCAACAAATTGATCCGCGGAAAGGCGAGGTCGCGGGCGCCGAGCATCAACGGCAGCATGAAATTGCCGAACGTCGTCGGGATCGACGGCACCAGGAACAGCCACACCATGACGACACCGTGGAGGGTGAAGGTGCGGTTGTAGGTTTCGGCGTCGAGCAGCGTTCCTTCGGGGGTCAACAGGTTGATGCGAATCAGCGCCGCCGCCGCCCCGCCGACGAAGAAGAACGCGGTGATGCTGATGAAATAGAGGATCGCGATGCGTTTGTGGTCGTGGGTCAACAGCCATGAGGCGAGCGTCGCGCCGTCGTTGAGATAGGACTCGGCCGGCGGAAGCGGCACCTCGTCGACGACGGAGACGCTGGTCATGGCGCGGCCTTTCCGGCGAGCGATTTGATGTAGGCGACGAGCGCGACGACCTGCTCCTCGTCGACCTGCCCGGCAAACGACGGCATCACGGTCTTGTACCCGGCCGGCGGATGCGTCGCCGGATCGAGGATCGCCTCGCGGATGAACCCGTCATCGGCGAGCGCATCGCCGCCGTCGCGCAGCGTCACCCGATGCAAATAGAGCCCGGCGAGCGGCGGGCCGATCCGCGGCTCGGTATCGTGGCAGCCCGAGCAGCCGAGCCGGCGGTAGAGGGCGCCGCCTTGCGCCGCGAGCGTTCCCGCGCCGGTGATCGCGTTGGCGGCGAGCCATTTCTGGAAGTCTCCGGTGTCCAGCACGGTCACCGAGCCGCCCATCGCGGCATGGTCGGTGCCGCAGAATTGGGTGCAGTAGAGGTGATAGTTGCCGGCCTCGATGGGGGTGAACCACAGCGTGACGTAGCGGCCCGGCACGACGTCCTGCTTCAGCCGGAACGCCGGCACGGAGAACCCGTGGATCACGTCCTCCGACGTCATCACCAGCCGCACCGGCCGGTCGAGCGCGAGGTGCAGCGCGTTGATCTCGCGCTGGCCGTCGGGATGCTCGATCTTCCACATCCACTGCTTGCCGACGACGTAGATGTCGGTCGCGTCGGCCGGCGCCCGGTGCTCGCGCAGATAGAACTCGGCGCCCCAGGCATAAAGGCCGACAAAGATCACCAGCGACGCTGTGGTCCAACCGACCTCCCAATGCCAGGATTTCTTGATCCGGTGGTTGCGGTCGGCATCCGCGTTGCTTTTGCGGTAGTGCACGCAAAAGCGGAACATCAGCCAGACGACGAGGAACAGCACCAGCCCCGTGACGGCGAGCAGCGCGCCGAACAAAACGTTGAACTCGCCGGCGATGCTGCTGGCGCTCGGGGGCAGGAACGGGATCCCGTTCATCGCGCAGCCCCTCTCATCGCGCAAACCGCCGCGCCGCCAGCACGACTATCGCCGCCAGCGCCAGAAGGGTCGCCGCGCCGACCAGCTCCAAGAGCCGCGCGACCGCGAGGTCGTAATGACCGGTCGCCGGGTCGTAGCAATAGCAGAACAACAGGAGTTGCTCGGCCGGCGCGGCGATCCGGTTTCCCGCCGCCTCGGCAAGCCCCAGCCGCAGGTCGAGCGAGCGCCAGTCGAAGCCGAGGAAATACCGCGCGATCGTGCCGTCCGGCGCGGCGACGAGAAACCCGGCCGGGTGCGCGTACTGCCCGCTCGCCTTGTCGCGCCGATAGGGAAACCCGGCCGCGTCGGCGACACGCCGGATCGTCGCCGCGTCGCCGGTCAGCACGATCTTGGCGCCATGCGCGCGGGCGAAATCGGTCGCCTGTCGCGGCGTCGTATCGGGGTCGATGTCGATCGCCACCAGCCGCGCGTCGGGCGGCAATGCCGCGGTCAGCCGGTCGAGCACCGTGCCGCACAGCACGGTGCAGCGGTCGTATTCGAAATCGATCACCACCGGCCGTCCGTCGAACAGCCTGGCCAGCGACGTCGGCGCCCCGCCCTCCCCGCGCAGCACCGCGTCGAGCGGCAGCTTCGCGCCGAGGTTCTGGCGGAACGCGAAATCGCCGAACTCGGCCGGCGGGATGGTGGTTGGGGCCGCGACACAGGGCGTCGCCAGGGCAAGTGCGGCAAGGAGCGCGGCGGTGAACCTCACTTCGCGCCCTCCGGCCAATCCTTGATCCCGCTGGCGGCGACATCGCGCGTCGCCCGGTCGATCGGGAGGCGGACGATTCCGTGCTCGCGGTCGACCCAGCCATAGCTGCCGAGGTCGCGCTGCTCCTGCGCCCGGAACGCGGCGAGGTCGGTGGCCGGGTCGGTCTCCAGCCGCGGCGCGGCGGTGACGATCCGCGGCGCATCGCTCGGTCCATGCAGGGCGTTGGGATAGAACAGGGCGATCGCGACGATCGACAGCAGCAGCATCGCCGCGAACCCGCCGGCGAGCGCGCCGGCCAAGGGCAGCGGCACGTCGCTGCGCTCGACCGCGATGTCGTCGTTGCGGGTCTCGCCGCTGCGGGTCTCGTCTACCATCGGGCGAATTCCCGGCGCGCGACGAGCAGCACGCAGCCGCCGATCGCGATTACCGCCAACGGCTCGGGCCAACCGAACGGGCGGGTGAAATCGGGCGCGGTCAACCACCATGTCTCGACCAGATGCGCCGCCGCAACCATCAGCGCCGTCGCCGCGACCACCATGGGCGAGCGCCGCAGCGGCCGCCACACCAGCACGACAAACGGCACCGCGAACTCGGCCAGCGCGAAGGCGAGCGCAGCGAATTGCCAGCCGCCGACCGACCGCCGCAAGTACCACGGGATCTCGCGCGAGAGGTCGGATTCCCAGATCACGATGAGCTGGATCGCCGACAGGTAAGCCCAGAGCAGGATCACCGCGAGCAGCAGCCGTGCCGCGGCGTCGAGGCGCTCGCCGTCGGTCAGCCGCGCCGTCGCCGCGAGCGCGACGGCGAGCGCCGACACTACCCAGCCGGTCGTCACCAGGAGGCCGAAGATCGTCGAGGTCCAGCGCGGCTCGAGCGTCATCGCCCAGTCGAACGCCGCGAGCGTCGTCGTGCCGAACAACAGGATCAGCGCCGGCCAGGCAAACCCCGGCGGCAGCCTCCCGTCGGGCAGGCGATAGCGGCCCACGCCCAGCGCCAGCAAATTCCACAGCACGACATAGACGACCGCGCGGACGGTGAAGAACGGCAGCGCCAGCCAGCCGTGGCCGCCATCCAAGGCCCATGGGTAGATCCGCGGCGCCCCGATCAGGACCGGGATCAGCAGCAGCGCCAACAGCGGCATCGTCCGCAGCATCGCCGCCAGCGCCGGGCGCAGCGCAATGCCCCAGCCACCCCCGGTCAGCCCGTGCACCAAACTCGCGAACAGCGCCCCGACCGGCAGCCCGACCCAGAACAGATAGGCCGCGAGCCACGCCTGCGCGGCCCCGCCGACGCCGCCGATCAGCAGCATCAGGATCACCGCCGCAACGGCGAGCGCGCCGGGCAGGAGGTATTCGATCCGGCGCCGGTTCATTTGAGCGTCGCCTGCCGGTCGGCGGGCACATCCGCGATCGTCCCGGCGCGGGCGCGCTGCAAGGCGCGGATATAGGCGGCGACGGCCCAGCGGTCGCGCGGCGCGACGCGCTCGGGGAACGCGTACATGATGCCGTACCCGTCGGCGATCACGTCGACGTAGTGGCGGGTCGGCTCGGCGACGATGCGCTGGTCGCTGAGCGGCGGCGGGGCCGGAAACCCCCGCTGGACGATGACGCCGTTGCCCTCGCCGGTGCGGGCGTGGCACGGGGCGCAGGCGATGTCGTAACGCTCGCGGCCCCGCTGCAACAGGGCGAGCGACAGCGCCGGCGGCGGCGCGGGCGGGTCGCGCGCGACCATGCCGTCGGGCGGGGTCAGCGGCCAGGTGAGGCCGTTCGGCGGCTTGTGCGCGGCGTGCCAGGTCTTGTCCTTGTTCTGGCTCGCCATGTCCTTGTCGCAGCCGCCGAGCGCCAGCGCCGCGGCGATCACGACGGCCAGGGCACGATGCTGCATGGGGCGAATTCCTCGACCGCGCTGGTGACGCGCGCGGCGTCGAAACGGGGGTCGGCGGCGTCGACGATCAGGAAGAACCGGTCCTGGCTGGCCCGCTCGAAACCCGGCAAGGCCTGGATCGGCTGGTACGGCGCCGGCAGCCGGGCGAGCGCGAAAAAGCCGACAAACCCGGCCGTCACCGCGCACAGCACGGCGATCTCGAACGCGATCGGGATAAAGGCCGCCCAGCTCGCGAGGGGCCGCCCGCCGATATTGATCGGGTACGACACCGCGGCGCCGTACCATTGCAGGAAAAACCCGCCGGCGAGGCCCAGCATCCCGGCAACGAATACCAGCACCGGCAACGGCCAGCGCGGGCGCGGCAGGATCTCGTCGAGCGCCTCGACCGGATAGGGCGCATAGGCCTCGATCCGGCTCAGCCCGTCCTCGCGCAGCCGATGGGCGGCGGCGACCAGCGCCGCCTCGCCGGCGAACTCGGCCGCGATGCCGCTCATCCGCGCCGCTCCGCCGGCGGCAGCAATTCCTTCAGCTCATACGCCGCGACCACCGGCACGTAGCGCAGGAACAGGAAGAACCCGGCGGCCGCCATCCCGACCGAGCCCAGAAGGGTCGACCAGTCCCACACCGTCCCGCTGAAATGGCCCCACGCCGACGGCATGAAATCTTGATAGAGCGACGAGGCGACGAGCATGATCCGCTCGCACCACATGCCGATCACGACGCCAAACGACACCAGCAGCACGAGCCATAATCTCAGCCGCAGCCGCGGAAACCACAGGATCTGCGGCACGACGACGTTGAGCACGACCGCGGCCCAGAACGACCACGCCCACTCGCCGGTGAAGCGGTGCATGGCCACCGCGCGCTCGTACCTGTCGCTGCCGTAGAACGGCAACAGCGCGTCGATCAGGTAGGAATACGCGAGCAACAGGCTGCACAGCAGCAGGAAGATGACCAACAGGTTAAGGTGATGCGCGGTGATATAGGGTTCGAGCCGATAGAGCCGCCGCACCGGGATCACCAGCAGCAGCACCGTCGCGAACCCCGACAGCACCGCGCCGAACACGAAAAATGGCGAGAACTGCGTCGAATGCCAGCCCGGCAAGAGGCCGCCGGAGAAATCCAGCCCGACGATCGAATGCACCGAGATGACCAGCGGCGCCATCAGCGCGGCGAGAAGACCGTACGCCGTCTTGTGCAACCGCCATTGCGTGTGCGACCCGGTCCAGCCGAGCGCGGCGATGCCGTAGAATAGCTGCCGCCGGTATGTCGGCGCGCGGTCGCGGACGAGGGCCAGGTCGGGCAACAGGCCCAGATACCAGAACAGCACCGACGCGGTGACGTAGCTGAGGATCGCGAAGAAATCCCACAATAGCGGGCTGCGGAATTGCGGCCACAGCCCCATCGTGTTGGGGATCGGGAACAGCCAGTAGAAATAGCTCGGCCGGCCGAGGTGCAGGATCGGCATGATCCCGGCCGCGGCGGCGGCAAAGAGGGTCATGCTTTCAGCGATGCGGTTGACCGCCGAGCGCCACTCGGATTGCGTGAGATAAAACAGCGCCGAGATGATCGTGCCGCCGCTGGCGATGCCGATCCACCACACGTAGTTGGCGATCGCAAACCCCCACGCGACCGGGATGTCGATCCCCCAAATTCCCACCCCCGCGATAAAGAGATATTCGACCGCGAGCACGAACAGCGCGGTGAACGCGACCGCGATCAGAAACCCGCCCCACCACCACAGCCGCCGCCCGGGGTTGAGCGTTTCCTCGGCGATCGTGGCGCTGATCGTGGTCAGGGTCTGGCCGGGCTCCATCACCGCCATGATTCAGCCCTCGGCGATCGCTGGGTTGCGGTTGAGGACTCGCGCGGCATAGGTCGTGCGCGGGCGGGTGTTCAGGTCTTCGAGGAGGGCATAGTCGAGCGCCGAGGCCTTGCGCGTCCGCACCGCGCTCTTCGGGTCGTTGATGTCGCCGAAGACGATCGCCTGGGTCGGGCAGGCCTGCTGGCAGGCGGTGACGATCTCGCCATCCGCGATCGGGCGGTCGTCGCGGTCGGCGGCGATCTTCGTTTCGCGGATGCGCTGGATGCAGTAGGTGCATTTCTCCATGACGCCGCGCCCGCGCACGGTGACGTCCGGGTTCCACGCCATCGCCGGGCGCGGGTCGCTGCCGCTGTAGCCGTAGAAATTGAACCGGCGGACCTTGTAGGGGCAGTTGTTGGAGCAGAACCGCGTGCCGACGCAGCGGTTGTAGACCATCACGTTGAGCCCGTCGGAATCGTGGGTCGTCGCGCCGACCGGGCACACCACCTCGCACGGCGCGTCCTCGCAATGCATGCACGGCACCGGCTGGAACGCGATGTCGGGCGCTTGCGGCTCGCCGCCCCAATAGCGGTCGACCCGGATCCAGTGCATCGCCCGCCCGCGCATCACCTGGTCGCGGCCGACGACCGGGATGTTGTTCTCGGCCTGGCACGCCGCCGTGCACGCGCCGCAGCCGATGCAAGACGACAGGCTGATCGCCATGCCCCAGGCGTTGCCGTCGTATTTGTACGGCGGGTAGAGCGACGCCGCGACCGTGTCGTGCCGCTCGCCGGCCTCTGCGAGCGCGCGGGTGCGGACGATGTCGCGCCCGGCCATGTCCTGCTGGTGCTGGGTCATCGAGAGCGCCGCGGTCTCGCCGGTCGGATGCAGCGTCGCCGCGGTTTCCCACAGCCGCTCCGCGCGGCGCAGCTTCGCGACATCGACGCCGACATCGCGCCCGACCGCGCCGATCGCGGTGCGGCCATAGCCGAGCGGCAGGGTCACGCAATCCTCGGCCTGCCCCGGCAGCACCAGCACCGGCAGCCGCACCTTGGCGGTATCGTCGGCGGCGATCTCCACGACATCCTCGGATTTGAGCCCCAGCCGCTCGGCCGTCGCCGGCGCGACCAGCGCGGCGTTGTCCCAGGCGAGCCGGGTCAGCGGCCGCGGCAATTCCTGCAGCCAGCCGTTATTCGCCTGCGCCCCGTCGCGCAGGAACGGATCGGGCCGCAGCAATACGGCGAGGCCCGACGCGGCGTCCGGCTTTGGCAAGGCGGCGGCGAAATCGGCGCGGATCGCGACCGGCGTGTCGGCGGACGCGGTATTGGGGATCGTCCCCTGGCGCAGCCAGTCCTCCCACGCCGTGTCGAAATCTCCCGGCGTGGTCTGGCGCCAGTGGTCGCGCACCTGCTTGCGCGCGTCGAAATCCTGCCGCCCGGCGACGAGCGCGATCATCTCGGCGGCGGAGTGCCCCGGCGCCAGCGGGCGGATTTGCGGCTGCACGATCGCGGCCGTGCCGTCAAACGCGCGACCGTCGCCCCAATCCTCGAACGCATGCAGCGCCGGCACGTGATAGGTGACGCGCGCGGCAGTCTCGTCGGCGTGGGTCCCGAGCTGAACCGACAGCTTCACCCGCCCGAGGGCTTGCGCGAACCCGAGATCGGCCGGCGCGTCATAGACCGGGTTGCCGCCGAGGATCAGCAGCGTCTCGACCTTGCCCTGATGCATCTCACCGGTGAGCGCGGCGATGCCGGGCGCCGCGGCGGCGACCGGCTCGACATACCGGACCGGCGCCGCGAGCGCGCGGTTGATCGCGTGGACAAGCGCGTGGATTGCCGGCGACTGCTCCGGTCCGGCATGAACCAGCGCCGCGCCCTTGCTGGCGATCAGGTCGCTGGCGACCGCATCGACCCAACCCGGCCGGTCGGAGCCCTGCCACTCCTTCGGCCCGGCGCCGGTCGCGGCGGCGATCGCGCGAAGGGCCGTCTCGATCGCGGCCGGCTTTAGCGCGAAGCGATGGTCGGCCGCCCCTCCGATCAAGGTCGGGGTCGCCTCGATCGCGTAGACCCGGCTCATCCGTCCGCCGCCGGTCTCCGCCGCGCGTCGCCGTTCGGCGAAGGCGCGGGCAAAGGCGAGGTGGCCCGGTGCGCCGGAGATCGCGTCGCTTTCGACCGCCAGCACGACATCGGCCTTGTCGAAGCGGGGCAGCATTTCGACCGGCTTGCCGAAGGCCAGCGTCGCCCCGGCGGCAACCGCGTCGCGCGACAGCGGCTCCCATTGGTGCCAGGCGGCGTTCGGATACTGCCGCAACAGCGCGGCGAGCTGCGCGGCAAGGCTCGGCGAGGCGACGAGCCCGGTGAGGATGCGCAGCCCTGTGCCGCCGCTCTTCGCCCATTGCCCGCGCTTTTCGGCGAGCAGCAAGCTCAGCTTCTCCCAATCGACGATGCGCCCGCCGCTCAGCACCGCGGCCGAGCGCTCCGGGTCGTAGAGGTCGAGCACCGCGGCCTGCATCGTCGCGTCGCTGGCGCCGAGGCTGGCCGGATGGTCCGGGTTGCCTTCGAGCTTGACCGGCCGCCCGTCGCGATGTTGCAGGATCGCGCCGGTCGCGTAGCCCTGTTGCACCAGCGCCGTCGCGACGTAGCGCGGCACCCCGGCCTCCTCGCCGGCGAGCGGCTCGACCCGCGGGACGACGTGCTCCGCCGGCAGCGAGCTGCACCCGCCGAGCCCGGAAAGCGCCGCCGACGCGGCCATCAATTGCAGGAACCGCCGGCGGTCGACCCCCTCGGGGCTCTGCGGTTCGGGAAATTCGTGCGCGATCGCGGCGAGGTAGGCAGGGTCGTCGGCGCGCTCGGCGAGGCTGCGCCACCAGAACCGGCCGGTCATCGGTGGCACACCGAGCAATCGGTCAACTCTGCGGCGGTGTGAATGTGGTTCTGCTTGAACAGCGCGTCGCCCGACGGCGTGTCGGCCGTGCGCTGCCACCCCATGTCGAACTCGGCCGCTTTCGGCCGCAAATTGGGGCGCGGGTCGCGGTGGCAGTCGACGCACCAGCCCATGCGAAGCGTTTGCGCCTTTTCCATCAGCGGCATCTGGTCGACATGGCCGTGGCAGGTCTCGCAGCCGACGCCTTTGGCGACGTGGATCGAGTGGTTGAAATAGACGTAATCCGGCAGCCGGTTGACCCGCACCCACTGGATCGGCTTGCCGTCGGCGAGGCTGTGCCGCACCGGCGCAAGCATCTCGGCGTTGGTCCAAAGCTGCGAGTGGCAGGTCATGCAGGTATGGGTCGGCGGCATCCCGGCCGTCGTCGAGGTCTCGACCGTCGTGTGGCAAAACCGGCAGTCGAGCCCGAGCCCGCCGACGTGATGCTTGTGGCTGAACGGCACCGGCTGCTCGACCGGGTACCCGACGCGCGTCGCCCATTCGGTCGAAGGTCCAACCCAGCCGATGAACAAGGCCACGACCAGACAGCCTCCAAGCGCGAGCAGGACCAGCTTGGCGACAAGGTTCGCGGCGGGTCCGAAGATCGGCGTCAATCCCACCCTCCGAGCCGCGCGGATCAAATCACCGCTGATGCAACGGATCGGAGAGCGGGAGGTTCCGGGCGCCGACGCCGCACCCGGTGTCGCGGATCAGTCTAGCGCCGGCGCGTCGAGCAGCTTTTCGAGCCGGATCGGCAACTCGCGCACGCGCACACCGGTGGCGTGGTAGACGGCGTTGGCGACGGCGGCGTTGGTCCCGACATTGCCGAGTTCGCCGAGGCCCTTGATCCCGAGCTCGTTGACCTGGCGGTCGTCCTCGGGCACCAGGATCACCTGGGTGCGGTCGATGTCGGCGTTGACCGGGATCAGGTATTCGGCGAGGTCCGTGTTGGTGTAGCGCGCATAGGCGCGGTCGATCTCGGTCGCCTCGTGCAGAGCCGACGAGACGCCCCAGATCATCCCGCCCATGAGCTGGCTTTCGGCCGTGACGGGATCGACGATCTGTCCCGCGGCAAACGCGCCGACGATCCGCGGGACATGAATTTCGCGCGTGCGAGCATGTACGCGCACCTCGACGAACTCGGCGCCGAAGGCGAACTGGATGCGGTCCTTCATCTTGGCGCCGCCGGCCAGGGTCGCGTGGCCCTGATAGAGTTTTTTCAGCCCCTCGGGCGGGACGCCGTGCGGCACGTTCTCGGCATAGGCCTCGATCGCGCCGTTCGATGCGCGGGCGATCGCCTGGTCGAGCGGCATCGACTTGCCGTCCGGTCCCTTCAACGACCAGTCGGCGAGGACGAGTTGCGAGGCGTTCGAGCCGAGAAAGACGCCGCCATCGCCGACGACGGCGGCATTGGCGATACGCGCGCGTATCTGCTCGCACGCCTTGGCGACGACGTTGCAGACGCTGGCCGTCGTGTTCGACCCGCCGGCGACCGGCGCGGGCGGCAGGTCGGAATCGCCGATCTCGACGGTGATCTTGTCGAGCCCGATGCCGAGCCGATCCGCGGCGGTCAGCGCGATGACCGTATATGCGCCATTACCGATATCGTGCGCCGCGGTCTGCACCTTGACCGTGCCTTGCGGGAACAGCGTGACGCGCGCGGTCGCCGGGCCGAGCTGGGTCGGGTACATCGTCGCCGCGCAGCCCCATCCGATCACCCAGTCGCCGTCGCGCATCGAGCCCGGCCGCGGGTCGCGCCCCTGCCACCCGAACGCGTCGGCGGCGCGGTCGAAGCACGCCATCAGCGAGCGGCTGGTATAGGGCAGCCCCTTGATCGGCTCGTTCTTGGTGTCGTTGCGGCGGCGCAATTCGACCGGGTCCATATTCAGCGCGACCGCCAGCTCGTCCATCGCCGATTCGAGCGGGAACAGATACGGCACCTCGGGCGGCGAGCGCATAAAGCCGGGGGTGTTGCGGTCGGCATGGACCATCGACACTTTCGAGCCGATGTTCGGGCAGGCGTAGAGCCGGGTCGACGCGTCGGTGCCGGCGACCTTGTAATTGTCGGGCCGGCTGGTGACCTCCCAGCCTTCGTGGATCAGCGCCTGAAGCTTGCCGTCACGGTCGGCGGCGAGGCGGAAATGGTGCCGCGTCTCGGCGCGATAGCTGGCGATCGTAAACCCCTGGCTGCGCGAGGCGACGAGCTTGACCGGCCGGTCAAGCCGTTGCGCGGCGATCGCGATCAGCGCCGTGCGCTGGGTCAGCGACCCGCGCGAGCCGAACGCGCCGCCGATGTAGGGCGACACCACATGGATCTTTTCCGGATCGATGCCGAGCTGCTCGGCGAGGCCGTTCTTGAGCCCGGTGACGTTCTGGCTCGGCTCCCACACGGTCAGCTTGCCGTCGGTCCAGGCGCAGCTCGTCGTGAACAATTCGATCGGGTTGTGGTGCTGCGTCGGCGTCGCGTAATGCTGGTCGATCTTCACGGGCGCCGCGGCAAACGCGCCGTCGGCGTCGCCGACCGCCGGGTCCTCGTAGGTCTTGGAGACGTCCTTGGCGGCCACGACGGTCGCGCCGGCGCTGTCGAACCCAGCCGCCGGCGGTTCCGGTGCGTAGCGGAACGCGAGCCGCCGCGCCCCGTCGCTCGCCGCCTCGAACGTCTCGGCGAGGACGACGGCGACGATCTGCCCGGCATGCTGAACCTGGTCCGACGCCAGCGGCATGATCGTCGAGCCGACATAGCCGCCGTCGCTGAAGAGCTTCGTCGGCTTGACCGCGCCGTTGACGTTGCGGTGGGTCAGGATGTCGACGACGCCCGGCAAGGCCCGGGCCGCGCTGTCGTCGATGTCGACGATGCGGCCGCGCGCGATCGCGCTGGTCGCGAGCACGGCATAGACCGGGTTCGCGAGCGGCGTGTCGGAGGCATAGCGCGCCGCGCCGGTGACCTTGAGCCGCCCGTCGATGCGGGTGACGGGGCTGCCGATCTTGGGCGGGGTGGATGGTTTTGCGAGAGTCGATTGCACGGTCAGATACTCATCTCTGAGGCCTGGAGCAGCGCGCGCACCAGCGTGCGCTTGCCGAGCTCGGGCTTGTAGGCGTTGCCGTCGCGGGGCTTGGCGGCGGCGAAGGCGGCCTCGGCGGCGGCGCGGGCGGTGCCTTGGTTCAGGTGCTTGCCGGCGAGCGCGGCCTCGGCCTCGTGCGCCCGCCACGGCCTGGTCGCGACGCCGCCGAGCGCGATCCGCGCGGCCTTGACCGCGCCGTCATCGCCGATGTCGAGCGCGACCGCGGCCGAAGCCAGCGCGAATTCATAGGATTCACGGTCGCGGACTTTCAAATACACCGACCGCCGCGTCCACGGC
>DATAUV010000053.1:0-64075 GCA_036268075.1 Allostellaceae bacterium | reverse complement strand
GCGATTTTCATCTGCATGTCGATGCCGAACCAGAGGATGAACAGCGGTCCCATCGCGACTTTCGGCAGGCTGTACACGGCCAAGACAAACGGGTGCAGCGTGTCGCCCACGGTCTCGCTGAGCCCCAGGGCAAGCCCGGCGATGACGCCCGTGCTGGCGCCGATCACAAACCCGATCCCCATCTCCTGCAGCGTGATCCAGCTATTGTATGGAAGGGTGCCGTCGAGCGTCCAACCCCAGAGGCGCGCGGCGATCTCGCTGGGGCTGCTGAGCCAGGACTCGTCGATGATGCGCCCGGCCGCCCCTTGCCACAGCCCGATAATGCCCGCCAGCAGGAGCAGCCGTATCAGTAAAACCACGCGCTTCCGGCTGCGGCGGCGGGTGCGGTCGGCGAGAGCGATTTCCGCGTATTCACCCTCGGGCAATATCGCGAAGCTCATGCGACAGCCTCCTGAAGGCTCGCCTCGGGCCGCAGCAGCTCCCACAGCGTCTCGTGCAAGTGGCGGAACTCCGGCAAGAACCGCGTCTCGGTCAGGTCCCGCGGCCGCGGTATGTCGATCGGCTGGATCGCCCGGATGCGGGCCGGGCGGGCCGAGAACACAATCACCCAGTCGGCCAGGACGATCGCCTCGTGGAGGTCGTGCGTCACATACAGGATGGTCTGCCGCGAGGCCTGCCACAGACGCATCAACTCGGCCTCGATCAAGAGCTTGAGCTGCGCATCGAGCGCGCCGAACGGCTCATCCATCAGCAGGGTCTTGGCGCCGTAGATAAACGCTCGGGCGAGGCTCACCCGCTTGCGCATCCCGCCCGACAACTCGCTCGGATAGTGGTTTTCGAACCCGGCCAGACCGACTTGCGCGACCAGCTCCCGGGCGCGAGCGATCCGCTCCGGACGTGGGACGCCGCGCAATTCCAGCGGCAATTCGAGATTGGCGAGGACGGTGCGCCAGGGCACCAGATTGTCGCGCTGGGTCACGTAGCCGACGCGGCTATTGACGGTCTTCACCGGATCGCCCTGGTACAGCACGGTGCCGGCCGATGGCCGCACCAAGCCGGAGACGAGGTTGAGCAGTGTCGACTTGCCACAGCCGCTTGGGCCAACCAAGGCCACGAACTGTCCAGTGCCGACGCTCAGCGTGACGTCGCTGAGGACGGGGACTACTGTCTCATCCTTCAGGAAATGCTTCGATACTCCCCTGAACTCGATCGCGGTCTCGCTGGCGAGTGAGGCCGTGGGTGGGGCTGACAGCGTCATTCACTTCGGCCCGGTGCCGCCCGCCGGCGTCATCGCGTCATGCGCCGGCGCTTCGTCGACGAGATCGGCGGCCGATGTCTTCCCGGCAAGAGGCGAGAAGGCGATCGCCTTTTCGAGGCCGGAGGCCGGAATGGATGGATTGGGTAGAAACGAGGGCAAAGCCGCGGTGAACGCCGCCTTGAATACCTCCGGATCTATATTTGGGAAGGACTTTCGCGCCAATGCCTCACCCTGGTCCGGATGTTTGGCGATGAGGTCCTGGGCACGCGCGATCGCGCGCAGGAACGCCGTCAGCGCTGGCTTCCGCTTCTCCAAGATGGCCGGCGCTACCGCACCGATCTGAAAAAGCATGCCGCGATACTTGTCGACATCGCCGGCCATCAGGTTGACGAGGATCGTGCCATAGTTTTTCGCCTGCGCCTCGTTGCCGGCCGGCGGCGAAAACACGAACCCGTCGATATTGCCGTGCTGCAAAGCCGCCAGCATCGGCGCCCCGTCACCGCCCATCGCGATGATCGACACATCCCGATCCGGGTCGAGGCCGCCGATCTTCAGGATCGTGCGAAGCACCTCGTCTGTCATGCTGCCCGGTGTGCTGATGGCGATGCGGGCGCCTTTGAGCGCCCGCGCACGGTCCGCGACCGGCGATGCCGGCGTGACGTGTTCCTTCTCCAGGAGCTTTGGCGACACGGTCAGCAATAATTGGGGCTGGTTGGTGATCCCGAGGATCATCCGCAGCTGGCGTCCATGCGCGACCGCATTCAACACGTCAGAAGCCGTCGCAAGAGTGAGATCGGCGCTGCCGCCAACCACCGCGGCTACGGCCTGAGCGCTGCCGTGTGAGAGCACGATATCGACATCAAGACCCGCGTCCTTGAAATAGCCCTGGTCCTGCGCGATGTAGGCCGGCGCATACCCGATGATATGGGCTCCTTCGGCGACGACCAATCGCTCGGCGAAGGATTGGTTCGGCGCCGCGCATAACGCAAGCAGGGCGATGATTACCGAACCCATCCTGCCCACCCACGGGGCGGTAATTTGTGCAGGCATCGAGCAATTCTCCCGTTTATCCCGGCCGGGGCCGTCGCGCAGAGACGAAGGCTTCACGATAGGCTCGCGGGGCTCTCGTGCCCGGATGGGGGGTTCGGAAAGCCGTAGAGGATGGCCGGATTGTCTACCAGTACCGGCACGAGGCCGGCCGGCTGCTGGACGTATTTGAGGAGCTGATTGATCCAATCATCGGGCTCCGGCGGCGCCTTGTAAAATCGCGATGGCGGCCAATCGATGCCCCAGACGGCGCGCTCCGGGGCCGCGGCGATCAGGGCGCGGGCAAAGGGCACGACATCGTGATAGCCGTTCTCCTCCCCGGACAGGCGTTCGGCGCCCGACAGCTTCACCCAGGCGACACGATCCCCAAGCAGCCGCAACAGCGCCTGGAACCCCGGTTGCGCCAGCCCTTTCGCAGGGTCGGGACCACCCATGTGATCGATGACGACCGGTACCGGCAATCGCCGCAGCAGCATCTCGCGTTCGGCGATGACCGGCGCCGCGGTGAAAATCTGAGCGTGCCAGCCAAACGGTGCGATCTTGCGGCAGACGGTTTCGAGGTCGTCGAGGCCGAGCCCACCCGAGCGCAGGTTGAACCGCACGCCGCGCATCCCGGCGTCGTGCAGCCGTTGCAATTCGGCGTTCGGCACATCAGCGCTGACGACCGCGACGCCGCGGCAGCGCTCGCGCCCGATCTCCTGCATCGCCTCTATCTGGCAGCCATTGTCGGTGCCGTAGATGCTTGGCTGCACCAGAACGCAACGGCTGAGCCCCAGCCCTGCCAGCGTGGCGATATAATCGGCGACCGGGCCCTGCTCGGGCTCATATCGCCGGTCCGCGATCATCGGCCAGCGATCGGCCGGTCCGACCACATGCGAATGGCAATCGGTGGCCCCGGCCGGCAAGGCGATGGGTCGCGTCTGCTGCTCAACGGCGCTCATGATTTGCTCGCTGCGCCGTCAGTAAGGGAGCGAACCTTCGACCGTGGTCCGTTCCATGTGCCGGGGCAGCGGCGCGTAGTCGAAGGTAGCGAGGTGCTGCACCGCGCAATTATCCCACATCAGCAGGTCGCCGACGCGCCAGCTATGGCGGTAGACGTTTTGCGACTCGGTGACCTGCGCGAACAGGGCGGCGAGCAGTTCGCGGCTTTCCCCTTCGGGGATGTCGAGGATATGCGTCGTATACCCCTCGCAGACGTAGATGCATTTCCGCCCGGTCGCGGGATGGGTGCGGATGACCGGGTGGATCGCGTCCTTGGGATATTTCGCCTTTTCGGCCTCGCTCAGCTTGGGCCGGATGCCGAACTCCACAGCCTTTCGGTCGAACATGGCATTGTAGCTGTTGACGGCGCGCAGGCCCGCGCAGCGGCGCTTGAGGTCGTCGGGCAATTCGTCATAACCCGCACAGGCGCTGGCGAACAGCGTGTTGCCGAGCGTTTCGCCATCGCGTTCCGGGACCTGGATCGCGTAGAGCAGCGACGCACGGGTCGGTATGGCCATGTAGCAGAGGTCGGAATGCCAATAGCGGCCCGCATCGGCCGAGCCGATCGGTTTTCCGTCCTTTTGAATATTGGAGACCGTGTAGATCTCGGGAAAGTCGGGGTTGTTGAACTCGCTGCGCGGGTTGATCTGGAGTTTACCGAAGCGCTGGGAAAAGCTGACGCGTTGCGCGGGAGTCAGCCGCTGGTCCCGAAACGCCAATACGGAGTATCGGTCGAACGCGGCGCTGATCTCGGCAAACGTGGCGTCGTCAAGCGGCTCGGCGAGATCGAGCCCGTAGACCTCGGCGCCCGTCGCGTTGCCGCTGGGACGCAGATCCATACGGGACTTGCTAAGGACCATGCTGTCGGTCATCGTCACCCTCCTCATTGCTAGACAAAATTGTCATACAATCTTTGCCGACGAGTCAATGCCGACATGGCGTCTATGCGAGACAAGCCCGATGAACAATCATGACAGCAAAGACGCGCCGCGCGATCCGACCACACGAATCCGGCGGGCGATCCTGGCGGGGGACTTCTTTCCCAACGAGCGCCTTGTCGAGACGGATTTGGCGGTACGCTTCGACGGTACCCGCGCGTCGATCCGACTGGCGCTCGCCGTCCTGGAGCAGCAGGGCCTCGTCATCCGGGAGCGCAATCGCGGCGCGCGGGTTCGCCTCGTGTCCGAAAGCGAGGCAATTGAAATCGCCGAAATTCGCGCACGCCTCGAAGCATTGATTGCGCGCCATGCCGCGTTGCGCGTCACGCCCGCCGACCTGACGCTTCTCGAAGACATGCTGCGCGCGATGGAAGCGCAGGCGGCGGCCGGTCGGCTCGACGAATACTCGGCGAGCAACCTTGCCTTTCACGCCGAGCTGGCGCGGATCGCCCAGCTGCCGGCAACGGCGCGGATTCTAACGAGCCTGCAGTTCCAGACCGTCGTTTTCCAGTTTCGCCCGATCTTTGAGCCCGGCCGCGCCGCGGCGGTAGACGCCGAGCACCGCGTCCTGGTTGCGGCGCTCGCGGCCGGTGATGGCGATGCCGCCGAGAGCGCGATGCACCAGCATCTTCGCAACGTAAAGGACGCGCTCGAAGCGGCAATCGCGGCACGACGCATCGAGCGCCGCTTTCGCTTGGCTGCCGACGATCCGGTCGCGCGTGCAGCACATCAAGAGGTTTGAGCGTCTGTGCACCGCGAAGCTGCAAGGATTTTGCGTCCCGGTCCCAGGCCGCGACTTACGGCGATGGCCGCTTGCGGCGCATCTGACTCATTGCATCCCGGCCGGGTCGGGTTGCTGAACCGGTCGCCGACACCCGGCCGCGGCGGCGGGAACTACTGTTCTTGCCCCATTTGCGGACTCTCAGCATTCCTTGCGATGCGCTTTGCAGGCTGTTGAAGCTGTTGAAGCCCGATCGGCGCGAGAGCGTCATGTGCCCTCTGTCCTCTTGATCCGCTCAGGCGGTATCGGCGTGATCAACTCCACGACGGCGCGGAGCAACTGCGCTTGCGTGAACGGCTTGCCGAGGACGGGCGCGTCAGCAAACCCCGGCGGCAGGCCCCCGCGACCGTAACCGCTGACGAACAGAAACGGCACGCCGCGGCCGGCCAACGCGGCTGCGACATCATGAACAGGACAACCGCGGAGGTTGCAATCCAGGATCGCCGCATCGATCGGCTCGATCTCGACCAAACGCAGCGCGTCGTCGACCGACGCCGCCGTGCCGACGATCTCGGCGCCGACATCTTCCAGGGCGCCCGTGAGGACGAGCGCCACGAGCGGCTCATCCTCGACGATCAGGAACCGCCGAGCCGACAGCCCTCCGGATGTCGGCTGAACCGGCTCAGATGAGGGAGGAGGCTGCTTGAAGGCGGAATCCCTCTCCAGAGGCCGGTTCATGACACCGGCCGAGCTCACGCGCGGGAATGCCAGGGTCATGTTCCACACGATACCGTCGAGCGGGCAGGACATATGAGCCGTCCCGCCCTCCGCCTTTACGCTCTGCTCGATCAAGGTCGTGCCGAACCCCGACTTCTCCGGCGCCGATACGGCCGGACCGCCGCGTTCCACCCAAAGCAGCGAGAGCGCCGTGTCCGACACGCTCCATTTCAGCAAAACCTCGCCGCGAGCCGCCGAAAGCGCACCGTATTTGCGGGCGTTCGTACCCAGCTCGTGCAGGATCAGCGCCAGGTGCAGGGCCAGTTGAGGCGGCAGGCGAATTTCGGGTCCGGACGTCACTACTCTGGACTGGTCGAGCGACCCGAGGCGCAACTGGTCGCGGATCAGTTCCGCCAGATCGGCGCCTTTCCAGGTTGCGTCGCTGAGCAGCGAATGGGCCTGGGCGAGCGCCTGGATCCGTCCCGAGAAATTGGTCGCGAACTCGGCGGGGTCTATCGAATGCCGCAGGGTCTGCGTCGCGATCGCCTGGACCGTCGCCAAGGTGTTCTTGACGCGGTGGTTGAGCTCGGCAATCAGCAGCCGCTGCGTCTCCTCCGCGCGTCTGCGCTCCGTGATATCCAGAACCTGCGAGTTGATCGAGATCAGTCTCCCCGCCGCATTCCGAAGAGCCGAGCTGTACCATTCGCAGTCCAGGACCGACCCATCCTTCCGATAGGTGCTGCACGCGCCCATCGTTCGGGCCTTGCTTCCCGTCAGCAGATCGGCGTGGAGCTCGGCAAAAACGCCGCGTTCAACGCTTCCCATCAAACCGATCTCGGCCGGCCGCCGCCCGATGGCTTCCGACGCTTTCCAGCCGAACAGGCGTTCGGCTCCGTTCGACCAGGCAATCAGCCGAAACTCGGGATCGAATTCGAGCACCGCCAGCGGTGAGTTGTCGCTATGCGCATTCAGTCGGTCGAGGGCTTGGGACAGCCGCTCGGCATTGCGGGCCAACTGATCCCGTTGCGCCGCAAGTTCGCGGCGCTGCTGCTCCAGCTCGAAAAACACCTGCGCCTTGTTTCGCAGGATCTGCGGCTCGACCGGCTTGAGCAAATAGTCGATAGCGCCCGCTTCGTAACCGCGAAAGTGGCGCCGCTCATCGGTCGCCACCGCGGTGATGAAAATGATCGGCACCTGACGGGTTCGGTCGGTGCCCCGCATCAACTCGGCCAGCTCGAAGCCATCCATGCCCGGCATCTGTACGTCGACCAGCGCCAGTGCGAAATCGTGAAGCAGAAGCAGTTCCAGGGCGTCGCGGCCGGAGCGCGCCTTGAACAGCTCAAGCCCGTCGCGCCGCAACAATGCTTCCAAGGCCAGCAGGTTCTCTTCCAGATCATCGACCAGCAGGAATTGGACCGGTTCACGCGACGACATTGGAGCGCTCCGTCTCGGCCGAATGCCGCATCGCTCTGCGATAGATCCGCTCGGCGCGCGCGAATTCGGTGAACGCGTCAGCGTGAACCGAGAAATGCAAGGTCTCCTGGGCTCCCAAACCTAAAAAGCCGCCGCGCACCAACGCATCCTTGAACAGCCCAATGGCGCGGTCCTGCAGCTCCCGGTCGAAATAGATCAAGACATTTCGGCACGACACGAGATGAACTTCCGCGAACACTTGATCGGAGACGAGACTGTGCTCCGAGAAGACGGTGCGGGCGCGCAGCGATTTATCGAACACCGCGGCACCGTAAGCAGCCGTGTAATACTCGGACAAGGACGATTTTCCGCCGGAATTGCGATGGTTCTCCGTGAATAGTGGAATTCTCTCCGAATCGTAGATACCGGTTTCCGCCTTGCTCAAAGCCCTCGGATTGATCTCGGTCGCATAGAACATCGTCCGGGATTCGAGCCCCTCTTCGCGAAAGAGAACCGCCAGCGAGTAAAGCTCCTCGCCTTCGCCGCACCCTGCCACCCACACCTTCAACGAGGGGTAGGTGCTGAGATGGGGAAGCACCGCCTCGCGAAGCACCCGATAATAGTGCGGGTCGCGGAACATCTCGCTGACCTGGACGGTGAGGAAATCCAGCAGGCGGGGCACGATATCCGGTTCGTGCAGCAACTTGTCCTGAAGCATCGACAAGCTGCGGCAACCAAAGCTTTCCTGCGCCTGGGCCAGCCGCCGCGCGACGGACGTCCGCGCGTACCCGCGAAAATCATAGTGATAGCGCTGGCACAGAGCCTCGAGAAACAGCTCCAGCTCCAGCGCTTCAACCGATCTTGGCACCGGCCCAGTCCCTCCTCGGCATCCAGACGCGCACCAGCGACAACAGCTTGTCCACATCGAGCGGCTTTGCGAGGTAGTCATTCGCCCCGGCCGCCAGACACTGCTCCTGGTCGTCCGCCATCGCCTTTGCCGTGAGGGTGATGATCGGCAACTGTTTCCACGCCGGACGGCTTCTGATCTCGCGCGTGGCGGTCAGCCCGTCCATCTCGGGCATCATCACATCCATCAGCACGAGATCGATTGGCGGCGCTCCGCCCTCGGGGGCGCGGTCGAGGGCCTGGAGCGCCTCCCGTCCGTTGCGGGCGACCAGGACGGTCACGCCGTGCGGCTCGAAGATGCTGGTCAAGGAAAAGATGTTCCGCACGTCGTCTTCCACGATCAGAATGCAGCGTCCTTCCAGCGTCGCATCCCGATTCAAGGATTTGGCGAGCATGCGCTGCTGCTGCTCGGGCAGCTCCGAGACGACTTGGTGCAGGAACAGCGTCACCTCGTCGAGCAGCCGCTCCGGCGATTTTGCGCCCTTGATGATCACCGATTTCGAGAATTTTCTGAGCTGAAGCTCCTCTTCCGGCGACAGCTCTCTTCCGGTGTAGACGATGACCGGCGGAAAGGCGAACGCTTCATCCTGACCGAGTTGTTCGAGCAACTCGAAGCCCGAAGCATCGGGCAGGCTGAGGTCGAGAACCATGCAGTCGAATGTCTCGCTCCTCAACTTCTCGAGGCACGCGGCCGCGGTGCGGGCGCCTACCGCTTCGACGTCGCGCGATCCGAGCAGCAGCTGGATGCTCTCCAGCTGCGCCGCATCGTCCTCGACCACGAGCACCCGCCGCATGCGCTGCGCCAGCCGGGTCTCCAACTGTTCGAGGGCCTGGACGAGCTTCGCGCGGGTAATGGGCTTCAGCATATAGCCGACCGCGCCGAGCGAGAGTGCGGTCTGCGCGTAATCGCTGACGGACGCGACATGCACCGGGATGTGCCGCGTCCGCAGATCCCGCTTCAGCCGGTCGAGGACCGAGAGCCCGGGATGGTCGGGGAGGTTCATGTCGAGGATGATGGCGTGCGGCAGATATTGCCGAGCCATGATCACGCCCTCGTCGGCCGTCTGCGAGACGAGGCATTGAAAGCCAAGTTCGTGAGCCAGGTCGAAGAGGACCCGGGCGAACGCCGCATCGTCCTCGACGACCAGGATCATGCGGCTGTCGCCCGTCAGCCGTTCGCGATCGTCTTCGATGTCCGTTCGTCGCCGCGGCACCGCCGGCACGACATTGCCCGCCCGATACGTTGCAGCCGGCAGCGGAGCCGCCGCTCTCGCAAGTATCCTTCCCGCGCCGTCACCGCGCGGCTGGACGAGGCCGGCATCGTAGGTCTCGGGGATGACAAGCGTAAAAATGCTGCCTCGGCCCACCTCGCTGTCGACGTGGATCTCGCCGATCAGCAGCCGTGCCAGCTCGCGCGACACCGAGAGGCCAAGGCCGGTGCCGCCATATCTGCGGTTTATGCTGCCGTCGGCCTGGCGAAACGGCTCGAAGATCGTCTGCTGCTGGTCAGGCGGGATGCCGATCCCGGTGTCGCGAACGGCGAAGCCAATCCGATCCCGTCCGGCCCTCTCGACGCTCAACACGACCTCGCCGCGGTCGGTGAACTTGATCGCGTTGGACAGGAAGTTCTTGAGCACCTGCTCCAAGCGCTGCGGGTCGGTCTCGATATCGCGCGGTGCCTCGGGCGCTACCACGACGCGCAGGGCGAGCCCCTTCTGCTCGGCGGCAGCCCCAAAGGTCCCGGTCAGTTTGTCGATGACCGCACCGATCCGTACTCGCTCGGGCTGCAATTCGATATGTCCGGCCTCGATCTTGGAAATGTCGAGAATGTCGTTGATCAGCGCCAGCAAATCGTTTCCCGACGTTTCGATCGTTTGGGCATACCGCACCTGTTCCGAGGTCAGGTTCCCGTCGCGATTGTCGCCGAGCAGCCGCGCCATGATCAGCAGCGCGTTCAGCGGTGTCCGCAGCTCGTGCGACATGTTGGCGAGAAATTCGGACTTGTACCGGCTGGCCTGCTCCAGCTCGCGCGCCTGCGCCTCCATCGAGGCCTGGGTCCGGCTGAGATCGTCTCGCTGCGTTTCCAGTAGTTGGGTCTGCTCCTCCAACTGGCTGTTCGATTGCTCGAGCTCCGCTTGCTGCGCTTCCAGCCGGACCTGCGATTCCTGCAACGACCGGCTGTGCGTTTCGAGCTCCTCGTTGCTGGCGCGCAATTCGTCGCTCTGCGATCGAAGCTCTTCCGCCTGCCGCTGCGTTTCCTCGACCAGTTCCTGCAGCCGCGCGCGGTATTTGGCCGAACGCACCGCCACGGCTATCGACTCACCCACCGTCTCAAGCAGTTCCGCGTGAGATGTCCCGGACTGACCGATGAAACCCAGCTCAAGGGCCGCGTTGATCTCGCCCTCGGATTTTGCCGGTGCGATCAAGAGGTGCCGCGGCTTGCCCTGGCCAAGGGCCGAGCCGAAATACAGCTGCCCGTCGGGCACGTCCTGAAGCACAAAGCTGCGGCCGTCTTTGACCGCCTGCCCCAGCAGCCCTTCGCCGGTCTGAAACCGCTCCGGCACGGGGGCATCAGGCGGAACGCCATAGGTTGCATGGCGCCGGAACGCGTCGCCGTCCTGAAAGAACAGGGCGCCCGCCTGCGCCCCCAGATGCTCCGCCAGAAACCGCAGGATGTTGCCGCCGAGCTGATCGAGCCGCAGCTCGCCGCTCATCGCCTGCGCGAGGCCCACCGCTCCGGCCTGAAGCCATTCCTGCCTCCGTCGCGCCAGCTTGCTTCGGATAAAAAAGTATCCGGTCGTCCCGATGACCCAGGCCGTGATGATGCAGAAGCTTCGATTGATCCGCGAGACGTGCGGATCGATTCCCTTATCGGCGAAGACGTATCCCACGATCACGAGCAGGGTGGTCGCGCCGGCGGCGATGAGCGGGACCTGCGGCCGCCAGACGAAATAGGCTAGTGCCGTCGTGAAAAGATAAATGACCCAAACCGAAGTGCCCAAGGGTACGAAAAGATCGGCCGTAAAAGTAGCCGCGGCCAGGAGGGCCAGGATCCCATACAGCGCCGGCTCGGCTCTTGGATACAATGCACCGTTCATTCACTCGTTCTCGATTTGGGGCACCGCGCGCGGGTGCCTTTCAGGGTCCAAACGCGTCTTCGGATATTAAGACCAAGATCGCGGAATCGGCAGCACCATTTGCCGCAACGCTGCAACTGCGCCGTCCCCGGGCATCGTTCGCGTCGCGAAAGGCGTCGATCCCGATCTGCGAGCCTGCGGTCCGCGCAGCCACGTGCCACCCGGACACGCGCGCCATCCGGAAGCCGCGCGATGTCGTCCAACGCGCGAAAGGAGGTACTTGCCGGAGATGCCGAGATCAGCTTCCGGCGCTACCTCGTTGTCGGGCACGCGGCGGCGAAGGAGCGCCGCTCGACCCACAACGGCCGTTTAGCGGGCTTGCCCGAGCGTAGCGAGAATATTTCGTCCGGCATGGTTCTAGTGCCTCGGAAAATCCGACTACCGCGCCGCATCGCAACAACTCAGCCCCGGAACCAGCCTGTCCGTAGAATAACCCCATCCCTCGCAGCTAACCTCGGCTTTAAAGCACGCGCTGCGCGCGTCCGACACAGGCGCGGGGAGACACCGATGCCGTGGAGCAGCGCATGCCTGATATCTCCGGATGCGCCGCCATTTTACGGCGCCGGCACCGGGGGCAGGGCGCGCGGAAGGCGAATGACAATCCGCGTTCCCGCCGCGCCGCTCTCTATCGCGAGACCGGCGCCCAGCGAGTGTGCGCGCCGCTGCATGTTGGCAAAGCCGTTTCCGCCGGGCCGAGGGGCGGCACCGCCGCGGCCGTTGTCTGCCACCACGATCTGCACCGCTACTTCGAGTTGGTCTTCGGACGCCGCAGTCATCGCGATCGTGATCCGTCGCGATCCGGAATGACGGGCGGCGTTGGTCACCGCCTCCTGGAGGACGCGGAACAGGGCGAGCGCATGCTCCGAGCGCAGGCCCTCCACGTCCGGCAGCGGAGTCATCTGCCAGTCGAGCTCGATCTGCTGATCGTGCAGTTGCGGCTCGATCCGCTCGCGGAATTTGGCCAGCATCATGGCAAGATCGTTGCCGACATCGTCGAGCGAGGCGACGACAAGCCGCAGATCGTCGAGCGCGCGACGCGCGGCGTCGCTGACGCCGAGAAAGCGGCCCCCTTGTAATTCGCACTGCGCGACGATCGAGACGAGCTGCCCGGCGAGCCCGTCATGCAGGTCGCGGGTGAGCCGCAGCCGTTCGTTCTCCAGCGCGGCCGTCCGGATTTGCGCCTGCTCGCGGGCGAAGCTGGCGCGCAAGGCTGACTCGACCGCCGCCACCTCCTGCCGCAGCACCTGGTTGAACCGGCTGACCTCGTTGAGGGCGATCGCGAAGCGCCACATCAGGATGGCGCTGACAATCGTCATCAGCAGCGGAAAGGTGAATTGGGTCAGGATCACCTGCTGGCTGGGGAGCAGCCCGAAAAACACCAGCAAATCGCGCGCCGCAACGATGGCGGTCATCAGGAAGCCGCCGAACAGGATTTGCGCCGCGGCGTCGTTGCGGCGAAACGCCGCATCGCCGACAATCCACATTGCCAGCAATTCCAGCCCGGTCGTCCACGGCAGGGCGGCGGCGGCCCATACGACCGGAAACCATGGCTGCAATGCGACGGGATAGGCAAGCCGCAGAACGAATACCGCCGTGACCACGGCCGGGAGCGACACCGCCCATTTGAGCGACAGCGGCGATCGTCGCTCGACCAGTTCGGCCACCAGTCCGGGCATCAGCGAAGCTTGCCACACCGCGGTCAGGTTCGCCGCGATCAGCAAGCCCGTCGGCGCGGCTCCGGCCGAAAGGAATTCCGTCAACCCGTGCAGCACGCCGAGGCAGAGGATGCCGGAGAGGGTCAGGTACATCCACTCCTGGCGCCGTCCGAACCACACGATCAGCAGGGCCAGTCCGAGTGCCGCCTGCCAGGCCACAAACAGGCGCGGCAGGGTTTTGAGAAGCCCGTAACGCCGTTCGTAGGACGGACGCAGCGCCGGCGCAGGCCCCACGTAGACTTGGTCGATAAAAGTCGCCAAGCGCGTCCCCGTTCTTGCGCCGACGCGAATCTCCAGGTCGTTGTTGCCGTCGCGCAGCGGAGGCTGCGGCAGCGCGACGAGCAGCGGCTCGGCCTGATTGAGGACGACGCTCGTGCGGATGTCCCTTGTATCGGCGAGGTAGGTGCCGTTCAGCCGAATCCGCAGGCGTCCCGAATAGATCGGCATGTAGAGCGCCCACGGTCCGGCATCCGCGCCCGGTCCCTCAAAGGACAGGCGGAAGAGCGCGGCGCATCGGGTGGCGCTCGAAGCGCCGAGGCAACGATGCGGAAGATCGACGCGATCCCAGCCAAGCGGCGCCGGCGCATCGATATCCGTTAGCCGGCCGTACTCGGCCCGGTCGATCTTCAGGGCGCCCTCACCCGGCGATGAAAGCTTGCCGAAGATCGTAAGCAACCCCACGCCCACAATCGCACCGTAATACAAAGTGAGGCCGACCCGACGGCTCAACCTCGGACGAAACGGCGCGGCGGCCTGCAGGATTCCGCCGATGACGCTCATTCGGAAAGCTTGATCAGCTTCATCTCAACCGCGGTAAAGACCGCCTCGCTCCGTGAATTGACTTCGAGCTTACGATAAATGCTTTTGATATAACTGGGTACCGTCTGGCGGCTGATGCCGAGACGGTCGGCGATGTCGTTATAAGTAAAACCTTTGGCGATGCCCCACAGGATGTCCATCTCGCGCGGAGTGAGTAGCGGTTTCGTCCTCTCGGGCGGCTTGGCGGCTACGTCCGGCTCTTCGTGGACTTGGCGGATGATGTGGCGGGCGATCGCGGCCGAAATCGGCGAGCGCCCTTCGGCCAAGTCGCGCACGGCCGCGATCAGATTGACCGGCCGGGCGTCCTTAAGGATGTAGCCGGAGGCGCCGGCGCGCAGCGCATCCATCACCGTCGTCTCGTCCCCCAGCACCGAAATGACCATGATCTCGGTGGCGGGAGACAGCCGGCGCACCTCGCGGATCAGTTCGGTGCCGTGTCCGTCGGGGAGCTTCAGATCGGTGATCAGCACGGACGGGTGCAGATGCGCGAAGACCCCGCGGGCCTCATCCAGCGTGCCCACGGCCGCCGCCAGCGCCATCCCCTCACCGGCGGCAAGCGACGCGGCGAGAAAATCCCGTGTCGGGGGATCGTCCTCTACGAGAACGATCGAGATGAGCGGCGCGCTGGTATTTTCACCCAATTTGACCGCCAGCCCGTTGATCGCGTGAAGAAGAGCGTGCCCAAAGCAGTAGCGCCGCTTGAAGCCCCGCGCCATCCCATGGACAGGGGATGCACCGGGGCAGGCCGCGCCGTCATCGGCAACTCCATGGCCCGACCGTTCGTCGTGCTTATAACACTCGCGGCGCCTCCGGCTGTCTCTCGTGTCACCGTGTGGCCATGCCCATAGCCGACGAGCGAATTTCCTCTAAATTAAGGGAAATAAGGCACAAATTTGGCTACGAAATTAGCAATTCTATTCTCGGGATTAAAGGATACAGCACACGAATATAGTGCCGAATAACCTGTCGTTTCTGATAAAGTGAAATTGAAAACTGAAATCAAAAATTTCTTGTACTGAACAAAACGAACGCTCCCATATTCATGGGATGAACGCTTTCCGCGCCTACGCCTATTCTTTTTGCCGTGAAAGTGGCGGGAGGCGGGGAGCATGGCAGCGGATAACAGCAACCGGCGCCGCGGTGGCCGTTCACTGCGGCGTCATGCGGCCGTCCTGGTACTGATCGCTGCAAGCGTCATCTCGCTGGCCGGCGTGGCGGCGGAGCGTAAGACGAAAGAAAAGCCCCCGGTTGCCGCCGAGACGTCGCCGCCGGTCTCGCCGGCAGCGGCCCCTGCGCCCGGCGCCCCATCAGAGCCCGAGAAACTGGGCGGCAACTCGCCGGCCTGGACGGTCGCATGCTTTTCGTCGGCGCGGTCGGCGCCGGTGGACTGCAAGGTCGAGCAGCGCCTGTTCGCCAAGGATACCGGCCGGATCCTGTCGATCGCGGTGATCGACGTCCCGGGCAGCGGCGGTCAGCCGACCCTGCAGATGCACCTTCCCGTTGGCCTGAGCTTGCAGGATGCGGCCGCCCTCAGCATCGACGGCGGGGACGCCACCCAACTCGCGTGGCAGTCCTGCGACGCCAACGGCTGCTACGCGACGCTCGCGCTGACCCCGGCGCTCGTCGCGGCGATGAAGAAGGGCAAGATCATGTCCCTCAAGGTCGTCGCCGCCAACCGCCGGCCGCTTGTCTTCGAGCACCTGCTGACCGACTTCGCCACCGCTTACGGAGCCGCCCAATGAACCGGCTTGCGAATGGGCTGCGGCGGGTTCTCGCCGTCTCGACTGCCGTCGCGGTCTCGTGCTGGGCCGGCGCTGCGCTCGCGCAATCGGCCTCGCAGCCGCTGGTGACGACCGGCCCGAATTATTTCGCCGACGAGAACAGCTACTACGAAAGCCACATCGGAGCCTCCGGCACGGCCGGCAGCCCCAGCCACGAAAAGGGCAGCGACTGCCCGACCCATGCGACGAGCGGCACGAACGGGGCCAACGGAACGGCCTCGTCGGGAACCGTGACGTATGCGCCGACCGGCAATCCGTTCAACGGGACGATCGTCGTCGCCGGCAGTGTCGGCGGCGCCGGCGGCGATGGCGGCGGCGTCTCGACCAACAGCGACGGCTCGGTCAACGGTTGCGGGACGGGCGGCAACGGCGGCAACGGCGGCACGGGTGCGAGCGTGAACCTGACGGTCAATCCCAACTCGACGGGCACGATCTATGCCGTCGGGAACACCGCGGTCGTCGGGGTGAGCTTCGGCGGCGACGCCGGCAACGGCGGCGCGACCGCCGACAAGGATCACCCCGGCGGCGATGCCGGTACGGGCGGAGATGCCGGAACCGTCGCGATCACCAACAAAGTCAACGTGAATGTGGCAGGCGGCCTCGCCGTCTACACCGACAGCAGTGGTAACGATTACGTGGCCGATACCGCCTTCGGCATCGTCGGGGAAAGCAGCGGCGGGCTCGGCGGCGCCGGCGGCCAGAACTACGACCAGGGGGATCCGGGCGGCAGCGGCGCCGGGGGCGGCGACGGCAAATACGTGCTGATCACGAATTACGGCAACATCACCACCGCGGGCGGCGCCGCGATCGCGGCGCAAAGCGTCGGCGGGTTCGGTGGCGATGCCGGTCTGAACCAGAAAGGATATGGCGGCGGCGGCGGCGACGGCGGCAATGGCGGGTTCGTCGGGGTCACCAATCACGGCGCACTCACCGTCGGCACCGCGGGCTACACCGACTGCGGATCGACCCAGACCAGCGGCTGCAACGCGGTCGGCGCTTTCGGGATTTTCGCCCAGTCCGTGGGCGGCGGCGGCGGCAACGCGGGGGCCAATGCCGGGCTGCACGCGCTCGGCGCCAGCGGCGGGGCGGCCGGGTCCGGCAACGAAGTCAGCGTCACCAATTCCGGCAACATCGCCGTCTACGACGCGTCCTCGACCGGCCTCTACGCCCAATCGATCGGCGGCGGCGGCGGCAACGGCGGCATGGCCTTCGCGCACGGCGCGAACGCCGTCGCGATCGGCGGCAGCGGCGGCGAGGGGGGTGATGGCGGCGAGGTCTACGTCACCAACTCGGGATCGATCTGCACCAGTACCGCATGCGTGTCGCCGCTGACCCCGAACAACGACACGGCCGGCGGCGCCGCCGGCATTTACGCGCAGTCGATCGGCGGCGGCGGCGGCAATGGCGGCTTTGCCAAGGCCACCTCCGACGCGCTGATCTACGGCTCGTCGGTCGCGCTCGGCGGCAGCGGCGGCAGCGGCGGCATCGGCGGGCCGGTCACCCTGGCCAACACGGGTTCGGTCGCGACCGTCGAAATCAATTCGCCGGCCATTCTGGTCCAGTCCATCGGCGGCGGCGGCGGCAGCGGCGGCGGTTCGGTCGCTCTCGACTCATCGATCATCGGCGGGGCGTCGCTGTCGCAGGGCGGCTCGGGCGGCAGCGGCGGCGACGGCGGCTTCGTCGCGGTGAATTGCAGCACGTTCAGTTCGGTGTCGAAAGGCGCCGGCGCATGCCAAACCTCCACAACCGAGAACGGCGCTACCTTTGTTCCGGTCTTCACCTCGGCGCCCGACGATAACGCCCATCTGATTTCAACCGCGGGCACGGGTTCTCCGGGGATCATCGCCCAATCGGTCGGCGGCGGCGGCGGCAATGGCGGCTATGCGGTGTCGCTGTCGGCCAACGTCGTCGCCTCGGCGAAATTCACCTTCGGCGGCTCGAACGGCGGGTCCGGCGCGCCGGGCGGGACCGGCAACACGGTCTATGCCAGCAGCAACGGCGAGGCGATCACCACGCTCGGCCTGAATTCGCCGGGCATGCTCGCGGAATCGGTCGGCGGCGGCGGCGGCAGCGGCGGTGCCGCGTTCGACGCCACCGCCGTCGCGGCGGGCTCGGCGCTGGCGATCGGCATCGGCGGCAGCGGCGGTGTCGGCGGCAACGGCGGAACCGTCGTGCTGGAGAACCCCGGCGGCAACATCACCACCGCAGGCGACAACTCGCAGGGGCTCATCGCCGAATCGGTCGGCGGCGGCGGCGGCGCGGGGGGCGCGGCGATAAGCGCGGCGGCCTCGACCGGAATAGCGGTGTCGCTGGCGGTCGGCGGCTCGGGCGGCGCCGGCGGCGTGGCCAAGCCGGTTTCCCTCTACAACGAGAACGGCTCGGTGAACGCGAGCTTCGGCAGCGGCGCCATTACGACGACCGGGTACGCGTCCAGCGCGATCCTGGCGCAGTCGATCGGCGGCGGCGGCGGCGACGGCGGCTTCAGCCTGTCGGGCGCGCTGTCCGAGACGGCATCGGGCGCGATCGCCGTGGGCGGCTCCGGCGGCAAAGGCAACGACGGCGACACGGTCACCGTCACGAATTACGGGGCCCTGACCACCACCGGCGGCGGCGCGCCGGCGCTGGAGGCGCAATCGGTCGGCGGCGGCGGCGGCAATGGCGGCTTTTCGGTGAGCGGCGCCGTCGGGTTCACGACGGGCGGCGCGGGGATCGGCGGCAGCGGCGCCGGCGGCGGTTCGGCCGGGGACGTTATGGTCAACAATTACGGGGCGATCTTGGTGACGGCGTCCAACACGCCGACGCTGGTGCTGCCGACGACGGTGCCGAGCGATCTCAACGCGACCCTCGCGGCGCTGACCGAGCTCGGCGTTCCGGTGCCGTCGACCGCGCCGCAGGACGTCATCACGCTCTACGATCTGATCACCGGCCAGGCCGACCCGCGCCTGCTCGCGGTCAACACCAACGCGCCCGGCATTCTCGCGCAATCGATCGGCGGCGGCGGCGGTTTCGGCGGCTTCGCGGCGAGCGGCGGCGTCGGGCAAGCTTCCAGCACCTTGTCGATCGGCGGCAGCGGCGGCGACGGCGGCACCGCCCACGACGTAACGATCGCCAATAGCGGCCAGATCGTCGTCTACGGCGCCGAGTCGCCGGGCATCGCCGGCATGAGCATCGGCGGGGCGGGCGGCATGGGCGGGTTCGCCGTCGGCG
This sequence comes from Allostellaceae bacterium, assembly GCA_036268075.1. GTDB lineage: Bacteria > Pseudomonadota > Alphaproteobacteria > ATCC43930 > CGMCC-115725 > DATARH01. The sequence goes on along the minus strand of DATAUV010000053.1, from coordinate 45,435 downwards.
GGTCGGTCGGGGTCGCCAGCATCTCGGCCGGCATCGGCGGCGGCGGCGGCAGCGGCGGCACCGCCGGCAGCGTCACGATCACCGCCGGGCCGAGCGCCGCGCCGGTCATGACGATGGGGAACCTGTCGCCGGCGCTCGAAGCGCTGTCGATCGGCGGGCAGGGCGGCGACGGCGGCTATGACGTGTCGACCGGGCTCGGCGCGCTCGCCACGGCCAGTGTCGGCATCGGCGGCAAAGGGGGCGGCGGCGGGACGTCAGGGGCCGTGAAGGTCTCGAGCCGGCAATTCCTGACGACGAGCGGCCTGTTCTCGCCCGGCATCGTCGCCGAGTCGATCGGGGGCAGCGGCGGCATGGGCGGCATGAGCGCGTCCGTCGCCGGGTCGATAAGCACGTCGTTCAACACCTCGGTCGGCGGCGCCGGTGGATCGGGCGCCCAGTCCAGCACCGTCGAGGTCGATTCGTATGCTCCGGTCGTCACCTACGGCGACCTATCCTCGGGCATCGTCGCGAACTCCATCGGCGGCAGCGGCGGCATGGGCGGAACGGCGATTTCCGCCACGACACTGACGCCGGTTCCCGGCGCCCCGGCCTTCGGCGACATGCCCGTCGCGATCGGCACGGCGTATGGCGGCAGCGGCGGCAGCGGCAACAATGCCGACGCGGTCACCGTCGACAGCAGCGGCGCGATCCAGACCTACGGTTTCCTCTCGCACGCGATCCTCGCCCAATCGATCGGCGGCGGCGGCGGCGACGGCGGGACGGCCATGAGCTTCACCGAGGATGTCGGCCTCAACGACGGCGCCGAAAACATGAGCCTCGGGATGTCGGTGGCGGTCGGCGGCAAGGGTGCCTCGGGCGGCACCGGCGGCAGCGTGACGGTGACGCAAACCGGAACGCTGGTTACCGGCTACAGCACGGTCGCGAACGGCGCGCCCGGCGGCGCCTTTCTCTCCGCGGCCATCCTCGCGCAGTCGATCGGCGGGAGCGGCGGCAATGGCGGCTCGGCGCTCACCTCGGCGGGCGGCAACAATGTCGACAACAATTCGATCGCGCTCGGCAGCGGCGGCGGCTCCGGCAACATCGCCGGCGCCGTCATGGTCAGCAGCAACCAGGGCGTCGTCTGTGCGCCGTCCGCGCCGTGCGCCGCCCAGATCATGACATTCGGCGCCGGGTCGGCGGCGATCAACGCGCAGTCGATCGGCGGCGGCGGCGGCAATGGCGGCCATTCGCTCAGCACGGCCGGCGACAGCACGTTTGCGAGTACGATGGGGATCGGCGGCTTCGGCGGCAGCGGCGGCACGTCGGGCACGGTGACGGTCGATGCCGGCGGCGAGCTGGTGACGGCCGCGCCCAATTCGCAGGGCATCCTGGCGCAATCGATCGGCGGCGGCGGCGGCAACGGCGGCGCGAGCCATGACGCGACGCTCTCCCCCGCCGTGACGTTGGTGAACGTCCTCTCGCTGTTCGGCGTCACCATTCCTACGGTGAGCGCCAGCACGGTGGTGTCGGGGTCGAACAAGCTCGATTCGACCAACGGTCCCGTCAATCTGGTGATTCAGGGGCTCGCCTCCATTCCGAACGGTGCGGCCGCGACCGCGATCGGCGGCAGCGGCGGGAGCGGCGGCAACGCGAGTGAGGTCGATGTCAACAGCACGGCCGAGATCATCGCCGGCGCCTCCGGCCTCGGCGCCAATTCCGTCGGTATCCTCGCGCAGTCGATCGGCGGCGGCGGCGGCAATGGCGGGGTGAGCACGTCGCAGCCCAACGCGTCGTTCAGCGGCTCGGCCGAAATCGGCGGCGGCAGCGGTGACGGCGGCAACGGCGGCGCCGTCAAGGTCACCGCCGCCAACTTCATCGATACCGCGAGCAACGAGGCGCCGGGCATCGAGGCGGAATCGATCGGCGGCGGCGGCGGCAACGCCGGACAGGCGTTCACCTCGTCGAGCGGCGGCCGCGGCGCCTTTTCCTTCGGGGAAGGCGGCAGCGGCGGTAATGGCGGGACCGGCGGCGCGATCACCGTGACCAACAGCGCGACCATCCTGAGCGACGGCATGAACTCGGCCGGTTTGGTGGCGCAATCGGTCGGCGGCGGCGGCGGCGCCACCACCGGAAGCCTGATCTCCGATCTGGCGGCCACGGTGGAAAACTCGTCGATCTCGGCGCAGACGAGCGCGTCAACCGGGACCGTCGGAAACAGCAGTGGCGTGGGCACTGTGCTGACCGCCGCGGCGGAGGCCGGAACCAACGCCTCCGGCCGGCTGGCGGGCGAAGCCGGCACCGACGGCGGGTATGCAACGTCCTTCAGTCTCGGCGCCAACTCCGGCGCGGGCGGAAACGGCGGCAACGTCTTCGTGACCAACAGCGGCTCGATCGCCACCGACGCACAGATCGATTCGACGACCGGCGCGGTCACGACCGGCGGAAACCCCCTGCTCGACGCCCACTCCGCGGCGATCCTTGCCCAATCGGTCGGCGGCGGCGGCGGCACCATCAATGCGGGAGCCCTCAACCCCGATTCCGGCAAATCGAGCGTGGCGATCGCGATGGGCGCCAATAGCAGCGGGAGCAGCTCGGGCGGTGCGGTTGAGGTGGCGAATACCGGCATACTCGACACCTCTTCGGTCAACTCGGCCGGCATTTTCGCGCAATCGGTCGGCGGCGGCGGCGGCGGCACGGGCTCCTTCACCGGCAATACGGGCACGGTGGCCGGCCTCGCCGGCGCGACATCGAATGCCCTCCAGCTCGGCGGCACCGAGAGCAGCGTGAACGGCGGCCTGGTCAATGTCTGCGACACGATCACGCCAGCGTCGTCGCCGAGCCCGTCGACGGACAAATGCGGCGACGGCGCCAAGGGCGTCAGCATCGTCACGACGGGCGACGGCTCGGCCGGCATCTTTGCGCAATCGGTCGGCGGCGGCGGCGGCAGCGCCAGCGCCTTCAGCAGCGCGCTCGCGGCGGCCGTTCTCTCCGGCACCACCCCGACGCTCTCGGCCACCATCAGCGGTGCGACCGTCACGGCTTCGGCCACGGCCGGCGTCGCGTTCGCGGTCGCGCTCGGCGACAATTCCTCAAGCGGCGGCGGCGCCGGCGGGAATGTCACCGTCGCGACCTCCGCCAACCTCATGACCAGCGGCATCGGGTCGACCGGCATTTTCGCGCAATCGGTCGGCGGCGGCGGCGGCAATGGTGCCTCCTACGTCACCAACGCCAGCGACGGCAGCTACCTTGTCGACGCCCGGCTCGGCATGTCCAACGGCGCCGGCTCCAGCGGCGGCTCGGTCTCGCTGACAGATGGCGGCGCGGTGGAGACCGTCGGGGCACTCGCCGACGGCGTGCTCGCCCAATCGGTGGGCGACGGCGGCGGCACGATGGAGTCGGCGAGCGACACGGTCGGCAGCGGCGGCAACACCGGCATGACGATGCGGCTCGGCAGCCCGGCCGGGAGCGGCGAGAACCTCGGTGGCGTGGTGGCGGTTGCCCTGGCCGGCCCGATCGAGACCGGCGGCGTGGGTTCGGTCGCGGTGCTGGCGCAATCGATCGGCGGCGGCGGCGGTGCCGGGACCGCCGAGAATTCGAGCAATTCAAATGGCAGCGTCACCGCGACGTTCGATCTGGGCGCCGCCAGTATAGCCGGCGGCGGCAACACCGTGACCGTCGGTTACAACCAGAGCATCGTCACCGATGGAGCCAACGCCCCGGCGGTGGTGGCCCAGTCGATCGGCGGTGGGGGCGGCCTCGCGACCTTTGCCCACACGAGCACGAGCGCCACCGGCAGTGTCACCGCGAACTTCGCCCTCGGCTATGCGGCCGCGGACGGCGGCGGCGGTTACCCTGGTTCGGTCATGGTCACCGGAGGCGCGGCGACCGTCGCGACGATGGGGGACAATTCGAGCGCGATCGTGGCGCAGGCGATCGGTGACGGCGGCGGTCTCGCCGCGCTGTCGAGCACGAGCGTGGCCGACGGCAAGACCGTCGCCACGAGCTTTACGCTCGGCGGCAAAGGAACCGGCGGCAATATCGGCGGAAATGTCACGGTAAAAATCGGGACGAGTTCTGCGCTCAGCACGATCGCGACTCAAGGGATGAACGCCAGCGGCATCGTGGCGCAGTCGATCGGCGGCGGCGGCGGTCTAGCCGCTTTGGCGCTGACCCCGTCGGCCGACGGCTCGGTCACCAACGGTACGGTCACCGGCGAACTCGGCAGCTCGGCTAACGACGTCAGTCAATACGGCACCGACGTCTCGGTGACGACCACGAATACCGTGATCGAAACCGCCGGCCTGGAATCGACCGGGATCCTGGCCCAAAGCATCGGCGGCGGCGGCGGCGTGGCGTCCGCCGCGTCCTCGTCCGACAGCGTGCTTACCGGCACGATCAGGCTCGGCTCGATCACCGGCAGTGGCGAAAGCGGCGGCAACGTCACGGTCTTGCCGTCGGGCCAAATCGCCACCGCCGGGTTCCTCTCGCCGGGCCTCGTCGCGCAATCGATCGGCGGCGGCGGCGGGTTCAGCCAGCTCAGCGCCAGCGACCTCATTCTCGGCGGCACGACGGCAAGCGTCGGCAACGCCGTCACGGTGACGAGTTCGGCCGCGATCCAGACCGCGGGCGGCGGCTCGATCGGGATCGTCGCGCAGAGCATCGGCGGCGGCGGCGGGCTCGGCGTCTCGACCGGCGCGTTGAGCTTTGGCGGCGCGGCGAGCGGCTCGAACGGGAACAGTACGGTCGCCGTGACCAGCAACGCCGCGATCGCCACGGCCGGCGACGATGCGCTCGGTATCCTGGCGCAATCGATCGGCGGCGGCGGCGGGGCGGCGCTCGGGTTTGACGGGCCGCTGACGTCCACCTTCAAGAGCGGCACGGCCTTCTCCAACGTCGTGAACCTGACGGCGAACGCGGCGATCTCGACTGCGGGCGCGGGCGCGACCGCGATCCTGGCGCAATCGATCGGCGGCGGCGGCGGCGCGGTGATCGACAGCTACGCCAATGCCGGTAACGGCACCTATTCGGTGACGATGGGAACCGCCGGCGACAACTCGAGCGGCGAGCCTGTGTCGGTATTCATCGCAAGCCCGCAGATCGTCACGCTCGGTGCCAACGCCTCGGGCGTCGTCGCGCAATCGATCGGCGACAACGGCGGCTACGACACGGCAACCAACGCGAGCCCGGCCGGCACCTTGGCGACCACCTTCAAGCTCGAATCCACGTCCGGCGCCGCCGCCGGCCGCGCCGTGACCGTGACGCTGGGGACCAGCGGATCGGGCGCGACGATCGTCACCTATGGCGCGAACTCGTTCGGCGTCGTCGCGCAGTCTGTCGGCGCGGGCGGCGGCTTCGCCGCCTTTGCCGACGCGCCGGGCAATGCGGTCGTCAACGGCACCGTCAGCGGTGAGCTCGGCGAAGACGGCGGCTCCGGCCTCGGCGAAACGATCACCGTGTCCGGCACCGCGAGCATCCAGACGAGCGGGTTGCAATCGGTCGGACTTTTGGCCCAGTCCGTCGGCGGTGGCGGCGGAGTGGCGGCGGCGGCGTCCTCGGTGTCGAGCGTCTTCACCGGTACGCTCCGGGTGGCGGGCCAAAGTGCCGGCGCCGGCGGCACCAGCAATGCCGGGGGCGCCGTCACGGTCACGCCGTCCGGCAGCATCGCCACCAAAGGGGATCTGTCGCCCGGCCTCGTCGCCCAGAGCGTCGGCGGCGGCGGCGGGCTGGCGCTCGTCCGCGCCAGCTCCATTATCTTCGGAGGCGCGACGGGCAGCGACGGCGGCGCCGTCACGGTGACCAGCGCGGCCGCGATCTCGACTGCCGGCAAGGCCTCGGTCGGGCTTGTCGCGCAAAGCGTCGGCGGCGGTGGCGGGATCGCGGTCTCGAGCGGCAGCGCGACGCTCGGCGGCGCGCCGAGCGGCTCCAATGGCGGCGCCGTCAAGGTGACCAGCAACGCGGCGGTCTCGACCACCGGGGTCAATGCGATCGGCATCCTGGCGCAGAGCGTCGGCGGCGGCGGCGGGATCGTGCTCTCGACCGGCAATGCGGTCACGTCGACCTTCGGCAAGGGCACGGGCAACGCCGGCGCAGTCACGGTGACCGTCAACGCACCGGTCACGACGTCGGGAGCGGGGGCTTACGGCGTCGTTGCTCAATCCGTCGCCGGCGGCGGCGGCCTGGTGATGAACGGGACGACCGCGCTACTGAAGAGCAGCGGCGGGGGTGGCGGCGCCGGCGCGGTGACGGTCAACGCCAACGCCTCGATCACAGCCTCCGGCAACGGGTCGAACGCGGCCTATCTCCATTCGGCCGAGGATCCGACCCTCAACGTCGCACCGGGCGTGACGCTGACCGGCGGGGCGGGCGGCAGCGCGGTTGTTTTCGACGGTCCGTCCAACGTGCTCGACAACAGCGGCACGCTGCAGACGATGGACGGCGCGGCCGGGCTGGTCATCCACAGCCTCTCGGGCGACACGAGCGTGACCAATGGCGGGACGATCCTGGGCTCGATCTCACTCGTCGCCGGCGGCGCCAACCTGCTGCACAATCTCGGCGGCGGCACGATGATCGCCGGCCCCTCGCTCGACCTCGGCGGCACCGGCGTCTTGCAGAACGACGGCATGCTGGCGCTCGGCGCGGGCACCACCGGCACGGTCCAGATCAACGGATCGCTGATCCAGTCGGCGACCGGCGCCTTGCAGGTACGCATCGATCAGCACGCCGGGACCGCTGACAGCTTCAACATCAGCGGCGCGGCAAATCTCGCCGGCGGCATCGTTCCGGTGATGGTCAACGCGGGTCAGATCGCGCCGGGGACCGTATCGCTCGGCAATATCGTGGTCGCCCACCGCGGCATTACCGGAGCAGGGCTGACACTGACCCCTAATCCGAGCGCCATCCTCAGCTATTCGCTGACGTCGAACGGCAACTCGCTCGGGCTGACCTCGACCGCGAATTTTGCCCCGGCCGGCCTCTCCGAGAACGCCCGGGAATTGGGCACGGCGCTCGGCATCGTGCAGAGCAGCGGCGGCTCTCCCTGGACACAGGCGATCACCGCAGGTCTGGTCGGGGTGCCCGATACCGCCTCGCTCGACAAGGCGTATCAGACGGTCGGCAGCGAGGGCGCTTCGGCGGTGCCGGCGCTGACGTTCGAAGTCGCGACGCGGGCGACCGACATGGTCACGCAGCGGCTCGATGGCTGGCGCCTCGGCAGGCTCTACGGCGGGTCGCCCGGCCAGACCGCGTCGATGCCCGGCACCGTCAGCGAGACCGACGCGGTGCCCGTCGAGAATAACGTGGCGTCGCATGTCTGGGTCACCATGCAAGGCGGGGGCACCAACGGCAGCGGCTTGTCCACGCAGGTTTTCGGCGGCATGGCCGGCGTCGACAGCGAGGTCGAAGGAGCGCCGATCCTGATTGGCGGCGCGGTATTCGGCTCGTGGTCGTCATTTGGCCTGAACTCGCCGAACGCGAGCGGCCAAGGGCCGGAATACGGCCTCGACCTCTATGCCATCGGCCGCATCGGCGCCGGCTACATATCGGGAATCGCTTTCGGCGGGACCGGAACGACCGACTACAACAGCAATCTCTACGAGCTCGGCGTCGGTCTCAGCGGCTCGACGCGCTTCCGCAATGTCATGGTCGGCGGCCGGCTGGAGGGCGGGTACTCCGTCGATATCGGCCATACGGGGGCTCACGCGACGCCTTTCGCGGCGATCCAGCCGATGCAAGTGCAGCAGAGCTCCGCGGTCGAAAGCTATGGAAGCGTGGGCGGAGGGTTGAGCTTCGCGCAGACCGATATCGACTCGCTGCCGACCTATCTCGGCGTGCAGCTCGACGGTGAATGGGTGGCGCCGAACGGCGGCGTCGTCACGCCATTCCTGCGCGCCGCCTGGATGCACGATTTCACGCCGGACCGGGGCATTTTGCGCAGCCTCGTGGCCCTGCCGGCGCTGACGTTCGGCGGGACCGGCACGGCCACCGTCAGCGACGCCGCGGTGCTCCATCTGGGTGCACAATACCATCTCGCCCAAAACGTGAGCGTGATCGGAACTGTGGATACCCAGCTATCGAGCTCGTACAGCTCCGTCGGGGCTACCCTCAACCTCCGCTTCGACTGGTAGAGACCGAGGCTGCCTACACTTCAACTGGAAACATCACGATGCGGTATGTCCCGTTGATCCCGTCCGCCGTAGAGCATGTTCCGGAAAAGTGGTCCCATTTTCCCGGTAAGAACATGCTCCATTCGAATTTCGCTCTATCGGCGGCGATGGCACAGCTTGAACTGCATCATGCCGCGCGCATCGCGCCAAGGCGACACCGACCGATGGTATTTCCCGTTCCGAGTCTCAAGTCTTGAACCGGCGTCCATCCGGCTGCACCTTGACGTAGGGGATCTTGGTATTGAGGTGGAGGGCGCTTTCGTTGAGGCTCACTACCTCGGAAGGCGCATGCCAGTGTCCGCTTCGTTTAATCCGTCGAGCGCGCCTGGTGCCAACTGTCGATTCTGAATGAATTCCGGTTCGAAGGGGTTGCGTGAATTCTCAGACTCGCCCCGCAGCTTCAGGCCACCGACCACGCGCTCGCGCCACCAATCGGCATAATCGACCCTGTCAGCCTCGGTGATTTCAACTCCGCGTACGCCGGTCCGTTGGCCGCCGTCGCCAGAAGCCTTCGAGCTCGTGGTTGAGTTTCTGGGCGACGCGGATCGCGCGTCGTCCGGTGCGGTCGTCGGCGACCTTTACCCGCGTCGAGTGCCTGATAATTCCGCGCTTGTCGAAATCGACAAATTCGGCGGGAACGCGCCGCACGAAGTGCCACGTCCCGCGGCGCCGGGTGAGGAAATCAGGCATCGCGGCGAAACCCTGTTGGACGTCTTGTTGCACGTCTTGTTGCACGCGCCGTCAGCGCTGTAGCGCGCCGGACAGAACGGCACGACCAAGGCGTAGCAGCGTTTTGCTGCTCGCCCGTTGTAATGCTTGGTATCGCAAACTTTTGTGCCCTCCGCGAAGGGCACTTTGCCGGCTGGCTTCAGCCAGCATCTGGAGCGGGCGAAGGGATTCGAACCCTCGACCCCGACCTTGGCAAGGTCGTGCTCTACCCCTGAGCTACGCCCGCGTCCGCCGGTTCCATATCACGCCTGGGGTGGGGGTGCGCAAGGGTTAGCGTTCGGGGCTTGCGTCGCGCCGCATGACCGCCGCATCGTGGGCGCATGCCCGCGACCCCGGAAGACCTCTTCGCGCGCCTCGACGCGCTCGGCATCCCGCACAAGACTCATGCCCATCCGCCGGTCTTTACCGTCGCAGAGGCGGTCGCGTTGCGGGGGGTGCTGCCCGGCGGCCACACCAAGAACCTGTTCCTTAAGGACAAGAAGGGCGGGCTGTGGCTGGCGGTGATGCTCGAGGAGCGCCGCACCGATTTGAAGATGCTGGCCGACGCGCTCGGGGCGCCGCGGTTTTCGTTCGGCAGCGGCGAGCTGTTGCAGGAGGTTCTGGGGGTGCGGCCGGGGAGCGTCACGCCATTCGCGCTGGTCAACGACACGATGCACCGAGTGACGGTCGTGCTCGACGAGGGAATGCTGGCGCACGACCCGCTCAACTACCACCCGCTCGAAAACGACCGCACCACGGCAATCGCGCCCGGCGGCCTTTTGCGCTTTGTCGCATCGTGCGGGCATGAGCCGCGGGTTCTCGACCTCGCACGATTCGATCGTGCCTGAGGGCGGCGAGCCTGAGCGCGACCGAATCTTGTCTTGAGCGCCCAATCTTGTCTAAAGAGCAACAGGCCGCCATGTTGTGGGGTGAATTCCCGGAGGCGCGCAAATGGCGGATGAACCTTTGATCGGAGGCGGCTTGGGCAACGGCACGGCCGGCGCGGTCGCGATCAAGGATGTGAGCACAGCCGATTTCATGGCCGAGGTCGTCGACGCCTCGTTCGAAATCCCGGTCGTCGTCGATTTCTGGGCGCCGTGGTGCGGGCCGTGCAAGCAGCTCGGGCCGATCCTCGAGCGCGTGGTGCGCGGCGCCAACGGCGCGGTTCGCATGGTCAAGCTCAACATCGACGACAACCCCGAGATCGCGCAGCAGATGCGCATCCAGTCGATCCCGGCGGTCTATGCCTTCAAGGACGGGCGGCCGGTCGACGGGTTTGTCGGCGCGGTGCCGGAAAGCCAGATCAAGGCGTTTGTCGACCGGCTCGGCGGCGGCCGCGGCGGCCCCTCGCCGATCGACGAGGCGCTGGCGATGGCCAAGGAGGCGGTGCAGGGCGGCGACATGGCGAGCGCCGGCGCGATCTTTGCGCAGATCCTGGAGCACGAGCCCGAACATCCGGAGGCGATCGGCGGGCTCGCCAAGGCGATGATCGCGCGCGGCGAATTCGACCGCGCCCACCAGGCGCTCGACCGCGCGCCGAAGGAGATCGCCGGCCACGCCGACATCGCCGCCGCGCGCACCGCCCTCGACCTCGCCGAGCAGGCGCAGAAGGCGATGGGCTCGGCCGGCAAGCTGCGGGCGCGGATCGACAAGGACCCGGACGACCACGACGCCCGCTTCGAACTGGCGACGGCATTGTTCGGCTCGGGCGAACGCGAGGCGGCGGTCGACGAATTGCTGACCCTGTTCCGCCGCGACCGCGAGTGGAACGAGCAGGCGGCACGCAAGCAGCTCGTCAAGTTTTTCGAGGCGATGGGGCCGGCCGACCCGCTGACCCTGTCGTCGCGCCGGCGCCTGTCGTCGCTGATGTTCTCATGAGCGAGACGCGTTCGAGCGGGGCGTCGGGTCCGAGCGAGACGGGTGGCCTCCCCGAGATCCTGCCGATCTTTCCGCTCGCCGGGGTGTTGCTGCTGCCGCGCGGGCGGCTGCCGCTCAACATCTTCGAGCCGCGCTACCTCGCGATGACGCGGGACGCGCTCGGCGGCGAGCGTCTGATCGGGATGATCCAGCCGAGCGACCCGCACGAGGGCGGGATGCACCCGGCGGTCTATCCGGTCGGGTGCGCCGGCCGCATCACCTCGTTCTCCGAGACCGATGACGGCCGCTACCTGATCACGCTCACCGGCGTGTCGCGGTTTCGTATCGGCGAGGAATTGCCGCTGCTGTCGGGGTATCGCCGCGTCGCGCCGCAATGGGATGCGTTCGGCGGCGACCTCGCACCCGCCGAGCCGGGCTTCGACCGCTTGCGGCTGATCCGCGAATTGCGCGGCTATTTCAGCCAGCGCCAGATAGAGGCCGACTGGGACATGATCGACAAGGCGCCGACCGAGCACCTCGTGTCGTCGATCGCGATGCTGTGCCCGTTCGCACCGAGCGAAAAGCAGGCGCTGCTCGAAGCCGCCGATTTCGACGCGCGAGCCGAGCTGCTGACCGCGCTCGTCGAGATGGCCGCGCTCGCCGCCGCGCCTGCGGGCACGAGCCGCCACTAGCCGCCATTTTACCGAAAGGGGGGGGACGATGGAAGGACACGCCGAAATCGACCCGAAGCTCCTCGAAATCCTCGTCTGCCCGCTATCCAAATCGCCGCTGCGCTACGACCGCGAGGCGCAGGAGCTGATCAGCGACGAGGCCGGCCTCGCCTACCCGATCCGCGACGGCATCCCGATCATGCTGGTCGACGAGGCCCGCACCCTGAGCGACGACGAAAAGCCGGCAAAGCGGCTGCCGGCGCCGTGAGCCCGACCCTGTGAGCAAAAGCAGCAGGCCCTGGCCGACAGATTTGCGCCTGCGCCGCGCCGCCAAGGAGCTCGACATCGCCTTCGACGACGGCAAGCGCTTTACCTTGCCCGCCGAGTATTTGCGCGTCGAAAGCCCGTCGGCGGAGGTGCAGGGCCACAGCCCGGATCAGAAGGTCACCATCGCCGGCCGGGCGCATGTCGGCATCATGGATTTGGAGCCGGTCGGCAATTACGCGGTGCGGATCAAGTTCGACGATCTCCACGACACCGGCATCTATTCGTGGGACTACCTTTACCTCCTCGGCGTCGAGCACCCCAAACGCTGGCGCGACTACCTCGCGGCGCTGGCCGAGAAGGGGCTCAAGCGCGAGCCGTAAAGACCGTAGGGCGGAAAAGCGCAGCGCATTCCGCCGTCGGGTGGGTCATTGGCGGAATGCGCTTCGCTTTTCCGCCCTACGCGCCTCGGCATGACGCCAGGGAGCGGCGCTGCTTCCCATCCGCATCGAAATTCGCCGGATCGAGCCAGGCCTCGAAACCGGCCTTCACCTTTGGCCATTCGCTGTCGAGGATCGAGAACCAGGCGGTGTCGCGGTTGCGGCCCTTGGTGATCGTGGCCTGGCGGAAGAGGCCCTCGTACTGGAAGCCGTAGCGGTGTGCGGCGGCGCGCGAGGGCAGGTTGAGCGCGTCGCATTTCCACTCGTAGCGGCGATAGCCGAGCTCGTCGAAGGCGCGGCGCATCAGCAGGTACATTGCCTCGGTCGCGGCTGGGCGGCGCTGGAGGCGCGGGCTGAACACGACGCCGGCCATCTCGATCGAGCCGATCGCCGGCTGGATGTTGTTGTAGTTGCACACACCCACGGCAGCGCCATTACCCTCCCCTTGGGCTTTGTCGACGATCGCGTGGAACATCGGGTTGTCGCGGCCGGCGACGCTGTCGATCCAGGCGCGGTACTCGGCGAGGGTCGCGAACGGGCCGTAATTGAAATAGGTGAAGATGCTGCCGCCCGGGTCGTCGCCGTTGGCGTCGAAAAGCGCAGTCGCGTGGCGCCCGCCGTCGAGGGGTTGGACGCGGCAAAACCGGCCTTCGAGCGGCGTCGCCGGCGGGCGCGGACGCGGCGACCAGCCCGCGACCGGCAGGCCGATGCCCTGCCCGAATTCGTTGAGGCGCGACACCGGCGCCGAATACCGCGCGGTTTTCGGCGCGTACAGCGCGACACCGGCGCCGAGCGCCCCCGCCGCATTCCGGCTCGGCAGGACGGCGAGGCCGCGATAGGCCGTCGAACGGTCGAGACCGACGGTTTCGAGCCACGTCACGCCGGGCAGGGACGGGTCGGGCGTGTCGCGGTCGAGGACGGCCAGGATCGCGTCGTCCGCAACCGCCGGCGCGAATTCGAGCCCGGCGAACAGGTTGCGGCGGTAGTGGCGGCGGTCGACCAGCGGCACGAACGGGCCCATGCCGCGGCTCTTCAGATAGAGCTCGTTCTCGAACACCGCGGACGAGGCGATCGAGTACATCGCGAGGGACGGCGGCGGACCGTCGTCGAGCGCGCGGAAACGCTGGGCGGAGGCGATGCCCGGCACCGCCGCCATCGCCGCGAGGTGGCCGAGATACCATTCGTCCCAGGCCGGGATGCCGGCGGGATCGGCGAGGCCGCTTTCGCTGGTGAAGATCATCCCGCAAGCCACCACAGCCCGAACAGGATCGTCAAGATCGTCAGCGGCGCACCCACCCGGAAATAGCTCCAGAACCCGATCGCGACGCCGCCGGCCCGTGCGCCCTGGACGACGATCAGATTCGCCACCGAGCCGAGGATCGTGAAGTTGCCGGCGAGCGTCGAGGCCATCGCGACGATCAGCCAGGCGCGGTGCGGGTCGGGCGCGCCCGCCAGCACCGGCTTCAGCACCAGCACCGCCGGGACGTTGCTGACGAGATTGGAGAGGACCGCCGTCACCAGCGTCAGCACCGGCGCGCGGTCGAGATGGAGGCCGGCGATGGCCTGCATGACCGGGGGGGTCAGCACCGACTTCTCGAACCCCGCGACCACCACGAACAAGCCGGCGAACAGCAGCAGCAGCGGCCAGTCGATCGCTGCGTGGATACGCTCGCTGCGCACCACGCGCGTCAGCAGCAGCACGCCGCCCGCGACTAGCGCCGCCTTGGCCGGCGCCTGGCCGGCGAACAGCGCGGCCATCATCAGCGCCGTCACCAGCACGGCCTTTGCCGCGAGGGGCTTGTGCAAATGCACCGGCACCCGGGTTTCCGGCATCCGGCTCCTGGTGAAAAACTCGCCCGGGTGCATCAGCGCGATCAGCACCATCGTCGCGACGAGGCCGGCTCCGGCAACCGGCGCCAGATGCGCCGCGAATTCGCGATAGCCGATCTGCGAAAAACCGGCGACCAGGATGTTCTGCGGGTTGCCGGTGATCGTCGCGGTGCTGCCGACATTGGCCGCCATCGCGACCGCCAGCAGATACGGCAGGGGCCGGCGCTGCAACCGGCGGGTCAGGTCGAGCACGAGCGGCGTCATCACCAGGCAGATCGCATCGTTGAGGAGGAAGGCCGAGAGGATGCCGGCGCTCAAGGTCACCGCCGCCAGCAGGGGCAGCGGATGGCGCGCCCCGGCCACCATCCAGGAATTGACCAGGCGGAAGACCCCGGCGAGCCGCAGATTCGCGACGACGATCATCAGCCCGAGGAGGAGCGCGAGCGTGCCGAGATCGACGGCCTGTGCCGCCTCGTCGACCGACAGCACCCCCGCCGCCAGCATCAGCGCCGCGCCCACCAGCGCCGCACCGGCGCGGTCCAGTCGCAACCCGGGCAGCTTTCCGACCGCGATGACGAGATAGGTCGCCGCGAAGATCGCGATCGCGGCGACCTTGACGGCGGAACTCACCGAATGCCCTTCGTTTCCGGCATGCCGACCCGGAACAGCATCATCCCCGCGTGACGCCGGGTGAAGAACCCTCGCATGACGCGGAGGTTCCGGTCAGCGCTGGCGCAGCAGGAACTCGCGGCCGACCTTGACCATCGGCTTGCCGTCATAGGCGACGATGTCGGCCGTCGCGTAGGTTTCGGTCCATTGCTCGGGCAGGTACGAGCCGGTGCCGATCACGTCGATCGGCGCCCGCGCCGCCGCCATCATGCGGCACTTGGCCGGTCCGAAGCCGGAGCTGGCGACGATCTTGACCCGTGGGAACCCGGCCTCGTCCAGCACCAGCCGGAGCCGCCACAACGCCGCCGCGGTAACGCCGGTGCCGACGAGGTAGCGCAGCTCCTCCTCGGTACGGTAGCCGCGGATCGATTGCGGCGCGTGCTCGGCGAGGATCGCGTAGGAGCGGCCGAGGTCGAGCCCCTCGCAATAGCGCCCGCCCGGCGTGTCCATCCGCAGCGACAGCCGCCCCTCGGCGGCCAGCTCCGGAAAGCGCCGGGCGCAGGCGACCGAGTCGGTCGTTTCCGTGCCGAAATAATCGATCAGGACGGTCAGATTCTCGGCTGGGAAGGTCTCGTGGTACATCTCGGCCGCGCGCACGGTCGAGCCGGCATAGCCGATGAGGGCATGCGGCATCGTGCCGAGCCCTTTCGCCATACCGAAAAAATGCGCGGTCGCGTCGGTGGCGCAGCCGACGAACCCGACAGCGCCGACCAGTTTTTTCGCATGGGCCGAGCCGACCGACGCGGCATAGGCCATCATCGCCTGCATGTCGCCGCCGGCGCAGTGCCGCGCATCCATCGCCAGAAACGCGACCCCCGGCAGTTCCGAGCACATCGCCGAGGCGTTATATGCCGCGACACAAGCCGGCCCGATCTTTTGCAACAGCAGCGTTTCGAGGTCGACGAGGTGATAGAGCGGGCCGGTCACGTACATCAGCGGCTCGCCCGCGCCGACCGCCTCGCCCTCGGACCGCATCAGCTCGATCTCGAAGTTGACGCCGCGCGATTTCGCCTGCTCCTCGAGGAACTCGACCGCGAGGCGCGGCGTGCAGATCACCGGGCGACGCATGAACACCGCGTAGGTGGCGGTGCGATCGCCGAACCGCTCGACGATCGCCTTGGTCTTCAGGAAGTAGCTGTCGGTACGCGCCGCCAGCGCTCCCTCGTCCATCGCCGCCACCGCAGGCCCCCTACTTCGCCGCCATCGCGCTCGGCCCCGGCATGCCCTTGCCGGTGCGCGCACCCTTCAGCGCCTCGGCGATCTCGAACGCGAGTTCGAGGGCCTGGCTGGCGTTGAGCCGCGGGTCGCAATGGGTCAGGTAGTTGGCGCTGAGCCCGTCCTCGCTGATCCGCTGCGCGCCGCCGGTGCATTCGGTGACGTTCTGGCCGGTCAGCTCGAAATGTACCCCGCCGGCGTGGGTTCCCTCGGCCGCGTGGACCGCGAAGGCGCCGTGCAATTCGTTGAGGATGCGGTCGAAGTTCCGGGTCTTGAGCCCGTTCGCGGCGGTCGTCGTGTTGCCGTGCATCGGGTCGATGCACCACACGACTTGCCGTCCCTCGCGTTTCACCGCACGCAAGAGGGGCGGCAGCTTGTCCTCGACCTTGTCCCAGCCCATCCGGGTGATCAGCGTGAGCCGCCCCGGCTCGTTCTCCGGGTTGAGGCGGTCGGTCAGCCGCAGCAGGTCGTCGGATTCGAGCGACGGCCCGCATTTCATCCCGACCGGGTTCTTGATCCCGCGCATGAACTCGACATGGGCGCCGTCGAGCTGGCGGGTGCGGTCGCCGATCCAGACGAGATGGGCCGAGCAGTCGTATTCCTCGTCGGTGGTCGAGTCGACGCGGGTCAGCGCCTCCTCGTAGGAGAGGAACAGGCCTTCATGCGCGGTGTAGAACTCGGTCTCGCGGATCTGCGGCGTGGTATCGGAATTGAGGCCGCACGCCGCCATGAAATCGAGCGTCTCGGTGAGCCGGTCGGCGAGCGCCTTGTAGCGCGCGCCCTGGCGCGACTCGGCGACGAAATCCTGGTTCCAGGCGTGGACGCGGTGGAGATCGGCATAGCCGCCCTGGGCGAAGGCTCGCAGCAGGTTCAGCGTCGCCGCCGATTGGCTGTAGGCCTGGATCATCCGCTGCGGGTCGGGCTCGCGCCCGGCGGCGTCGAAATCGAGGCCGTTGATGATGTCGCCGCGATAGGACGGCAGCGTCACCTCGCCCTGCTTTTCCACGTCGGACGAGCGCGGCTTGGCGAATTGCCCGGCGAGCCGTCCGACCTTGACCACCGGCACCCCGCCGCCGAAAGTCAGCACCACCGCCATCTGCAGCAGCACCTTGAACATGTCGCGGATGTTGTTGGGGTGGAATTCGGCGAAGCTCTCGGCGCAATCGCCGCCCAGCAGCAGGAACGCCTTGCCGTTCGCGACCGCCGCCAGCCGCTCCTTCAAGCGCCGGGCCTCGCCGGCGAAAACGAGGGGCGGGTAGTTGCGCAGCGTGTCCTCGACGCGGCGCAAGGCGCCTGCATCGGCATAGCCGGGAACTTGGCGGATCGGCCGGTCGCGCCAGCTCGACAGGGTCCAGGTATCGCTCATCGCGCACCACCTTGGCGCAGGGGCCGCTTTAAGTCGAGAGTCGGCTTGGACATCAAACACCTCAGGGTTGGAGGCCACTCCACCTGGGCGACAACGGGATCATGCATGACCATGAAACACGAAAGCCGCCTCGGTCGGGCGGCTTCGGGGAAAACGCAAACGCGCTCCTAGGCCGCCGGACTGTACCGACGGTACCAAAATCGCGTGGAGAGCCGGGCACCAGCGCCCGTGACCTGCGTCATGGGGCGCAGCGTATAGCGGGACGCGGGGCGGGAGGCAAGGGGGATCGCGCTGCCCCAGCGCCACCGCGGAGGGTTCAGCGGTTCTCCAATTCACCGGATCATCGCTGTAGCGAGGTGTCCTACGCTCCGTACCTGATTTGCAGCACCTCGACCTGCTCGATCCCCGCCGGGCTTTTAAGCGCGACCACGTCGCCCTCTTGCGCCTTCATGAGCGCGCGCGCGATCGGGGAGAGCCAGCTTACGCGGCCGCTTTCGGCGTCGGTTTCGTCGACGCCGACGATCGTGATCGTGCGCTCGGTCTTGCCGTTGTCGTAGGTGACGGTAGCGCCGAAGAAGATGCGGTCGAGGTGGGATTGGCGGGCTGGGTCGACGACCTCGGCCATCTCCAGGCGCTTTGACAGAAAGCGCAGGCGGCGGTCGATCTCGCGCAGACGCTTTTTGCCATAGAGGTAGTCGCCGTTTTCCGAGCGGTCGCCGTTGCCGGCGGCCCACGACACCACCTCGACGACCTTGGGGCGCTCGACACTGTGCAGGTGCCTCAACTCGTCCTGCAGGCGCTGGAAGCCGGCGGGGGTGATGTAGTTCTTCGCCCCGGCGGGGAGCGCGACGGGCTCGTCGGGGAGATCATCCTCGGTCTCGGTGTCTTCCTTGGTGAAGGCTTTGCTCATGTCGGCGGCCCATTAATTCACCACAGAGGCAGTGAGGCGGTGAGAAGATTTGGCTTCCTCCTCTGTGCCTCACTGCCTCTGTGGTGAAAGCATTATTGCGCTCCGCGCGTCCGATTGGCGCATGGCTGGCACTCTCAGGGTGCGGAGAGTGAGTTTAGCGCAGTTTCACGGGCTGTCGTGGGATGAGCTGCTTTCTCTCGTCGTCATCCCGGCGCAGGCCGGGACCCACGGTTCAAACGCGCGAGAGATAACGATGGAAAGAGGTCGCGTCCTTTGCGCTACCTAATCGCACCGCCGAAGCTCTAAACTCCCCGCAACCCATGAGGGATCGGGCGGGGAGGATGTCGTGAGGCTGGTGCTGTTCGACAAGGCTGGCGAGCCGGTTCCCGGCGTCTTGACCGAGCGCGGGGTGGTCGATGTCTCGGGTGCGGTGGCGAAGGGGTATACGCCGCAGCTGACGATGCAGGGGCTCATCGACGGGTTCGACCGGCTGCGGCCGGCGCTCGACAAGCTCGCGGCGGAGGGGGAGGCGGTGCCGCTCGGGTCGGTACGCTTGCACCCGCCGCTGCCGAGGCCGGGCAAGATTTTGTGCTGCATCGCCAATTACTGGGAGCACGCGCAGCGCGAGGCGCGGGCGCTCAACATGTTCCTGAAGAACCCCGAGGCGGTGGTCGGGCCGGGCGACACGATCGTGCTGCCCGACATGACCGAACCATGGATATTCATGCACGAGGCCGAATTGGCGCTGGTCATCAAGGGGCCGGTGAAGAAGGTGGCGCAGAAGGATTGGCGGAGCGCCGTCTTTGGTTATACCGGGCTCATCGACGTGTCGGCGCGCGGCGAGGGGCGGCGCACCTGGAAGGCGGGGAGCTGGCTCGGCAAGTCGTTCGACACGTTCGCGCCGATCGGGCCGTGCATCACCACCGCGGACGAAATCCCCGAGCCCAACGACGTGGTCGTGCGGTTCTGGAACGACGGGCAGCTCCGCCACCACTACAACACCGACGACATGGAGCACCGGGTGCCGGAGCTGGTCGAGTTTGCCTCGACCGTGATGACATTGAATTCCGGCGACCTCATCGCCTGCGGCACCAACCACGAAGGGCTCGGCGCGCTGCAGGACGGCGAGACGGTCGAGATCGAGGTGCAGCATGTCGGCCGCATGTCGCTCAAGGTCTCGGACCCGCTCAAGCGGAGCTGGGAGCGCGGGGTCTACATGGGCGCCGACTCGACCAACCCCGAGGCGGTCAAGCGCCATCGCCCGCAGGGCTAGCCGGGGACGAAACACTCACTCCGTCATCCCGGCGCAGGCCGGGACCCACCGGTCAACCGATCGAGAACCGGAGAAGTTGGGTCCCGGCCTCCGCCGGGATGACGATCGAATTCAGGAGGCTTCCAATGATCCGACACGGCGCGTTTGTTTCGTTCCTGGCTTTCGCGCTGATGGCTTGGGCGGGGCCTGCTTCGGCGCAGTCGCCGTCGCCGCCCGCGCCCGCTCCGGCCCCGCCGGCGATCACCGGCACGGCCTATGTCGTGACCTATATCGAGGTCGACCCGGCCGCCGCCGGCAAGACCGGGAGCATCCTGCGCCGCTACACCAAGGACACGCGCCAGGCCGCCGGCAACACGGCGTTCCTCGCGCTGCGCGAGCACGAGCGGCCGGGGCGGTTCGCGACGGTCGAGGCGTGGAAGGACAAGGCCGCGCTCGACGCTCACGCGTCGGCGTCAAAGGCGCTGGTCGAGCAGCTCCAGCCCTATCTGATCGCCCCACCCGACCCGCGGCTCAGCATCGAGCTCGATGTCGCGCCGGCGCCGGAGGGGGCGAAGGGCAAGGTGTTCGTGCTGACCCATGTCGACGTGATCCCGAGCGGCAAGGACGAGGCCGTCGCGCTGGTCAAGGAACTCGCCGCCGCCGCCCGCAAGGATGACGGCAATTTCTTCTTCAACGCATTGACCCAGGCCAACCGCGCCAACCACATGACGCTGTTCGAGGCGTGGCGCGACAAGGATGCGCGCGTCGCCTACTCCACCGCCGACCACACCAAGGCGTTCCGCAGCAAGCTGACGCCCAACGCCGGCGCGCTCTACGACGAGCGCATCTACGAGGCGGTCGGGGGGACGAAGGAGCCGAAGTAGCGCCTACTCGATCGCCGCGATCATCTCGATCTCGACCATCGCTTCGGGCTGGGCGAGGCGGCTGATCTGGATCGTCGTGCTGGTCGGGATGGCGACGCCGAAATAGCGCATCCGCACCTCGCGGCACTTCGAGAACGCCTCGTAATCGGTGACGAAGGTGTTGGTTTTGACCACGTCGGCCCAGGTCGCGCCGGCGGCCTTGAGGCAGGCATCGAGGTTCTTGAAGGTCTGTTCGAGCTGCGCGCGCATGTCGCCGGGGCCGACGATGTTGCCGTCGGCGTCGCGGGCGAGCTGGCCGGCGATGTAGATCATCTTGCCCGGCCCGGCGACGGTGACGGTGTGGGTATAGGCGGCCTTGCCCTCCTGCATCCGCACGTTCACGCCCGGCGGCTGAATCCGTTCGATCTTCATGGCTTCTCTCCCGCTGAGATGGCTGTTGGGGTGGCTGGGGCCACTCTGCGGGGTTAGCATGACAAATCCAAGCGGGAGAAATTCATGGCCGACAATCCGGTCGCGCGGCATTACGGCAACGAAGGCATCGCCGAACGCATCCTCGTGGCGCTGCGGGCAGTCAACGGGGCCGACGCGCCGGTCACGGTCGACGCGCTGTCGGTCATGGACCATTTCCACGGCCGCGGCATCGCCGCGACGCAGGAACTCGTCGAATCGCTGAAGCCGCAGCCGCACGAGGCAGTGCTCGATATCGGCAGCGGCATCGGCGGACCGGCGCGGTGGATCGCGGCGAAATGCGGGTGCCATGTGACGGGGGTCGACCTGACGCCGCTGTTTTGCGAGGCGGCGCGGGAATTGATCGCGGCGACCGGGCTCGGCGACCGGGTGACGATCATCGAAGGCAGCGCGCTGGCGCTGCCGGTGCCGGACGGGGCGTTCGACTGCGCCTATTCGCAGAACGTCGTGATGAACATCGAGGACAAGCTCGGCATGTATCGCGAGGCATTCCGCGCGCTGAAGCCGGGCGGGCGGCTGGCGTTGTCGAACCTCTGCGCCGGGGCCGGCAAGGGCGCTTTCCGCTTTCCGGTGCCGTGGGCGGAAACGGCGGCGACCAGCTTTCTGGTGCCGCCCGAGGCGATGCGGACGGACCTCGTCACCGCCGGGTTCGAGATCGTCGAGTTTCGCGACACGACGGCCGAAACCTTGCCGGGGACGATCCGCAACCGCGAGCGGCTCGAACGCGACGGTCCGCCCCGGCTGGGCACCCATCTGATCGTTGGCGAGCGGCTGGTCGAGATGCAGATCAACTCGGCCCGCAACATGGAGGAAGGGCGCGGCGCGACGGTCGAGGCGCTGGTCAGGAAGCCCGCGTAGGGCGGAAAAGCGAAGCGTAATCCGCCGACTACCGAACGCCGCCGCTGGCGGAATGCGCTCCGCTTTTCCGCCCTACCGGTTCACGCGCGTCGGGCGGGCGGGCGGCGCAGCGACCAGAACGCGACGCAGCCGCCGAGATAGGACGCGATCGATAGGATGAAGGCGAGGCGGTAGCTGCCCGACAGGTCGAAGATGAACCCGGCCGCCCACGACCCGACCGCCGCGCCGACCCCGCTGCCGATCGTGATGACGCCGAGGATCGTGCCGAGGCGGGGGCCGGGAAAGAGATCGGCCGTCTTGGCCGTGATCGCCGGCCCGCGCGCGCCCCAGGTCAGCCCGAAAAAGCACGCGTGCAGCCACAGCAGCAGGTGCTGGTCGGGGCTGTGGATCATCAGCGCGCAGGCGACGCCGACGATCGAGAACCCGTAGGCGAGGATGGCCGACAGCTCCCGGCCGATATAGTCGGACAGCGTGCCGGTGACGATCGTGCCGGCAACCGCGAACAGCGCGCCGGTGCCGAGGACGCTTGCGGCGTAGAGCGGGTCGAACCCGATGTCGATCGCAAAGGCGAGCTGGTGCAGCGAGACGAAAAAACTGCCGAGCCCGGTGAAGAGATAGACCGCGAAGAGCAGCCAGAAATGCGGCGTGCGGATCGCCTCGCCCAGCGTCCAGCCTTGGAGCACCGGCGGCGTCGGGGCATGGGTTGGACGGGATGCCGAGGCGTTTTCCGGGAGTGGACGCTCGCTGCGCCGGAACACGGCGGCCAGCGGCAGGATGGCGACGGCGATAAACGCGGCCTGGACGAGATAGGTCGTGCGCCAGCCGATGCCGGCGATCAGCGCCGTGATCACCGGCGCCGAGATCGCGCGGGCAAGGCCGTTGGCCGATTGGACGACCGAGATCGCCATGCCGCGATGCCGCACGAATCGCCGCGACAGGATCGGCACGAAGACGACGAGCCCGAGACAGTTCGCACCCAGCGTCATCACCACGCCGTAGAGGGCGATGATCTGCCACAACGCGTTGATCGCCGAGGCGGCGAGCAGTCCCGTCACCAGCAGCGCGCCGCCGATGAAGAGGAGGCGTCGGGGGCCGAGCCGGTCGACGAGGGCGCCGACAAACGGCGAGGTTCCGCCGGCGACGAGTTGCGAGGTCGAATAGGCCACCGAGGTCTCGGCGCGGCTCCAGCCGAACGCGTCGATGAACGCGATCAGGTACACCGTATAGGCGTGCATGATCCCGGCGCTGATCGTGAACGCGGTAAAGGCGCCGAGCAGAATCAGCCAGTTCTGGCCGGCGCGGCGGGAAGGTTGGGCGCCCTCGCTCATTGACCCGACCATGGGCGAAATTGCTTTCGCCGTCACCCGCCCCGCACGCAAGCCTCCTAGTTGTCATTGCGAGGCGCCTGTCAGCACAGAACTGAACCCCACGCTCTCGTGCCGGGCGGATGGGGATAGGCTCCCCGGATTGGCCTTGCCCTCGGGCGCTCGCAATGACAATAAGGGGCGATGCCGCAATTCTACCGCCCGCCGCTCGACGGCTACGAGGAAGATCCGTTCACCCGCGACGGCGACGACAAGCTGACCCGCCGCGAGTACTGGCTCGGGCTCAGCGACCGCTCGCTGCTGCTGCTGATGACCCAGGGCATCGGCACCCGCCTCACCGCCGACGAAAAACGCGCGCATCTGGCCGACATCCGCCGCGAGCACCTGATCGACCAGATTCTGGCGCCGGAGGTGCTGCCGCCGGAGCGGCGGGGGTAATCTCCCGCTCCTAACCTCGTCATTGCCCTTAACACCGTCATCCCGGCGCAGGCCGGGACCCACCTTTCAGCCGTCCGAGCGCTTCACCGGTGGGTCCCGGCCTTCGCCGGGATGACGGGTATGGGATCACGGTTGCTGGGTAACGATCAGCTGCCCGGTCTCACCATATCGATATGCGGCACCCCGGTGTCGTCGTATTCGGGTGAGGTCGGGGTGAAGCCGAGGCTCGTATAGAACGGCGCGAGGTAGGTTTGGGCGCTGATCGCGACGGCGGTGTCGGGGTGGCGAGCGAAGGCGGCTTCCATCATTTTGCGGGCGAGACCCCGGCCGCGATGGGCGGGCGCGACGGCGACGCGGCCGATGCGGATTAGGCCCTTTTCGGGGATGACGCGGAGGTAGCCGGCGAGCTGGCCGTCGATGCGTAGCAGCAGATGCGACGCGCCGTGGTCGCGGGTGTCGAGGTCTTCGTAAGGCGATTTCTGCTCGACGACGAAGATCGCCTGGCGGAAACGCAGCAGCTCGTAGAGGAGCGGCGCCGGGATGTCGTCGAATTGCCGCCATTCGACGGTCAGGTCCTCGCCTTTCGCCACGCCGCTCTCCCCCGATGCCGTATATATACGGGAAGCGGAGGCCATGGAGGGATAGCGGCGCATGGATACGATCGAGCTCAACGGCCGCACCTATCGCCACCCGGCGCGGCCGACCGCGGTGATCTGCGCGGACGGGTGCGACCCGTCCTATCTCGAGGCGGGGTTTGCGGCCGGGATGCTGCCGGCGCTGGCGCGGTGCCGGGATGGCGGGTTCTATGCGCTCGCCGACGCGGCCATGCCAACCTTTACCAATCCCAACAACGTCTCGATCGTCACCGGCGTCGCGCCGGCGCGGCACGGAATATCGGGCAATTTCATGCTCGACCGCGACACCGGCGCCGAGATCATGATGACCGACCCGGAATTGATGCGCAGCGACACGCTGCTCGCGCTGATGTCGCGCGCCGGCGTGGCGACCGCGGCGGTGACGGCGAAGGACAAGCTCCGCCGGATGCTCGGGTATCGGATGGAGGGCGTCTGCTTTTCGTCGGAGAAGGCGGATGCCGAGACCGAGGCGATGGTCGGGCGGGCGCGGCCCGACATGTATTCGGCCGATCTGTCGCTATTCGTGCTCGATGCCGGGATCAGGCTGGTCGAGGCGGGGCGGGCGCGGCTGCTGTATCTGTCGCTGTCGGATTACGTGCAGCACGGGCACGCGCCGGACGAGGCGGAGGCCCTGGCGTTTCACCAGGCGCTCGACGCGCGGGTGGCACGGCTGGTGGAGCTCGGCTGCATCGTCGGGATGACCGCCGATCACGGCATGAACGACAAGGCGCTGCCGGGTGGCGAGCCGCATTTGATCCTGGTCGAGGATTTGCTCAACGCGAAGTTCGGCGCCGGCTCGGTGCGGGTGATCTGCCCGATCACCGACCCGTTCGTGCGGCATCACGGGGCGCTCGGGTCGTTCGTGCGGGTCTATCGCAAGGATGAGCGCAAGGGCGCCGCGTCGGTCGAGGCGCTGGCGGCGGCGCTGCGGGAGCTCCCCGGCATAGACGAGGTGGTGGGGCGCGACGAGGCCTCCGCGCGGTTCGAGTTGCCGTGGGACCGCGAGGCCGATCTGGTCGTGACCGGCGACCGCAACACGGTGCTCGGCGCGACGGCGGCGGAGCATGATGTGTCCGAGCTGGCGGGGCACCGGCTGCGGTCGCATGGCGGGCGCGGCGAGCAAATCGTGCCGTTTGTGCTGTCGCACCCGCTCAACGCCGAATATCGCGCCAAGGCGGGATCGTCTCGGCTGCGGAATTTCGATATCTTCGATTATGCCCTGAATGGCACTTAGAGCATGTCTCGCGGTCTGTCATTGCGAGCGCGGCGAAGCACTCTCGGGCGGGGCGCGCACTCCGATCGAGATTGCCGCGTCGCTGCGCTCCTCGCAATGACAGCGCATGGAACGGATGGGGGGTGAGATGGCCGGGAACGCGCGCGTCGTCATCGTGGTCTGCGACAGCCTGCGCGCCGATCTGATCGGCCCCGAGGACACGCCGTTCCTTTATGAGCTGGGCCTGCGGGCGGCGCGGTTCACCCGGCACAGCAGCGTCTTTCCGTCGACGACGCGGGCGAGCTCGGCGTCGATCGCGACCGGGTGCCTGCCGGCGCGGCATGGGCTCACCGGCAACACGATGGCGCTCGACGAGGGCAAGGGGCTCGTCTGCCGCAATGTCGGCGCCCCCGATTTTCGCGACCGGATGCGCCGCGCGACCGGGCGCACGCTGCATGTGCCGACATTGGCCGAGCGGCTGCGGTGGCATGGCGAGGATTCGATCCTGTGCTCGAACGTGTCGCCGGGCGCGGCCTATTTCCAGGACCCGGACGGACACGGGTTTGTCTATCACTCGGCGGGCAGCTATGGCCCGGGCAACAAGCCGTTTGAGGATGCGGCCAGCGCGCGCCTCAAAAAGGGCATCGCCGGCGACAAGGCGATGACCGAGCGGTTCTGCGCCGACATCGTCGAGGGCCGCGCGCCGGCGCTGGCGCTGATGTGGCTCAGCGAGCCGGATTATACCGGGCACCACTCGCCGCTCGGCTCGCCGCAGCACCGGGCCGCGATCGCCGCGGCCGACGCCAATGTGCGCCAGGTGCTCGAGACCGTGCGGCGGCTCGACCCGGGCGGCGGCGACATCCTCTTCGTCACCGGCTCGGATCACGGGATGGAGACGGTCGCCGAGGCGGTCGACCTCGACGGCCTGTTGATCGGTGCGGGGCTCAAGGACGCGCCGGGGTCGCACGATGTGGTGGTAGCGCCGCAGGGGACGGCGGCGACGATCTTTTTCTCCGACGCGGCGCGCGGACGCTCGCGCGAGGTGGCGCGGCTGTTGGCGCAGCACGAATGGGCCGGGCGCGTCGTCGCCGACGACGAGCTGGCGGCGGTCGACCTCCCGACCGACACGGCGCTCAGGGTCGCGCTCAGCCTCGCCGCCGACGACCGGGTCAACCCGCACGGCGTCGCCGGGTATTGCGGGATCGTCGCCGATCCGTCCGACACCGAAAGCAAAATCGGGTTCGGCCAGCATGGCGGGCTCGGGGCACACGAGCAGCGGCCGTTCCTGATCGTCGAGGGCGGCGGGTTCGCGTCGGGCGCCCGGGGCGAGGCCACGTCGCTGATCGACATCGCGCCGAGCGTGCTGCGCCATCTCCATATGGACCACGACGACATGGACGGGCGGGCGCTCTCCCTCACCGCATGAGAGGGTCGTTTGCCGAGATTCTCGGCGCCTTCCTGCGGCTGGGGCTGATCTCGTTCGGCGGCCCGGTCGCGCATCTCGGCTATTTCCGGCGCGAATTCGTCGAGCGGCGGCGCTGGCTCGGCGAGAGCGAATTCGCCGACATCGTCGCGCTGTGCCAGTTCCTGCCCGGCCCGGCGAGCAGCCAGACCGGCATCTCGATCGGCATCCTGCGCGCCGGCGTAAAGGGCGGGGTCGCGGCGTGGCTCGGGTTTACGACGCCGTCGGCGGTGGCCATGGTGGTGTTCGGCTACGTTGTGACGCGGGTCGGCGATCTGTCCGGGGCGGCGTGGCTGCACGGGCTCAAGATCGTCGCGGTCGCGGTCGTCGCCAACGCAGTGTGGGGGATGGCGCGGAACCTCTGCCCCGACGTGCTGCGGGCGACAATCGCGGTCGCCGCGGCGATTTCGGTGCTGACGCAGCCGGGCGCGGCGGGGCAGGTCGGAGTCATCATCGGCGGCGGGCTGCTGGGGTGGTGGCTGCTGCGCGATGTGCCGCTGCCGGAACACTCGCCGATGACGATCCGCTTGCCGCGCGGCTTGCCGTTGATGGCAGCGGTCTTGTTTTTCGCGCTCCTGATCGGGTTGCCCCTATTGCGCGCCGCGGTGCCGGTCCAGGCGCTCGCCGAGTTCGATTCGTTCTTCCGCTCGGGCGCGCTGGTGTTCGGCGGCGGGCATGTCGTGCTGCCGCTGCTGCAGGCTGAGGTGGTGCCGCCGGGTTGGGTGTCGAACGACCTGTTCCTCGCCGGATACGGCGCGGCGCAGGCGGTGCCGGGGCCGCTATTCACGTTCAGCGCCTATCTCGGCACGGTGATGGGGCCGGCGCCGAACGGCTGGCTCGGCGGGCTCGTCTGCCTCGTCGCGATCTTTCTGCCGTCGTTTCTGCTGCTGGTCGCGGTGCTGCCGTATTGGGACCGGCTCAGGCGGCGGCCCTACGTGCAATCGGCGCTGCGCGGGGTCAACGCCGCGGTCGTCGGCATCCTCCTCGCGGCGCTCTACCGCCCGGTATGGACGAGCGCGATCTTTGCCCCGCGCGACTTCGCGATCGCGATCGCGGCGTTTCTCGCACTCGCCGCGTGGGCGGTGCCGCCGTGGCTGGTCGTGATCGCCGGGGCGGCGGTCACCGCGCTCGTCGCCGTCGTCTACGGATAGTCCCTACCGTTCGGGGAGCAGGCAGAAACCCTGCGCCTCAATGCCAAGCGGCGGGTTGAACTTGCTGCGGAAGTTTTCGAGCGCGACCGCCGCGGTCAGCTCGACGATCTGCGCCTCGGTGAAGTGGGCTTGGATGCGCGCGAACAATTCATCGTCGACGTGCTGGCCCGTCGTGGTCATGCGCTCGGCGTAATCGAGCGCGAGTTGCTCCTCCTCGTTGAACCGCGCGCTGTCGCGCCAGTTCGCCGCGTCCCGCAACTTCGCCTCGCCGTCATCTCCTTCCAACACACGGTAGGAATTGATGTCGACTCAGAAAGGGCAGCCGTTGATCGAGGCGACGCGGAAATTGACCAGCGCCAGCAGCGCCTTGGGGAGCTGCCCCGACTGCTCGATCGAGGCGCCGAGCAACTTTGCCGCGCGCAGGATCGGCGGGCAGTGCGCCATCACCTTGGTGGGGTTGAGCAGGTCGCCGAAAGCCTCCCGCTCCCTCTCAAAGATGTCCTTGAGGACCGGATCGCCGCCCGGATCCTCTATCTCGCTTACCCGTGGCATCGTCCCTCCGATTGCAGGGGTTGTTCGGGCTCATTCTATCATTGCCCGGGCGCGCCGCTATTCCGAGCCCGGAAAAAAGCACATAGGATGTTATTGGTTAGGTGTGGATGGTCATGGGTGCGATTGCATTCGATACGCTGAGACTCGCGCAGCGGCTGGAAGCCGCCGGCCTGCCGTCAAGGCAAGCCCAGGAAATGGCGGGGGCGCTCGGCGATACGATCGGCGATGCCGTTGTCACGCGCGATTATCTTGACTTGCGGCTCGGTGAAATGCACACAGAACTCGATCTTCGTCTTGGCGAAATGCGTGCCGAGATGGCGACGAAGGTCGAAGTTGCAAAAAACGAAATCTTGAAATGGATGTTTGGGGCGGTCGGTTTGCAGACCGTCGCCATCTTGGGCGGCGTTGCCGCACTCCTGCGTTTGCTGCATTAGCGGCACTTCCTTACTCGTCCAGCAATCCCCTTAGTCGGTAGAGCACCTCCAGCGCCTCGCGCGGCGTCAGCTCGTCGGGGCGGATGTTCTTTAGCGCGGCTTCGGCGGCTGATTCCCTCGCGACGGCGGGGGCCGGTTTGGCGGCGGCGCGGAAGAGGGGGAGGTCGTCGATCAGTTTGGCGGGGGCGCCGCCGGCTTCGCTTTGTTCGAGGAGCGTCAGCACCTCCTCGGCCCGGGCGGTGACGGCGTCGGGGAGGCCGGCGAGGCGGGCGACGTGGATACCGTAGGAGCGGTCGGCGGTGCCGGGCGCGACCTCGTGCAGGAAGACGACGTCGCCCTGCCACTCCTTGACCCGCATGGTGTGGCAGGCGAGCGCCGGGAGCTTTTGCGCGAGCGCGGTCAGCTCGTGGAAATGGGTCGCGAACAGGGCGCGGCAGCGATTGACTTCGTGCAAATGTTCGAGCGCGGCCCAGGCGATCGACAGGCCGTCATAGGTTGCTGTGCCGCGGCCGATCTCGTCGAGGATCACAAAGCTGTGCGGCCCGGCCTGGTTCAGGATCGAGGCGGTCTCGACCATCTCCACCATGAAGGTGGAGCGGCCGCGCGCGAGGTCGTCGGCGGCGCCGACGCGGCTGAAGAGGCGATCGACGACCCCGATCCGCGCCGATTGGGCCGGCACGTAGGAACCCATCTGGGCGAGGATCGCGATGAGCGCGTTCTGGCGCAGGAAGGTGCTCTTGCCGGCCATGTTGGGGCCGGTGACGAGCCAGATGCGCCCCCCGTTCGAATCGCCCGCGCCGAGGGTGCAGTCGTTGGCGACGAAGGCGGTGGTGCCGTGGAGCGCGGCCTCGACGGTCGGGTGGCGGCCGCCCTCGATCTCGAACCCGGTGCCGCTGTCGATCTCGGGCCGGACCCACTGGCCTTCGCCGGCGCGCTCGGCAAAGGCGGCGGCGAGGTCGAGCACGGCGAGCGCGGCGGCGGCGTCGGCGATCTCGCGGCGGCGGGCCATGACGTCCTCGACGAGGTCGGCGAAGAGGCGGAGTTCGAGGGCGAGCGCGCGATCGGCGGCGTTGGCGATCTTGCTTTCGAGCTCGCCCAGCTCGACGGTCGTGTAGCGCATCGCGCCGGCCATCGTCTGGCGGTGGATGTAGTCGGTGCCGAGCTTGCCGGCCTGCGCGGCGGGCACCTCGATGTAGTAGCCGATGACGTTGTTGTAGCGGATGCGCAGCGAGCCGACGCTCGTCGCCTCGGCATAGCGGGCCTGGAGCGCGGCGATCGTGCGGCGGCTTTCGTCGCGCAGCTCACGGTATTCGTCGAGGTCGGTCGAGTAGCCAGGCGCGATAAAGCCGCCGTCGCGGGCGAAGAGCGGCAGGTCGACGGCGAGCGCGCGGCCGAGGCGGTCGACGAGGGCGTAGTGCTCGCCGAGCCCGCGTTCTGCGGCGGCGAGGGGTTCGGGGAGGGCGACAAGGCTCGGGACCGTCAGCATCCGGCGCAATTCCGCGGTCGCCTCCATCGCGGCATGGAGGGCGCCGAGGTCGCGCGGGCCGCCGCGGCCGAGCGTCAGCCGGGTCATCGCCCGCTCGATATCGGGGCAGCGGCGCAGGCGCTCGCGCAAATCGGCGCGGAGGTCGGCGCGGTCGAGGAAGAAGGCGATTGCGTCGAGCCGGGCGGCGATCTGGGCGGGGTCGGTCAGCGGCGCGGCGAGGTGGTCGGCGAGGAGGCGCGCGCCGGCGGCGGTGAGCGTGCGGTCGATCACCGAGAGGAGGCTGCCGCGCCGTTCGCCCGACAGGGTCGTGACGAGTTCGAGGTTGCGGCGGGTCGCGGCGTCGATGTGCATGACCGAGCCGGGGGCGAGGCGCTGCGGCGGTTCGAGGTGCGGGGTGCTGCCCTGCTGGGTCTGGCCGACGTAATCGACGAGGGCGCCGGCGGCGGCGATCTCGGCGCGGCTGAACTGGCCGAACCCGTCAAGCGCCTTGACCCCATAAAATCCTTCGAGCCGGCGCCGCCCGGTCTCGCTGTCGAAGCGCGCGTTGGCGAGCGGGGTCAGCGCCGGTTTCCAGTCGGCGAAGAGCTCGTACCAGGTCGGGCGTTCGAGCAGACGCTCGGGGATGAGGATCTCGCCCGGGGCGAGGCGGGCGAGGTCGGCGCCGAGCGCGGCCTCGGTGGTCGGGGCGAGCGAGAAGGCGCCGGTCGACAGGTCGAGCCAGGCGAGGCCCAATTCGCCGGCGGCCTCGGCGATGCCGGCGAGATAGTTGTGGCGGCGCGCGTCGAGGAGGCCGTCCTCGGTCAAGGTGCCGGCGGTGACGACGCGTACCACGGCGCGGCGCAAGGGGCCTTTTGCACCGCGCGCCTTTTGTGTCGCGGGGTCCTCGACCTGCTCGCACATCGCGACCTTGAAGCCGGCGCGAATGAGGCGGGCCATGTAGGTTTCGGCGGTATGCACCGGCACGCCGCACATCGGGATGTCGGCGCCCTCGTGCCGGCCGCGCTTGGTCAGGGCGATGTCGAGCGCCGGCGCGGCGGCGACCGCGTCGTCAAAGAACAGCTCGTAGAAATCGCCCATGCGAAAGAACAGCAGGCAGCCCGGATGCGCCTGCTTGATGTCGTGGTATTGGGTCATCACCGGCGATGCCGGCGCGGGGCCGGGGTCGCGGCGCGGTTCCTGGGTCATCCTGTGGCGTCGGGGCTGGGCAGGCGGGTACGCGCGCCCGACCCTAGCATCGTCGCGCCCAGGTTGCGCAAGACCAGGTCGCGCGAGAAATCGGGGTCAGCTTGGCGCCGCGCAGCCGATTGCCGGCGCGAGCTGCTTCGCCGGCGTTGCGCCGAGGTTGAGGTCATCGAGCAACGTCAGGCTATCGCTCTGGCGGGGAATGCCGACGGGCTCGATTCCGCTTTCCCCCGGGGCGCCGCGCCGGCCGGACAGTGCGTAGCGTGCCGCCTCGGTATCGATCGCGCGCGGCGGCGTCTCCGCCAGCCCGGCGACCGCGCCGCGGCAGGGTTCCTTGCCCGGCGCGGTGCGCGCGGTCAGCGGCGCCTCGCGCGACATCGCCGCCCGCGAGGCGAGGCCGACATCGGCCAATAGCGAGCCGGTGCCGACGAAACCGCCGCCGAACAGCCCGGCGAGCGCGCTGGTCGGATGCACGAACCCGAGCGCCAGCGCAATGGCGTGCGGCATGTTCGAGTAGCAAGAGCTCCGGTCCCTGCCTGAGGCGCGGACAAAGGTCAGGTCGGATTCATGACAGAGATAGAGCGCGTCGCGCTTTAGCGTGCTGACCGGGTACATCTGATCGTAGAGCCCGCGCAAATCGACATGGCGCCCCGATGTGACGGCGGCGATCGCGATGGCCGCGACGAGACCGGCCTTGCCGATCATGGGTGCCCTCTTGCCCGATTTGCCCGCGCACCATAGCACTCCGGCGACGGCGTGAATATCGCGGAACGCCGGCTTTCCCCCCGCGATCCTGCCGCCCCACACGGCAGTTGATCAGGAAAAATTAACTATGATCGGTAATGAACATTATCTATTTTCGGTAGTGGGTCGAAATAGGTCGAAACAGATAAAAGAATTAACCAATAAATCTCTTCTTTGGTTCGAATTTTATCTTGTCATCGTCAAGGATCGATGGCTCTATTTCTTGGCAGTGGCGAGGCGCGCGGGACTGCCCGGGCGGGACGATCCGCCCGACATGAACCCGCTGCCCGGGCAGCGGAATTGCTGCAACGCCACGGCCGGAGGAGGAGTTGATGTCGTTGGTTCGTCGGTTGGGTATCACGTTTGGGATCGTGGCGTTGCTGCTGAGCGTTGGCGGGCTCAAATTCG
Organism: Allostellaceae bacterium; assembly: GCA_036268075.1. GTDB lineage: Bacteria > Pseudomonadota > Alphaproteobacteria > ATCC43930 > CGMCC-115725 > DATARH01. The sequence goes on along the minus strand of DATAUV010000053.1, from coordinate 12,872 downwards.
TCCGCGATGCCTATCCGGGCGATCCGTTCAAGAGTGAGGCGCTGCGGAACTGCCTCGCGCACGACCCCGCCTTTATCCGGTTTTCACCCGAGCAGCGCGCGGGCTGCTATGCCCGCCAGCCGCAGATGCCAGGGTACACGCACGCGGAGAATTCGAACTAGCCGCTCAGGCGCTGGCGCTGGCGCGCCCCTTCATGCGGGCGTGCCAGGCGACGATGTTCTTCAGGTCCGGATCGATCGGCTGATCGACCCCATTGAAGAAATCGACAAAGGCGAAAAGCAGGATGTCGGCGAGTGTCAGCCGCTTGCCGCAGATGTAGTCCTTTCCCGCCATCAGACCGTCGAGCCAGGCAAGCCGCTCCTGCGCGATCTGCTTCAGATCGTCGGCGGCCTGCGGGATGCAGTGGATGCGGGGCTCGAACATCTTGAGCCCGGCGCCAAAGCGAAACCCGTTGGCCATCGGCTCGAGGATGTTGAGGTCGATGCGCCGTGCCCACATGCGGGCCTCGGCCTTTTCCTCGGGCGTCGCGCCGAGCAATGACGGTCCCGGCGCGATCTCGTCGAGATACTCGCAGATCGCGGTGATTTCGGTGATGTAGGAGCCGTCGTCGAGCTCCAGCGCCGGACATTGCCCGGCCGGGTTCTTAGACAGATACGGCTCGCGCCGGTTCTCGCCGCCGCGCAGATCGACCTCGACCTTGGGCAGATCGACCGCGCGCTCGGCCATGAACATGCGGACCGCGCGGGGGTTGGGCCCGATCGAGTTGTAGAGCTGCATGGAGCCTCCTGTCTGCTGTTGCGAACGCCATCGACGCATAGCCGGGCGCCCGAGAAAGGTCGGCCGGGCCGAGGTCGAGACCCCGGTCCGGCCGATTGGCTACGGGTCGCGGACGGGACTTGGCCTATTGGGCCGCCGCCGCCGCGCCGGGGTGAGCGGGCGCCGTTTTGCCGAATGCCGCGACCAGCGTCGCGATCCCCGAGATTGCAACCAGCACGACGGTGATGACGCTCAAAATGATGCCCACCAGCCCGGGACCCGCCGCGATCAGCCCGACATAGACCATCCCGGCGGCACAGACCAACATCAGCACGCCGCCGACGCTCGGGAGGACCACGGTCATTCCGACGGCGAGGAAGATCGCGAACGGGGCAAACGGTGCGACGGCAACGCTGAGCGCCGCGCCGATGATGCCGCAAACCGCCGAGACGACCTCGGGGTTGCGGGTGACCATGCTGTTCATCTCCGCATCGATATCGTCGATCGTGCGGTTCCTGGTCTCGGGGCCGATCAGCCAGAACGCGAATGCACCGATCAGGTACCAGTAGGCAAAGAACAGAAAGCCGGGAACGAGGGCGTCGAGCGTCGCCTCTGGCTTGACGAAATTGTTCGATCCGGCGATCCATGCCAGCCCGGCGGGACCGATGAACTTGCCGAGGTTGCCGACGCCGTAGACGAGCCCCATGCCGCTGCCGCGCAGGCGGGCCGGCCACAGCTCGCCCATGTACGGGCCGACGATCGAATAGTTGCCGCTGCCGAGGAAATTCTGCAGCAGCACCATCACGAAGAACATCGACACGCCGGCGACGTAGACGCTGTGGAGGTATCCGGCGCCGGCCATCAACAGGGCAGAGACCACGCAGCTAATGATGCCCGAGCCGCGCCGCCCGAGCGCGTCGGAAATCCATGAGCAGAAGGCGCGGCCGAGGATCGCCGCGATGCTGACGAAGATCGCCAGCTTCGAGGCCTGGCCCGGGCTGATGTTCAACACCATGATGAAGAGCGTGATCATCCACAACGACAGCGCGACGCCGCCCGTCTGGGTGAGGCCGGTCAGGCACCCGGCGACGATGTTGCGCGGATACTTGAAGAGCTCGATCCAGCGGGTTTTCTCGATCGGGGGCAGCGTCGTCGGCAGCGGGATCTTCGCCGGATCGACCTGCAGCGCCCAGGCGAGCGACTTGCGCGCCTCCTCGACCCGACCCTTGCGCAGCAGCCAATGCGGCGATTCGGGGACGAACAGACGGATGTAAAGGCACAACAGCGCCGGCACCAGCCCGACGGCGCACATCCCACGCCAGCCGATATAGGGCGCCGCGTAGTAGCCGAGGAGCGCCGCGAACAGCGAGCCGGCCGGAAGCAACGTCGTCGTCACTCCGGTAAACCAGCCGCGCTTCGACGCCGGCGAAAATTCCTGCATCAGCGTGATGTCGACCGAGTAGAGCCCGGTCACGCCGAACCCGACGATAAAGCGGCAGGCGACCAGGTACATCCACGCGCCTTCGGGCGTCAGCGCCATGGCGCCGGTGGCGACCGACACGTTCAAGACGCTGGCGACCAGCGCGGTCCGGCGGCCGACCTTGTCGGCGAGCCAGCCGTAGAACAGCGAGCCGAACGGCGCGCTGATGCCGGAAGCGAGCAGGATCGCGCCGGACTGGCCGAACGTCAGGTGCCAGTTCTTGACGACGAAGCCCAGCACAAAGCTGATCATGAAGAAGTCGAAGAAGTCGAGCATGTCGCCCAACGTCGCGGCGCCGGCTATCTTCCATTGATTGAACGTAAGTTTCTTCTGGTTCTCCAAGATATCGAGCATGCAATCCTCCCGTTGGGCGTCAGGGCGTTGTTGTCGCCTCTTGAACCTTTTCCGCCCCGAAACAGGCCGGCATCTCATGTTAGCGAGCGGGGGCAAGCTGTCAAACGCCGAATCGGCGGAAGTCGCGGTTGCGCAAAAGAAAACGGCCGGGCGCGAGGCCCGGCCGTTTCGCCGAAGGGGTATGGGTTAGTCCCGGCGGGTGCCCATCAATTGCATCAGCATCATGAACAGGTTGATGAAGTCGAGGTAGAGGCGCAGCGCCCCCATCACGGCCTTCTTGCTGGCGACCTCGCCATAATCGCCCTCGAAATACATCTCCTTGATCTGCTGGGTGTCCCACGCGGTCAGGCCGGTGAAGACGATGACCCCGATCACGGAGATCATGAATTGCAGCGCGCTCGACGCGACGAACATGTTGACGAGCGAGGCGATGATGATCCCGATCAGCCCCATCCACAGGAACGAGCCGTACTGGGTCAGATCGCGCCGGGTCGTATAGCCGAAAATGCTCATCGCGGCGAAGGTGCCGGCCGTGATGAAGAAGACCCGCGCGATGCTCTGGTACGTGTAGACCAGGAAGATCGTCGAGATCGACAGGCCCATAAGTCCGGAATAGATCCAGAAGATGCCCTGCGTCGCCGCGGCGCTCATCCGATTGACGCCGTAGGACAAGAGCATCACGAGGCCGAGCGGCGCCAGGATCACCAGCCACATCACCGGTGTGCGGTAGATCGACTGGATGAAGCCCGAATTGGCGGCGACGAAGGCGACGATCCCGGTCAGCGCGAGGCCGGACGCCATGTAGTTGTAGATGCGAAGCATGTAATTCCGCAGCCCGACATCGAGGTCGACCTGCGTGTCCGCCGTGCGCACCGTCCAGCGGGGCTGCGAACCGAGAGCCATAGTACCCTCCAAAAGAGAGCAGCGAGGAAGATTCCCCGGCTGCTGATATTGGCACAAAACCGGTACTTTACAAGGAAACTGCGGCCGCACGCCGCGTCTCGCTTATTCGTTTCGCAAGAACGCCGCCGGCTTGGCGCCGAGCGCGCGCCAGGTGCCGGCATAGCCGATCGCGACGCTGACCACAACGCCGAGCGGCAGGACTAGCACCAGCGGCCGGATGAGAAACACCCACTCCGAGCGCATCGGCCCGGTCACGACGACAAAGGCGGCGACGGTGCCGATAATTCCGGCCGCGAGCGCCGCGGCGGCGCCGACCAGCACGTGCTCGATCAGGAACGCCGCGGTTACGGTGCCTCTTGTCGCGCCGAGCACCTTGAGCACGACGGCTTCGTAGACGCGGCGGCGATGCCCCGCGGCGATCGCCCCGCCCAGCACCAGAATCCCCGCCAGCACCGTCACGAGGGCGACCAGGCGCATCGCGTCGGCGATCGTCGCGATGATGTGGGCGACCGCGGCGAGCGTCTCGCGCACCGGGATCGCCGACAGGTTGGGGAACTGGTCGGCGAGCTTGCGCACCGCAGTCTCGGCCGCCGCGGGGGTGCCGTAGAGCGCGGCGAGATGGGTCTGCGGCGCCGCCTCGAGCGTGCCGGGTGCGAAGACGATCGCGAAATTGATCCCGAGCCGGGTCCAGTCGATCCGGCGCAAATTGGCGATCGTCGCGGTGATCTCGCGGCCGAGCAGGTTGACGGTCAGCGTGTCGCCGACCTTGAGGCCCATGCCGCGGGCGAGCTCGGCGTCGAACGAGATGAGCGGCGGGCCGTGGTAGTCGGGCGGCCACCATTTCCCCGAATCGAGGCTCGACCCTTTCGGCAGGGTCGCAGAGTAGGTGAGGCCCCGGTCGCTGCGCAGCGCCCATTGCGCCTGGGCGGCGATTTTGGCCTGTTCGACCGGCACGCCGTTGAGCTTGGTGATGCGGGCGCGCAGCATCGGCACCTGGTCGAAGCTGGCGCCGGGGACGCCGCCGACCGTGGCGCCGAGGCCGGCGAGCTGGCCGGGCTGTATGTCGATGACGAAATACTCGGGCGCGTGCTCGGCGAGGTTGGTGTCGATTTCCCGGGCGAGGTTGCCTTCGACGAGGGCGATCGCGACCAGCACCGTGAGCCCGATGCCGAGCGAGATCACCGCCCGCCCGGTCGGCGCCCCCGGCCGGTGCAGATTGGCGAGCGCGAGGCGCAGGATCGGCCGCGCGGCAATCCGCCTGATCCGGCCAAGCGCGCGGGCGCCGCGCTCGATGGCGATGCCGGCGGCCCGGAACAGCACCAGCGCGGCTACCGCGCCGACGACGTACCACGCCGCGACGCCGCGGTCGGGCGCGGTCAACACGATCAGCGCGGCGAGGAGCGTGGCGGCGAGGGCGGTGGCCGACGCCGCCATCGGCGGGATCATCCGCCGGCGCGGCGCGGTAGGCTCGCGGAACAGGGCGCCGGGCGACACGCGCCCGATCGCGGCGAGCGGCCAAAGGGAAAAGGCGAGGGTCGTCAGCAACCCGGCGGCGGCGGCGACCGCGAGCGGCTCGGGATAGATGCCGAGGCGCATCCGGACGGGCAAGACACCCGCCAGCAGCCGGGACGCGCCGGCCGGGATCAGCGCGCCGGACAACAGCGCGGCGGCGATCGCGGCGAGCGCGAGCGTCAGCACCTGGGCGAGATAGGCGGCGAAGACGAGCCGCGCCGGCGCGCCGAGACATTTGAGCGTCGCGATCGCCTGGGTCTTGCCGGCGACATAGCCCGACACGGCGTTGCCGATGCCGATCCCGCCGACCAGCAGCGCGGTCACCCCGACCAGGTTCAGGAACAGCCCGATCCGGTCGAAAAACCGCCGCAGGTCCGGCACGGCGTCGTGCGCGGTGCGGAGACGCCAGCCGGCATCGGGGAATTTGTTTCGTGCCGTCTCAGTCCATTGCTGTGGGTCGGTGCCTGGTGGCAGGACGAGGCGATAATCGTAGGCGACGATCGCGCCGGGCTGGATCAGTTTGGTCTCGGCGAAGGCCGTCTCGGAGATCGTGACGTGCGGCCCGAGCGGGAGCTCGCCAAAAGCGGCGTTGGGTTCGCGGGCGATCGTCGCGCGCAGGGTTACCGTCGCCGCGCCGATCTTGAACTTGTCGCCAGGCTTGAGGCCGAGCCGTTCGGCCAGCTCCGGGTCGACCGCGGCGCCGTTATCCGCAAGCGCTTCGGCCGGGGTTTGCGGCGGTTGCAGGGTGAGGCTGCCGGTCAGCGGATAGGCGGCGTCGACCGCCTTCAACTCGATCAGGCTGTGCCGCGCGCCGTCGAGCGAACGGGCCATCGCCCGCATCGTGACGATCCGCGACAGCCGGCCGCTCTCCCGGAGAAAGACGAGCTCGTCCGGGGTCGCGGGGCGATAGGAGAGGCGCGCGGCGACATCGCCGCCGAGGATCACGCGCGCGTTGGTGCCGATCCCGGCCACGACCGACGCATTCATCGACCCGATCGCCGCTATAGCCGCGACCCCGACGAACAGGCAGGCGAGAAACACGCGGAACCCGCGAATGCCGCCGCGGAGTTCTCTAGTGGCCAGGATCAGGGCGTAGCGGATCATGCAGGCGCCTACAGTCCCTCTCCGCCCATTGGGGGGAAAGGGAGGCGCCCACGAAGTGGGAGGGTGAGGTGGGTGGACTCAGAGCAAGCCCACCTCACGCCGACCCTCTCCCCTCGGCCGACCCTCTCCCCTCGATGGGCGGAGAGGGAGCAGTCTGGGCTGCTCGCTAGCGTCACAGCACCTGCCGCAAGACCGGGCTCTGTGCATCCTCCACGATCCGTCCATCCGCCAAATGGATTTGCCGCCCGCAGCGATCGGCGAGGGCTGGATCGTGGGTGATCAGCATGAGGCCGGTGCCGTTGCGCTCGTGCTCGGCGAACAGGCAGTCGATGACGAGGCGGCCGGTGGCGCCGTCGAGGTTGCCGGTCGGCTCGTCGGCGAGAATCAGGGCGGGACGGGCGGCGAAGGCGCGGGCGATGGCGACGCGCTGCTGCTCGCCACCCGACAATTCGCCCGGGTAGTGGCCGACGCGGTGGCCGAGCCCGACGCGGGACAGCGCCGCCTCGGCCGCGGCGAAGGCGTCCCGGTCGCCGCCGAGCTCCAGCGGGATCGCGACGTTTTCGAGCGCGGTCATCGTCGGCAACAGGTGGAAGCCCTGGAAGACGATGCCGATCCGGGTACGGCGGAGGCGGGCTAGCCCGTCTTCGTCCAGCGCGGCGAGGTCTTGGCCGGCGAGCTCGACGTGCCCGGCGCTCGGGCGTTCGAGGCCCGCCATCACCATCATCAGCGTCGACTTGCCCGAACCGGACGGGCCGACCAGCGCCACGGTTTCGCCCGCCCCGACCGTCAGCGACACGCCGCGCAATATTTCGACCGGCCCCGCCGCGCCGGTAAGGCTGAGGCGGATGTCGTCGAGCCGGATCAGGGGGGTAGCGATCATGGCTAGCGGATATGGGAGCGCGGGCGTCCCGCCCGCAAGTTTTCTTTAGAGATGCGGGCGGGAGAGATGCGGGCGGGACGCCCGCGGTCCTTTCCCGCAAGTTTTCTTTAGAGATGCGGGCGGGACGCCCGCGGTCCTTTATTGACCTTGCCCCTCCCGCTCACCAGTCTACGAATCATGAACCGCTTCGCTCTCGCGACGATTGCGCTGCTGCTGGCGGCGGCGCCGGCGGGTGCGCGGACGCTGGAGATCGTCGATATCGGCGACAGCCTGACGGCGGGGCTGGGGTTGCCGGCGGGCGAGGCGTTTCCGGCGCGTCTGGAGGCCAAGCTCAAGCAGGGTGGGCTGGACGTTCGCGTCGCCAATGCCGGGGTGTCGGGCGACACCACCGCCGGCGGGCTCGCGCGGCTCGACTGGACGCTTGGCGACAAGCCCGATCTGGTGATCCTCGCGCTCGGCGCCAACGACGCGCTGAGGGGCACCGACCCGGCCGTGGTCAAAGGCAATCTCGACAAGATGATCGACAAGATCCAGGCGAGCGGGGCCAAGCTGCTGCTGATCGGGATGCTGGCGCCGCCCAATTGGGGCAAGGGGTACGAGGATGCATTCGACCGCATCTATACCGACCTCGCCAAGGCGCATCACGTGCCGCTCTACCCGTTCTTTCTCGAAGGTGTGGCGATGAACCCGGACCTGAACCAGCCCGACGGCCTGCATCCCAACCGGAAAGGGGTCGCCGTGCTCGTCGACCGCATCGCGCCGGTCGTCGCCAAGCTGGCGGCGGGGCTGATGGAGGCGAAATCATGAGCGGCGGGTTCGCCTCCGCCTTCGCCGAGGGCCAGGGGCTCGGGGCGAAGTGCCTCGCGGGGCTCGGCGACACGTCGGGCGCGACGCTGGGCATCGTCTATGTCAGCGAGCCGGCGGCGGGGTCGCTGCCGGGGCTGGTGCGCGAGCTGGCGAAAGGCACCGGGATCGCGGAGTGGGTCGGCGGCGTCGGGCTCGGGATCTGCGCCGCCGGACATGAGGTCTACGACCGGCCGGCGGCGTCGGTGCTGACCGCGGCCGTGCCGGAAGAGAGCTTTCGCGTATTCGGCTCGACCGACGATCCCGGCCGCGACCTGCCGCGCGACCATGCAAAGTGGATCGAGGCGGTGCAGCCGTCGCTCGCCCTCGTGCACGCCGACCCGCGTTGCCCGGACCTGACCCGCGCCGCGATCGACGCCGGCACCGCGACCGGCGCGTTTCTCGTCGGCGGGCTCGTGTCGCATCAGTGCGACGCGCCGCTGGTCGCGGGGCTGGAGCTCGGCGGCGGCGGGATGTCGGGGCTGCTGCTGTCGTCGGCGGTGTCGGTCGCGACCGCGCTGACCCAGGGCTGTTCGCCGGTCGGGCCGGTGCGGACGATCGACGAGGCGCAAGACAACATCGTCATCAAGATCGACGGGCGGCCGGCGCTCGAGGTGTTCCTTGAGGATATCGGACCGGAGCTGGCGCAAAACCTGCGGCGGCTCGGCGGCACGATCTTTGTCGGGCTGCCGGTGGCGGGGTCCGACACTGGCGACTACCTCGTGCGCAACCTGATGGGGATCGACCCGCGCCAGGGTTGGATCGCGCTCGCCGCCGAGGTGGCGCCGGGCGACAAGATCATGTTCACCCGCCGCGACCCTGAAAGCGCGAAAAAAGACCTCGTCCGGATGCTGACGCAGCTCGGCGGCCGCCTCAGCGGCAAGCCGCGCGGCGGAGTCTACGTGAGCTGCATCGCGCGCGGGATGTCGCTGTTCGGCGAGCCGGCGGTCGAGACGGGGCTGATCCGCGACACGCTCGGCGATTTTCCGCTCGTCGGCTTCTTCGCCAACGGCGAGATTTCGCGCGACCGGCTCTACGGGTATACCGGGGTCTTGACCCTGTTCACCTGAGTGACCCGATGCTGCGCCTTTTTGTCGGGATCGGCTTTCCGCCCGAGCTGAAGCTGCGCCTGTCGCTGTTGGAGACGCGGCTGCCCGGCGCGCGCTGGGTCGATGCCGGCAACCTGCACCTGACGCTCAGGTTTATCGGCGATGTCGACGAGGGGACCGCCGCCGATGTCGACGAGGCGCTGGCGCGGCTCAAGGCGCGGCGGTTCACCTTGCAGCTCGCCGGCACGGGCGTCTTCGGCCACGGCAAGCCGCACACGCTGTGGATCGGGGCCGAGCGCGAGCCGGCGCTGAGCCATCTGCGCGACAAGATCGAGCAGGCCCTCATTCGCGCCGGGTTGCCGCCCGAGCCGCGGCGGTTCTCGCCGCATGTGACGCTGGCGCGGCTGCGCAACCCGGCGATGCCCGACCTGCAGGCGTTTCTGGCCGCCCACGCCACCTTTCGCACGGCGCCGCTGCCGGTCGAGCAGTTCAGCCTGATCGCAAGCTTTCCGACCAAGGCCGGCTCGGTTTATGAGGATCAGGCGGACTATCCGCTGGGTTGAGGGGGAAAGACGATGGCGTACTGGCTACTGAAATCCGAGCCGGTCAAATACCCGTGGTCGCAGATGGTCGCGGACGGCCGCACCCATTGGGACGGCATCCGCAACCATCAGGCGGCGATCAATTTGAAGGCGATGAGGGTCGGCGACCGTGCGTTCTTCTACCATTCGAACGAGGGCAAGGAGATCGTCGGGGTGGCCGAAATCGTCCGCACCGCCTATCCCGACCCAAGCGACCCCACGGGCCGGTTCGTGATGGTCGACATCGCCCCGGTCATGCCGGTCGAAAAGGCGGTGACGCTGACCGAGATGAAGGGGATGCCGGAGCTGGCCGGTTTTTCCCTGCTGCGCCAGTCGCGGCTGTCGGTGTGTCCGGTGACGGACAAGGAATGGGGGGTGATTTGCCGCACGGCCGGGATCGCGGCATAACCGAAACAATCCCCTCGCCCGCACTGCGGGAGAGGGTGGCCGAAGGCCGGGTGAGGGCCGCGCGCAGCGCGGTGGGGTGGAGCGAAAGACGCTCCGTGCCCTCACCCTCCCATCGCTCCGCGACGGGTCCCTTCCTCTCCCGCAATGCGGGCGAGGGGTATGTTCGGCGCCGTTCATCGACACGCGACAAGCCGCGGCATGTCGCGTGCTGGCCGAGGGGTTTAGCATTTGCGCCGTCGCATGGGCTGCGCCATATCTGAGACAGCCGCGCGTCGCATAACGGAGGAAAGAAAAGATGGCTCGCACCCTGATCGCGAACACGAACTTTCCGCAGATCGGCAAGATCTCCGAGGCCGATTTCCAGGGCCGCTATGACGAGTCGATGGCCGATCCCGGCTGGTTCTGGGGCGAGGCGGGGAAGCGGCTCGATTGGATCAAGCCGTACACGCAGGTGATGAACGCCTCGTTCGCGGGGGACGTGTCGATCAAATGGTACGAGGACGGCGTCCTCAACGCGTGCGTCAACTGCGTCGACCGGCACCTAGCGACGCGCGCCGGCCAGACCGCGATATTGTGGGAGGGCGACGACCCCGGCGAGGACAGGCGCGTCACCTACAAGGAATTGCACGAGGAGATCTGCCGCCTCGCCAACGTGATGAAGGCGCGCGGGGTCAAAAAGGGCGACCGCGTCACGATCTACATGCCGATGATCCCCGAGGCGGCGGTGGCGATGCTGGCCTGCGCGCGGATCGGGGCGGTGCACTCGGTCGTGTTCGGCGGGTTTTCGCCGGACAGCCTCGCCGGACGCATCGAGGATTGCCGGTCGACGGTGCTGATCACCGCCGATGAGGGGCTGCGCGGCGGGCGCAAGGTGCCGCTGAAGCGCAACGCCGATGTCGCGATCCAGAGCTGCCCGGTCAAGGTCGAGACCGTCATCGTCGTCAAGCGGACGGGCGGCGACATCGATTGGGTGCCGGGCCGCGATGTCTGGTACCACGAGGAATGCGCGCGCGTACCGGCGACTTGCCCGCCGGAGCCGATGAATGCCGAGGACCCGCTTTTCATCCTCTACACCTCGGGCTCGACCGGAAAGCCCAAGGGCGTGCTGCACACGACAGGCGGGTATCTGGTCTACACCGCGATGACCCACGAATACGTGTTCGACTACAGGCCGGGCGAGATCTACTGGTGCACCGCCGATGTCGGGTGGGTCACCGGGCACAGTTATATCGTCTACGGCCCGCTCGCCAACGGCGCGACGACGCTGATGTTTGAAGGAGTACCGAACTACCCTGACCCCTCGCGCTTCTGGCAGGTGTGCGACAAGCACAAGGTTTCGATCTTCTACACCGCCCCGACCGCGATCCGCGCGCTGATGCGCGAGGGCGAGGGGTATGTGAAAAAGGCGAGCCGCAAGTCGCTCCGCATCCTCGGCTCGGTCGGCGAGCCGATCAATCCCGAGGCGTGGCTGTGGTATTACGACGTGGTCGGCGACAAGCGCTGCCCGATCGTCGACACCTGGTGGCAGACCGAAACGGGCGGAATCCTGATCACCCCGCTGCCCGGCGCGACGCCGTTGAAGCCCGGCTCGGCGACGCGGCCGTTCTTTGGCGTCAAGCCGCTGATCGTCGACGGCGACGGCAAGGTGCTCGACGGCGCGTGCGAGGGCAATCTGTGCCTGGCGCAATCGTGGCCGGGCCAGATGCGCACCGTGTTCGGCGACCACAAGCGGTTTATTGAGACCTATTTCTCGACCTTCCCCGGCCTCTATTTCACCGGCGACGGGGCGCGGCGCGACGCCGACGGGTTCTACTGGATCACCGGCCGCGTCGACGACGTGATCAACGTCGCCGGGCACCGGCTCGGCACCGCCGAGATCGAAAGCGCCCTCGTCGCCCACCCAAAGGTCGCCGAGGCCGCCGTCGTCGGCTATCCGCACGACATCAAGGGCACCGGCATCTACGCTTATGTGACCTTGCTGGCCGACCAGGAGCCGAACGAGGCCTTGCGCGGCGAGCTGGTCAAATGGGTGCGCGACGGAATCTCCCCGATCGCCGCCCCCGATTTGGTGCAATGGGCGCCGAGCCTCCCCAAGACCCGGTCGGGCAAGATCATGCGGCGGATTTTGCGCAAGATCGCCGCGGACGAAAGCGACCAACTCGGCGACGTGTCGACGCTGGCTGATCCGACAGTGGTGGAAGATTTGGTCGGCAACCGGATGAACAAGGGGGCGTAGGCTACTCGTCCCCCATGGCCGGCTCGGCCGATTGCTTTTGTGATTGAGGCGCGTCCTCGGGATGCGCTTCAAACCACAGGGCGTCGGCGCAGAAATCGATTTCGCCGGGCCATTCGAGGCTGCGGCCCCGGTCGCCGATCCGCGCCTTTGCGAACACGGCAGGATTCGCCAGTGCGGCAAACACGCCTCGTCCTACGACGTGGGCGAAGCTGTTGACCGTTCTTGCGCCATTCTGCCACGTCAGCGTTACCGTCTCGGTCGCTGGGTCCGAGACGGCGGCAACGATCACATTGTCCAAGACCTTCGGCATTCTCTCGATCCTCTCCGGCGCTTCGTCGTCCTGGCACTTGATCCAATTCAACGCCAGTTCGGCCTGGTGTCTCAGCGCCCATGCCATGACGCGCCGCAACTTTGCAGGTGGGAGCGATCCCCGGATCACGTCAAGGTTCCGAATCGCGATCAGGATTTCCGCGCCGCCGATGATCGCATGGAAATGGGCCGGCATGTGGTCGCCGTAGAAGATTGGATCTTGACCCCATCGATGATGGCGATCGTCGGCATAAGACTTATCCCACCGCCTGCCTGAGCTGCCGCGTCGCCACCACCAGCATCGCGAGGTCCGGGCTCGGCGAAGCTCGGAGCTCGGTGGCGGCTACCTCGGCCGGCTCCAGGGCGGCGGCGCGGCGGGTGGCCCAGGCGGCGACGGGGTCTTTGCCGTTCCCGCCCCGCGCGAGGATGCGGGCGGCGAGGTCGGTTTGCAGGGTGA
>DATAUV010000052.1:0-70996 GCA_036268075.1 Allostellaceae bacterium | reverse complement strand
GGGAATCGTCGTCGTGCTCGGTGGCTGGGCCGCCGGGGCCGCGACCGACGACAAGGACCCCGGCTACATCGTCATCGATGAGGTTGCCGCGCAATTCCTCACCCTCGCCGCCGCCCCGCTCGACTGGCGCGCCTATCTCGCCGGGTTCGTGCTGTTCCGCATCTTCGACATCTGGAAGCCATTTCCGATCCGCCGCCTGGAGCGAGCGGTGCCGGGCGGCCTCGGCATCATGCTCGACGACATCGCGGCCGCGATTTACGCTCTGATCCTGCTCGTGATCGGCGAAGGAGCGCTCGGTGTTCGATTCTGAAATCCTGGCCCTGGCGACCACCGTGATCGACGCCTGCCGCGCCCGCGGATGGCGTCTCGCGACGGCCGAAAGCGTCACCGGCGGGCTCGTCGTCGCGACGCTGATCGGAATCGCCGACTCGTCCGACGTCGTCGAGCGCGGCTACGTCACCTATTCCAACGCCGCCAAGATCGAGCTTCTGGGCGTGCCCGAGCCGACCATCCTCGCGCATGGCGCCGTCAGCGCCGAGACCGCGCAGGCGATGGCCGCCGGCGCCGCCCGCCGCGCCGGCGTCGACGTGGCCGTGTCGGTCACCGGCATCGCCGGACCCGGAGGCGGCACGGCGGAAAAGCCGGTCGGCCTCGTCCATCTCGGTATCGCCCGGCGCGGCCAGGGCGGCCGCAGCGAGCACCACATCTTCCCCGGCGACCGCGACGCCGTCCGCCGCGCCGCTGTCGTCCGGGCCTTGGAAATGCTGAAGGCAGAAGCCGCGTAAAGAGGAGCCGACCATGTTTCTGCGCAACGCCTGGTACATCGCCGCCTGGGCCGACGAGGTCACCGACGCGCCGCTTGGCCGGCGCATCTGCGACGAGCCGCTGGTGCTGTTCCGCGACCGCACCGGCAAGGCGGCCGCGCTCGCCGACCGCTGCTGCCATCGCGCCGCGCCCCTCAGCTTCGGCACCTGCGTCCCCGAGGGCATCCAGTGCGGCTATCACGGCCTCGTCATCGGCGGCGACGGCGCCTGCGTGCGCATCCCCGGCCAGACCCGCATTCCGGAAGAAGCCCGCGTGCGCGCCTACCCGCTCGTCGAGAAGGACCAATTCCTGTGGGTGTGGATGGGCGAGGCGGAAAAGGCCGACCCGGCGCTGATCCTCGCTTTTCCCTACCACAACGACACCGCCCATTGGCCCAACAAGCACGCCCGCCAGGGGATCAAGGGCAATTACATGCTCATGGTCGACAATCTGATGGACCTGACCCATCTCGGCTATCTCCACGCCAAGACGGTCGGCGGCAACCCGAACCAGCATGTCGACGCCGAGATGAAGACCGTGCGCACCCCGAACGGGATCAGTTTCACCCGCTGGATGCGCAATTCCCCACCGCCCCCGAGCTATGTCCGCGCCGCCGGATTCAAGGGCAAGGTCGACCGGCTGCAGGCGTTCGAGTTCGTCGCGCCCTGCCACGTCCTGCAATGGACCGGTGCGACCGATGCCGGCTCGGGCATCGAACCCGACGATTTCGCGTTCAAGTTTCGCCTCTTCCACGGCCTGACGCCGGAGACCGACACCGCGTGCCACTATTTCTGGTCTGCCGCCAACGGCTATCGCCAGAACGAGCCCGAGGTTACCGAGCAGCTCTACCGCGAGATCGCCCCGACCTTCGTCGAGGACCAGGTGATGGTCGAGGCCCAGCAGGCCCGCCTCACGGAATTCGGCGAGGACGGCCTCACCGACATCGTCACCGACGCCAACCGGATGCAAATCCGCCGTCTCGTCGATCGCCTGATCGCCGCGGAACGCGAGGCGATGGAAGCGGAGTAGCCGCTACAGGTGACTGCCGGGTAGGAGCTTTAGCAAGGCAACGATGAGGGCGCCTTGCCCGAGGGCGATCGTGACGACCCATTTTATTATGTCGGTTCGGAGGTCCGCCAACTCAGCCTTTGTTGCGAAATTGGTGAGCCGCATCTCGAAGGCGCTAAATCGTCCCTCAAACCCACCGAACCGGGCTTCGACACCGTCGATCTTCGCTGAGACCATTGCGATGTCGGTCCTCAGCGCCGCCAGATCTACTTTGGTCGCAAAATCGGAGAAATCGAGATCCTGCGCCCGTTTCACCGCACGCGTCACCGCCTCGGCCTGCTCGTCGGTAAAGCCCGCCGATTTCAGGTCCTTGACCAATTCGAGCGTGTCGAGACCAGAGACAGTCATAGGCCGAGTATTGGTTGTACGGCTATCCGTTGCAATTACAATCAGTTCGCACCCGAGCCGTAGAGCTGCTTCGCCCGCGTCTCGAACGCGGCGACCATGCGTTTGACGGCCTCGCCGAACAGCATCTCGATCATCTTTTGCAAGAGCCGCGACTTGAACTCGAAGTCGACGAAGAAATCGACCCGGCACCCCTCCGGCGCGGGGGAGAAGCCCCAATGGTTGTTGAGGTAGCGGAACGGGCCGTCGGTGTAGGCGACGTCGATGGCGCTCGGCGGCGACAGCGCGACGCGCGAGGTGAACCGCTCGCGGATCATCCGGAAGCCGATGATGAGGTCGGCGACGATCAGCGTCGGGCCGCGCTCGCGGATGCGGGCGCCGACGCACCACGGCAGAAACTCAGGATAGCGCTCGACATCGGCAACGAGCGCGAACATCTGCTCCGGCGTATAGGGCAGCACGCGCTTCTCGGCGTGGGTCGGCATCAGCCGCCAAGCTGCGCGATGCGGGCCGCCTTGAGCCGGGCGAAATCGTCGCCGGCGTGATAGGACGAACGGGTCAGCGGCGAGGCCGAAGCGAGGAGAAAGCCCTTGCCGACCGCGAGCCGGCGATAGGTTTCGAACTCGTCCGGCGTCACAAAGCGGTCGACGCGGTGATGCTTCGGCGTCGGCTGCAGATATTGCCCGATGGTCAGGAAATCGACATCGGCGGCGCGCAGATCGTCCATGACCTGGGCGATCTCCTCCCTGCCCTCGCCCAGCCCGACCATCAGCCCGGATTTGGTGAACATCGCCGGGTCGATCTCCTTGACCCGGTCGAGCAACCTCAGCGAGGCGAAATACCGCGCCCCCGGCCGCACCTCGCCATAAAGCCGCGGTACGGTTTCGAGGTTGTGGTTGAGCACGTCGGGCCGCGCCGCGACCACCGTCTCGATCGCGCCCTCCTTGCGCAGGAAGTCGGGCACCAGCACCTCGATCGTCGTCGCCGGCGCCGATGCCCGGATCGCGGCGATCGTGCGCGCGAAATGACCGGCCCCGCCGTCGTCGAGGTCGTCGCGGTCGACCGAGGTGACGACGATGTGGTGGAGGCCCAATTTCCCGACCGCCTCGCCGACCCGCTCCGGCTCATGCGGATCGAGCCGGTCGGGCCGTCCGGTAGCGACATTACAAAACGTGCAGGCGCGCGTGCAGGTGCTGCCGAGGATCATCACGGTCGCGTGCTTCTGCTTCCAGCACTCGCCGATATTCGGGCAGGCCGCCTCCTCGCACACCGTATTGAGCCGGTGCTCGCGGATCAGCCGCCGCGTCTCGTGATATTCCGGCGACCCCGGCGCCTTGACCCTGATCCAGCTCGGCTTGCGCGGGCTTTCCTGATCGGGCAGCGCGGCCTTTTCCGGGTGGCGGATTACGACATCTGTTGTCACGGATCAACCGCCTGTCGCCCTCAAGATGCAGCCCGTACACCGGTCGGCAGGATGGTCGTCTCATCCACCAACGCGTCTGCGAGCTGTTCCTTGGTTAGGTTTTTCACGTTGCTCAAGTCCGCACCGCAAAGAATTGTTCCCGTCAGGATCGCGTCCGCCAGGTTGGCTCCTTGCAAATTCGCACCCGTAAGATCGGCGTGACTTAGATTCGCCCCCGTAAGATTGGCATGGGAGAGGTCGGTACGACGGATTCTTGCGCCCGACAGATCAAGCACAAATCCTTCGATCACAGGCATTGTGGACTTCCTAAACCCGGTCAGCTTCAGACAGTGCTTCGCTCAGAAACTTCATGATCTCGCGGATATCGACCGGTGGCTCGGCGCTCGTATCGTCACGGCTCCGCTCACGAACATACGCTGTCAAGGTCTCCAAGATCGGCAGGCGATAGTCCGCGTAATGCGGGTCGCGGCTAACTCGCTTCAGCGTATAAATCGCTCCCAGCCGCACCTCCAGTTTCTCACTGCCCAACTGATCGATCGCACGGTTGAACATCTCCACGACGTGATTGCGCTGCGCCACTTCGGCTTGCTGAAGCGCCGCGATTGCCTGTCGGTTTGAAGCGCGGCTGCGCCACCAAGCCAGCAACACCCCTACCGCCGCCGCAACCACGAGCCCGTAATTCCTGACTAGTTCACTTACCTGGATCAAGTAAGCGATTTGGTCAGAAGGGCCCGAACTCGTTGCCACGCTGCCTCTAGATGTGGAGCGCGCGGCCATATGCATCAAGCACGCTCTCGTGCATCATCTCGCTGAGCGTCGGGTGCGGGAAGACCGTGGCCATCAGCTCGGCCTCCGTCGTCTCCAGCGTGCGGGCGATCGTGTACCCCTGAATCAGCTCGGTGACCTCGGCGCCGACCATGTGCGCGCCCAACAGCTCGCCGGTCTTGGCGTCGAACACGGTCTTGACCATGCCCTCGGGCTCGCCGAGCGCGATCGCCTTGCCGTTGCCGATAAACGGGAAGTGCCCGATCTTGACCTCGCGCCCGGCCTCGCGCGCGGTTTTTTCGGTCATGCCGACGCTGGCGATTTGGGGGCGGCAATAGGTGCAGCCGGGGATGTTCCTGAGGTTGACCGGGTGAACCCCCGCAACCCCGGCGATCTTCTCGACACAGACGACGCCCTCATGCATCGCCTTGTGCGCAAGCCAGGGCGGGTTGGCGACGTCGCCGATCGCGTAGACCCCGTCCTCGCCGGTGCGCGACCATTCGTCGACGACGACATGCCCGCGATCCACTTTGACCTTGGTGCCGTCAAGCCCCAGATCCTCGACATTGCCGGTGATGCCGACCGCCGAGATCACCTTCTCGACCGTCACTTCGGTCGTC
This sequence comes from Allostellaceae bacterium, assembly GCA_036268075.1. Classification (GTDB taxonomy): domain Bacteria; phylum Pseudomonadota; class Alphaproteobacteria; order ATCC43930; family CGMCC-115725; genus DATARH01. The sequence goes on along the minus strand of DATAUV010000052.1, from coordinate 65,971 downwards.
TTCCCGCCCGCCTCGATGATCGCGGCGACCGTGTCCCTGGCCTTCTTCAACCCCTTCACGGTCGCGCCGGTGAAAATTTTCATCCCCTGCTTTTCAAAGGCCTTGCGGGCGAAATTCGAGATTTCCTCGTCCTCGACCGGGAGGATGCGGTCGACGACCTCGACCACCGTCACCTCGGCGCCCAGGTCGCGGTAGAAGCTCGCGAATTCGATCCCGATCGCGCCCGAGCCGATCACCAGCAGCGATTTCGGCATCGCCGCCGGCACCATTGCTTCCTTGTAGGTCCACACCTGCTTGCCGTCGGCCTCGATCCCCGGTAGCGAGCGCGCCCGCGCCCCCGTCGCGAGGATGATGTGCTTGGCGGTGAGGTCGGCGACCGCTTTTCCGTCCTTCGCGACCGCGACCTTGCCCTTGCCGGCGAGCTTGCCCTGCCCGTCGAACACGGTGACCTTGTTCTTGCGGAGGAGAAACCCGACGCCGTTCGACAATTGCTTGGCGACCGCGCGCGACCGGGCCACCACCTTGGCCGGGTCGAAGCTGATCTTCTCGGCCGAAAACCCGTAATCGCCGAGCCGATGCAGCAGGTGATGTATCTCCGACGCGCGCAATAGCGCCTTCGTCGGGATGCAGCCCCAGTTGAGGCAGATGCCGCCGAGATGCTCGCGCTCGACCACCGCGGTCTTCATGCCGAGCTGCGCCGCGCGGATCGCCGCGACATACCCGCCCGGCCCGCCGCCGAGCACGATGAGGTCGAAGGAGGTTTCGGGCATCAGAGCAGCATCAGCGCCGGCTGTTCGATCAGCCGTTTGAACGCCTGCATGAACCGTGCCCCGACCGCGCCGTCGACGACGCGGTGGTCGCAGGAGATCGTGCAAGTCATCACCGTCGCGACCGCGAGCTGACCGTCCCTGACGACCGGGCGCTGCTCCCCGGCGCCGACCGCGAGGATGCAGCCCTGCGGCGGGTTGATCACGGCGGAGAACTCGCGCACGCCGAACATCCCGAGATTGGAGATCGAGAACGTGCCGCCCTGGAATTCCTCAAGCTTCAGCTTGCCGGCGCGGGCGCGGCCGGCGAGGTCCTTCACCTCGGCCGAGATCTGGGCGATGCCCTTGCGGTCGGCGCCGCGCACGATCGGCGTGATCAGCCCGTCCTCGAGCGCGACCGCGACCGAAATGTCGGCGCGCTCCCACAGGATGATGCCTTCCTCGCTCCACGACGCGTTAGCCGCCGGCACCTGACGCAAGGCCAAGGCCGCCGCCTTGATGACGAAATCGTTGATCGAGATACGCAAATCCTCGGGCAGCGCCTTCATCGCGCGCACCATCTCGTCGATCCGGCAATCGATCGACAGGTAGAAATGCGGGACATTCTGCTTCGACTCCGTGAGCCGCCGCGCGATCGTGCGCCGCATCGCGCTGTGCGGCTTCATCGTGAACGGCGCGTCGCCGGTCATCTCGGCCGCCGGGGCGCGGGCGACGGCAGGCGGCGGCGCGCTCGGCGCCCGCGCGACCGGCGCGGGGGCTCCGCCCGAGAGCGCGGCGTCGATGTCCGCCTTGACGATTCGCCCCTGCGGCCCCGTACCGCGCAGCGCGGCGAGGTCGAGCCCGGCCTGCACCGCCATCCGCCGCGCCAGCGGACTGGCGAAGACACGGGCGCCGTTGCGCTGCTCGGCTGGAGTGGCCGAAGGCGGAGCCGGCTCCTCACGCCCCCGCTCACGCGGGGCCCCCACTCTCCCCGCGGCCGCGGGGAGACGGTCGGGGTGAGGGGCAGGCTCCGGCGGTCTGGTTTCCGCTGGCGTCGTTTTCGGATTTTCCGGCGCGGGTGCCGGTTTCGCCGCCGGCGCCTGGCTCAGGCTCGACGCGTCCTCGCCCTCGCCGAGCAGAAGTGCGATCGCCTGGTTGACCTTGACCCCCTGCGCGCCTTCGGGAACGAGAATCTTGCCGATGCGGCCCTCATCGACCGCCTCGACCTCCATCGTCGCCTTGTCGGTCTCGATCTCGGCGAGCACGTCGCCCGAGCGCACCTCGTCGCCCTCTTTCTTGAGCCACTTGGCGAGATTGCCCTCGGTCATCGTGGGCGACAGCGCAGGCATCAGGATTTCGATCGGCATGGATCAGGCCACCTAGCGGTACACGACCTCGTGTGCCGCGGCGACGATGTCCTCGACCTGCGGCACGGCGAGGTGTTCGAGGTTGGCGGCGTAGGGTAGCGGCACGTCCTTGGCGGTGACGCGCTTCAACGGCGCGTCGAGCCAGTCGAAACATGCCTCCATCGCGATCGCGGCGATCTCGGCGCCGATCCCGGCAAAGGGCCACCCCTCCTCGACCGAGACGATGCGGTTGGTTTTCTTGACCGACGCGACGACGGTCTCGATATCAAGCGGGCGCAGCGTGCGCAGATCGATCACCTCCGCCGAAATGCCGGCCTTTTCCAGCTCCTCGGCCGCCTGCAGCGCCAGCTTCACCATGCGCGAGAACGCGACGATCGTAACCGCGTCACCCTCGCGCGCGATCCGCGCCTTGCCGATCGGCACGAGAAAATCGGCGTCGTCCGGCACCGGAAAGCTCTCGCCGTAGACGAGCTCGTGTTCGAGGAAGACGACCGGGTTGGGGTCGCGGATCGCCGATTTGAGAAGGCCCTTGTGATCGGCGCCGGTATAGGGCGCGACGACCTTGAGCCCCGGCACGTGCGCGTACCAGCTTGCATAGCATTGCGAATGCTGGGCGGCGACCCGGGCAGCCATGCCGTTGGGGCCGCGGAAGACGATCGGGCACGACATCTGCCCGCCTGACATGTACCGCGTCTTGGCCGCCGAGTTGATGATCTGGTCCATCGCCTGCATGGCGAAGTTGAAGGTCATGAACTCGACGATCGGCTTCAACCCGGCCATCGCCGCGCCGATGCCGAGCCCGGCGAAACCGTGTTCGGTGATCGGGGTGTCGATGACCCGGCGGGCGCCGAATTCCTGCAACAAGCCCTGGCTGACCTTATAGGCGCCCTGATATTCGGCGACCTCCTCGCCGATCAGCAGCACATCCCCGTCGCGCCGCATCTCCTCGGCGATCGCGTCGCGCAGCGATTCGCGGACGGTCTGGGTGACGGTCTTGCCGGTATATTCCGATTCCGAAAGCGATTGAACCTGGGGCGCGGGCGGCGCGACGCCGTTGCCCGATTTGTGCGGTGCGGCCGGTGGCTCCTCGCGCGCCGGCCCAGATTTCGGTTTGGAGTCCGGAGCTCGCGCGGCCGGCTTCGCCTTTGGCCCAGCGGCTGCCGAAGCCGAAACCTCCTCGCCGTCGGCGGCGATAACGGCGATCGGCGTGTTGACCGCGACATGGTCGGTGCCCTCGGGGATCAACAGCTTGGCGAGAATCCCCTCGTCGACCGCCTCGACCTCCATCGTCGCCTTGTCGGTCTCGATCTCGGCCAGCACGTCGCCGGCACGCACCTCGTCGCCCTCGTTCTTGATCCAGCGGGCGATCTTGCCTTCGGTCATCGTCGGCGACAGCGCCGGCATCAGGACTTCGCTGCTCACGGATGGGCCTCGGCCAGGACGTCGGTCCACAATTCGGCGGGGTCGGGCTCGGGGCAATCCTGGGCGAACTGCGCCGCCTCGGCGACGATCTCGCGCACCTTGCGCTCGACCGCCGTCAGCGCCGCCTCGGTCGCGACGCCGTTCTCGATCAGCCGCGCGCGCAGATGGTCGATCGGGTCGTGCTCGCTGCGCATCTTGTTGACCTCGTCGCGCGTGCGGTACTTGGCGGGGTCCGACATCGAGTGGCCGCGATAGCGGTAGGTCAGCATCTCGATGATGATCGGCCCCTCGCCCGAGCGCGCATGCTCCGCCGCCTTGACCCCGGCCTCGTACACCGCGACCGCGTCCATCCCGTCGACCTGCTCGCCCGGAATCCCGTAGGCGACGCCGCGGTGGAACAGGTCGGTGCGCGCCGAGGCGCGGTCGACCGAGGTGCCCATGCCGTAACGGTTGTTTTCGATCACGTAGACGACCGGCAGCTTCCACAGCGAGGCCATGTTGAAGCTCTCGTAGACCTGGCCCTGGTTGATCGCGCCGTCGCCGAGAAAGGTGACCGAGATGCGCCCGTCGTCGCGGTAGCGATGGGCAAAGCCGAGCCCGGTGCCGATCGGCACCTGCGCCCCGACGATGCCGTGCCCGCCGAAGAAGTTCTTTTCGCGGCTGAACATGTGCATCGAGCCGCCCTTGCCGCGCGAATACCCGTCGCGCCGCCCGGCGAGCTCGGCCATTACGCCTTTCGGGTCCATGCCGCAGGCGAGCATATGGCCGTGGTCGCGGTACGAGGTGACGATCGTGTCGCCTTCCTCGATCGCCGCCTGCAAGCCGACGACAACCGCCTCCTGGCCGATATAGAGGTGGCAGAACCCGCCGATGAGGCCCATGCCGTAAAGCTGTCCCGCCCGCTCCTCGAAGCGGCGGATCAGCAGCATGTCATGGAAAAATTGCTTCAGCGTCGCGGCAGCGACAGGAGGCTCCGCGGACTTTTGCGGCTTGGTCTTGTGCTTGACGGCCATGCATCTCCTCCGCTCGGCGCAGAATGGTGTCAAACGCCGCGGTTTGCAACCACACGGGCGGGGTGTGACGCCGAACGAAGCACGAACGCAACCCAGCGTCGCATCGCTCGCCGCGGCGGTCGCCGCAGACTCTGCTCCGGATGCTTGCTCTACTCCGGCTGCTTGGGGCTACTCCGCCTGCCTGGGACGGATGATGACGATTTCGTTCGGCTGGCCCATGTCGAGGTTGCGTCGAACCTGCTCGTCGAGGAGGTCGGGATCGACGTGCTCGCGCATGCCGGCGACGCGGTGGTCGAGCGCGGCGCGGTCGGCCTCCACGGACGCCAGACTGTCGCGGGCGACGCGCAGCTCGTGATTGATCCTGACCCAGGCCCTGATGCCGCGGTCGCCTTCGATGCCGTGATAGATGAAATAGCCCGTGGCCGCGATCCCCAACACGGGGGCAATCAATACGCGCGCATGCCGGCGCATCTCGCGGAACACGACCATCGGCCAAGAGAATCATGCGTCGGCGGCGGCGTCAACTTGTCGGGCGAGGCCGGGTGTCGCTATTCGCCGTCGATTGCTTCAGGTCCGGGTTTTAAAGTTGCTGTCTATAGGTTTGAAATAACGCGCGAACGGCTTCAAATAAATACGCACTGGCCCGCCGTTCTTTTTTTCGTTACCCCCGCGAAGGCGGGCGGCCAGGGGCAGGAGACGAAGCGTTAGCCCCTGGATTCCCGCCGTCGCGGGAATGACGATTCGGAGGGAGAACCTACCGCCTGACGATCCCGCGGCCGGCGTAAATGGCCGAGTCGCCGAGCTGTTCCTCGATGCGGATGAGCTGGTTGTACTTGGCGAGCCGGTCGGAGCGCGACAGCGACCCCGTCTTGATCTGCCCGCAATTGGTCGCGACCGCGAGGTCGGCGATCGTCGTGTCCTCGGTCTCGCCCGAGCGGTGCGACATGACCGCACCGTACCCCGCGCGCATCGCCATCTCGATCGTCTCCAAGGTTTCGGACAGCGTGCCGATCTGGTTGACCTTGATCAGCACGGCGTTGGCGGTGTCGCTGTCGATGCCGCGGCGGACCCGGGTCGGGTTGGTCACGAACAGGTCGTCGCCGACGAGCTGCACCTTGCCGCCCAGTTCGCGGGTCAGATGCGCCCACCCCTCCCAATCGTCCTCGGCCATCCCGTCCTCGATCGAGACGATCGGATAGCGTTTCACGAGGTCGGCGTAGTAGGCGACCATCCCCGCGGCGTCGAGCACCTTGCCCTCGCCTTTCAGATTGTACTTGCCGTCGGCATAGAACTCGGTCGAGGCCGGGTCGAGCGCCAGCATCACGTCGTCGCCCGGCTTGTACCCGGCGCTCTCGATCGCCTTCATCACAAAGCCCAGCGCCTCGTCGGCCGAGCCGATATTCGGCGCGAACCCGCCCTCGTCGCCGACATTGGTGTTGAGCCCGGCATCGTGGAGCTGGCGGCGCAGCGCGTGGAAAATCTCGGAACCCGCCCGGATCGCCTCGGCGACGCTGTCCGCGCCGACCGGCATGATCATGAATTCCTGGATGTCGATCGGGTTGTCGGCGTGAACCCCGCCATTGACGATGTTCATCATCGGCACCGGCAGGGTGCGCGCGAAAACGCCGCCGACATAGCGGAACAGCGGCTGCTCCAGCTCATCGGCCGAAGCCCTGGCGCAGGCGAGGCTGACCCCGAGCACCGCGTTGGCGCCGAGCCGCTTCTTGTTCGGCGTCCCGTCGAGCCCGATCAGCGTGCGGTCGATCGATAGCTGGTCGCTCGCCTCAAACCCCGACAGCGCGTCGAAAATCTCGCCATTGACGGCCCCGACCGCCTTTTGCACGCCGCGCCCGTGATAACGCTTGCCGCCGTCGCGCAGCTCGACCGCCTCATGCGCCCCGGTCGACGCCCCCGACGGCACCGCCGCCCGCCCGACCGCCCCGCTGTCGAGCGTCACCTCGACCTCGACCGTCGGATTGCCGCGGCTGTCGAGGATCTCGCGGGCATGGATATCGGCAATGGCGCTCATGGGGTTCCTGTCGGGTTGAGGCGGGGTCGCGCAGCTATAACACCAATGCCGCGGCTATTGGAGAGAGGCGCCGTAGGATGGGTAGAGCGCAGCGAAACCCATCGGTGCTGCGGGTGAGAATGATGGGTTTCGCTGCGCTCTACCCATCCTACGTGGAGATGTGGATCGGCCGCGCCTTGGCGATGCGGTCGAGTTCCACCAGCGTCTGAAGCAAGTCCGGCATTGCCTTGAGCGGCAGCATGGTCAGGCCCTCGGCGCCGGTGGTGCGGTCCGGGTCCTGGTGGCATTCGAGGAACATCGCGGCGACGCCGATACCGGCCGCGGCGCGGGCGAGGACCGGGCCCATCTCGCGCTGGCCGCCCGAGCGGTCGCCAAGCCCGCCCGGCTCGGCGACGGCGTGGGTCGCGTCCATCACAATCGGGTAGCCGGTCTGCGCCATGATCGGCAACGCCCGCATATCGACCACCAAATTATTGTAACCAAAGGCCGCGCCGCGCTCGCTGAGCAGGATGCTCTCATTTCCCGTCGAGGCCACCTTGCCGGCCGCGTTCTTCATGTCCCAAGGCGCGAGGAACTGGCCCTTCTTGATGTTGATCGTCTTGCCGGTCTTGCCGGCGGCGACCAGAAGGTCGGTCTGGCGGCAGAGGAAGGCGGGAATCTGCAGGATGTCCACCACCTCCGCGACCGGCGCGCACTGCTCCGGCGCATGGATATCGGTCAGGACCGGGAGGCCGGTCGTCTCGCGTACCTCGGCAAGGATCGGCAACCCCGCCTCAAGCCCGATCCCTCGCGCGCCGCCGATCGAAGACCGGTTCGCCTTGTCGAACGACGTCTTGTAGATCACCGAAATCCCGAGCTTTTCCGCCATCTCCTTGATCGCCGCGCTCATTTCCCGCGCATGCGCCCGCGATTCCAGCGTGTTCGGCCCGAGGATGAAGACCATCGGCAGGTCGTTGCCGACCGTGATGTTGCCGACGGTGACGTGGCGGGGGGTCATGCTTGCCTTCGCCTACACCAGCCGCGACTGGTCGAGCGCGGCCTTTACAAACGACGTGAAGAGCGGGTGCGGGTCGAAGGGTTTCGACTTCAGCTCGGGGTGGAACTGGACGCCGACAAACCACGGATGGTTCGGGATTTCGACGATCTCGGGCAGGAGCCCGTCGGGCGACATGCCGGAAAAGCGCAGTCCGGCCTCTTCGAGCGTGTCGCGATAGCCGATATTGACCTCGTAGCGGTGCCGGTGGCGCTCGCTGATCTCGGTGTCGCCGTAGATTTCGGCGACCCGGCTCTCGGGGTCGAGCACGGCGGGATAAGCGCCGACCCGCATCGTGCCGCCGAGGTCGCCGTCGGCCTCGCGCTGCTCGACCTCGTTGCCGCGCTGCCACTCGGTCATCAGCCCGATCACCGGGTGCTCGCACGGGCCGAACTCGCTCGACCCGGCGCCCGGCAGGTCGGCGAGGTGGCGCGCGGCCTCGATCACGGCCATCTGCATGCCGAAGCAGATGCCGAAATACGGCACCGCCCGCTCGCGCGCGAACCGTGCCGCCTCGATCTTGCCCTCCGACCCGCGCTCGCCGAACCCGCCCGGCACGAGGATGCCGTGAACCCCTTCGAGCTGGCGCACCGCCTCGCTTTCAGCCTCGAACACCTCGCTGTCGATCCAGTCGATGTTCACCTTTACGTTGTTGGCGATGCCGCCATGGGTCATCGCCTCGGCGAGCGATTTGTAGCTGTCGGGGAGGTGCGTGTACTTGCCGACGATCGCGATCGTGACCTCGCCCTCGGGCTTGCGGACATGGTCGACGATCGCGTTCCACCGGCCGAGGTCGGGTTCGCGCGCGTCGCTGAGGCCGAAATGCCGGCAGACCTCGCGGTCGAACCCCTCGGCGTGATAGGCGGACGGCACCGCGTAGATCGTGTCGACGTCGAGCGCCGGGATCACGCAGCGTTCCCGCACGTTGCAGAACAGTGCGATTTTTTTGCGCGCGCTCTCGGGGATCTCGCGGTCGCAGCGGCACAACAGGATGTCGGGCTGGATGCCGAGGCCGAGCAATTCCTTGGCCGAATGCTGGGTCGGCTTGGTCTTGAGCTCGCCGGCCGAGTTGATCCACGGCACCAGGGTCAGGTGGGCGTAGAGGACCTGCTCGCGCCCCAACTCGTTGCCGAGCTGGCGGATCGCCTCGAGGAACGGGAGGCTTTCGATGTCGCCGACCGTGCCGCCGATCTCGCACAGCACAAAATCCTCGTCCGACAAATCCGCGAGGATGAATTCCTTGATCGCGTCGGTGACGTGCGGGATCACCTGCACGGTCGCGCCGAGATACTCGCCCCGTCGCTCGCGGGCGATCACGGTCGAGTAGATCTTGCCGGTCGTGACGCTGTCGCTCTTGCGCGACGGCACGCCGACATAGCGCTCGTAATGGCCGAGATCGAGATCGGTCTCCGCCCCGTCGTCGGTCACGTAGACTTCCCCATGCTGGTAGGGGCTCATCGTGCCGGGATCGACATTGAGGTAGGGGTCGAGCTTCCTCAGGCGCACGGTGTACCCGCGCGCCTGCAACAGCGCCCCGAGTGCCGCCGAGCTCAACCCCTTGCCAAGGGAGGAAACCACGCCGCCGGTGATGAATACGAACCGCGTCATGGACCTTCACAGTAAAGCATGCATGCCGCCCGTCCCACGAGAAACTGCACGGTCATGTCATCATCTTGAAACATCAACGACTTGTGGCGCGTTCCGAAGATCGTGCCCGTCAGGTTTCGCCGATCGGGACCGCTCCACGGCCGCGGCTTCTCATCCCAGGGGCGAAGAAGCCCGCGGGAATCCTGACGATCCGGCGATTCGCCGCCCTATTTGGCGAGCGGCGCGCTCGGACCGGCGGGTTGCGCCGGCGCGGCGGGCGCCGCCGGAGCCCCAGGCGCCGTCGGGACCGCGGGGCCGGGGGCCGTCGGGATCACCGGGCCGGCCGGAATATCCTGGATGATCGAGTGGGGCTGACGGCCGAAATTGCTCAACACCACGAGCAGCACGCTCGTCGCGAAGAATGCCGCCGCCAGAATCCCCGTCGTGCGGGTCAAGAGGTTCGCGGTCGACCGGCCGGTCATGAACCCCGACATCCCGCCCCCGCCCATGCCCAGCGCCCCGCCCTCGCTTTTCTGCAGCAGCACGACGCAGACGAGCGCGAGCGCGATAAAGACATGGACGATGAACAGCAGAATAATCATGGACGGTCCAGGATGCCGGAAGCGGTTTCGCGCCCCTATCTACCCGGTTCGCGGCAGGAACGCCATCGCCGAGGATTAGTCGCCGGGGATTTGCGGGGTGGGTAGAGTGCCGCAACACCCGCCACGAAAACAGGGTTTGCCACGGAATCACTGTGGCGAACCCTCGAAAAAAGCCCCTCAGCCGCCCTTTTGCCAGCGGATGAGGGGCCTGTGTCCACAAGCCTAGTGCAGTGGCGAGAACGCGGCCGGGACGACAAGCATGTTCTCCTGGCGGACGAACTGGCCGCGTGTGTTGGGCGGCCAGGCCCCGCTGGCGCGGGCGGCGTCGCGCACCGAAAAGCGCTCGGCGACGTCCTTGTAGGCCCAGACATGGATCCACTGGTTGAGCCCACCGAGCTCGGTCGCGCCGCAGAACGCCATCGGCGAGAATTTCTGCCGTCCCTCGATCTTCTCGGCCCAGGCCTCGGTGACGATCCCGACGCCGCCCGGCTGCATCGTATAGGTGCGGATTTCGTAGATGTCGCCAAGGCGCCGGTCGCCGAGCTTGGGCGAGAACGGCGCGAGGTTGATGATCTTGCTCTCCATCTCCTCGATGAACTCGCCGATCTTGGGCGGCCAGTTCGGCAGCTTTGCCGCGTCGGCGCGCAGCTTCGCCCGCTCGCCAAGGTTCTCGTACGGCCAGCAATGGATGATGCGGTTGAGCGGGCCGATTTCGGTGTGGAAGAAGGCGCCGAGCGGGGAAATCTTCTGGCGGTCCGCCAGGGCCTCGCCAAACCGCTTCTCGACCTCGGGGATCGAGCCGGGCTTGACCCGATAGGTGCGCATTTCGACGATCATGGGGTTCTCCTAGCGTGGGTTCGGCGGCAGGCAGGCTTAACGAGGCCCCAGCTTAGCCGGTCTATGGCAGCCGCGCGAGCCGGTCGGTCAACAGCGCATAGAACCCGGCCGCGTCGACCCGTTCGAGCACGAATGCATTCGCCGGCCGGCCGGTGACCCCGCGCCAGTCGGTGACGCTCATGCCGAGCGTCAGCGCGCTCTCGGTCTCGATCGCGACATTGACCCGCCGGCCGCGAAACAGCTCCGGCGCCACGAGCCAGGCGATGACACAGGCGTCGTGCAGCGTCATCGCCCGCCGCGACGGCGGCACCGGGCGCAGCAGCGCCGACACCGCCGCGCCCGCCTTGTTGCAGAGGGCGCGGAGCCGGGCGAGACGGGGCCGCGTGCTGATGAGCTGCCGCGTCACGTCGAGCGGCACCAAAATTATCGGCGCGCCGCTCTCGAACACGATCGCCGCCGCGTGCGGGTCGACGTAAAAGTTGAATTCGGCCGCCGGGGTCATGTTGCCCGGTTCGCGCGTCGCCCCGCCCATGATCACCAGATTTGCCAGATTCGCGGCGATCTCAGGCGCCTCGGTCAATGCCGCCGCGATGTTGGTGAGGGGTCCGAGGGCGCACCAGGTGACCGTGCGCGGCGGCGCCCGGCGCGCGGTTTCGACGAGGAACTCGACCCCGTCTTGCGGTTGCGCGGCGATCCCCGGCTCGGGCAACCGCAAGGCCCCGAGCCCGCCCTCGCCATGGGCCGCGATCGCGTCCCCGAGGGGTCTCCGCAATGGCCTGTCACGCCCCGAAAATACAGGCAAACCGGGCCTTTCCGCCAATTCGCAGAGCGCCCGGGCGTTGCGCTCGACGATCGCCAACGGCGCGTTCCCGGCGACCGCGACGAGCGCCTTCACGTCGAGCTCGGGCGACCCCAGGGCGAAGAGGATCGCTATCGCGTCGTCGATGCCGGGGTCGGTGTCGATGATGATCCGTTGAACCATTCGCGATTCCTACCACCCTGGCGGCGTACGACAATGCTTGACCTAGTGTGCGAACCAAAGTAGAACACCACCCGCTGTTTAGGATTTGTTCCTCAGCGGGGGAGCTCACTGATGTTGACGCGTAAGCAGCACGAGCTGCTGATTTTCATCAATGCCCGGCTCGGCGCCAACGGCATCGCCCCGTCTTTCGACGAGATGAAGGACGCGCTCAACCTGCGTTCGAAATCGGGCATCCACCGCCTGATCAGCGGGCTCGAGGAGCGCGGGTTCATCCGCCGCCTGCCGCACCGCGCCCGCGCGCTCGAAGTACTGAAGCTGCCCGAGGAAAGCGCGGCGCCGACTACCAGGGACAATGCCGCCCGGGACAATAATGGCGAGCGCGGCAAGTTCTCGCCGACCGTGATCCGCGGTGATTTCTCCAACGCGCTGCCCGGCTCGACCGTCGCCGCCGAGACCGACGCCGCCGAGCTGCCGCTATACGGGCGCATCGCCGCCGGCACGCCGATCGAGGCGCTGCGCGACGAGACCGCCCGCGTCGCGGTGCCCGGCGCGCTGCTCGGCCGGGGCAGCGAGCACTATGCGCTCGAGGTCGCCGGCGACAGCATGGTCGATGCGGGCATCTACGACGGCGACACGGTCATCATCCAACGCTGCGAGGTCGCCGAAAACGGCTCGATCGTCGTCGCCCTCGTCGACAACCAGGAGGCGACGCTGAAGCGCCTCCGGAAGCGCGGCGACTCGATCGCCCTCGAACCCGCCAACCAGGCCTACGAAACCCGCATCTTCGGCCCCGACCGCGTCAAGGTGCAGGGGCGTCTCGTGGGATTGATGCGGCGGTACTAGGCGCTTTCCGCCAAAGGCGATGATCCAAAACCGTCATCCCGGCGAAGGCCGGGACCCACGGCTCAAACGCACGAGAAGCGGAAAAGTGGGTCCCGACCTGCGCCGGGATGACGGTTTTGGATGGCGACGCATGGCGTGATCGCATCCCATCCTCGGGGACCGCAGGCGTCCCGGCCGCATTGCCTCCGCCGCCGACAGGTGTAGTCTGCCGCGGCACGAACCTTGTTGTGTGCGGCGGGAGGAAGCGATGCTTGGGATGATGCAGGATCAGCCATTGCTGATCTCGCGGATATTGACCCATGCGGCCAAGTATCACGGCGATACCGAGCTGGTTTCCCGCACGGTCGAGGGGCCGATCCACCGCTATACCTATGCCGACGCCGAGCGCGGGTCGAAGCGCCTGGCGCGCGCGCTGAAGCGTCTCGGCATTGCCGAGGGAGACCGGGTCGGCACCCTCGCCTGGAACACCTACCGGCATTTCGAGCTGTACTACGCCGTCTCCGGCATCGGCGCGGTGTGCCACACGATCAACCCGCGCCTCTACGACGACCAGCTCGTCTACATCATCAACCACGCCCACGACCGGGTGCTTTTCGTCGAAGAAGGGTTCCTGCCGATCGTCGAGCGGCTGCGCCCGCGCCTGCACGACGACCTCCGCTTTATCACCCTGACCGCCAAGGCCCCCGAGAGCCCGGTGCCGATCGTCGCCAGCTATGACGAACTGGTCGGCGCCGAGAACGACCAGTTCGACTGGCCGGATTTCGACGAGCGGTCGGGCGCCGCGCTTTGCTACACCTCGGGCACCACGGGGCGGCCGAAAGGCGCGCTCTACACGCATCGCTCAACGGTCCTCCATGCCTATGCCGCCTCGACCCCGGGCGCGATCCCGATGGGCGCGGGCGACGCCGTGTGCCCGTGCGTCCCGATGTTCCATGCCTGCTGCTGGAGCGTGCCTTACGTCGCGCCGATGAACGGCGCCAAGCTCGTCCTCCCCGGCAACAAGCTCGACGGCCCGAGCCTCTACGAGCTGTTCGAGGCCGAGGGGGTCAATTATGCGCTCGGCGTGCCGACGATCTGGCTCGGCTTCGAGGCGCACCTGCGCGCGACCGGCGCCAAATGCACGACCCTGCGCCAGGTGCTGTCCGGCGGTTCGGCGGTGCCGCCGTCGCTGATCGAGGCGATGGATGAGCATGGGATCGACGTGGTCCAGGGCTGGGGCATGACCGAGATGAGCCCGCTCGGCACCGTCGCGATCCTCAAGACCAAGCACCGCGGCCTGCCCCGCGACGAGATCATGAAGATCAAGGCGAAGCAGGGCCGCCCCGTGTTCGGCGTCGAGTTCAAGCTCGTCGACGACGACGGGAACGAATTGCCGCAGGACGGCGAGGCGGTCGGCGAGCTCATGGTGCGCGGGCCGTGGATCGTCAGCGGGTATTTCGAGGACGAGGAGGCCACCCGCGCCGCGGTCGAGCCCGACGGCTGGTTCCACACCGGCGACGTCGCGACGATGGACCGGGACGGCTACCTGCAGATCCGCGACCGCGCCAAGGACGTGATCAAGTCGGGCGGCGAATGGATCAGCTCGATGGACCTCGAAGTGGCCGCGATGGCGCATGAGGATGTCGCCGAGGCCGCCGTCATCGCGATCGCCGACGAGAAATGGGCCGAGCGGCCGCTCTTGATCGTCACCGCCCGCCCCGGCCGCACCCCCGGGCGCGCCGCCCTCACCGCCTTCCTCGCCGAGCGCTTCCCGCGCTGGATGCTCCCCGACGACGTCGTCACCCTCGCCGAGCTGCCGCATACCGCGACCGGCAAGGTGATGAAGACGCGCCTCCGCGAGATGTTCGCGGCATACAAGGCGACGGTGCCCTAAAGGAGCGCGGGTGTCCCACCCGCACTTTTCCCAAAGATTGCGGGCGGGACGCCCGCGCTCCTACACTGCCCCCATGACCGTCACCGTCCGCTTCGCCCCGTCGCCGACCGGGTTTCTGCATATCGGCGGCGCCCGCACGGCGCTGTTCAACTGGCTGTTCGCGCGCCATCACGGCGGCGTCTTCCGGCTGCGCATCGAGGATACCGACCGCGCGCGCTCGACGCCGGAGGCGACCGCGGCGATCCTCGACGGGCTCGGCTGGCTCGGGCTCGACTGGGACGGCGAGACCGTCCACCAATTCGCCGGCGCCGCCCGCCACGCCGAGATCGCCCGCGAGATGCTGGCCGCCGGCCGCGCCTACCACTGCTACATGAGCCCGGCCGAGCTCGAGGCGATGCGCGAGCAGGCCCGCGCCGAGAAGCGCTCGGTGCGGATCGACAGCCCGTGGCGCGACCGCGACCCGGCCGACGCGCCGCCCGGTGTCGCGCCGGTGATCCGCCTCAAGGCGCCGCAGGACGGCGCCACGGTCATCCGCGACCTCGTCCAGGGCGAGGTGACGGTCGCCAACAGCGAGCTCGACGACCTTATCCTCCTGCGCGCCGACGGCACGCCGACCTATAACCTCTCGGTCGTCGTCGACGACCATGACATGGGCATCACCCATGTGATCCGCGGCGACGACCATTTGCGCAACGCGTTCCGCCAGACCCACATCTATCGCGCCGCGGGCTGGGATGTGCCCGCGTTCGCCCACATCCCGCTGATCCACGACGCCGCCGGGCTCAAGATGTCGAAGCGGCGCGGCACGGTCGCGGTCGACGCCTATCGCGACCTCGGCTATCTCCCCGAGGGGCTGCGCAACTACCTCCTGCGGCTCGGCTGGAGCCACGGCGACGACGAGGTCATCGCGCTCGACGACGCGGTGAAATGGTTCTCGCTCGACGCGGTCGGCCGCGCCCCGTCACGCTTCGACCAGGCCAAGCTCGACAACGTCAACGCGCACTACCTGAAGGAAGCCGAGGACGCCCGTCTGGTCGCGCTCCTAACCCCGTTCCTCAGCCGCCCGCCGACCCCGGGCGACCGCCTCCGCCTGCTGCGCGGGATGCCGGGATTGAAGCCGCGCGCGAAGACGATCGCCGAACTGGCCGAAAAAGCGGCGTTCTACGTGGCACCGCGCCCGCTCGCCCCTGCCCCCGACGCCGCCAAGCTGCTGATCGCCGAGGCCCGGACGCTGCTCGCCGGCCTCGCCGCCTCCCTGGCCGCCGCGGACTGGAGCCACGAAACCCTCGAAGCGGCGCTGCGAGATTTTGCCACGGCCAAGGGTTTGAAGCTCGGCGCCGTCGCCCAGCCGCTGCGCGCCGCGCTCACCGGATCGACGGCATCGCCGGGGATTTTCGAGGTCATGGAGGTGCTCGGCCGCGACGAATGCCTCGGCCGCCTCGCCGACGCCGCCCAGGGAGCCGACCAGGGACAAGCCATCGGATCTGCCTAAAATTTTTCCTTCGCAATTGCGATATTGCAGCGCAATATAGCAGTTACTTTGAGAATCCGCAGAGGCGGGCTTATTCTCCACTTAGATCGGGCAAGGGCCTGCCGCCGTAGCGATAGAGGTGCATCAATGGACGGGGATAACACGAAGCCAGCCACGTCGAACGCGACGATGACCTTGACCGACAACGCGACCGGCAAGTCGATCGATCTACCGGTGATTTCGGGCTCGGTCGGGCCGAAAGTCATCGATGTCCGCAGCCTTTACGCGAAGACCGGCTACTTCACCTACGACCCCGGCTTTATGGCGACCGCGGCCTGTCGGTCCAGCATCACCTACATCGACGGCGACGAAGGCATCCTTATGTATCGGGGCTACCCGATCGAGGAATTGGCGGCCAAAAGCGACTTCCTGGAAGTCGCTTATTTGTTGCTCAACGGCGAGTTGCCGACCGGCGACCAGCGCACGCAGTTTGTCAGCGACATCACGCACCACACGATGGTGCACGAGCAGATCACCAGCTTTTTCCGCGGCTTCCGGCGCGATGCTCACCCGATGGCGGTGCTGTGCGGCGTGGTTGGCGCGCTGTCGGCGTTTTATCACGACTCGACCGACATCAACGACCCGTACCAGCGGATGGTCGCCTCGCACCGGCTGATCGCCAAGCTGCCGACGATCGGCGCGATGGCCTACAAATATTCGCTCGGCCAGCCCTTCATCTATCCGAAGAATTCGCTCGGCTACGCCGAGAACTTCCTCCACATGACCTTTGCGGTGCCATGCGAGGAGTACAAGGTCAACCCGGTCCTGGCGAAGGCGATGGACCGCATCTTCATCCTCCACGCCGACCACGAGCAGAACGCCTCGACCGCGACGGTGCGCAACGCCGGCTCGTCGGGCGCCAACCCGTTCGCCTGCATCGCGGCCGGCATCGCGTCGCTCTGGGGTCCGGCGCATGGCGGCGCCAACGAGGCGGTGCTCAAGATGCTCGCCAAGATCGGCAGCCCCAAGGGCATCCCCGAGTTCATCAGCCAGGTAAAGGACAAGGGCAACCACGAGATCCTGTTCGGCTTTGGCCACCGCGTTTACAAAAATTACGACCCCCGCGCCCACGTGCTGCGCGAGAGCTGCCACGACGTGTTGAGCGAGCTCGGGATCAAGAACGACCCGCTGCTCGACCTGGCGATGGAACTCGAACAGATCGCGCTCAGCGACGAATATTTCATCAGCCGCAAGCTGTACCCGAACGTCGACTTCTATTCGGGCATCATCCTGAAGGCGATGGGCTTCCCGACCTCGATGTTCACGGTGCTGTTCGCGATCGCGCGCACGGTCGGGTGGATCGCCCAGTGGACCGAGATGCTGGAAGACGCCGAGGCAAAGCTGATGCGCCCGCGCCAGCTATTCACCGGCGCCGACCGACGCGCCTATGTCGGGATCAAGCAGCGGCACTAGCAGCTGGTCGCCCCCGCCGAGGCGGGGGCGACCAGCTCGGAACGGGTCAGTGGTGCCCGTGCCCGCCACCGCCGCCATGCCCGCCACCGTGGCCATGCCCGCCACCGTGGCCCCAGCAGCACCCTCCCCCACCGAAGACAAATCCGACCCCACCCGCCGGGTAGCCGTAAGCATACGGGGCATAGCCGTAAGCGGGATACGGGTACGGATAGGGGTATGGATACGGGTAGGGATAAGCCGGCGCCCCGTACGCCTGGGGCGGATAGGCCGGCTGTGCGTAGCCCGGCTGTGCATAGGCCTGGGGCGCGACCGGCTGGGCGGCGGGCGCGCCGGCCATGTTCGACAACTCCTGCTGATTTAGCTGCTCGGACGACTGCGCCCACACCGGGCCAGCGACCGCCAGCGCGGCGGCAAACGCGGCCGCGCTCATTAAACGACGCATGGAGATGCACCTCGTCTGGTGACGGTTCGATCGCATCGCGATCGTCCATTTAGCTGGCGACGGTATCGACCAACGTCAACGTCGAAAACGGGATGCTGCCATTCACCAGAATCGCAACGCCGGACGCCGCCGCGTTCTGCGGCAGCGTTCGGCGTTCGAAAGGCGGTGCTATTTGCGTTCGATCAGCTCGATCTTATAGCCGTCCGGGTCCTCGATAAAGGCGATGACCGAGCCGCCATGGGCCATCGGCCCCGCCGGGCGCGGTATCTTCACCCCGGCCTTGGCGAGCCGGTCGCAGGTCGCGTAGACATCGGGCACGCCGATTGCCAGATGACCAAAGGCGCTGCCCAGTGCGTAGGGCTCGGCCTGGTCCCAATTATGGGTCAGCTCGACCACCGTGCTGCTCTCCTCGTCGCCATAGCCGACAAAGGCCAGCGTGAACTTGCCGGTCGGGTAGTCGCGCTTGCGGATCAGGTTCATCCCCAATTCGCCGGTGTAGAAGGCGAGCGACTTTTCCAGGTCCTTGACCCGCAGCATCGTGTGCAGAAAGCGGTATTTATCGGTATCGGGCATGGGGCTGCTCCTATGTCTGTCGCCGGGCGGCGACGATCGAAAGAATCTTGTCGGCGGCCTTGAGGCTCGGCGAGACGCCGCCCGCCCCGAGCCGCCGCATCGCCTCATCATAGCCGCCGACATGCGCGGCGCGAACCGCTTCGTCCCGGATGAGGGTGGCGACCGCCGCGGCCAGCTTTGCCGGGGTGCAGTCATACCGGACCAGCTCGGGCACCAGCGAGCGGTCAAGCATCAAATTGATCAGGTTGACCTGCCGCACCCGCAACACGCGGGCGAGCAGGAACTCGGTCGCCGGCGTCAGGCGATAGGCCACCGCCATCGGCACCCGCGCCATCGCCAGTTCCAGCGCTACCGAGCCCGACGCCGCCAGCGCCGCCCGACTCGCGGCGAACCCGTCGTATTTCGCCTCGGTCCCGCGCACGACGATCGGGTCGCCGGGCCACCCGCGTATCCCCGCCTCGACCGCGACGGCCACGTTCTCGACCGTCGGCACCACGACCCGGAACGGCCCGACCATCCCCTCCAGCAACCGCAGCGCGGCGCCAAACACCGGGATCAGCCGCCGCACCTCGCCAGCGCGGCTCCCCGGCAATATGCTCAGCACCAGCGTATCGCCCGCGATCCCGTGCGCGGCCCGGAATCGCGCGCCATCCCCCGCCCCGGCCTTGCTGTCGACGATTGGGTGTCCGACGCACGTGCTCCGCAGCCCCTCGCGCTCGAAATAAGGGGGCTCGAACGGCAACAGGGTCAGCAGATGGTCGTACCACCGCGCGACCCGCCGCGCCCGGTTCGCGCGCCACGCCCACACCATCGGCGCGACATAGTGGATCAGCGGCAAAGTCTCGCCGGCGTTGCGCAGCCGGTGCGCGATGCGCCAGGTAAAGCCCGAGCTGTCGATCGTAACCACCGCGTCGGGCCGTGCGGCCTGGATCGCCGCCACGGTCTCGCGCACATGACGCAGGATCAGCGGCGCGCGCGGCAATACCTCCGCGACCCCCGCGACCGCGAGGTCGGCGAGCGGCACGAGGCTCCGCAACCCCTCTTCCGCCATCCGCTCGCCGCCGATCCCGGCGACGCGCACCCGGCCGCCGGTGCGCTCCTTGAGCGCCCCGATCAGCGCCCCGCCGATCGCGTCGCCCGAAGGCTCGCCGGTAATGATGAAGATGAAGGGCTCGTGCTCCGGCGGCGTGGCCGTCATGGGATCAACAGCCTATTTTATCCCGACCACGAACAGCGCCGCCGCGTCGGCCGTGCGCGCTACCGCGGCGCGATCGAGGATCAGCACCGCGCCGGCCTCGGCGGCGATGCCGCGCAGCCCCGCTTCGGCGGCGACGGCGACGGTTTGCGGCCCGATCACCGGGCGGTCGGCGCGGCGCTCCTGGCCGGGCTTCTCGACCTTGACCAGCACCCCGCCCGGCCCCTCGCGCCGCAACGCACCGCAACGGCGCAGCAATGCGTCGGTGCCCTCGATCGCCTCGACCCCCAGCACCATCCCCTGCTGCACGACGACCGACTGGCCGATGTCGAGCGCACCGAGCGCGCGGGCGACCCGCAACCCGTGCTCGATGTCGGCGCGCGCGACCGGGTCCGGCCCCAGCGCGCCGAGCGGCCCTTCGGGCATCACCGCGCCGTCATCGAGCAGCCGCGCCGCGTCGATCACGGTAAAACCTTCGTGCTCCAACTCCTTGATGACGGCCGAGAGGAGCCCGTCATCGCCGAGCGCGCGCAACCCGATCCGGGCGAAAAACTTGGCCGCGCGCCAATCCGGCCGGATCGAGGCGACCGAGGGCCGCTTGACCCCGCCGGCCAGCACCAGATCGCCGACCCCGTTGGCGTGCAGCAGGTCGATGCCGGTGGCCGCGGCGCCGATGCGGCACCAGGCATGCGGCACCCCGGCCAGCATCGCGGGGTCGGCCTCGCCGTCGAGCGCGAGCACAAAAATCGGGCGGCCGGCGGCGCGGCAATTCTCGATCAGGCGGCGCGGCAGCCCGCCATTGCCGGCGACGATGCCGAGGGTGGCCTGGGGCGCGCCGGGGGGCGTGCCCAGGGGCGTGGCCAGGGGCGTGCCTGGGGGCGTGCCACGGCTATCCGCCATTCGCCCCTTTAGGTTGGCAGATGGCGCGGCTCGAATCCGCCCGGATAAAGGCCACGAGGTCATCGACCGGCGCCGACCCGCCAAACCGCTCTGCGACGACATCGACCCGCTCGGCCAGCGTGCCGTCATCGCCGAACAGGCAGTTATAGGCGCTGCGCAGCGCCTGGATGTCGTCGCGGCTGAACCCGCGGCGCTGCATGCCGATGATGTTGAGCCCGCTGAGCCGGGCCCGGTCGCCCATTACGAGGCCATAGGGGATCACGTCGCGCTCGACGCCCGACATGCCGCCGATCATCGCGTGCCGGCCGATCCGCACGAATTGGTGCACCGCCGAGAGCCCGCCGAGGATCGAATGCTCCTCCATCACCACATGCCCGCCGAGCGTCGCGTTGTTGACCAGGATCACGTGGTCGCCGATCTGGCAGTCATGCGCGACATGCGCGCCGACCATCAAGAGGCAGTGGTTGCCGACCCGCGTGACCATTCCGCCGCCCTCGGTGCCGGGATTGATCGTGACATGCTCGCGGATCGTGTTGTCGTGGCCGATCTCGAGTGAGGACGGCTCGCCCTTGTACTTCAAATCCTGCGTCTCAAAGCCGATCGAGGCGAACGGAAAGATGCGCGTGCGCTCGCCGATCGTCGTCCGTCCGTCGATCACGACATGCGATTTGAGGCTGACTTCGGCCGCGAGCGTCACCTGATCGCCGATCACGCAATAGGGGCCGATCTCGACGTCGTCGGCGATGCGGGCACCCGGCGCGACGACAGCGGTGGGATGGATCAAGGCCATGCGCGCCAACCCTACTCGTCGAGGATCATCGCGGCGAACACGGCCTCGGCGACGAGATGGCCGTCGACCTCGGCGCGGCCCTCGAAACGCCAGACGTTGCGGCGGTTGCGCTGCTTGGACACGTGGATCAACAGGCGGTTTCCGGGGACCACCGGTCGGCGAAACCGGGCCTCGTCGATGCTCATGAAGTACACGAGCTTGCCCTCCGCCTCGCGCCCCAGCGTATGCACCACCAGCACCGCCGCGGTCTGCGCCATCGCCTCGACGATCAACACGCCCGGCATCACCGGCCGCGACGGAAAATGGCCCTTGAAGTAATATTCGTCGGCCCTGACCTCTTTGATCCCCGTCGCGCGCTCATTCGCGACCGTGTCGACGACCTTGTCGATCATCAGGAACGGGTCGCGATGCGGGATCATCTCCAAAACCCGCTCGATGCCGATCTCGACGCCCGATGTGGCGACAGTATCCTGATCGGTCATCCTCTATCCTTCTTCTGCGCCATCCGCCGCAACATCGCATGCGTCCGCAGCCACTCGGTCATCGGCACGGCGGGCGAGCCGCCCACGGTTTCACCGGCCGCGACATCGCGGGCGACGCCGGTTTGCGCCGCGATGCGGGCCCCGGCGCCGATGTTCAGATGGCCGACCAACCCCGCCTGGCCGGCGATCATCACATAGTCGCCGACCGTGGTGCTGCCCGAAATGCCGACCTGGGACACCAGCACGCAACCGCGTCCGATCCGCACATTGTGGCCGATCTGAACAAGATTATCGATCATCGTGCCGGGTCCGATCACGGTGTCGTGTCCGGAGCCCCGATCGACCGTCGTGTTCGCCCCGATATCGACGTCGTCGCCGATCATGACACGCCCAAGCTGCGGGATCTTGACCGGCCGCACCGGGTCCGGCGCAAAACCGAAACCGGGCTGA
Source organism: Allostellaceae bacterium (assembly GCA_036268075.1). Classification (GTDB taxonomy): domain Bacteria; phylum Pseudomonadota; class Alphaproteobacteria; order ATCC43930; family CGMCC-115725; genus DATARH01. The sequence continues at coordinate 43,861 of DATAUV010000052.1, read as the reverse complement.
CCGATGCGCACGCCGGGATGGAGCACGACGCGGGCGCCGATCACGCAATGGCTCAACGTCACGTTCGCGGCGATGCGGCAATCGTCGCCGAGTTCGACCGCCCCGCCGACGACCGTATTCGGACCGATTCGGCAGCGCGATCCGAGCTTGGCCCCGGCCTCGATCACGACATTGTCGCCGATCTCGCAATCGGCCGGCACGAGCGCGGCGGGATGGATGCTGGCCGTCGCGGCCACCCTCGCCCGCACCTCAGGGTCAGGATAGAACGCCTGCGCCGCCAGCGCATAAGCCTTGTAAGGATTGTCGGCGACCAGCGCCGTCATCCCCGCCGGCGCGCGCCCGGCCAAATCCTTTGCGACGAACACCGCGCCGGCCCGCGACCGTACGAACTCGCCGAGGTATTTGCGGTTGTCGAGAAAGGTGACCTCGTCGGGCTCGGCGGTCTCGAGCGGCGCGACATCGACCATCACCCGCTCGCCGGCAGCGTCGTCGACGAGGGTTGCCCCACTCAGCGCCGCCAGGGCCGACAGCGAGAACGGCCCGGCGCGGTCAAAGAAACGAGGGTCGGCCATCCGCCGGACGCCACGGGGCCGGGCCGCGCCCGCCCCGCCCCCGCCTACTTCCTCCTGGCAGGCTTAGCCGGCGCTGCCGGAGCGGGAGTCGGCGCGACCGGCGCCGGCTCGACAAAGGCCACGTTGAGGGTCGGCAATTCCTCGTCGAGCTTTTGCAGAACCTGGTCGGTGATGTCGAACTGCTGATCGAACAGCACCAGTTCGGAGCGCTGCAGAACCAGATTGGCTTTACGGTCCTTGGCGATCGCGGTGATGATCTTGACCATCGATTCCTGGATCTTCTGGAGCGCGTCGGCATTCGACTTTTCCAGCGCTTGACGTTTCGCCTGCACGGTCCGGTCGAGGTCGTTGACCTTTTGCTGGAACTCGCGCCCCTTCGTGTTGAGCGCCTCCTGAGACAAATTCGGCTGCTGGCGCTGCAGCGCGTCGCGCTCCTTGCGCAGCTCGTCTTCCTGGTGCGAGATCTCCTTCGCGTATTCGGCGCGTTTGCCCTCGATCTGCTGGCGCACCATCTTGGCCGCCTTGGATTCCTGCAGCAGCTTTTGCACGTCGACGACGACGATCGTCAGCTGCGGCGAGGGCGTGGCCGCGGCCGCGGGCGGCGTCGGCTGCGCGGGCGCGGGCTGCTGCGCCTGGGCGGTAGCGATCGAAAACAAAAACAGGCTCGCCAGCGGGAATACCCCGATGCGAAATGCCAACATCAGAACCTCGTGCCGAAGCTAATCCGGAAAAATTGTGTCTGGTCGACGCTTTCCCTCTTGATCGGCGTGGCCAAGTCAAGCCGGATCGGACCGACGGGCGACGCCCATGAGAAGCCGATGCCGACGCTCGCGCGGATCGCGGCGCTGTCGAAGACCGACGGCTGGACGCCAGCCGTCGTCGCCAGCTGGGCAGGCGTCAAGGTGATATTCTTTTGGTCATTGCCCCAGAGGGTGCCGAAATCGCTGAATACGCGGCCGGTAATACCCAGTTCCTTGGGCAGTCCGAGCGGAACGCCGAGCGTCACCGAACCGAGCCAATATTTATTGCCGCCCAGGGAGTCGTTGGAGACGGTGTCGCGCGGCCCGATACCCGCCGGCGCAAAGCCGCGGAGATTGTCGCCGCCCACGAAGTAGCGATCCTGCAGCAGGACCGGGTTGCCGCCCCAGCCGAAAATATCGCCCGCTTCGCCGGTCACGCTCAGCACCCATTCCGGCCATACCGAGTAGTAGTAGCCGCCGCTGACCTTGGTGCGCACGTAGTCGACGCCAAAGCCGACGCCGGCGAAATCGTTGCCTTCCGACACGAACCACCCGCCTGTCGGGTCGATCCGATTGTCGCGGCGGTCATACAACAGCACCTGGCCGACCGACGATGTGAGGTGCGTGCCCTGCTGCAGCGCGATAAACAGCGACGCGTCGCTCTGGATATCGGTGATGTCGTCCGACCGCGCCGTGTATTTCAGGGTCTGGCGCAGGTTTTCCGAGATCTGGTAGCCCATCCGCACCGAGCCGCCATACGAGAACTGCTGGTACGCCGGCGCGATGCCCGAGAAGAAGTTCGTCGTCGGGCTGGTCTTGACCTCAAAGAGATCCCAGCCGGCGGCAACCGGCTTGTCGAGGAAATAAGGGTCGGTGAAGCTCAGGTCGACTTGCTGCGACCGGAACGACAGCGTGCTGCCGATGCGGAAATCGTCGCCGCGGCCGAGGAAGTTCTTTTCGCCGATGGAGGCGTCGATCAACGGACCGTCGCTCGACGAGAAGCCGAGGCCGAACGACAACTGCCCGGTCGACTGCTCCTCGACCGCGACCGCGACGACGGTACGGTCGGGCGCCGAGCCCGACTTGTTGTTGACCTCGACCTTCTTGAAGAAGCCCAGATTTTTGATGCGGTCCTTAGACCGCTTCATCTTGTCGGTGTTGAACGCGTCACCCTCGACGAGCCGCATCTCGCGCCGGATCACCTTGTCGAGCGTGCGGACGTTGCCGGTGACATCGATCCGCTCGACATAGACCTGCGGGCCTTCCTGCACGTCGAAGGCGATGTCGATCGTGTGCTGGTCGCGGTTGCGGGTGATCTCCGGCTTGACTTCGACAAAGGCGTAACCGCGATTGCCCATCGCGTCGGTGATCACCGAGATCGAGTGCTCGACCGCGTCGGCGTCGTACCAGTCGCCCGGCTGCACGGTGAGAAACGGCAGCACGTCCTCGCGGGTCAGGTTCTTCAGCTTGATGTTGAGGTCGATCTTGCCGAATTTGTAGCGCGGTCCCTCGTCGACCGTGAAGGTGACGATGAACCCGTCGCGGTCGGGCGTCATCTCGGCGACCGCCGAGGCGACGCGGAAATCGGCATAGCCCTGCGACAGATAGTATTTGCGCAGCAGCTCGCGGTCATAGGTCAGCCGGTCGGGGTCGTAGGTATCGGAGTTCGAGAAGAACCGGTACCAGCGGCTTTCCTTGGTGTCGACGACGCCGCGCAGCGTGCCGTCGCTGAAATTCCGGTTGCCGACGAAGTTGATCGAGCGCACCCCCGTCGACGGCCCCTCGTTGATCTCGAACACGAGGTCGACGCGATTTTCCGACAGTTGGATGACCTTGGGCTCGACGGTCGCCGCGAAATGCGCGTGACGGCGATAGAGGTCGAGTATCCGGGTCACATCGTTCTGCACCCGGGTCCGGGTATAGACGACGCGGGGGCGGAGCTGGATTTCGCCGTTGAGGTCCTTGTCGGAAAGCTTTGAATTTCCTTCAAACGCGATGCGGTTGATGATCGGGTTCTCGACCACCCTGACGACCAGCGAATTGCCTTCGCGGTCGAGCTTGACGTCGGCGAAGAGACCGGTCGCGAACAGCGCCTTCAGCGATTTGTCGACCCGCTCAGGGTCCCACGGGTCACCCTTTTGGAGCAGCAGGTAGGAAAGGACGGTCTCTTTCTCGATCCGCTGGGTGCCCTCGACCCTGATGTCGGCCACCGTGCCCCGCGGCGCGGCCGGGGCCGAGGCCTCTCTCGCGGGCGGCGCGGAGGCCGGCCGGCGTGCGGTCTGGGCGGCCACAGGCAATATCCATGCGGCCGCGGAAACGATCGCGGCACAAATCGCCAGCCAACGGAGAGTTCCCCGCGTCGAATGCAAAACGCCCCCCACCCCAGACGCTGTCTCGTGACCTCAAACTCGTCGCTTGGTCACGTCACGAGACGTTTCACGAACTCCACAATCCCCACGTGAACAAGATCATTCCAGGTGGCGAAGACCATCAGAGTCAACACCAAAGCCAACCCGATGCGAAAGCCGTATTCCTGCGCCCGCTGCCCCAGCGGTTTTCCTCGTATTGCCTCAGCGGCATAGAACAGCAGGTGTCCGCCGTCAAGCACCGGCACCGGGAACAGATTTATCAGCCCCAGATTGATCGACAGCACCGCCATGAAAGAGAGCAAGGGGCCGATCCCGATCGAGGCCACCTCGCCGGAAATCTGCGCGATGCGGAGCGGCCCGCCGAGCTCGTCGCTGGGCCGCGCGCCGATGATGATCTGGTACAGCGCCTGAAACGTCGCCGCCGACATGTTCCAGGTTTCGGTGACCGAGCGGTACATCGCGGTCAGCGGATCGCGCCGCACGTAATTGACGCCGCTATGGCCAATGCCGAGGAGCCCGATCTTGTGCGTGTTGCCGAACCGGTCGGTAAACTCGGTAAGGCTGGGCGTCACGGTCAGCGTCTTCGCCTCGCCGCCCCGCGTGACCACGATCGCCATCGGCGTGCCGGCGTTGAGCCGCACGTACTGCTGCACGTCCTCGAACCGCGCGATCGGATGGTCGTCGATGCGGGTGATCACGTCGCCGACCTGCATCCCCGCCTGCGCCGCGGCGCTGCCCGCCGTCACCTGGCCGATCTCGGCCGGGGTAAAGGGCTCGCCGTAGGTCATGAACAGCAGCGCCAGCACGACGATCGCGAAGACGAAATTCGCGAGCGGACCGCCCGCGACGATCGCGGCGCGCTGACCGAGCGTTTTGAAGTGGAACGACGCCTGGCGATCCGCCTCCGTCAGCTCACTCGCGCGCACGAGCGCGAAGCTGGAGGTAGGGTCGCTATCGCCGAACATCTTGACGTAACCGCCGAGCGGAACAGCACTGAACTTCCACCGTGTCCCGGCGCGGTCGTACCAGCCGAACAGCTCGGGCCCAAAGCCGATGGAAAAAATCTCGATCCTGACCCGGTTGCGCCGGGCGATCATGTAGTGCCCCAGCTCGTGCACGAAAACCAGCACGGTCAGGACCACGAGGAACGCCACCACGGTGAACAGAAAGTGGTAGGCCCCTCCGTGCAAAAACGCTTCCATCACAGCCTTTACTTCGTCTCGTTTCGGTTACGCCCGGAAAATGCCCGCCCGCGCGCCGCAACGATCCCCGCGGCGATCTCGCGCGCCTGGCGGTCGATCTCGTACACGTCGTCGAGCGAATCCATGTTCCCGCCTGGCAGCACCGTCAGCGTCTCCTCGACCGTCGCGGCGATATCGAGAAACCCGATCCGGTCGTCCATGAATGCATATACGGCGGTTTCGTTCGCAGCGTTTAGCACGGTTGCGGCGCATCCGCCCGAAATAAGCGCGGCCCGGGCCAGCCGCAATGCCGGGAAGCGGGTTTCATCGGGCGGCTCGAAGGTCAACTTCCCGATCGTGGCAAGGTCGAGCCCCTTTGCCGGATACGCCGTGCGCTCCGGCCAGCCGAGCACGTAGGAGATCGGCGTACGCATGTCGGGCGACCCCATATGCGCCAAAACCGAGCCATCCTTATAGGTTACGAACCCGTGGACGATCGATTGCGGGTGCACGACGATGCCGATCCGCTCGGACGGAAGCTGGAACAGATGATGCGCCTCGATCACCTCGAGGCCCTTGTTCATCAGCGTCGCCGAATCGATCGAGATCTTCGCGCCCATGCTCCAGGTCGGGTGGGCGACCGCCTGCTGCGGCGTCACGCCGCGCATCTGGTCGGTCGAAAATTCGCGGAACGGGCCGCCGCTGGCGGTCAGCGTGATCGTGTCGATCGCGTCGACCCGGTCGAAATCGAAACATTGCCAGATCGCGTTGTGCTCGCTGTCGACCGGCAGGAGGGTCGCGCCATACCGCTTGACCTCGCGCAGGAACAGGCTGCCGGCGCAGACCAGCGCCTCCTTGTTGGCGAGCGCGACGATGCGGCCACGCCGGATCGCGGTCAGCGTCGGGGCCAGCCCTGCGGCGCCGACGATCCCGGCCATCAACAGATCGGCCGGCCGGTCGGCGGCCTCGGTCAGCGCCTCCGGGCCGCTGCCGACGGCGATTCCGGTGCCGGCGAGCCGGTCCTTGAGCTCGGTGTAGGCGCTCGGGTCGGCGACCGCCGCGAACCGCGCGCCCAGCGCCACGGCCTGCTCGGCCAGTGATTTCGCGTTCCGGTTGGCGGTCAGCGCCTCGACCGTAAAGCGGTCGCGGTTGCGGGAAAGGAGATCGACCGTGCTGCGGCCCACCGACCCGGTCGAGCCGAGGATCGAAATCCGCCGCGGCCGTCCGGCCAACGGTACAGTGGCGCTTACCGCCATGTCGGAACGCCGCCGACGAGGGTCAGGAGCGCCACTGCCGGAATCACCGCCAGCAGGCCGTCGAGCCGGTCCAGAAGCCCACCGTGCCCGGGAATGAGGCCGCTCGAGTCCTTCACACCGAACCTTCGCTTGGCCGCCGATTCAGCAAGATCGCCGAACTGCTCGACAATCGCAAGTCCCGCGCTGGTCAGCACCAGCGGTAGAGGCGGCACGCCATGGAGCACCAACGCCGTCACCGCGCCGACGATCCCGGCGCAAATTGTCCCGCCTATCAGCCCCGCCCAGGTCTTTCCCGGGCTCCAGCGGGGGGCGAGACGCGGGCCGCCGATCGCGCGCCCGAACACATAGGCGCCGATATCGGTTGCCCACACCACGGCGAGCAGCCAGAGGACCGTCGCACGCCCGGCATTCTCCGGCCGCGCCAGCCATAGCAGGAGCACGCACGGCACCGCGACCCAGATCGCGCCAAAGGCGAGCCAGGCCGGCTCGCTGTCGCGCCGCCACCGCGCGAACGCATAGACCATGACGGCGCCGACCCCGGTTGCGGTCAGACCCGATAAGGCGCCGCGGTACGCCGCTGCCGCCACCGCCCAGACGACGATCGCGATCACCACGGTACCGCTGCCGCCGCCCATTCCGCCACGGCACAGCCGGCCCCACTCCCACGCCATCAATGCCGCGGCGAGCACGGCCAGCAGCGCCAGCCACGGCTCGCCGAACCAGATCGCGGCGAGCGGGATCGGGGCCATCACGACCGCCGACACCACCCTCAATGCAACAGGACCGAGCTCAGCGCGACTCAACCGAGGCCCCGTAGCGCCGCTCACGGCAGCCGAAATCGGCGATCGCCTGTTCGAGGTCGGCGCGGCCGAAATCGGGCCACAGCGTCTTGATGAAGACGAGCTCGGCGTAAGCGCACTGCCACAGCAGGAAGTTGCTGATGCGCTGCTCGCCGCTGGTGCGGATCAACAGATCCGGGTCGGGGAGGCCGGCGGTGAAGAGGTGGCGCTCGATCGTCGCTTCGTCGACCGCCTCGGGATCGAGCTTCCCCGCCGCCGCCTTGCGCGCGATCGCCTGCGCCGCCGCGACGATCTCGGCTCGCCCGCCATAGGACAGCGCGACCGTCAGATTGACCCCGGTGTTGTCGCGCGTCAGCGTCTCGGCGTTGTCGATCAGCGTCACGATGTCGGGCGCCAGCCGGGCGCGGTCGCCGATGATCCTGATGCGAACGCCATTACGATGCAGCTCGGCGATCTCGCCCCGCAGATAGTGGCGCAGCAGCCCCATCAGGTCGTCGATCTCGCGCGGAGACCGCTTCCAGTTCTCCGACGAAAAGCCGAACAGGGTCAGATACGGTATGCCGAGCTCGGTCGCCGCGGTGATCGTGCGCCGCACCGCCTCGGCGCCGTTACGGTGGCCGATGACGCGCGGCAACCCGCGCGCCGTGGCCCACCGCCCGTTGCCATCCATGATGATTGCGATGTGCCGAGGCGTTCCCCCTGGCACGGCGACGGCATTATCCATCAGACCTGCAAGATTTCCTTGTCTTTCTGCGACAGCGTATCGTCGATTCGTTTGATGTGACCGTCGGTCAAAGTCTGGATTTCTTTTTCGAGCTTGCGCTGCTCGTCTTGGGAAATGTCGCCGTCCTTTTCCTTCTTGCGCAAGGCCTCGATCCCGTCGCGGCGCACGTTGCGCACCGAAACCCGCGCGGCCTCGGCATATTTCGCCGCGACCTTGGTCAGCTCGCGCCGCCGGTCCTGGTTGAGGTCGGGGATCGGCACGCGAATCAGCTGGCCCTCGCCCTGCGGGTTGAGGCCCAGCGACGACTCGCGGATCGCCTTGTCGACGGCCTTGACGTTGCCGCGGTCCCACACCTGCACGGTGATCAGCCGCGGCTCGGGCACGTTGATGCTGGCGACCTGGGCGAGCGGCGTCATGTTGCCGTAGGCGTTGACCTGGATCGGCTCCAAGAGGCTCGCCGACGCGCGGCCGGTGCGCAGGCCGCCGAACTCCTTGCGCAGCGCCTCGAGCGCGCCGTCCATCCTGCGTTCCACATCTTTCAACAAGCCGTCTTCCGCCATCGCCGCCTCCCTGCCGTCTCCTATTCGATAGATATCATGGCTCGTCCGTGATGATCGTAAACCGGCCCTGCCCCTGCACGACCTCGGCGAACCCGCCGCTTTGGAAGATCGAGAACACCAGGATCGGGATGCGGTTTTCCCGCGCCAGCGAGATCGCCGACGCATCCATGACCTGAAGGTCGCGCGACAGGACTTCGAGATAGCCGAGCCGGTCGAACCGCTTGGCGCCCGGCACCTTGATCGGATCGGCGTCGTAGACGCCGTCCACCTTGGTCGCCTTCAAGAGCGCGTCGCACCCCATCTCCGACGCGCGCAGCGCCGCGGCGGTGTCGGTCGTAAAGTACGGATTGCCGGTGCCGGCGCCAAAGATCACCACCCTGCCCTTTTCCAGGTGGCGGATCGCCCTGCGGCGGATATAGGGCTCGCACACGGCCTGCATCGAGATCGCCGACTGGACCCGGGTCTGAACGCCGTGCCGCTCCAGTTCGTTCTGCATCGCCAGCGAGTTGATGACCGTCGCCAGCATGCCCATGTAGTCGGCCGAGGCGCGCTCCATTCCCACCGCCGCGCCCGACAGGCCGCGGAAGATGTTGCCGCCGCCAATCACCAGCGCGCATTGGACGCCGAGCTCGTGGACCGATTGTATCTCGTCGGCGATGCGGCCGACCATGACCGGATCGAGGCCATAGTCGCGCTCGCCCATCAGCGCCTCCCCCGAGACCTTGAGGAGGACGCGGCGATATTTCAAATCCGCTGACATGCGGTTCGCGCTCATCTGGCTGACGCACCCGCGCTGAGTGCGCGAGAAGATACACCAAACATCGGACGGCGCACCGGCTTTCTGGCCAGGGATCGCGGTCGTCCCGCCCGCATGGGACGGAGACCGCCGCGGCCCCGCGCCCGCCTAATGCTTGAGCTGCGCCCCAACTTCGGCGGCAAAATCGGTGGTCGGCTTGTCGATCCCCTCGCCAAGCGCGAAACGGACGAATCCGCTCACCGTGATCGCGGTCCCGGCGGCCTTGGCGGCGGCTTCGATCACCTTGCCGACGCGGCTCTCGCCGTCGATCACATAGACCTGATCGAGCAGAACCGAATCCTCGTAGAACTTGCGCAGCCGGCCCTCGACCATCCGTTCGACGATGTCGACGGATTTGCCGGTGGTTTCGGCCTGCCCCCGCAGCACGTCCCGCTCGCGTTCGAGATCCGCGGCCGGCACCGCGGCGCGGTCGAGGTAAAGCGGGTTCGCGGCCGCGACATGCATCGCGAGCTGCCGCCCCAACGCCGCCAGCGTATCCGCCGGCGCGGCGGATTCGAGCGCGACCAGCACACCGATCTTGCCGAGGTTCGGCGCCAGCGAGTTGTGCATGTACGAGGCGACGACGCCGCTGCCGACCGACAGCCGCGCGACCCGCCGCAGCACCATGTTCTCGCCGATCCGGCCGACAAGCTCGGCGACCTCCTCGGCGACCGTGCGTCCCGTGCCCGGATAGGGGGTCGCGGCGAGCGCGTCGGAATCGCCGTTGCCGGCCACGGCGAGCTCCGCGACCGTTCGCACCAGGGCCTGGAACAAATCGTTGCGGGCGACGAAATCCGTCTCGGAATTGACCTCGACCACGGCGCCCGCCTTCGCCGCCGTGGCGACGCCGACGAGTCCTTCGGCCGCGACCCGACCGGCCTTTTTCGCCGCCGCGGCCAGCCCCTTCTTGCGCAGCCAATCGACCGCGGCTTCGATATCGCCGGCGCTGTCGCCGAGCGCGCGCTTGCAATCCATCATCCCGGCGCCGGTCTTGTCGCGCAATTCCTTGACCAGCGCGGCGGTTACCTCAGGCATCGCCGTATCCTCTCGTCTCAGGCCGTGGCTTCGCCGGCGGCGGCCTCGCCGGATGCCGGCGCGGCCTCTTCCGCTTCCATCATCTCCGGTGCCGCCGTTTCCGCTGCCGCCTCGACTTGCGCTTCCTCGGGCTCGATGTCTTCCATCATCTCCTTCGGCACCTGCGCCCTGGCGCCGACGTCGATGCCGGACGCGGCCATCTCGGCCTGCAACCCGTCGAGCACGGCGCCGCTCACCAGCTCGCAGTAAAGATGGATCGCGCGCATGGCGTCGTCGTTGCCGGGGATCGGATAGGCGATGCCGGCCGGGTCCGAGTTCGAATCGAGCACGGCCACGACCGGGATGCGCAGCTTGTTCGCCTCGGCGACGGCAATCGCCTCTTTGTTGGTGTCGATCACGAACAGGATGCTGGGCAGGCCGCCCATCTCCTTGATTCCGCCCAGCGAGCGTTCAAGCTTGTCGCGGTCGCGGGTCAACTCGAGCAGTTCGCGCTTGGTGAGGCCAACCTCTTCGGTTTGGATCCGCTCGTCCAGCTCGCGCAGGCGCTTGATGGAGTTCGAGATCGTCTTGAAATTTGTCAACATCCCGCCGAGCCAGCGGTAATTGACGTAATACTGGCCGCAGCGCTTGGCCGAGTCGGCGACCGCCTCCTGCGCTTGGCGCTTGGTGCCGACGATCAGCACGCGGCCGCCGCCGGCGACCTCGTTGCGGATCGCTTCGAGCCCCTGGTGCAGCAGCGGCACGGTGTGCTCGAGGTCGACGATGTGGATGCCGTTGCGGACGCCAAAGATGTACGGCGCCATCTTCGGGTTCCAGCGGCGGGTATGATGGCCGAAATGCACGCCGGCTTCCAAAAGCTGGCGCATGGTGAAATCGGGTACTGCCATGGTCCTGTCCTTTTCCGGTTGATCCGCCGCAGGAATGATCGGCCCACGCTCTTTCGAGCAATGCGCCGACACCGGAGCGGACCGCTTCATCGAAGCAGCCGCGGCCCTGCGTGAGGGTTGAGGGCGCTTACCTAAGGCTCCGCACGCCGTTTGGCAAGCGGAGAACAAGATCGCCATCCAATCAAGAAGATTAAGCCAGTACGGCCGCCGCCCTACCGCGCGCGGCGGCTTCGCGCTATCGTCGCTCAGGCTTCACTGGCAAATTTCACGGGAGATCGGCGACATGGCTTTCTACGAACTCAGGCAGTACCACGTCCGGTCCGGCAAGATGAACGAATGGGTCAAGATCATGGAGGAGGAGATCATCCCCTTCCAGGTCTCGAAGGGCATGGTGATCTGCGGCAGCTATCGCGGCGAAACCGACGAAAGCGCCTATGTCTGGATCCGCCGTTTCGAAAGCGAAGCCCAGCGCGTCGCCCTGTACGCGGCGGTCTACGAAACCGACCACTGGAAAACCAAGATCGCCCCGCGCGTCCCGGAATGCCTCGACCGCGAAAAGATGGTCATCACCCGCCTCGTCGCGACGCCCCGCTCTCCGGTGCAATAGGGCGCCGCTCCCCACTATGTAATAGGCAAGCGACGCCGGCGTATCCGGTCGCGGTCGACGACCAGAATGCTGTGAGCGATATCGGCATCGTCAACGCTGTCGATGACGTCGCTCATGCGAGCGATCAGCTCCGCTTCACCCCAGTCGCCGGCGCGAAACAAGACCAGTCCGGGCCCGGTCGCGCCGGCGAGCGCGAGCAGCCGCGGGTAGTCAAGGTCCGCCGTCACGATTGTTCGGCCCTCCCGGGCCGCGATCGAGATGATCTCGGCGTCGCTTGCCCGGCCGAGGCCGAGCGAGATGGCGTGAACCGCGTCATGTCCCCGCTTCCCGAGCCACTCTGCAAGGCTCTGGGACAGCGGCATGTCGATGAGGAATTTCACTTTGCCAGGGCGACGGTCTCGTCTTCCGCCAGCGACGCGGCGTAGCGCAGCGCCTCATCGATATCTTCGGTTTCGAGATACGGGTACGCAGCGAGGATGTTGTCGCGCGTCTCGCCGGCGGCCAGCAGCCCGAGCAATCGCGCCACCGGGAACCGGAGCCCCCGGATGCATGGCTTTCCGGTGCAGACCGCCGGATCGACCGTTATACGCGCGAAATTCATCGCCAAAACATAACCGTTGACCGGCGGATTGCCCAGTACCGGGAGGATCGTCCCCTAAATATCGTGCACGTCGACCACCCCGGGGAGCGACTTCACCGCAGCCCGGAAACGGGGGTCGACGCGGAAGCCGCCGGGAAGCGTGATCTCGACCTCGCTCCTCGGCAGGTCGAGCACCAGGGTGACGCGGCCGCGCCCGCTCTGCTCGGGACCGAACAGGGTCTTGAGGCGCGGGAGCGCACCGGCCTCGCCGACGAAAATCCTGAGGCCGGCGACCGCGTTGGCGACGACCGTGTCCAGCGGCTCGATCTTTTGCACGGTCAATCTGAGACTCTCGTCGTCGTGACGCACGTCGACGGTCATGATCAGCGGCTGGCTGCCGTCGAGGAGCTGCCGCGTGCCGCTCAGCACCTCGGAGAAGATCGTCACCTCGAACATGCCGGTGGTGTCGGAGAGCTGGACGAAGGCATAGCGGTTGCCGCGCGCCGAGGTGCGCTCGCGCTTGCCGACGACGATGCCGGCGAGGCGGAACCGGGACGACCCGCCCGCCGCGAGCGCCGCCGGCAGATCGCCGTAGCGCAGGACGCCAGCGCGTTCGAGGCTCTTGCCGTAGGGGTCGAGCGGGTGGCTAGACAGGTAGAAGCCGATCGCGTCGAACTCGAATTGCAGCCGCTCGACCGGCGGCCAATCGGCGACCACCGGCAGTGACGGCCGCGCCGCGAAACCGCTGTCGACCCCGCCGAACAGGCTTTCCTGGCGGCTGTCGCGCTCCTCCGCGGCGCGGCTCGCCTGGCGCAGCAGCGTCTCGGCGGCGGCAAAAGTTTGCGCCCGGTTAGGGTTGAGGCATTCGAATGCGCCGGCCTTGGCCAGGTTCTCGAATTGCCGGCGGTTGAAGCTGCGGGCGTCGAGCCGGCGTGAGAAATCGAACAGATCCTTGAACCGGCCGTTGGCGTCGCGCTCGCGCACGAGGTCGCTCATCGCCTGGGCGCCGACGCCCTTGACCGCCGCCAGCGCGTAGCGGATCGCCGGCTTTTCGGTCTTCGGGTCGGGCTCGACGGTGAATTCGGCGCCCGAGCGGTTGATGTCGGGCGGCAGCAGCTTGATGCCGAGCCGGTCGGCTTCCTGGCGGAGCTGGTTGAGCTTGTCGGTGTTGCCCAGGTCGAGCGTCATCGACGCGGCGAGAAACTCGACCGGATGGTTCGCCTTCAGATATGCCGTCTGGTAGGCGACGAGCGCGTACGGCGCCGAGTGCGATTTGTTGAACCCGTAGCCGGAAAATTTCTCCATCAGGTCGAAGACGAAATTCGCCTTCTGGTCGTCGATACCCTTCTTCCCCGCGCCCGTCACGAAATTCGCCCGCTGCGCCACCATCTCGCTCTTGATCTTCTTGCCCATCGCGCGGCGCAGCAGATCGGCGCCGCCGAGGCTGTAATCGGCCATGAGCTGGGCCGCCTGCATCACCTGTTCCTGATAGGTGAACACGCCGAACGTGTCCTTCAGGATCGGCTCCAGCATCGGGTGCGGATAGTGGACCTTTTCCTCGCCGTTCTTGCACCTGATGTAGTTGGGGATGCTGTCCATCGGTCCGGGCCGATAGAGCGCGTTCATCGCGATGATGTCTTCGAACCGGTTCGGCTTCAGCTTGCGCAGGCTGTCGCGCATCCCCGTGCTTTCAAGCTGGAACACGCCCGAGGTGTCGCCGCGGGCGATGAGGGCATAAGTCCTCTCGTCGTCGAGCGGCAGCCGATTGAGGTCGAGATCGACCCCGCGCGCCGCGATCAGCTCGACGGCTTTTTCCAATACATCGAGTGTCTTGAGCCCGAGGAAGTCGAATTTGACGAGGCCGGCGAGCTCGACCCATTTCATGTTGAACTGCGTCACCGGCATGTCCGAGCGCGGGTCGCGGTAGAGCGGCACCAGCTCCGACAGCGGGCGGTCGCCGATGACGACGCCGGCGGCATGGGTCGAGGCGTGGCGGTAGAGCCCCTCCAGCTTGAGCGCGATCGCGATCAGCCGCCCGACCTGCTCGTCCTCGTCGCGCTGCTGCTGCAACAGCGGCTCGCCGGCGATGGCCTCCCCCAGCGTCACAGGATGCGCCGGGTTGTTCGGCACCAGCTTGCACAGCCGGTCGATCTGGCCGTACGGCATGCCGAGCACGCGGCCCACGTCGCGCAGCACCGCGCGCGCCTGCAATTTTCCGAACGTGATGATCTGCGCGACCCGATCGCGGCCATATTTCTGCTGGACGTAGCGGATCACCTCGTCACGCCGCTCCTGGCAAAAATCGACGTCGAAATCCGGCATCGACACGCGCTCGGGGTTGAGGAACCGCTCGAAGATAAGGTTGAAGCGCAGCGGGTCGACATCGGTGATCGTCAATGCCCAGGCGACGACCGACCCGGCCCCCGAGCCCCGCCCCGGCCCGACCGGAATGCCCTGCCGCTTCGCCCATTGGATGAAGTCGGCGACGATCAGGAAGTATCCGGCGAACCCCATCGAGATGATGACTTTGAGTTCGAATTCGAGCCGCTCGCGATAGGGAACGCAGGCTTCTTCCGCGACGCCGGCCGCCGCGAGCCGGGCCGCGAGCCCGTTCTGCGCCGCGTCGCGCAGCGTGCCCTCTTCGTCCATCCCATCCACGGTCGGGAACGCCGGCAGGATCGGCTTCCGCGCCTGCGGGATGTAGGCGCAGCGGCGCGCGATCGTCAGCGTGTTGTCGCAGGCCTCGGGCAGATCGGCGAAAAGCTGCCGCATCTCCGCCGCCGGGCGGAAGAAATGATCTTGTGTCAGCCGCCGGCGGTTGCTGTCCGCCACGACCGTGCCCTGCGCGATGCACAACAGCGCATCGTGCGCCTCATAGTAATCGCGCGTGGGGAAATGACAGTCGTTGGTCGCGACCAGCGGCAAATCGTGCCGGTAGGCGAGGTCGATCAGCCCGGCCTCGGCCCGCACCTCGTCCGGCATGCCGTGCCGGCTCAGCTCGATATAGAGCCGGCCCGGAAATGCCGCCTTGAGCGCGAGCGCCAGTGCCTCCGAGGCCTCGTCCTGCCCCTCGGCGACCAGCCGCCCGAGCGGTCCCGTGGCGCCACCGCCGACGCAAAGCAGTCCTTCGCTCGCCGCGGCCAACTCGTCGAGCGTCACCGCCGGGTCAGCCGTCGCCTCGCCGCCGAGATAGGAATGCGTCACCAACTGCAAGAGGTTGCGGTAGCCTGTCTCACTCTGCACCAGAAGCACCAGCCGCTCCGGCTCGCTCGGCCCGCGCGTGTTGCGCGCGCCCTCGCCGCCCTCGCGGGGCGCCAGCGCGATCTCGCACCCGATGATCGGCTGGACCCCCGCCTCGGCGCAGAGAGTCGCGAATTCGAGCGCGCCGAACAGGTTGCCGGTATCGGTGATCGCCACCGCCGGCATCTTGTTCGCCTTGCAGAGCCCCACCAGCTCCTTGACCTTGATCGCCCCCTGGGACAGCGAATAGGCGGTGTGGACGCGCAGATGGATGAAATCGGCGAGGGGCATGGCTTTCTCTATTGATCAGCTACCAAGAATGGGTCCCGCTGCACAACTCAAATGGTCATGGGCTACTTACGGGTCACTGTGCGCGTTTTCGGCTTTGTTCCGACAGCACCCTCTCAACAAAATTTGCGGCATTCTTCTCGATCCATTCAGATGTAATCGTTCCCACTTCGGGAACATTTTCTACCCGGCTCTCAAAATGAATGTTCCTTTCATTCGAGGAAATCATTGAGACGCAATCCTTAAATCCCCACTCGACAACGAACTCGAACGGCGTCAGGTATTCAGGTATAGGTGGGAAAATAACATGAAACTGCAGCGAACAGCTTGGGCCATAAACCCTGTCGGAGCGTTTCGCGTCAGCAGGGTACCCTAATGCTCTAATCGTATTTGCAACATTCTCCAACGCTGGCAAAATGATATTATCAATCATCTCTTCAAATTCCCGTCGCTTGACTGCTCTGACCTCGCGTAGGCGTTGTACAGAGGCTTCTGCTTCGCGCTGTGCCGCCTGGAATCCGGAAAAAGCTGCTTTAATTCGATCTTCCGTCACCTGATTCATGTGACACCTCGACCCGACAAAAGGCTGGTCAAAAAGTTGATTGCGGTTCGCATTGTATCGCTGTGCCACTTGAGGAGTTAGGCGTCGATGCCAAGGCCTCGCAAAAGCCGTGATTTTGATCCTTCAGGACCCTTAGATGTACTCAATGATGCACGAATCGCTAGATCGTGGCCCTACCCTTACTCCTCGAGGCCATCAAGCTCCGGCTCCGACGATGCAACCGTGCCGATGAAATCGGTGAGCAGCATGGCGACGTGCTGTTAGCCGGCCCTGAGATGCCCGCCTTCCAGCACCACGATGCGGTCGAGCCTCGCGGCGAGGTCGAGGTTGTGGGTGGCGATGAGGGCGGCGAGGCCGCTGCCGCGGACGATCTCGATCAGGTTCTGCATCACCGTCTCGGCGGTGTCGTGGTCGAGGTTGCCGGTCGGCTCGTCGGCGAGCAGCACCTTGGGGTCGTTGGCGAGCGCCCGGGCCATCGCGACGCGCTGCTGCTCGCCGCCCGATAGCCGCGCCGGCCGATGCGACTCGCGGGCCGCCAGCCCGACCCGCGCCAGGAGCGCCGCCGCCTTGTCTCGCGCCGCCCGCTTCCCGGCCCCGGCGATCATCTGCGGCAGCACGACGTTTTCGAGCGCCGAGAATTCCGGCAGCAAATGGTGGAACTGGTAGACGAAGCCGAGCGCCCGCCGCCGAAGCAAGGTGCGCCGCTCCTCGGAGAGGCTGCTGCAGGCGGTGCCGTCGATCCGCACCTCACCGCCGCTCGGCCGCTCCAGGAGCCCGGCGATGTGGAGGAGGGTCGACTTGCCGGCGCCCGACGGCCCGACCAGCGCCACCATCTCGCCCGGCTGCAAGACAAAATCGATGCCGTTCAGCACCGCCAGCTCGACCCCGCCCTGGCGAAAGACGCGGCGCACGCCGGCGAGTTCCAGCGCGGCGGTCATTCGTAACGCAGCCCCTCGACCGGATCGAGTCGCGCCGCCCGCCACGCCGGGTAGAGCGTCGCGAGAAACGACAGCACCAGCGCCATCACCACGACCGTCGCCACCTGCCCGGCGACGATCTTCGCCGGGATGCGGGTGAAGTAGTAGATCTCGGCGGCGAACACGTTCATGTGCAATACGTCCTGCACGAATTGCCGGATCGCCTCGATGTTGCGGGTGAAGGCGAGGCCGAGCGCGAACCCGGCCAGCGTCCCGGCGACGCCGATGCTCGCCCCGCTCATCATGAATATCCTGAGGATCATCCCGCGCGAGGCGCCCATCGTCCGCAGGATGGCGATGTCGCGGCCCTTGTCCTTCACCACCATCGTCATGCCCGAGATGATGTTGAACGCGGCGACGACGATGATGAGCGTCAGGATCAGGAACATCACGTCGCGCTGGATGTCGAGCGCGGCGACGATGCTGGAATTCGACCGCTGCCAGTCGAGGATGCGCACGTTGCCGCCGAGCGCGGCCGAGATCATCCGTCCCTCGCGCGCGGCGTCGTCGGCATCCGCGACAAAGACTTCGAGATAGCTGACCGCGTCTTTCAGGCGATAGAAAAGCTGCGCGGCGTCGAGCGGGACGTAGATGAAATTGTTGTCGTATTCATAGAAACCGACATCGAACAGCGCGGCGATCTTATAGGTTTTCATCCGCGGCACGGTGCCGAACGCGGTCGCCTCGCCTTGGGGCGACACGACGGTCAACAGCCCGCCGACCCCGACCCCCAACCGCTTTGCCAGCCTGTCGCCGACCGCGATCTGGTCGTCGTGGAACTCGGCGAGCGAGCCGGCAACGATGTGTTCGGCGATGAGCGGCCGGCCGCGAATGTCGTCGGGCCTGATCCCGCGCACGACCACCCCCGCCGCGCCGCCGGCATCGGTCGTCGCCAGCGACTGCGCCTCGATGAGCGGCGTCGCGCTGACGACGCCGGGCACCGCGCGAACCTTGGCCGCCATCGCGTCGAAATCGGTCAGCGACGCACCCTGCCCGTACACCGCGAGATGCCCGTTGAGCCCGAGGATGCGGCTGACGAACTCGATGCGGAACCCGTTCATCACCGACATGACGATGATCAGCGTCGCGACGCCGAGCATGATCCCGAGCAGCGAAAAGATCGCGATGACCGAGACAAACCCCTCCTGCCGCCGCGGCCGCAAATAGCGGAACGCCACCATCCGCTCGAACTTGCCGAAGATCATCGTGCCTTCCCGGAAGCGCGGCGTCTCGTCACTTCCCGGCAAACCGCGCGAGGAACCCCGCCAGCGGCATGTCCTCCCGCTTGCCGGAGCGGCGGTTCTTGACCTCGATCGCGCCGGCGGCGACGCCGCGGGGGCCGATGATCGCCTGGTCGGGGAGGCCGATCAAATCCATCGCGGCGAATTTGGCGCCGGCGGATTCGTCGCGGTCGTCGTAGAGCACCTCGACGCCGGCGCCGGACAGTTTCGCGTAGAGGTCGTCGGCCGCCGCCCGGCACTTCTCGTCGGCGGCGCGGAGGTTGACGAGGCCGAGGCGGAACGGCGCGACCGCTTCCGGCCAGACGATGCCGCCGTCGTCGTGATTGGCCTCGATCAAGGCACCCACGAGCCGCGACACGCCGACCCCGTAAGACCCCATCTCCAGCGCGATCTCCTCGCCGTTGGGGCCGGCCACGACCGCGCCCATCGGCTTCGAGTACTTGCTGCCGAAATAGAAGATCTGCCCGACCTCGATACCGCGCGCGGCGACGAGCCGGTCGGCCGGGACCGGGCAACCCGCCGCGTCGTGGACCTCGTCGGTCGCCGCATAGTGCCGCGTCCAGTGCTTGAACCGGGCTTCGAGGTCGCTGTCGTAATCGACGTCCTCGCCGAGGATGTCGGTCTCCAGCCAGGCCCGGTCGCAGAAGACGCCGGATTCGCCGGTCTCGGCGAGCACGATGAACTCGTGGCTGAGGTCGCCGCCGATCGGCCCGGTATCGGCGCGCATCGGGATCGCCTTCAGCCCCATCCGCGCAAAGGTGCGCAGATAGGCGAAAAACATCTTGTTGTAGGAATGCTTGGCCCCGGCCATGTCGAGGTCGAAGCTGTAGGCGTCCTTCATCAGGAACTCGCGCCCGCGCATCACCCCAAAGCGCGGCCGCACCTCGTCACGGAATTTCCACTGGATGTGGTAGAGGTTTTTCGGCACGTCGCGATAGCTTTTGACCGCGTCGCGGAAGATCGCGGTGACCTGTTCCTCGTTGGTCGGACCGTACAGCATCTCGCGGTCATGCCGGTCGGTGATGCGCAGCATCTCCTTGCCGTAATCGTCGTACCGCCCGCTTTCGCGCCACAACTCGGCCGGCTGGATCGTCGGCATCAGGATCTCTTGGGCGCCCGCGCGGTCCTGCTCCTCGCGCACGATCTGCTCGACCTTGGCGAGGACGCGCTTCCCCAGCGGCAGCCAGGAATAGATCCCGGCGCTCGACTGCCGGATCATCCCGGCGCGCAGCATCAGCCGGTGCGAGACGATCTGCGCCTCGCTCGGGTTTTCGCGAAGGAGCGGCAAAAAATATTGTGAGAGACGCATCGTTGGGCTTCCCAGGCGACGGGCGCGCACTCTAGGCAAGACGCCTTTGCGAGTCTATCGAAGCACTGGACCGCGGCCGTCCCGGCCGCATGCGGGTGGGACGCCCGCGATCCCGGGGGCGCGCATGCTCGACCGCCTGTTCGACCTCAGCGGCAACCGCACCAGTGTCGGCACCGAGATCGTCGCCGGGGCCACGACGTTTCTGACGATGTCGTACATTGTCCTGGTCAACCCGCAGATCCTGGCGAACGCGGGGATGGACAAAGGCGCGGTCTTTGTCGCGACCTGCCTCGCCTCGGCCGGCGCGACGCTGATCATGGCGCTCTACGCCAACTATCCGCTGGCGCTGGCGCCGGGGATGGGGCTCAACGCCTATTTCGCGTTCACGGTGGTGAAGGGCCTCCATTACCCGTGGGAGGTCGCGCTCGGCGCGGTCTTCATCTCGGGGTGCCTCTTCCTCGTCCTCAGCGTGACGCCGGTGCGGGCGTGGCTGATCGGGTCGATCCCGATGTCGCAGAAGATCGCGATATCGGCGGGGATCGGCTTGTTCCTCGGCGTCATCGCGCTGGAGGATGCGGGGTTCGTCGTGGCCGACCCGGCGACGCTCATCACCCTCGGCAACGTCAAGGCGCCGACGACGCTGCTCGCCGCCGCCGGGTTTCTGGTCATGGTCGCGCTCGACCGCCGCCGGGTGCCGGGCGCGATCCTGATCGCGGTGCTGGCGACGGCGGCCGCCGGCATCTTCCTCCGGGTCTCGCCCTTCGCCGGGATCGCCGGCGCCCCGCCGAGCCTCGCGCCGACCTTTCTCAAGCTCGACCTTCGCGGCGCCGTCGACCTCGGTGCCGCGACGATCGTCTTCGTATTCCTGTTCGTCGATTTGTTCGACAACACCGGCACGCTGGTGGGCGTCGCCTATCGCGCCGGGCTGATCGCGCCCGACGGCACGATCCCGCGCCTCCACCGCGTGCTGGTCGCCGATTCGGCGGCGACGATCGGCGGCGCGCTGCTCGGCACCTCGACCGTCACCAGCTATATCGAAAGCGCCGCCGGGATTCGCGCCGGCGGGCGCACCGGGCTCGTCGGCGTCACGGTCGCCGTGCTGTTCCTGCTGACGCTGTTCTTCGCCCCGCTTGCGCAGTCGGTTCCGGTCTACGCGACCGCGCCGGCGTTGTTCTTTGTCGCCTGCCTGATGGCGCGCGGCATCGGCGAGCTCGATTGGGACGACGTCACCGAATACGCCCCGGCGATGGTGACCGCGCTGGTGATGCCGCTGACCTTTTCGATCGCCAACGGCATCGCCTTCGGTTTTATCGCGTATGCCGCGGCGAAGCTCCTGTCGGGAAGATGGCGCGAGGTCAGCCCGTCACTGCTCGGCCTCGCCGTGCTCTTCATCGTCAAGTATGGGTGGTTCTGAAAGAAATAGCGTGACCGGTTATGCGACCCCGCGTAAGATCGCGCCAAGAGCAAAAATTACGGGCACTGCCCGGCTCGGGTTCAGGGAGGCACGCACTTAGCCGGAGGCTCTGGCCTCCGAGTGGAAGAAGCGCAAGAGCAGGCTGGCAGGGCTTCGGGCCCTGCCTTCTTTTTTGTGCAGCAAAAGCTGCGCTGGAAAAGGCCGGGCGCGACCGGTCGCCGCGCCACGAAACGGGCGGTTGTTTCGACGCCGCCGGCCACCATCTTCTCCGTCATTCCGCGCGAGATATAGCGAAGCAAGGGCAACCCGAGATGGCGAATACGAGCGGCCGGCATTTCTTTATGAACCCGGGGCCGACGAACATCCCAGACCGCATCCTGCGGGCGATGAACCGGGCCACGATGGATTTCAACAGCGCCGAGTTCAAGGCGATCTCGGACGAGTGCTTCGCCGGCCTCCAGGGCGTCTTCAAGACCACTCAGCCGATCCTTGGCTATGCCGCCACCGGGCACGGCGCCTGGGAGGCCGCGCTCGTCAACCTGTTCTCGCCCGGCGACCGGGTGCTGGTCACCGAGACCGGCTATTTTTCGATGAATTGGGGCCTTCGCGCCGAGGCGTTCGGGCTCAAGGTCGAGACGCTGGAGAACGATTGGCGCCGCCCGGTCGACCCGGCCAAGCTCGAAGCCCGGCTGGGCGACGACAAGGGCCACGAGATCAAGGCCGTCCTCGCCGTCCATAACGAGACTTCCACAGGGGTCGCCCACCCGATCGCGGCGATGCGCCAGGCGATCGACGCGGCGCGGCACCCGGCCCTCTTTTGCGTCGACACGATCTCGTCCCTCGGCTCGTTCGATTTCCGCATGGACGAGTGGGGCGTCGACGTCACCGTCGTCGGCTCGCAAAAAGGGCTCATGCTGCCGACCGGCATGGCCTTTACCGGGGTCAGCGCCAAGGCGATCGCCGCCTGCGCCCTCGCCAAATTGCCGCGGGTCTACTGGGACTGGCAGCGCCTCTTGGGGCAAGCCGCCGGACAGGGCTACTGGAACGGCACCGTGCCGGTCCACTTCTTCTACGGGCTGCAGGAAGCCTTGAAGTTGCTTGAGGAAGAAGGTCTCGACAACGTCTTCGCGCGCCATCACCGCCTCGCCGAGGCGACCCGCCGCGCCGTCCGCACCTGGCGCCAGAATGACGGGCCGGAGATCTTCTCGACCGACCCCGGCGCGCAGTCGGACACGGTGACGGCGGTGCTGATGCCCGAGGGCTTCGACGCCGACAAGCTCCGCGCGATCGCGCTCGACCGCTTCAACGTGTCGCTGGGCGGCGGGCTCGGCCCTCTGCGGGGCCGGCTTTTCCGCATCGGCCATCTCGGCGACCTCAACGAGCCGACCGTCCTCGGCTCGCTCGCGACGGTCGAGATGGCGCTCGACCTCGCCGGCGTGCCGCACGGCAAGGGCGGAACCCAGGCCGCCGCGGATTATCTGGTCAACGAGGCGTAGCCGCGTTGAACCGTAGGGTGGATAAGCTGAGCGCAATCCATCTGCGCGTGTGAGGACTGCGGGATACGCTTCGCTCGCCCGCCCTACATTTGTTGCGAGTTCGGCGCAGCGTCGGTATAACCGCGCGCCGCAGGAGAGAGTCAAATGAAGGCCGACATCCACCCCGATTACCACGAGATCACGATCCAGATGACGGACGGGTCTTCGTACAAGACGCGCTCGACCTACGGCAAGGCGGGCGACACGCTGCGGCTCGACATCGACCCGAAATCGCACCCGGCCTGGACCGGCGGCCAGCAGCGCCTCCTCGACACCGGCGGCCAGCTCGCCCGCTTCAACAAGCGCTTCGGCGGCTTCGGCATCAAGAGCTAGCGGCCAGCGGGCGTCCCCGCCCGCATTCTTAAATCCCCGGCCCGCATCCTTAAATCCCCGGAAAGATGCGCGGGAAGTGCGGCTCCGCATCGGCTGGGGCGCGCTCTTCCTGTGCCTTCGCCTCCCGTGGCGCCGGCGTGGCTTGCGGCTTCGGCTCGATGCGGGAAACGACCGGCGCGTCCTTGGGGTCCGGGCGCGGGATGTCGTCGAAAGTCATTGTCACGTCCTCCCTTGAGCAACATGCAACGCGATCGTGAGATTCGATTTAGGCGCGCATAAAACCCGTTCAAGCCCCCTCTTGAAGCGGCGCCAACCGTAACTAAATCCACTCCCGTGCGGTCGCCCTTGCTGGGGCCGCGCAGTGAACAGGCACCGGGCCATGTGGCAGGTGCCGCTCCCATGTTGCTCGATGGAGGATATGGTTATGACCAGCTTTGACTTCTCTCCGCTGTTCCGCTCGACGATCGGTTTCGACCGCTTCGCCCGGATGGTCGATGCGGCGTCGCGGGTCGACGGCACCGCGGTTTCTTACCCGCCCTACAACATCGAAAAGACCGGCGAAGACGCCTATCGCCTGACGATGGCCGTCGCCGGTTTTGCCGAAAACGAGCTCGACGTTACCGTGCACGAAGGCACGCTGATCGTGTCGGGCAAGGGCCAGGACAAGGACGAGGACGGCCGCTACCTGCACCGCGGCATCGCCCGGCGCGCCTTTGAGCGGCGCTTCACCCTGTCGGACTACATGAAGGTCAGCGGCGCGAGCCTCGAAACCGGCCTGCTCCACGTCGACCTCGTCCGCGAGGTGCCCGAAGCCGCCAAGCCGCGCCAGATCAAGATCGGCGCCGGCGAGGCCCCGCGCCCGCAGGTGATCGAGCAGAAGGCCGCGTAACAGCCGAACATCCTTGAAGAAAGGCGCCCTCGGGAAACCGGGGGCGTTTTTTTGCGAGGACGTGGGCTGGGACAAATTTGGACCGCGGGCGTCCCAATGCGTTATGGAGTCCAGCGATACACCACCGTCTCGTAGCCAAGCGTCGGATGGCGCGCCCGCTCGCCGGGCCGGCAGCCGAGATGCTCGTAAAACCCGCAGGCCCGCTTATCGTCGGCGGCGGCCCGCAGCCAGAACCCCTCAGGCATCCGGGCGCAGGCGAATTCGAACAGCGCCCGGCCGATTCCCTGCCCTTGCGCCTCGGGCAGCAGGAAGACCTGGTCGAGGCATTGCAGCTTGATCTTGAGCGCCAGAAACCCGACCGCTTCGTCCCCGCGCCAGGCGAGATGGGCGTCCCAGCCGATCGCCATTTCGCGCGGGATGCGCTCGC
Organism: Allostellaceae bacterium; assembly: GCA_036268075.1. Lineage (GTDB taxonomy): Bacteria > Pseudomonadota > Alphaproteobacteria > ATCC43930 > CGMCC-115725 > DATARH01. The sequence continues at coordinate 19,539 of DATAUV010000052.1, read as the reverse complement.
GCAACTGCGCCTCGGTCGCCGATCCCGGGATCACGAGCCCCGTCGAGCGACGCCCGGCGTCCCAGATATGCGCGGCGACATCGTGATCCTCCTCCCGCAGCGGACGGATATCGATGCTCACAACCCGCCCTGCGCGACGACGAAGTCGACGATCCGGTCGACCCCGTCGCCGGCCTTCAAATTGGTGAACACAAACGGCCGCTCGCCGCGCATCTTCCGGGCGTCGCGGTCCATCACGTCGAGGCTGGCGCCGACCAGCGGCGCGAGGTCGACCTTGTTGATGACGAGGAGGTCCGAGCGGGTGATGCCGGGTCCGCCCTTGCGCGGGATCTTGTCCCCGGCGGCAACGTCGATGACGTAGATCGTCAAATCGGCGAGCTCCGGCGAAAACGTCGCGGCGAGGTTGTCGCCGCCCGATTCGATCAGCACCACGTCGAGCCGCGGGAACAGGCGCTGCATCTCCGCGACGGCGGCGAGGTTGATCGACGCGTCCTCGCGGATCGCGGTGTGCGGGCAGCCGCCGGTCTCGACCCCTTTGATCCGCTCCGGCGGCAAGGCGCCGCTCCGGGTCAGGAACTCTGCGTCCTCGCGGGTATAGATGTCATTGGTGATCGCGGCGATCTCGAAGCGGTCGCGCATCGCCTTGCACAGCCGGTCCATCAGCGCGGTCTTCCCCGAGCCGACCGGCCCGCCGATGCCGATGCGCAGCGGGTCCTTGCCAGCGGAATCCGGGGTCATGAGCGGAACAGCCTCGTGTACTGGGTTTCATGCGCCATCGAGGCGATGTCGCCCGCAAAGCTAGCGGCGCCGAAATCCTCCAGATCGCGCACGATGCAGGCGGCGACAGCCTCGGCGATGACGGGTTCGAGCGCGGCGAGGATGCGCTGCCCGTCGGTCTGCCCGATCACGCCGAGGCGCAACCCCGCGGACATCAGGCTCGATGCGAAGGATTGGAGGTAGAGCGTCAGCGTGTCTTCGAGCGCAGCCTCCACATCAGCCGCCGCTTCGCCCACCGCCACCGCATGGCACGTACCGGCATTCGCCTCGCTCCGCTCGGCGCCCTCACCCGTCTCGCCGCGCTCGCCACCCTCTCCCGCAATGCGGGCGAGGACATGCGGGCGGGACGCCCGCGGTCCAATACTTTTCCCCTCGCCCGCATTGCGGGAGAGGGTGGCGAGCGCGGCGGCGCCGGGGATCGGCGGGTGAGGGCCAGCCGTCCAGGCCGCCCGCACCGTCGCCGTAAACGCGTCCCCCTGCGCCGACGACTCCAGGACCAATTCCGCCGTCGCCCGGTACGCCAGCCCCCGCTCGCGCGACCCCTCCCCGCGATAAGCATCGCGCAAGAGATCGGCGTCGAGCCTTCCGCCGCCGTGACGGAGCATCGTCGTGATCCAGCGTTCGAGCGTCGCACGGTCATGCACCCTGCCGGCTTCGACCTCGGCCTCCAGCCCGTGCGAATAGCTGAAGGCGCCGATGGGGAAAGCCGGCGACAGCCAGGCGAAGAGGCGATAGAGGCCGGCGCTAGTGGTCGTGGTCATGGTGCTGGCCCGGGGCGTCGCCGGCATACGCGCCGAGCTCGGGATCGAACGGCGCCTCCAGCCGCGAGATCGAGCCGCCCAGCCCCTCGACCATCGTCGCGATGACATGGTCGTCGCGGATGCGCAGCCGTCCCTCCAGCGCCTGCACCGGCAGATGCCGGTTGCCGATATGCCAGGCGATGCGGAGAAGGTCGGTCGGCGTCTCGGCGGCGATTTCGATCACCCGCTCGGCCGCCGCGCGCACCCAGACATACCCGCCCTCGTCGAGCTCCAGCCCGTCCCCGTCGCTGAGCCGATGCGCCCGCCCCAGATCGAGCAAAAACGGCGCACCGCTATCGGCCACCAGGCGAATCCGCCGCCGGTGCCGGTCGAGAAACGCCAGCGTGACGATGTCCGCCGTCTCGTCCTCCGGCCAATGCCCGCTCCGATGAACCGTAACTGCTCGACGCATATAAACAACCTCGTAGGATGGATAGAGCGCAGCGAAACCCATCGATCCGCTTTCACCACGGAGACACGAAGGACACGGAGAAAAAAGGGCTTCTGTTCCTTCGTGCTCTCCGTGTCTGCGTGGTGAACCTTTTGCTTGATGGGTTTCGCTGCGCTCTACCCATCCTACGGTGCTTCGTTCAGTACAGAAAATACCGCTGCGCCATCGGCAAGACCGTCGCCGGCTCGCAGGTGAGATGAACGCCGTCCGCCCGGACCTCGTAGGTCTCGGGATCGACCTCGACGACCGGCGTCGCGTCGTTATGCACCATGCGGCTCTTGTCGACCGCACGGATGTTGCGGGCGGGCAGCACCACGCGTCCGATCCCGAGCTCAGCCGGCAGCCCACGCTCGATCGCGGCGGTCGGCAGGAACGTCACCGACGACGCCTGCAGCGCCTTGCCGAAGGCGCCGAACATCGGCCGGTAATGCACCGGCTGAGGCGTCGGGATCGAGGCGTTGGGGTCGCCCATCAGCGCCGCCGCGATCGTCCCCGATTTCAGCACCAGATCCGGCTTTACCCCGAAAAACGGCGGCGACCAGATCACCAGATCGGCGAGCTTTCCCGCCTCGACCGAGCCGACATGCTCGGCCAGACCGTGGGTCAGCGCCGGGTTGATCGTGTATTTGGCGATGTAGCGCCTGACCCGAAAATTATCGTTCCGCTCACTGTCGCCGGGTAAGGCGCCGCGCTGGCGCTTCATCTTGTCGGCGGTCTGCCAAGTGCGGATGATGACCTCGCCGACCCGCCCCATCGCCTGACTGTCCGACGACATCATCGAGAACGCGCCGAGATCGTGCAGGATGTCCTCGGCCGCGATGGTCTCGCGCCGGATGCGGCTTTCGGCGAACGCGACATCCTCGGGGATGCGCGGGTCGAGGTGGTGGCACACCATCAGCATGTCGAGATGCTCGTCGATGGTGTTGACCGTGTAGGGCCGCGTCGGGTTCGTCGAGGATGGCAAGACGTTCCCGAGCCCGCACAATTTGATGATGTCGGGCGCGTGCCCGCCGCCGGCGCCCTCGGTGTGGAAGGCGTGGATGTTGCGGCCCTTGAACGCCGCGATCGTGTCCTCGACAAACCCGCTTTCGTTGAGCGTGTCGGTGTGGATCGCGACGGCGATGTCGTACTGCTCGGCGACCGAGAGGCAGCAATCGATCGCCGCCGGGGTCGTGCCCCAATCCTCGTGCAGCTTCAGCCCACAGGCGCCGGCCTCGACCATCTCGACGAGCGCGCGCGGGTCGGACGCATTGCCCTTGCCGAAAAACCCGAGATTGACCGGCAGCCCCTCGGCCGCCTGGATGATCCGCGCGAGGTGCCACGGCCCGGGCGTGCAGGTCGTCGCCGAGGTGCCCGCCGCCGGCCCGGTGCCGCCGCCGAGCATCGTCGTGACGCCGCTATACAGCGCCTCTTCGCAAAGCTGCGGGCAGATCAGGTGGATGTGGCTGTCGATCCCGCCCGCCGTGATGATTTTTCCTTCACCCGCGATCGCTTCGGTGCCGGGGCCGACGATGATGTCGACGCCGGGCTGCACGTCCGGATTGCCGGCTTTGCCGATCGCGTGGATGCGGCCGTCGCGGATGCCGATATCGGCTTTGACGATCCCCCAATGATCGATGATGACGGCGTTGGTGATGACCGTGTCGACGGCGCCGTCGGCGCGCGTCGCCTGGCTCTGCCCCATCCCGTCGCGGATCACCTTGCCGCCGCCGAACTTGACCTCCTCGCCATAGATCGTGCGGTCGCTCTCGATCTCGATCACGAGCTCGGTATCGGCGAGCCTGAGGCGATCCCCGGTCGTCGGCCCGAACATCGCGGCATAGGCACCGCGCGACAGCGAGGTCGCCATTACATTCCCTCTCCGCCCATTGGGGGGAGAGGGAGGGGCCTGTCGCGGAGCGGCGAGAGGGTGAGGTGGGCAGACCCCGAGCATGCCCACCTCACCCCAGCCCTCTCCCCCCAACGGGCGGAGAGGGAGCAGACAAGCGCCCGTCTCAGCATCGCATCCTCACAACACGCCGTTCACTTTGCCGTTGAACCCGACCACCCGCCGCGCCCCGGCATAGGCGACGAGCCTCACTTCGCGCGTCTGCCCCGGCTCGAACCGTGTCGCCGTGCCCGCCGGAATATCGAGGCGAAACCCCCGCGCCGCCGCCCGGTCGAACTGCAAGGCCGTGTTGGTCTCGTAGAAATGATAGTGCGACCCCACCTGGATCGGCCGGTCGCCGGTGTTGGCGACGGTGACGGTCACGGTCGTGCGGCCGGCGTTGATCTCGATGTCCCCGTCGGCAGGGAAGAGTTCGCCGGGGATCATGGGGCGTCCCCCACATTCCCCTCGCCCCCATTGCGGGAGAGGGAGGGGCCCGTCGCGTAGCGATGGGAGGGTGAGGGCGCCGCGCGGCGCCGTTCGCTCTCAAGCACCTCGCTACGCTCGGCCCTCACCCGTCTCGCTTCGCGATCCACCCTCTCCCGCAATGCGGGCGAGGGGATTTTTCTCTCGGTCATCGGATCGGCTCGTGGACGGTGACGAGCTTGGTTCCGTCCGGAAACGTCGCCTCGACCTGGATCTCGTGGATCATCTCGGCGATGCCTTCCATGACCTGTGCGCGGGTGACGATCGTGCCGCCGTCGCGCATCAGCTCCGCGACCGATTTGCCGTCGCGCGCGCCTTCGAGCACGTAGTCGGTGATGAGGGCCACCGCCTCGGGATAGTTGAGCTTGACGCCGCGCCTGAGCCGCCGCTCGGCGACCATCGCGGCGACCGAGACCAGCAGCTTGTCCTTTTCGCGCGGGGTCAGGTTCATGCGTGTCGCCTCAGCATCAAACATGCCACAGCGCCGGGAGGCGCGGCGGCAATCCCATCGCGGCTTCGCGCAAATGGCAAGCGAGATCGGCATAGGCCCGGCGCAGCGCCATCGCGTCCGGCCCGAGCCAGCGCGCGACCAGCAACCCGTGGACGACCGTCACCCCCGCCCGCACCGCTGACCGCGCCTGCACATCCCGCGCGCCGTCGATTAACGCCGCCGCACAGGGCGCGGCAAGGATCAGCGTCGCGCACGCCGCCGCTCCGTCGAAACAGGCCGGGTCCGCCATGATCGCCGCGACATCGCCGGCCACCTGGAGCGCGTCGCCCCAAACCAGCCGCCCGCCCCGCCGCACCTCCCACACGTCGCGCAGCAAGCCCTCGGTGAACCCTTCGCCCCGAGCCCGCCGTCCAAACACGATGATCCCGCCGCCGAGAAACCGCGCGCCCTCGCCCAGTTCCACCGTGGTCGCGCGCCGCAGCCGCGCCGCGTCGAACAGGATCGTCTCGGGCGGCAGAAACTCCAGCCGAGCCGCCGCCCCCACCGCCAGATGCTGATCGACCACGGTCGTCGCCCCGGTCGAGCGATAAATCTTCTCCGCCGCCGACGCCGTCACATGCGCCGCCGCCCCGGCCTCGACCGACACGCGAACGCCAATCCTGTCGCCGGCAACCAGCCCGCCCGAGGTCGTGACGATCGCCGCGGTCGGCAAATCGCCGCCGGGAAACAGCACCCGCAGCGGGTTGCGCTGGTAGAGATGGGTGAGGCGAGTAGCTCCGTCTCGGATGGCAAAAGTAATTTCGGCGGTGCCGTGAACGCTTCCGACGCCCGTCTTTCCTTCTCCCTCCCCCCAATGGGCGGAGCGGGGATGAAGGTCGCTCGCGTCCGTATTCAGTACCCCAGCGCCAGCCCGTCCTTGCGCGGCTCGGAGCCGCCGATCAGGACGCCGCGGTCCCAGTCGATCCAGATTGCCTGGCAGCCGCCGATCGGCACCTCCAGCATCTCGATCTTATGGCCGCGCCGGGCGAGGTCGGCGCGGATTGGCTCAGGCACGAAATGCTCGGTTTGCAGCACGTTCCCGGTGGCGAAGACGCGCGGCCCCTCCGCCGCCTGCTGCGGGTCCATGCCGCGGTCGAGGAGATAGTGGAGGAAGGTCGCGTGGCCGACCGCCTGATACTGGCCGCCCATGACACCGAACGGCATCACCGCGCGCCCGTCCTTGACCAGCATCCCCGGGATCAGCGTGTGGAACGGGCGCTTGTGCGGCGCGATCGCGCTGGGATGGCCGGGGATCGTGCGGAACCCGCTGCCGCGATTGTGCAGGATGACGCCGCTTTCGGGCGCCATGATCCCGGTGCCGAAGGCCGAAAACAGCGAGTTGATAAAGCTGCACGAATTACCCTCGCGGTCGACCGCGCACAGATAGATCGTGTCGCGGTGCCGCGTATCCTCCCAGTGCTGCGGCGGCAGCGCCTGGTCGAGCCGGATCTCCTTCCGGGTCTCTTCGGCGTATTGGTCGGAAAGAAACCAGCCGACGCGGTTGTCGACGAAATCGGGATCGCCGATGAAATTGTCGCGCACATAATACGCGGCCTTGGTCGCCTCGGCGATCAGGTGCAAGCGGTCGGCCTCACTGAACCCGTCGCCGGAAAGCTGATACCCCTCCAGCGTCTTGAGGATCATCAGTGCGGTGAGCCCCTGGTTGCTCGGCGGCACCTCGTAGACATCGTATCCGCGATAGGGCGCGTGAATGGGTTCGACCCAGCTCGATTCCTGGGTCGCGAAATCCTCTTCCTCGTGAAGCCCGCCGAGTTCTTGCAGCCGGTTGACGATATCCCGCGCGACATCGCCCTCGTAGAACGCCGAGCGCCCCTCCTTGCCGATGCGGCGCAGAGTGCGCGCCAGCGCCGGGTTCGCCATGCGGTCGCCGGCTTTTGGCGCCTTGCCGTCCTTCAGCATCACCTTCGCGGTGATCGGATCCTGCAATTTGTTGACGTTGCGCGACCAGTCGAGCGCGACGCGCGGGGTCACCACATACCCGTCCTCGGCCGCCTTCGCCGCCGGTTCGAGCAATTCGTCGAGCGGCTTGGCGCCGTGCTCGCGATTGAGCTTGCACCACGCGTCGATGCAGCCCGGCACGGTCGCCGCATGCGGGCTCATCGGCACGATCTCGCGGATTTGCCGCTCGGCGAACCACTCGACCTCGGCCTTGCCCGGCGCCCGGCCCGAGCCGCTCAGCGCGATCGGCAACCCGCCCTTTTTCGACAGCAGCACAAAGCAGTCGCCGCCGATCCCGGTGCTTTCGGGCTCGACGACGCATTGCATCGCCACCGCCGTGATCGCGGCGTCGACCGCGTTGCCGCCGGCCTTCAGCACGTCGAGCCCCGCCTGCGTCGCCTGCGGGTGCGACGTCGCCACCATTCCGTTTGCCGCCATCGCCGCAGAGCGGCCACGTACATTGAAATCGCGCATTCCCGTTTCCTTTGCAGCGCCGGCGCAACCCTGGCCGGCGGGCTTACCGCTTGTCGCCAAGTGTTGCAGTGCCTTAGCCTCCGGGTCAACGCGAGACCCCGGAGAACCTATGGACGGGCTGTTGGATTTCCCGGTGACGACGGCGCCGGCGCCGGGCGAGGTGATACCGATCGCCCCCGGCATCTTGTGGCTGCGCATGAAGCTGCCCTTCGCACTCAACCACATCAATCTGTGGCTGGTGGAGGACGGTGACCACTGGACCGCCGTGGATACCGGCTTCTCGCTGCCGGAGACCCGGGAGGCGTGGGAGCACATCTTCGCGACGCATCTCGGCGGCCGGCGAATCGGGCGGGTGATCGTCACCCATTTCCACCCCGACCATATCGGCATGGCCGGCTGGCTGACCGAGCACTGGCAGGCGCCGATGTGGATCACCGACAAGGAATGGCTCCACGCGCGCATGAACACGACCAGCGGCGAGGACGCCGCCCAATCGCGCCGCGATTTCGCCCACCGCGCCGGGCTCGACGACGAAGCGGCGACGGTGTTCTCGGAGCGCCAGGGCAATTACCGCCGCGGCGTGCCCTCGGTGCCGGCCGCCTATCACCGGATCGGCGAGGGCAGCGTCATCGAAATCGGCGGCCGCGGCTGGCAGGTTTTGATCGGCGAGGGTCACGCGCCCGAGCATGCCTGCCTCTTCTGCGCCGAAACCGGCACGCTGATCGCCGGCGACCAGATCCTGCCGCGCATTTCGCCGAACATCAGCGTCCAGGCCTATGAGCCCGACGGCGACCCGCTCGCCAAATATCTCGCCTCGCTGAAAAAGCTGCGCGGCCAGCTTCCCTCCGAGCTCCTGGTTCTCCCGTCGCACAACCTCCCCTTCCGCGGCGTCTACCAGCGCATCGACGAGCTCGCCGCGCACCACCACGCGCGCTGCGACGAGGTCGCCGCCGCCTGCACCCAGCCCATGAGCGCCGCCGACATGGTCCCGGTCCTCTGGCGCCGACACCTCGACCGCCACCAAACCGGCTTCGCCCTCGGCGAGGCGCTGGCACACCTGCACTACCTTTGGGGCGAAGGGGCGCTTAAGCGCGAGCGCGGGAGGGATGGGGTGGATCGGTTTATCGCCGCTTGACTCAAACCACCGTCATCCCGGCGAAGGCCGGGACCCACAGCTCACACGCACGAGCAGCGGAAAAGTAGGCCCCGGCCTTCGCCGGGGTGACGAATGGTAGTATGTGAGAGCTCGGCTACTCGGAGACGCCCATGCCCCGCATCAACCACATCGCGCTCAAGGTCGCCGACCTCGAAGCGGCGACGACGTTTTACGAGAACGTCTACGGGTTCAAACAAGTCCACACCGGGCGGTCGCGCGGGCACGTCTCGCGGCATATGACCGACGGGTATATCGACCTCGCGCTGATGGTCTACGACAGCGAGGACGATCCCGAGGCCAAGCTGGTCGGGCCGGGCCCGGCGATCCACCATTTCGGCATCGAGGTCGAAGACCACGAGAGCTTTGCCGCCATCGTCACGAAAAACGGCGGCACGATCCTGTCGAAGCCGGGCGAGGTCCCGATCAAGTACCGCTCGCCCGACGGCACCATCGCCGAGATCGTGCCGGCCGGCCGCTACGATACGATGAAGGCGGCGGAGTAGCGGAAGGAGCGCGGGCGTCTCGCCCGCCCTTTTGCAGATGCGGGCGAGACGCCCGCGCTCCAGCCTACATCGCCGGTGCGGACAGCACCTTGATGTCGGCCGCCTTGCGCAGCGTCGCCTCGGTCTTGGCCTGCAAGGCGTCGAAATCGATGTCGGCGACCATCTCCCTGACGACGAACCCCTCGTCGGTCACGTCGATGACGGCGAGGTCGGTGTAGATGCGCTTGACGACCTGCATCGCGGTCAGCGGATAGCCGCATTTCTTGCGGAGCCGCGGGCTGCCGTCGCGAGTCGTGTGCTCGACCAGCACGCGGACTTCCTTGGCGCCCGCCGCGAGGTCCATCGCGCCGCCGACGCCGGGCGGGAATTTCGGGTCGTCGGTGGTCCAGTTGGCGAGGTCGCCGTTCTCCGCCACCTCGAACGCGCCGAGCAGCGCCAGGTCGAGGTGGAACCCGCGGATCATCAGGAATGAGTCGGTGTGGTGGACGTAGCTGCCGCCCTTCAGGAGGGTCACCGGCTGCTTCCCGGCATTGACGAGGTCGAGGTCGAGCTCGTTCTCGTTCGGCGCCGGGCCGACCCCGAGCACGCCGTTCTCGCTTTGCAATACGATCTCGCGCCCCTCTGGGAGCACGTCGGCCACCAGCGTCGGCAGCCCGATCCCGAGATTGACGTAAATCCCGTCGCCGAGGTCCTGCGCGGCGCGCCAGGCGATCTGCTTGCGGGTAAGCGGCATCGGCTTGTTCTCCCTAGACCGGCACCTCGACCATGCGGTCGATGAAAATCCCCGGGGTGATGATGTGCTCGGGATCGATCTCGCCGAGCTCGACGAACTGGCGCACCTGCACGACCGCGAGCGCGGCGGCCTGGGCCATCGTCGGGTTGAAGTTGCGCGCCGATTTGTTGTAGGTGAGGTTGCCCCAGCGGTCGCCGCGGTCGGCCTTTAGGAGCGCGACATCGCCCTTGAGCGGTTTTTCCAGAACGTAGCGGCGGCCGTCGATCTCGCGCTCTTCCTTGCCGTCGGCGAGGCGGGTTCCGACCCCGGTGGGCGACCAGAACCCGCCGAGCCCGGCCCCGGCGCAGCGCATGCGCTCGGAAAGGATGCCCTGCGGCACCAGCTCCAGCTCGATCTTGTTGGCCCGGTACAGTTCCTCGAACACGACCGAGCCCGAGCTGCGCGGGTACGAGCAGATGATCTTCCTCACTCGCCCGGCATCCATCAGCCCCGCGAGCCCGATGCGTCCGGTGCCGGCGTTGTTGTTGACAATCGTCAAATCCGTCGCGCCCTGTTCGAGCAGCGCCCCGTAAAGCGCCTCGGGCGACCCCGCGCCGCCGAAGCCGGCGGCCAGCACCACCGCTCCGTCCTTGATGCCCGCAACCGCCTCGGTGAGGCTTCTTACGCGTTTATCGATCATGACCGCCGGTTCTCTGTTGACCGTATGAGAGATGATGATGGGCTTCGCTTTCGCTCAGCCCATCCTACGAGTTCGGCGCCGTAGGATGGGCTGAGCAACGCGAAGCCCATCAATGTCAAAACGCCACATCGTCACCGCCCTTCAATTCCAGCAACGCCCGCGCCTCGTCCGGGGTCGCGATCTCCAGCGACAGGTTTTCGAGGATCGTGCGGATGCGCTTGACCTGGTCGGCGTTGCCCTTGGCCAGCTCGCCGCGCCCGAGCCACAGCGAATCCTCCAACCCCACCCGCACGTTGCCGCCCATGATCGCGCCCATCGTGATCAGCGGCATCTGGTGCCGCCCCGCCGCGAGGATCGACCAGGCATAGCTGTCGCCGAACAATTTGTCGGCGATCCGCTTCATATGCGCGAGGTTTTCCGGGTCGGCGCCGATCCCGCCCAAAATCCCGAAGATCGTCTGCACGAAAAACGGCGGCTTGATCAGCCCGCGGTCGACGAAATGCGCGAGGTTGTAGAGATGCCCGACGTCGTAGCATTCGAATTCGAACTTGGTCCCGCAGCCCTCGCCCAGCCGCTTCAGCACTTTCTCGATATCGGCGAAGGTGTTGCGGAAGATGAAGTCGCGGGTCATCTCCAGCGCCTTCGGCTCCCAGTCGTATTTCCATTCCTTGTAGCGGTCGAGCATCGGGTAGAGCCCGAAATTCATCGACCCCATGTTCATCGAGCACATCTCGGGCCGGGCGCGCAAGGGCGCGGCGAGCCGCTCCTCCAGCGTCATCCCGTGGCCGCCGCCGGTGGTGATGTTGACGACGGCGTTGGTCGCCTGCTTGATCCGGGGCAGGAACTGCATGAACACTTCGGGATCGGGCGTCGGCTTGCCGTCTTTCGGGTCGCGCGCGTGGAGGTGCAGGATCGCGGCGCCGGCCTCGGCGGCGGCGATCGCGTCGCGCGCGACCTCGTCCGGGGTCAGCGGCAGATAGGGGCTCATCGTCGGGGTGTGAATCGAGCCGGTCACCGCGCAGGTGATCACGACCTTGCTTTTGAGCGGCATAGTGGCCCTTCCCGCTGGTTATCGAGCCCTGATCGTCACCGAGGAGGGGCGGCGACCCCGCCCCGCAGCTCGTGCACGACGACGCCGAGCCGGCGCGGCGGCGGCGCCAGCCAGCGCGGATGCGCAAGGCTCGTCTGCACGTCGCTCTCGCCCGCCTGCCACCGCTTCATCAGCGACGCGGACGAGAAATCGGCGGTCTTGCCGGCGAGGTCGGCGGCGCTGCCCTCGTGCACCAGGTGCAGGATCGTCATCGTTGCCTGGCTCGCCTCGCCGAGGCATTTGCGGATATCGGCGTCGCCGCGATGCGCCGGCGGCACCCGCTCGCCCAGGAGGCCGATCATCCGCCGCAGATCGTGGTTGCGGCGGAGCGCGGCGATCTCGCGCACCGAGCGGCTGGTGCCGCCATTGGCGCCCGGCGCCGGGTCGTAGGCGTCGATGACCAGGCACAGCGTATCCGCCGGCCGCGCCTCGTCGAGCGCCGCGACGGAGACGGCCGTGCCGCCATAACCCTGGCGCTCGATCACCACCGCCGGCATTCCCGGCAGCGCGGTGCTGGCGAGCACGTGGTCGAGGCTCAGGACATGGCGGTCGTTGTCGAAAAACGTCTCGGCCGCGGTCGCGAGGTTGACCGCGCCCAGCACGACCCGCACGGAGCCGGCGTTGACGCGGTCGAAATCGACGACGTCCCGGACCAGCTCGCGCAATTCGGCGGGCGGCATCATCGCGGCGTCGCTGGGTCCCCGGCGGCCCGTGCAGCGCTCGTAAAGGCGCCGGAAATGCCGGCCGACACCCGCTTGCCGGCGAAACGCGGCGCGCCGGCTCAGCTCCTGCCAGAACTGGCGCAGCCTCAGCGAACGCTCGTGTGGAAGGTTGCCCGCGATGATCGCGGCGTTGATCGCGCCGATCCCGGTGCCGGCGATCCAGTTCGGGCGGACGCCGCCGTTTTCGAGGGCCGCATACGCGCCGGCCTGATAGGCGCCGAGCGCGCCGCCGCCGGACATGACCAAAGCTATACGTTCGAAGCGGGCGAGGCTGTTTTCCGTTCGCGCTCGCGCCACCACCCGCTCCTGACCGTCAACCCCTGGGGAGGCCGCATCATGCGGAACCCGCACCCGAGCGTCCAGTGCCCGCCTTACTTTTTTTGCGACCCGACCGGCGGCACCGAGCGCAGGTAGGCGACGATCGCGTTGCGGTCGTCATCGGTGAGGCGGCTGGTGTTGCCGACGATCTCGGCCATCTGGCCGGCGACGAAATCGAAATCCGGTTTCTGCCCCTCCTTGAGCAGGGTCAGGATGTCGTCGTCGCTCCATTTGCCCACCTCGCCGCCGGGCGTGATGTTCGGCGCCTTCGAGCCGCCGAAGCGGCCGTCGCTGCCGCCGAGAAGGCGTCCGGTCTCCGGCCGGCCAGCGGGGTCGCGTTGCGTGTGGCAATCGCCGCACCGCCCGACCGTCGCCGCGAGATAGGCGCCGCGGTTCCACGCCGCGTCTTTCGCCGGGTCGGGCCGGAATTGCTCCTCATGCGGGGTCAGCGCGACCGCCGCCGCGGCGCGGGCGCGGCCGATAAGCGCGATCGAATCCGCGCCGTCCGTGTCCTTCCGCGACACCGGCGGCAGGCTGTCGAGGAAAGCCTTCAGATCGGCGACGTCCTGATCGCTGAGCCCGGCATAGTACGGAAAGGGAAAGACCGGCAGGTAATGCGAGTCGTCCGGCGCCACGCCCCAACGCAGCGCGCGGGTGAAATCGGCGAGGCTCCAGCCGCCGATGCCCGTCTTGTTGTCCGGGGTGATGTTCGGAGTCGGGACCAGTCCATACGCGGTCTTCAGCGGCCGCCCGCCGGCGTAGGGCTGACCGTGCCGTTCCTTGTCGGTATGGCAGCGATCGCACCCCGCCGCCGCGGCGAGGTAAGCGCCGCGCGCCACCGCGGCCTCGCCGGCGCGCGCCGGCGCCAGGAATACGAGCAACGCCCCGCACGCCAGCGTCAGCCGGCGGATTGGCGCGATCTTACGGAGGGTCGGCGTCGGGAGCATCGCGGTCGGACCATCTTCCTTCGTCCGGCTTGACCGGGAAAGCCCTCAGGAAATTCCCCGGCCCCGCCGCGACGGCGGACGACCGTCCGACCTGCCGCCGCTCAGCTCTTCTTCGGCTCGCGGTACGGCGTGTGGCAGCCGCCGCAGCCATTCTTGCCCATGTCGGCAAAGGCGGCCCCGATCTTGTCCTTGTCGCCGCTCTTCAGCGCCGATTCAAGCGCCACCGACTTCTGCTGGGCGTTCAGATCGGCCGCGCTGAACTTGTCCCACTCGGTCCAGATCGCGGGCCTCGCGTACGACTTGCCCGGGAGTTCGGCCATGCCGCTGCCCTTTGGAAACGCCGAAGGAACCGCCTGGAGCCGCTTCGACAAATCGGCGGCGGCGGCTTGCGCCGCGGCGAGGTCTCCCTTGCCATCGATATAGGCCTTGACGGCGCCGAGGTCCTTGCCCTGGCCCTTCATCAGCTCCTGGCGGTTCTTGACCACCGTGTCGGCGTCCTGCGCCCAGGCCGCGCCGGTCAGCCCGACCACCGCGACCATCCAGGCGGCGGCAAGCAAGCACTTTGAAAATGCTTTCATATCTTCCTCCCCATTACTTCACTTCTCGCCGCAGCTTAGGGAACGACCTTGCGAAAGCAACCAAAGCGTTTGCCGTTCACCATCAAGTGATCGGCATCACGATGTGCTTTTCGAAGCCGGGCCGGGCGAGGCAGCGATCGTACCAGGCGCGCAAATTCTTCAGCTCGGGCCGCTCGATCGGGAAGGTGAACCAGCGATAAATCTGCGTGCCGAGGACGATCTCGGCGAGCGACAGGTGGTCGCCGGCGAGGTAGGTCTGGCTTCCGACCGCCTCGTCGACGATGGTCCAGGCCGCGAGCGCCCGCCGCCGTGCCCCTTCCGCCGCCGCCGTGTCGCGCTGCTCGGGCGCCAACCGGACGAGCTGCTGCAACAGCATCCCCATCGGCCCCCCGACCACCGCAAGCTGCCAGTCCATCCAGCGCTCGACATGGGTGCGCGCGGCGGGATCCTTGGGATAGAGCGCATCGCCGTTGCGGGTCGTGCAGAGATAGCGGCAGATCGTGTTCGATTCCCACATCACGAGGTCGCCGTCGACCACCGTCGGCACCAGCCCGTTCGGGTTGAGCCGCAGATATTCCGGGTTCTGGTTCCCGCCGAACGGCCCGCCCCAATCGGTGCGCTCGTATTCGAGGCCGAGCTCGGCGCAGCACCACAGCACCTTCTGCACGTTCGACGAGGTGGTCCGCCCCCAAATCTTCAACATTCCGTGTCTCCCTGGCATCGGCCGCGTCATGGAGCCTCAGTTTCGGCGACGGCGCAACCGGCGGCGGCGTATATTGGGGCGTATACCGGCGGCTGGGAACGGAGGACGGCGATGATCCGCGTTGGTGCCGCGATGCTCGCGGCTGGGCTCGGCCTTGCGGCCGGCAGCGCCTATGCCACACAGGCCGGCCAGGCGGCGATCAAGAACTGGACCGCGATGGACCAGTGCGAACACGAGGCCCAGTCCGCCTTTCCCGACTACTCGGCCGAGGCCCGAGCCAAGCGCGACGCCAAGCGGGACGAATGCCTCGAAAGCAAGAGCCTGCCGCCGCGCACCCCGCTCGCCCCCGGACACTGACGCGAGACAACTTAAATATGTATTTTACTAAATAACTTCCCTTTAGACGATTATCGCATTAGCCTTTCCTGGTTACGCGCCGGAGGGAAGGATGTTCGTGTGTCCCCCGTCTGTCCTTGTGGTCGATGACGACGCCTGGGTTCGCCGCGTCGTCGTAGACCTGCTCAGGGACGCCGAGTTCAGGGTCGAAGCGGCCGCTTCGGCGCGCGAGGCGCTCGACCTTATCGAGCACGACGAGTTCGACCTGGCCGTCGTCGATGTCAGTCTGCCGGGCGGATGCGACGGGGTCGAGCTGATCCGTTCCGCCCGGCTGCGGAAGCCCCGTCTCCGCTGCTTGTTCATCTCCGGCTTCAGCAACCCCGTCGTCGCCGAGCCCGAGTGCGACGATTTCGTGCAAAAGCCGTTTCGGCCGGCCGAATTGCTTGGCTGCGTGTGGGAATTATTGCAACGGGGTCCGCCGCATGGGCCGAGGCGGCTTCCCGCTTGGACAGGCAGGACGATAATGGCCGCGAAATAGCCGCGTCGCTAGACCAGTTGGAACCCGCCGCGCATCGGATCGCGGGAATTGACGAATATCGTGTTGAGCCCGTGCAGCCGCGCCCAGCCGGCGACGCTCGGCACGATCGCGGGCAGGCCGGCGATCTGGACCGCGGCCTCGACCCGGCCCTCGAACAGCGTGCCGATGATGCTTTCGTGGACGAACTCCTCGCCCACCGCGAGCCGGCCCTTTGCCGCGAGCTGCGCGATCCGGGCCGAGGTGCCGGTGCCGCACGGCGACCGGTCGATCGCCTTGTCGCCATAGAACACCGCGTTGCGCCCATGCGCCCGGCTGTCGCGCGGCGCGCCGGTCCATTGCACATGGCTGACATGGTTGATCGTCGCATCCTCGGGGTGGACGACCGAGACCACCTCGTTGACCCGCCGCCGCACCACCGGGCTCCAGCGCAAGAGCCAGTCGACCGACACGTCCTCCAACCCCGGAAACGCCGCCTGCCTCTCGACGATCGCGTAGAAATTGCCGCCATAGGCGATATCGACGACAAGCTCGCCGAGCCCCTCGATCGGCACCGTGACCCCCTCGCGCGCCAGATAAGACGGCACGTTCCGCAGGCGCACGGAATCGACATAGGGTCCGTTGCGCACATATTCGGCCGAAACCCGCCCCGCCGGCGCGTCGATCGCGACCACGCCCTCCTTGCGCGGCGTGACCAGCCCATGCTCCAGCGCCATCGTCACCGAGCCGATCGTCCCGTGCCCGCACATCGGCAGGCAGCCGGTGACTTCGATATAGAGGATCGCGATATCGCAATCCTCGCGCAGCGGCGGGTAGAGGATGCCGCCCGACATTACGTCGTGACCGCGCGGCTCGAACATCAGCGCCCGGCGCACCCAGTCGAACCGCGCGGCAAAATCCTGCCGCCGCGCGCTCATCGTGTCGCCGCGGAGGATCGGCGCCCCGCCGATCACCAGCCGCACCGGGTTGCCGCAAGTGTGCCCGTCGAGGCAGGGAAAGGTGAAATTGCCGTCCGGCACACCGTCGAATGTCGGCATCGAAAAGCCTATCGCGACGCCGGCATTTCGATCGGCGCGCAGTTGCGCCGGCCCTGCATCAGGCAATCCTCGAGCCGGCTCTCGTCGCGCAGCGCCCGCACCAGCATGATCCCGAGCACCGCCAGCGCCAGCGTGAGCGCGAGCCCGGCCAGCGCCGCCGTCCGCCGCGCCTCACCCCGCTCGCTCTCGTCGACCCATCGAGCCATGCCCAGAGTTTACTCATTTTGCCGCCCCGGCGACACGGCAATCGCAGCTAACCAAAATCCATCTTGCATCCAACTGCCGTAGCCCCTACGTGCTACAATTAGCGGCGAAAGGGTGATGCCATGGCAAAGAGCGAAATCGTCCGCGCGCGTGTGGAACCTGCGCTGAAGCGCGACGCCGAGGCGGTGCTGAAAAAGCTGGGCCTCTCGCCGAGCGAAGCGATCACCCTATTTCTGACCCAGGTCAAACTTAGCAACGGACTGCCCTTTCCCGTGCGCATCCCGAACCGGCAAACGCGGCAGGCCATCCGTGAAGCCGAGGCGGGTGACCGTGTCGAGAGCTTCGACTCGGTCACCGAATGGTCCCGGAAAGCGCGCGCGTCCTAGCGTCGGATGCGACGGATCAGAGAGCATGTGCAATTCGCCGTAGACCTTCGGCGTCAACGCCGGCGCGGCAAAGACGTCGAGGAGCTAATAGCGGCGGTCGAGCTGCTGGCGGAGACGGGCAGCCTGCCTGATGGCTACAGCCCGCACCCGCTATCAGGCGATTGGAAGGGTGTCTTGGAATGCCATATCGAACCGGATTGGCTCCTGATCTACCAGGCAACGCCGGACGAAATCACCCTCATCCGCACCGGCACGCATCGCGACCTGTTCGGATAGACGCGGGATCCACCCGGAGGCTATGACATGCTGCCGGATTGCGGGTGCAGCCTCGTCTGCGGTATTCACCGCGGGCTCACGCGAATCACAAGGACGCAACCGCATGTCGCAGCCAGGGCCGCTTTCCGGCTATACCATCGTCGATCTGTCGCGGATCCTGGCGGGTCCCTATTGCACCCACCTGATGGCCGAGATGGGCGCGCGGGTGATCAAGGTCGAGGCGCCGAAGACCGGCGACGACGCGCGTCAATACGGCCCGTTCACCAACGGCAAGTCGATGTATTTCTCGTCGGTCAACCGCGGCAAGGAATCGATCGTCCTCGACCTTAAGGCCGCCGGCGACCGCGAGATTTTCGAGCGCCTGCTCGATAAGGCCGACGCCATCGTCGAGAATTTCCGCCCCGGGACGATGGAAAAGCTCGGCTACGGCTGGGACACGCTGCATCCGCGTTATCCGCGCCTGATCTACGCCGCCGCCTCGGGTTTCGGCCACACGGGCCCGTTCTCGCACCACCCGTCCTACGACATGGTCGTGCAGGGCTTGGGCGGGATCATGAGCATCACCGGCAACCCGGGCGAGCCGTCGCCGCGCATCGGCGCCTCGATCGGCGACCTCGCCGGCGGGCTCTACACGACGATCGCCCTCAACGCCGCCCTCCTCCACCGCGAGCGCTCCGGCGAGGCGACCAAGGTCGATGTCGCGCTCTTCGACTGCCAGCTCGCGATCCTGGAAAACGCGATCATGCGCTACACGACGACCGGCGAGATTCCCGGCCCGCTCGGCGCACGGCACCCTTCGATCACCCCGTTCGAGGCGTTTTCGACCCAGGACGGCAACATCATCATCGCCGCCGGCAATGATGGGCTGTGGGTCAAGCTGACCCAGGTGCTCGAACGCCCCGACCTCGCCGACAACCCGAACTACAAGACCAACCCGCTCAGGAACCAGCACCAGCCGCAGCTCAAGATCGAGCTCGACAAAATCCTCAGCACCCACACGACCGACCACTGGATCGCGCTGCTGGAAAAAGCCGGCCTCCCGTGCGGCCCGGTCAACAACGTGGCGCAGGCGATCGCGCACCCGCAGGTCGAGGCCCGCAACATGCTGGTCACCGTCGACGACCCGGTCGCCGGCAGCTTCCAGTACGCGGGAAACCCGCTGAAATTCTCGGCCTTCCCCGACCTGCCGACCCGCGCCCCCTCGCCCGACCTCGACGCGGACCGCGCCAAGATATTGCGCGAACTGGGCATGTGACGCGGCGCGTCCTCGCCGGGGTTCTCGTCCTCCTCGTCGTATTGGCCGGCGGAGGCTGGCTGTACCTGCGCTCGTCGCTGCCGCGGACCGACGGCACCGTGTCGGTCAAGGGCCTCACCGCCCGGGTGACCATCGCCCGCGACGCCGACGGCATCCCGCTGATCACGGCGGCCGACGATGACGACGCCGCGTTCGGGCTCGGCTACGCGCACGCGCAGGACCGGCTGTTCCAGATGGAATTGCAGCGCCGTTACGGCGCCGGCCGCCTCGCCGAAATCTTTGGCGCGGAGGCGGTGCCGACCGACCGGCAAATGCGCGTCCTCGGTCTTTACCGCGCCGCCGAGGCCGAACTGCCGCACCTGCCGCCAGAGGTCCGCCGCGCGCTCGACGCCTACGCCGCCGGCGTCAACGCCTTCCTCGCGACCCGGTCCGGCGCGCTGCCCCCCGAATTCGTCCTCCTCCGCCTCTCCCCCGAGCCGTGGCGCCCGGCGGACACGCTCGTCTGGGGAAAGCTGATGGACTTGCAGCTCGGCGGCAATTACCGCGGCGAGTTGGAACGCGCCCGCCTCGCCCGCACCGTCTCGGCCGAGGACATGGCGGTGCTTTATCCGGGATACCCGAAAGACGGCCCGACGGTCCTTTCCGAGCTCGCGCCGATCTACCGCCAGCTCCCGCTCGACGAGCTGCTGCACGCGATGACCGCCGATGTCGGCCCGACGATGGCCTCGAACAACTGGGTCGTCGACGGCGCGCACAGCCAAAGCGGCAAGCCAATCC
>DATAUV010000051.1:0-27811 GCA_036268075.1 Allostellaceae bacterium | reverse complement strand
TCGCGCATCGGCCAGCCGCCGGCGATCGCCTGCGAGGTCGCGATGATGTGCAGCCGCGTCGCGTCGGGAAGAAAGCGAAAGAGGTGCGGCGCCCGGGTATAGGCGACGCTGCGCCAGCCCTGGCCGATCCCGGTGCCGGGGTGGCGCAGCCGGTCCCGGAGCGGGCGGCTCGCCGGGTCGCTGAAGCTGTGAAAGGCGATCTCCCGCCGCCGGGTGATGATCTGCACCGAGGCGCCGGCCTCGTGCATCAGCGCCGAAATATCGGTCGCCGACGAACCGCCGCCGATGACGGCGACCTCGCGGCCCTTGAATTCGTCCATCGCCGCGTGTTGCGACGCATGCGTCAGGTACTCGGCCGGGAGGTGCGAGAGGTGCGGCGGCAGGGACGCGAAATCGCTGATCCCGATCGCGACGATCACCCTGGCGGCGGCGACGATCTCGCCGTCGTCGAGCTCGACCGAAAACCGCTCGCCGGTGCGGGTCACGGCGACGACCCGGCGCCGATCGAGATCGGGGACGAAGCGGGTCTGGAACGCGTCGCCATAGGCGATGAAATTCTCGGACGCGACCGCGATGCCTTCGTCGGCATAGGGGATGCCGCGCGCGGCGCAGTAGTCGGCCAGCGACATCTCGCCGCCCGGCGCCATCAGGTTCGACGCGAACCCGTCGGATTTCAGCAGCATCCCCTGCGGCATCCGCGTGCGCCAATTGTGCATCGGCGTGCCGAAGATGCGGTAGTCGACGCCGCGCCGGCGCAGATGCGCCGCGATCGACAGCCCGTAGGGGCCGGCGCCGACGACGACGATATCGGTCAATCCGCTCATGCTTCCTTTGCTCCGCTCACGACCGCAACGATACCGGGCGATCCCTTAACAAGTGCTGTGGCCGGCGCCGCCGCGCGACCGTCGCGCAGACCGCGTCGTCAAAGCGGCGGACCATGTTCTCGATGCGCAACTCCTCGCGCGCCTGGAGAGCGCCTCGCGACAGCCGCGCCTGCCACTCGGGGTCGTCGGCGAAACGGGCGAGGGTGGCGGCGAACTGGTCGATGTCGCCGGGCACGATCAGCCCGTTGCGGTCCTGCGCGAGGTATTCGATCTCGGCGCCGTGGGCCTCGTTGTCGCGGGTGATGACGGCGCGGCCGTGGGCGAAGGCGTGGTTGATCAAGAGGCCGAGCGCGCCGGCGATCGCCACCGCGGCCGAGACGCGCAGGCACCGCGCGACCCGCGAGTCGGGCGGCAGCGTGCCGAGGAAATGGATTTCCGGCATGTCCGCCGCCATCGCCTTGAGCTCGGCCTCGAGCGGCCCGCCGCCGACGATCAGCGCCTCGATCTGCTTGTCGCGGCCGGCATTGGCCTTGCGCACCGCCTCGATCAGCAGATCGACGCGTTTGAACTGCACGAGCCGGCCGATATAGGTGAACACGGTCGAATCCGGCCTGAGGCCCAGCGACCGGCGGATTTCGGCGGGGTCCTCCCCCGCGACCTCGTCGCACAGCGCGATCTGTTCGCTGACGTCGATCGTGTTGTGCATGACAAAGGCGCGGTCGCGCGGATAGCCGATCGCGGCGAGCTTCTCGACGCCGGTCCGGGTATAGGCGAGGTAGCCGTCGGCGCGGCGCGTGAGCCGGTTCTTCAACGCGTTGACGCCGCCGACCAGGCGCCGCCGCGGCGCGTCGCTGTCGCGGAAGCCGCGCTGCGGGTGGTAGCCGAAACCCCAATACAAAACCGAGAGGCCGCGCAGCGGGCCGAACATGGCGAGCGCGGCGTTGGCGATGAACTTGGCCTCGGCGCTCAGCACCACCGCGTCGTACCCGCCGGTGAAGATCTCCTTCAAGACCGGCTGGTACACCGCGGTGGCGGGGCCGACGCGGAATTCGCGGTTCTCGACCCAGCGGTTGGGGAAACCGAACGGCCCCTCTGCCGCCGGCACGCCGATCCACGAGGGCGGGGCGCCGTGAAAGACCGTGTAGTCGGCCTGCCCCGCCCGAGCGAGCTTCTCGTAGAAGCTCACCCGGTAATGCGGGATGTAGCCATGGTGCAGGATCGCGACTTTCGGCGGCATGTCGGCCTCAAAGTTCGGATTTGATGGGGGCGGCGTCCCATTGCGGGTGCGCCTCGATAAAGCCGGGGCGGCGCACGTGACGCAGCCGCACGAGGATCATCGCCAGGCAGGCGGCATTGCCGATCGCGATGCCCCACATCGCGCCGACCATGCCGTCCCACAGGATCATCAGCACCGTCGCCGCGGCGGCGAGCGCGCCGCAGGCCATCTGGCTGTGCGCGAGGAACTTGAACTGCCGCGCCGCGACGAGCCCGACCCCGGCGACATACCGCAGCACCGACGCGGCCGACGCCGCCGCCCACGGCAGCAGCAGCGCATAGGCCTCCGGGTATTTGCCGGCGAGGACGAAGCGCTCGACCGGGTCCCAGCACAGGACCAGCGCCAGATACCAGGCGACGCTGCCGACCGCAGCCGCCGCCAGGGCGCGGATCAGGATGCGGTCGAAGGCGGCGATCTCGCCGCGCGCCAGCATCCCGGAAAGCTGCGGCAGGCTCGTCTTGGCCCAGGCGTTCATCAGCACGGTCAGCGGCCGGAACAGCACGCCGACGATGTTGATCGCGGCGAGGGCGACAAGCCCGATCATGCTGGTCGCGATATAGGCGTAGCTGCGGGTTTCGATGTGGTTGGCGACGACGCCGACCAGCGACCACGACACCTCGCCGGCGATCGCGCGGTAGGGCTTGAGCGTGCCGCGGCGGAACAGCGGCGGGTCGGGCTCGGCGCGGCGGCGCTGCAGGCAGAGCTGGCTGACCGCGCAGCCGATCGTCAGCGCCAGGAACGCGCCGGCAAGGCTGCCGAAATGCGCCGGCCACACCAGCATCGCGACGAGGCAGAGCGACGTTCCCGCCAGATACGGCAGGTCGATCCACAACAGCGTCGCCATGTCGTGCCGGCTGTAGGCGACGCTGCGGTAGTATTCGCGGTAGAGGTTGAAGGCGATGAACAGCGGGATCGACAGCGCCGTCACCAGATCGTGCCGCGCCCATTCGGCGTCGACCGCGAGGTTGACGAGCCCGACCGCGACGGCCGTCGCCGCGATGGTCAACAGGTTGACGAGGCCGAGCGCGGTTTCGAGGCTGCGCGCCGCGCCGGGGTCTTTCGTCGCCGGCAGATAGACGCTGAGCGGGCCGTTGACCAGCGCGTTCTGCACGCCGATCGTCAGCAGCGATACCGACAGCCACAGCGAGACGATGCCGAAATCGGCCGCGGACAACACCCGCACCAGCACCAGGTTGAGAGCAAAGCCGAAGAGGCTCAGCGCGACCTGGTCGAGCGCGGCGATGGCATAGCGGGAGCGGCGCACCAGCGCCGCGACGCGCGGCCACCAGCGATCGAGCGTGCCGACGGAGGAAATCATCCGCCCTACATACGGGCGCAGCGGTTAACTAAGCGATAAACGCCCGGCGAAAAGCGGCGCTTACAGCATCCGGTAGAGGAAATCCGGGATGTAGTTGCCGCGCCGGTTCAGCACCGCGCCGAGGAGATTGCCGCCGGCCTGCTCGACCTGGCCCTTCGCGTGGGCGACCACGGCCGGACGGGTGGTCTCGGCCTGGACGACGAGGATCACGCCGTCGGCCGTCTCGGGCGCCAATTCCAGATATTCGCCGCTGGCGACCGACGGGCAGTCGACGACGACCAATTCGAACTCGTCGCGCAGGCGGTTATAGAGGTCGCCGATCGTCGCGGCGTCGGTGCGTGCCGGGCCGCGGGCGCCGACCAGGCAGGCGACCGACAGCAGCGTGCCGGCGATCGGCTGGGCGACGCTGCCGACATCGCTCGCGTCCCACGGCAATTCGACGAGGCCGCTTCCGGTGTCGCAGTTGAAGCTGCGGGCGGTTTGCGGGTTGTGCCGGTCGGCGTCGATTAAGAGCGTGCGGCGTTGGCCGCTGGTGGCGGCGAGCAGCGCGAATTCGCGCGCGATCGTCGAGGCGCCTTCGCCGTGCGTCGCGGCGACGACCTGCAGCACCGCGCCGCCGTCGCCGTCGAGCAGCGGCCGTACCGCCGCGAGCAGCGAGCCCAGCTCGGCCGCGAGCGGGCCGGGGGCCAAGGTCACCGGCGACCGCGCACCCTCGCGCTCGCGCGCCGGGGTGCGACGCAGCGGCACCGCGCCGTGATTGCTCGCATCGCGGCGAATCGGGCCGTGGCCCGATTGGCGCGCGCGCTGCAACGCTTCATAGACGCTGCTCAACCCACACTCCCTCGGCGGTCGGGGCCGGCGCCGTCCGGCCGGTCATCGCGGTTGGTACACCCTAGCGGCCCGATCGGTGAAAATAGGGTTAATATCCGAGTCGCCGGAATCACTTAGCCCGCCGCCTCCAGCGCGCGCTCGTGCACTGGACGGGCTGGTGATTCGGCCGGGTCGAGCTGAGGCAGCTCAGTCAGCTCGCGCGCTAAGCGAGCCGCGAGCCGCGCCGACAGCGCCGACAGCAGCAGGGTCGGATTGGCCTGGCCGGAGCTTGGGAAGACCGCGCTGCTGGCGACGAACAGGTTCGGCGTGCCGTGGACGCGGCAATCGCGGTCGACGATCCCGTCTCGCGGCCGGTCCGCCATGCGCGCGGTGCCGATCTGGTGATAGCCGTCGGTCGCCTGGTCGAGCACATGGGCAAGGCGCTCGGCCTCGGGCACGGTGTAGTCGAGCCGGCCGAGCCCCGCGCGGCGGAGGCCGCGGGCGATGATCGTATGGCTGGCGGTAACCGAGCGGGCGTCGATCTCGCTGTAGCGCAGGTCGATCTTGAGGCGCGGCATTCCGAGCGCGTCGCGCGCTGGGGTCAGCCGCACGGTGCTGTCCGGGTTCGGCGCCTGTTCGGCGTGGTAGAAGAGGGCGTAGCGCCGCGCCGCGTTGGGAATGAAGAACCCCGGCAGGTGCGGGCTGCTCGCATAGCGGCGATAGA
Organism: Allostellaceae bacterium; assembly: GCA_036268075.1. Lineage (GTDB taxonomy): Bacteria > Pseudomonadota > Alphaproteobacteria > ATCC43930 > CGMCC-115725 > DATARH01. The sequence continues at coordinate 22,859 of DATAUV010000051.1, read as the reverse complement.
GGTAGCGCACGGCTTCGCGCAGCGCCTCCGGAGCGCCGCGCACGATGTTGCCGAGATGCCGGCCGACCCCGGCGACGCCGCCGTCGAGATGCTTGCGCCGGATCGCCTCGGGCGCCAGCGCCCGGCCGAGCCCCGGCATCGCCAGGCTCAGATAGGCGAGCGACAGGATCGCGCTTTTGTGCGCCGGATCGCCGAGCGCCGGGTTGTCGGGCCAGGCGGCGAGGTTGAGGAGCCCGTCGCGCCGCTGCACGTCTTCGGCGACTGTGATGCGGCGGCGGACGTAACGGCCGGCGGTATCGACGAAGAAGTCGAAGTCACGGTCGGTGCCGGGCTTGTCGAAGACGATCTCGGCGATGCGACCTTCGAGATGGCCCATGTAATAGCGGCCGAGCGGCCCATCGGCACCGCCAAACAGGCGGGGCCTCACCGCCTGTGCGGCAAGCAGCAGCCGCGTCGTTTCGAGCCCGCCGCAGGCCAGCACGATCGCGCGGGCGCGGAGCGTCGTGCGCCCGCCGGACGCGGTCGCGACATGCACGCCGGAAACCCTGCCGCATTCGGGATCGATATCGAACCCGGTCGCGACCGCGCCGAGCCAGATGCGCAGACCGGGGTCGCTGGCGAGCGCGTCGGCATGGATCCGGCGCAGGTTGCGCCCCTCGCTCCAGCGTTCGAGCTGGTCGAACCGGCACTCGGGGTCGGACGCGGCGAGCGGGGCCGAGAACACCGGGTCGCCGGCGTCGAGATAGCGGATCGCGCGGTCGTACCAGGGGGCGATTTCAGCGGCGCCGAGCGGCCAGCCGCGGGCGAAATCGACCTCGTCGAACGCGACGCAGCGCCCGCCCCACAACAGCGAGGTGCCGCCGAGGGCACGGCGCACCGCCATCTCCATCGGCGCGTGGCGACGCGGGTCGGCGATCTCGGCATCGGCCATCGCCTGCAGCTTGGGGTCGAGACCGTCGGCGCCGCCGGCCAGCATCGTCACCGCGATGCCCTGACGCCGCAATTCGAGCGCCTGAACGATCCCGGCCGGGCCGGCGCCGACGATGAGCACGTCGTGGCCGTCGCGGCAGGGCGGAATGCCGTGTGCGATCATGTGGTAGCCTTTGCCGGGCTTTCCACGGCGGTGGCGCGACGGCGATGGATTATGTGAGCCTGGCTCCCGGTTTGCCGGCTTCTTCGCGGCTCGGCTTCGGTTGCGCCAGCGTCATGGGACGGGTGGCGAAGAGCGAATCGCTGCGCGCGATCGCCGCCGCGCTCGACCACGGCATCACCCATTTCGACGTCGCCCGGCTCTACGGCTATGGCGAGGCCGAGGCGCTGCTTGGCACCGCGCTGCGCGGGCGGCGCGACAAGGTTGTGGTCGCCAGCAAGTTCGGTCTGGCCCCGCCGCGCGCGGCCGGGGCGCTGCGCCGGCTCAAGCCTCTGGCGCGCAGCCTCATCGCCGCGGTGCCGGCACTGCGGGGCGTCATGCATTCGGCCGTCGGCTCGACCGTGCGCGCGGCCGGCCGGTTTTCGGTCGGCGCGGCCGAGGCCTCGCTCGACCAGAGCCTCGCCGCGCTCGCGACCGATTACCTCGACATCCTGTTCCTGCACGATTGCGGGCCGGACGATTTGACCGACGAGCTCACCGCGTTTCTCGATGCCCAGATCGCCGCGGGAAAGATTCGGGCCTACGGCGTCGCCACCTCGATCGAGACGGTGGCGGCGTTGCGGCAGCGCCATGACGGGCTGCTGTGCCAGTTCGCCAACAGCGTGTGCGTTCGTAACGCCGAGACGCTGCCGGGCGGGATGCGCCGCTTTATCGCGCACAGTCCGTTTTCCGGCGCCGACCGGGTCGGCGTCGCCAAGCCGCACCGGCTGATGCTGGGCTGGGCGCTGGCGCAAGAGAATGTCGCGGTGGTGCTGTGCTCGATGCTCGACGAGGCGCACCTGCGCGCCAATCTCGACGTGGCCGAGCGCCCGGATTTCACCGATTCCGATCTCGCCGCGCTGGCCGCCGCGGCGCCTTAGGCCGTGCACCATCTCGCGATCTCGATCACCGACCTCGGCGACAGCGCGGTGACGCTGCCGATGGCGGCGGTGACGATCCTGATCCTCTTGGGCTTGCGGCGGGTGGGGCCGGCGGTGCTGTGGGGCGGCAGCGTCGTCGCCTGCGCGCTGACGATCGGCGTGCTGAAGCTGATCTTGACCGCCGCGGCGTCGCACCATTCCCCGACCGGGTTCAGCAGCCCGAGCGGGCATGCCGGGATGAGCGCAATCGTTTATGGCGGATTCGTGCTGCTGATCGGCCCGTCGCTGGCGCCGGCCGAGCGCTGGCTGGCGCGGCTGGGCGCCGTCGTGCTGATCGCGGCAATCGCGGTGTCGCGGATCGTGCTGCACGAGCACAGCCTCGCCGAAACCGCGGTCGGGCTCGGAATCGGCCTCGCGGCGCTGACGGGGCTCAATGCCGCGTTCAAGCGCGCCCCGGCCCAACGCGTGCCGGCGATCTGGCTTTGCGCCGCGGCCGTGGCGACGATCCTGGCGATGCACGGCACGCGCTGGCGCGCCGAGCATATGATCCGCGACCTCGCGAGCTCCGATGTGACTCACACGCTGCTGCCCGGACGCGGCTGAGACCGGCTCTCAGAAGATCGCCGGGGCCGGCGAGGCGAGCCCGGTGATCACATCGCGCACGGTCAAGACCGGGCAACTCGCGGCGGCATAGGCGACGACCTGGTCGAGCTGTTTCGGCGTGCAGCCATAGGGCGACGGCGATTCGACGACGTCGTGCGTGTAGAAGATCAGCCACCCGTCGCTCGTCCGCGCCTCGTCGACGAGGCGGCGATAGCTCTGGTCGTCGGCGCATTCGCGCACGCGGTTGGCGCGCAGATCGGCGAAATCGGAAATGCCGGCGTTGATCCCGAAGCCGATGCCGCGGCACGACTCGAACCGCCGCGACAGCGCGCTCTTCGACGACAGCGAAATGCCGCCGAACGGGAAGGCGAAATTGGTGGGGGTATAGCCGTGGGTCAGCTCGCTGATCGCGGCGGCATTTTCGTCGATATCGGGGAGCAGCGCCCGGGTCTGGTTGCGGCCGCAATCGAGGTGGTGAAACGTGTGGCAGGCGATCTCATGGCCGCCCCGATGCGCCGCGTCGACATCGCCGCGGTCGAACATCCGGCCAAGATTGCCGTAAGTCTCCGCGAGGCCGATCGCGGTGTAATAGGTGCCCCGGACGCCGTGCGCCTCGAGGATGCGGCCGCCGGTGTCGAGGGCCGATTTCGGGAAATCGTCAAACGTGAACGACACGACCCCGCCGGGCCACGTCACGTTTTGCGGCCGCGTCAGGATGAAGTGGCCCAGCTTGCGCGCCAGATGGGTGGAGAGTGAAGCCCGCACCGGAAAAACTCCACGGAGGTCGATGACGTGAGGAGATACTCCGATAGTCTTGTCGATAACTTAACGAACCGCGGCGATGATCGCGGTGCATGATCGAGACGAGCATCGTCATCCCGTCCTATCGGCGGCCCGGCCTGCTGGTGCGCGCGCTGAACCGCTGCCTGGCGCAGCAGGGCGTCGATTCGCCGTTCGAGATCGTCGTTGTCGATAATGACCCGGCCGGCTCCGCCGCGCCGGTGGTCGCCGAGATCGCCAAGAGCGCTGCGGTTCCGGTCCGCTACGCGCTTGAGGCGCGGCCCGGCATCTCGCATGCGCGCAACACCGGGGTCGCGACGGCGTCGGGCCGCTATCTCGTTTTTCTCGACGATGACGAAGAGCCGGTGCCGGGGTGGCTCGCGGCCTTTGTCGCGACAATGCGGCAAACGGGCGCCGATCTCGCGGTCGGGCCGGTCTATCCGGAATTCGCCGTGACGAGCGCCGATGCCTACCGCCGGCGCAAATACACCCGTGACGCCGGGGTGCCGACCGGCACGCGCCTCGTGCGCTGGTCCGGAATCGGCAACACCATCCTCGACAAGGCGCGGTGCTTTGCCGGCGATCAGCCGTTCGATCCGGCGCTCGGCCTCACCGGCGGCGAGGATACGGTGTTTCTGCACCAACTGCTGCAAGCCGGGCGCAAGCTCGTTTGGTGCGCCGAGGCGGCGGTTCACGAGACCGTTCCGGCCGATCGGCTCGACCCGCAATACCTGCTGCGGCGGGCGTTCCGCGGCGGGCAGGGCGTTACCTTTATGTGTACCGCCGTCAATCCGCCACAGCCGCTTCGCGCGGTGCGGATGATGGCGGTGGGCGGGGCGCAGCTCGTCGTCTACGGCGCCGCCGCGCTTACCCTGCGCTTGTTGCATCGGGGCGACTGGCTGCCGCTGATGGACAAGGCCGCGGCGGGGTTGGGCAAGCTGTTATGGCACCCCCGGCTGCATATCCAGCTCTACCGCCGAACCGCGACGCCGCCACCCGCGGCGGCGTGATTCGCTTTTTCCGGGCCGCCGACGCCGACCGCGCGCCCGCAATCCTCCAGCGTTTCACCCGTTCCGCGAAGATTCTGTGATTTGGCGTCGACCTGAAGTGTAGTTGAGGCTGGACACCGCTTCTCGCCCGCAGCATCGCCATGCTCAACACGATTATCCTGAACTGGAACCGGGTGGAGCTGCTGCGCCAATGCGTCGACAGCTACCTGGCGACGGTCGGCGACGATTACGAGCTGACGATCATCGACAACGCCAGCACCGACGGGTCGGGCGATTATCTGCGCCGGCTCGAGGCGTCGCGGCCGGTGCGGGTGGTGTATCTGCACGAAAACCTCGGCGGCGAGGCCTTCAACCTGGTCACGCCGACGACCCGGGGCGAGCTCGTCCATTTGAGCGAAAACGACCAGGTCTTCCTCCCCGGGTGGCGCGCCCATGCCGAGGCGGCCTTCGCCGCGTTTCCCGAGCTCGGCCAGCTATCGCTGTTCAGCGACACGCCCACGGATGACGAGGCGTGGGAGGCGAAGCCGTCGCGCCTGCGCTTCTCGGGCGGCAAGATCTTGTACGAGGCGCCCGACAACATCGGGACGTCGTCGATCATCCGCGGCGAATTGCTGCGCGAACGCGGCATCAGGGTCGCGAACGTCGAACAAATCCGGTTGCGGCTGCCCGATGACGGCAAGCTGTCGCGCGACGTCCGCGGGGCCGGGTATTGGTGCGCGTTCTCCGACCGCTACTACGTGCGCAATGTCGGCCACGAGACCGCGGAGTTCGAGCGCGATCCGGCCTATTACACCGAGAACTACGCCAACAAGCCGCTCACCGGGGTCAGCGGCTGGCGCGCGCGGATCGAACAGCACGACACAAGGCCCCAGGTGCATCGCGACTCGCTGGTGTTTCCCGAACGCGAGCCGATCCCGGAGCGCACGCCGCAGCCGGTCAACGGTGTGCCGGCGCGGCTGTGGTCGATGTACGACGTCAACAGCGCCGAGAGCGAGGTGCTCGACCTCTTGATGGTGCTGACCCGCCTCGTCAAGCCGGCGCATGTGATCGAGACCGGAACCTGGCTCGGCCTCTCGGCCTGCGCGATCGCGCGGGGGCTCGTCGCCAACGGGTTCGGCGACCTGACGACGCTGGAGATCGATCCGCAAATCCATCAAGCAGCGAGCGACAACATTGAGTCTTGCGGGTTTGGCGAGGTGGTCGATGCGCGGCTGTGTTCGAGCCTCGATTTCACCCCCGACCGCACCTACGACATGGCGGTGTTCGATTCCGAGATGCACCTGTTGGCCGACGAGTTCTGGCGGCTCAGGCCGTCGCTCAAGGACGGCGCGACCGTGGTGTTTCACGATAGCGCACCGCATTGCCAGGCGGTCATCGCGGCCATTATCGGCCTGCTCAAAGCCGGCGCCGTCCACGGCGTCAATTTCGCGACGCCGCGCGGGGTGTTCGTCGGCCGCGTCGCCTACACGACGGGGGCGTGAAGTACCCCGCATCACCCGGAGGAAACCATCATGGCAACAAGTTGGGGCCCGCGTTTTCTGAGCATTCTGCGCCTGGTCGTCGGCCTGCTGTTCCTGGAGCACGGCCTGTCCAAGTTCTTTGGCGTCCCGCATGTCGCGGCGTTCGACCATGGCCTGCCGACGCTGTTGATTTTCGCCGCGTTCATCGAGACGGTCGGCGGCGCCTTGCTCGCGATCGGTCTCTTCACGCGGCTGTGCGCCTTTATCATGTCGGGCGAGATGGCGTTCGCCTATTTCATGCGTCACGCCCCGAACGGGTTCTTCCCGGAGACCAACGGCGGCGACGCGGCGGTGCTCTTCTGCTTCATCTTCTTTTATTTCTTCCTTGTCGGCGGCGGATTGTGGTCGATCGACCGCTGGTTCCGGCGCGTCGAGGCGTAAGGCCGGGGGGCGGAGATGGGCGCCGATCCCCGGATCGTGGTCATCGACGACTTCTTTCCGTACAAGCTGTCGTCGTTCCGGTACGAGGAATTCCAGTCCTATCTCGACGCGATTCCCGGTCTCAGCGTCTACGCGGTCTGGCCGCATTTTCAGAAGTACGGCGAGACGCGGGCGCCGGCAGAGATCTTTGCCGAATACACGCGCGAGAACCCGGCCCATGCCGGGCGGGTGAACCCGCTCTTCGAAGGGCAGTTTCCCGACGCGGAAGCGTTTTACATGATTTTCCTCAGCAATATCCGCGTCCACCTGCGGGCGATCGAGGCGCAGCGCCGACCGTTCGCCTTTACGATGTATCCGGGCGGCGGGTTCTGCCTCGACGTGCCCGACTGGGACCAATGCATGGAGCGGGTGTTGGCCTCACCGTGCTTTCGCAAGGTCATCGCGACCCAGTCGATCATCCGCGATTACCTGATCGACAAAGGCTACTGCGACCCTCATCAGATCCTGTTCATCCCCGGCGGAACCATCGCCCGGTCGGCCTTCGAGCCGCCGCCGCCGAAGCCGCGCTACGGCTTTGCCAAAGCGGCGCTCGATCTTGCCTTTGTTGCCGCGAAATACACTCCGATCGGCGCGGACAAGGGATACGACCTGTTTGTCGAGGCGGCCAAAATCCTGGTTGCGCTCGGTATCGACGCGCGGTTTCACGTCGTCGGCGGGTTCGAACCCGACCTGCTCGACCTTGGCGCGGCGGCACCCCGGTTCCGCTTTTACGGATACCGGCCGCGCGAATTCTTCCGGCAGTTCTATTCGCTGATGGACATGGTCGTCGCGCCGACACGCCCGTTCATCATCAAGGGCGGGTTCGACGGGTTTCCGACCGCTTCCTGCGTCGAGGCGGGCCTGCAGAGCGTCGCTCTCCTGCTGACCGACCCGCTCAACCTGAACTGGTTTCTCCGCGACGGTGAGGATGCGATCATCATCAAGCCGGATCGCGACGACATCGTCGCCCGCGTCTTGCAGCTCCTCGGCGACCCCGGCCGGCTGGCGGCGATCGGCGAAAGCGGCCGCGTTGCCTTGGCCGCCGCGTTCGGGTGGGACGTGCAGATGCCGCCGCGCATCGAGCTCGTGCGCCATCTGCCCGACGCCTGACGCGAATCACCCGCGCCTTGCGCGACCGGAGCATCGGCGGCTCACTCGGCGAATGCGGCCGCCGAACTCGCTAACTTCTTTAAACGTAAGAGTTCTTTCCGGCGCGACGGGCAACGCAATGGCGAATGTTTCCGCTCCGCCGCATCCTCAACCGACGCAACTTGCCGAAAAGCGGGAATCTTCATGGCTCGCGCGCGTGGTCCGACCCCGTTTCGTTTCCCGACCGTCCGGCCGGCCGTGCCTGTACCGGAGGACTGGCTGCCCTATTTGCGCGAGAGCTACGAGCGGCACTGGTTCACCAATTTCGGACCGGTCGCGACGCGGTTCGAGGCGGCGCTGGCGGCGCAGTTCGGCGAGGCCGGCGACGCCTTCGTCGCGGCGTCGAGCGCGACCGCGGCGCTAACCGCCTGTCTGATCGCCGAGGGGGTGCGCGGCACGGTCCTGCTGCCGGCCTTCACATTCCCGGCGAGCGCCGCGGCGATCCGCATGGCCGAGGCCGAGCCGGCGCTCATCGACGTCGACCCGGCGAGTTGGGCCTGCGACCTCGCGAGCCTCGAACGCGGGCTCGACCGCACCGGCGCCACGGCGGCGATGCTGGTCGCGCCGTTCGGCATCACGCAGGACTTCACGCGCCACGTCGCGCTGTGCGAGGCGCGCGGGGTCGTGGTGGTCGTCGACAACGCGGCCGGGCTCGGCGGCGGCGGACGGGCACGGCGCGCGCTGCGCGGAACGGCCTACGAGGTTTATTCGCTGCACGCGACAAAGCCGTTCGCGCTCGGCGAGGGCGGCGCGATCCAATGCCCGAAGGACCGCGTCGAGCGGCTGCGCTCGGCGCTCAATTTCGGCCTGCCGTGGTCGGCGAGCCGGCCCGGCGGGCGCGGGATCAACGGCAAGATGCCCGAGATATCCGCGGCGATCGGGATGGCCGTCCTCGCCGACTATGCCGATACTCTGGTCGCGCGCCGGCGTCAGGCTCGGCGCTATATCGAAATGATGGCGCGATTCGACGGCGTCACCACCCCTCGCGGCCTCGGCCAACAGCCGTGGCAGGTGTTTCCGTGCCTGATGCCGAAGGTACGTGCCGCCGATGCCTTCACCGCCGCCTTGGTGCGCCGCGGGCTGGAGGCGCGGCGCTATTATCGGCCGAGCCTGTCGCGCTGGGGCGGGATCGCCGTTGCCGACGACTGCCCGGTTTCGGAGGATCTGGCCGAGCGGATGGTGTGCCTCCCAATCTATTCGGATGCGTCACAGCAGGAGATCGCCGAGATGCACGAGATCGTCGAAGCCAGCATGGGTGACGCGCTCGGCGTTTCGGCGCGGCGCCGGGCCTACGTCAGCGCGGCGTAGACCGCTCCAGCACGCGTGCCGGGTTGCCGACGACGGTAACCCCGGGCGGCACATCCTTGGTTACCACCGCGCCCATGCCGACGGTCGCGCCCTTGCCGATGACGAGCGGCTTCTCCGAGCTGCCCTGACGCAGCATCGCACCGGTGCCGATATAAGCGTCGTCTTCGATGACGACCCAGCCGTTGCAGTTGACCCGCGGCGCGAACGTCACGAAATCGCCGACGACGCAATCGTGGCCGACAAAGGCGTAGAAATTCGCCTGGAAATGCCGGCCGACGCGGCTGTTGGTCGAGATGATCGTGTTCTCGCACACGACCGCGCCTTCGCCGACCGTGACGTTGTGGTAGCGGATATGGGTGCGCGCCCTGACCTCGGCGAAGCGCAGCCCGTCTTTCGCGCATCGCTCGGCGATCGCCCGCCGTGCCGCGCCCTCGCCGATGCCGATCGAGACGAGCCGTTCGGCGCGCTCCGCAACCAGCGCGGCGTAGGAGATGACGCGGAACCCGTTGACGATCGTGCCGATTTCCTCGGCTAAGTCCGAGACGAAGACCAGGTCGACCGGCTCGGCATTCCCCGATGCCGCCATCGAAGCCATCTCGATCGCCGGCGGCGCGACCTCGCGGGCAAACCCGCCGGCGCCGTAAATCGCAAGCTTCATGTCGGGCCTCCTCGCACCGCTGCGGCTGGGTCCCGTCGATGATATCCCGAAACGCGAGGGTCAGGTGAGCGCCGCCGGACCGGTCGTCATGTGCTTATATCGCCGTCAATCCGCCCGGCGTCGACCGCGAATCGAGCCGGCGTTGGGTCCGCCTCACCGCGCCCCAACCGGCGGATCGCGGAGAGGCTCGCCGGCCTCTAGCCCTCGCCGTCCCGCCGCGACGGCAGCGACAGGAAGGCGTGCGCCGCGTGCCAGAGCTGGTGCCGGTTGTAGCCGAACACCAGCGCATGCGCGGCGCCGGCCATCACGGTGAACTGCCGGTCCGGGTTGGGCAGCAGGCGGAAGAAGTCGAGGAGGTCTTCCTCGCTGGCGATCCCGTCATGCTCGCCGCGTACGATCATCACCGGCGACTTGACCCGGAGGGGGTCGACCACCGGTAGATTGGCGGTCATGTCGAGATAGGTTCCGGTCGGCACCTGGTCGCCGAACACCAGCTCGGAATCGGCGAGCGCCCCGGCGACGGCGGGGTCGCTGGTGCCGGGGTGGTCGCGGGTGAAGATGCTGCTGATCATCGCCCGGTCGCGCAGGCGCCGGTTATGGGTGCGGAAAAACTCGACCTGCTCGGCGCGCTTCTTGAGCGTCGGCGAGTTGCGGCCGGTGTAGGTGAAGGCGTTGAGCACGAGCCGGTCGACACGCTCGGGCCGGGCCACCGCGAACGCCGCGGCGCGCAGCGCGCCCGACGATTCGCCCATCATGTGCATGCGCTCCTGGCCGGTCTCGCGGATCACCAGCTCGCTCGCCGCGATCAGATCCTCGACCCCGCTGGCGATGTCCGAGTTGCCCTCGGTGCGGGCCGAGCGGCCGTAATTCTCGTGGTCCATCGTCCACACGTCGTAGCCGAGCGCGGCAAACGCGTTCATCGACGAGTATTCCTCGCCGCCCGGCACCGAAAGGTCGAACGACGACAGGGCCGAGTTCGACGAGCCGTGGACGAGGAACAGCACCGGCAGCTTTGCGGTGCCGCGCGGGCGCTTGCGGTAGACGGCGAGCGAGACAGCGCCCTTGCTGACGGTATAGTCGGTGCGCTCTGGCGCCGCGGCGGGGCGGAGGAGCGGGTGCAGATCGCCGGACATGAGGTCTCCTGGGTCGTGCGGGGCGTGCATCCTACATGAGCGGCGCGGAATGGGTCACGCTTGCGGTGTCGATCGTCGCCGCGGGGGTGATGACCGGCATCCTCGCCGGCGTCTTCGGCATCGGCGGCGGCGCGGTCATCGTGCCGGTGCTGTTCGAGGTGTTCCGCCTGCTCGGCGTGCCGGAGGCGGTGCGCATGCAGCTTTGCATCGGCACCTCGCTCGCGATCATCGTGCCGACGACGGTGCGGTCGTACCGCGCGCACCGCGCCCGCGGGCTGGTGATCCCCGAGGTGATGCGGGCCTGGGCCTTGCCGGCGATCTGCGGCGTCGCGGTCGGGTCGGTCGTCGCGGCGTTCGCCCCGTCGGATACGTTCAAGATCGCGTTTGTCGTGATGGCCTGCGTGATCGCGATCAAGCTCCTCTTCGGCGGCGACAGGTGGGTCGTGGCCGACGAGTTGCCCGGGCCGATGCCGATGCGCGGGTACGGTTTTCTGCTCGGGCTGTGCTCGTCGTTGATGGGGGTCAGCGGCGGGTCGCTGGCGACGATGGTGCTGACCCTCCACAAAAAGCCGATCCTCAACGCCATCGCGACCTCGGCCGGGGTCGGGGTGCCGATCACGATCGCCGGAACCGTCGGCTATATCCTTGCCGGGCTCGGCCGTCACGCCGAGCTGCCGCCGCTGTCGATCGGCTTTGTCTCGCTGATCGGAGTCGTGATGATCGCGCCCATTTCGAGCGCCGTCGCCCCGGTCGGCGCCCGCATCGCGCACGCGGTGCCGAAGCGGGTATTGGAGATCGCCTTCGGCCTGTTCCTGATTGCCGTCTCGGCCCGCTTCGTCGTCAGCCTCGCCGGTTACGGCGCCGGCTGAGCATAATTGTTGGCTTCGACACTTAGGGCTCGGATTCTGGCGAGGGCGGTCGCGTCTCCGGCATCGCCCCTGCCGCGAGAAGGAGGGCTGCGAGCCCGACCAGCGCAAGACTGGCATAGGCGGCCGGAGTGCCGAAGACGTCGGCGGCCCACCCGGCAAGAGCCGTGCTGATCGTAGCGCCGACGCCGATGGCGAGACCGATGATCCCCAATGACAGATTGTAGCGTCCGGACCGGCCGGCGATGTCGCTGGCGATCAGCGGCACCAATATCCCGACACAGGCGGCGGCGATTCCGTCGAGCCCCTGGATCAGCACCAGCGCGGCAGGATTGTCGAGCGTGGCAAACAGCAGCCCCCTGACGGGCAGCGTGCAAAAGCCGATCAGCAGCACCAATCGGCGGCCGCGGCGCTGGGCTAGCTGGCCGATCGCCGGCGAGATCGCCGCCACCACCAGTTGCGGCACGATAATGCATCCCGCGATCAGCAGACTGGCGAAATTGCCGGCTTCCTTGGTGAGGGTATTGCCGGCAAGCGGCAGCATGGCGGAATTGCCGAGCGTAAAAAGCATCGCGCACAAAGCGAAGATCATCAGGGTTCGGTTGGTCAGCAGAGCGGAAACAGCCGCTCGCGGTGGATGCCCGCCCGGCCGCGAGGCCGCCGCCGCCGATACGGGCTCGCGTAGCCGCGCCAAGGGCAAGAGCGAAACGACCGCCGGCAGCGTCACCGCCGCGGTCAGGAAGAATACCGCCTGCTCCGAGACATAGTACCCGCAAGCGCCCATCAGCGCCGCACCGACCCCGTTGCCGATCGAGGCGAAGCGGGCATTGCGCCCGAGCCGGAGGCCGAGCATCGCCGGTCCGACGAGGATAAGGCTCATGGCGGCAATCGCCGGGCCGAGCGTGCAGCTCGAAAACCCGTGCAACGCCTCCGCCGCGTAAACCCATAGCGGGGTCGGGCGGATTGCTAAGAGGAGCGCGCTGGCGCTGAAAGCGAGGATGCTGAAGAAGGCCACGACCGCCTTGTTGCGGATCGCATCGACCAGCGCTCCCGCCGGGATCTGACTGGCCATCGCGGCGATCGTCCCGAGGCTCAGCGCCGTGCCGATGGCTGTCTGCGTCCAGCCCTGGGTCGTCAGGTAGACCGCGATAAAAGGCCCGAAACCCGTCTGTATGTTGGCGACGAAAAGGTTGAGGCCGTCGAGGCCGCGGCGGGCCTGCGCAGTCGCCTCGCGCTCGGGTTTGCTTTTTGCCAGGACCGCCGACATCGCTGGGTCATTTATGGGTATCGGCAGGCGGCGAGGGGCCGCTCGGCGCCATGACCACATCGGCGCCGGCCGGTCCGGGCTTATATTCGGGGGCGGCCGCGATCTGCGCGCGGTCGAGGCCGAGTCCGACGGTGCCCGCTCGCACGAGCGGGGCGAAATCCAGCGCTTTCCAATCGATCGCGATCTTGCGGCTGCCGACGCCGAGAAACCCGCCGAAATCGATCACCGCGGCGCGCGGCTGGCCCTGAGGTGCGACCAGCACGTCGACGATCAATCCAAGATCCTCGCCGTTCGCGCCCCTGACCTTCTTACCCAGCACCGAGACGGCGTCGCCCGGCGGCAGCGGTTTGACGTTCTCGGGCATGGTCGAGCCGTTCTTCGGCCGGTCCTCCTTTGGCGTCGCTCCGGGCGCCGGCGCGGCGGGCGTTTCCGGCTGGTTCTGCGCCGTGATGATCGCCGCGGCGGCGCACCGCACGGTAAACCCCGCGACACCCGCTAGCAGCAGGGCCAGCGCACCGATCGTGCCGGCGAGCGCGCGCCGGCTAGTTATTGCGCTGGCTCTCATAAAGCTGGTTGAAAACGCCATTGGGCCGTCGCAGCAATTCGCGTGGGGCGCCGTCCTCGACGATCTGCCCGCGCTCTAGCACGACGATGCGATCATAGTTGCGGAGCGACGACAGGCGGTGCGCGATCGCGACGACGGTTCGCCCCTTGACCAGCCGCGCCAGCGCATCTTGCACAAGCCGCTCGGACTCGCTGTCGAGCGCCGAGGTCGCTTCGTCGAGCAGGATGATCGGCGCGTCGTAAATGAACGCCCGGGCGATGGCGATGCGCTGTCGCTGCCCGCCCGAGAGCTTCGCGCCGCGCTCGCCGACGATCGTGTCGAACCCCCGCGGCATCCGCGCGATGAATTCAGTGCAATGAGCCGCCGCGGCGGCGCGCTCGACCTCGGCGTCGGAGGCCTCGGGCATGCCGTAACGCAGGTTTTCGATCAGCGAGCGGTGAAACAGCGAAATATCCTGGTGCACGACGGCGATCGAGCGATGCAGGCTTTCCTTTGTGACCCCGGCGATGTCCTGCTCGTCGATCAGCACCTGGCCGCGTTCCGGGTCATAGAGGCGCTGCAGCAACGCCAGGATGGTCGACTTGCCGGCGCCGGATCGACCCACCAGCCCCACCCGCTGACCGGCTGGGATGTGCAGGGTGAAATCGCGCAGCACCCGCTCGGAGTCGCGATAGCTGAAGCAGACGTCGAGAACGGAAATCGAGCCCCCGAGGCTGATCAGCGGCCGCGCGTCGGGCGCGTCCGGCATTTCGTGCGGCAGGCCAAGCACCCGGATCGCCTCGCCCAGCTTCGCGACTTGCTGCAGCAGGTCGACCATCGCCATCGCCGAATCGCGCGAGGCGTGGAGGACGGTGAAACCGAGCGTCGTCGCCAGCACGACATCCCCTGTAGTAATGCGCTGGGCCCGCCACAAGATGATCGACCAGGCGAGGACGCCGGCGGTGACGATAAACACCGAAACGGCGTGGAACAGACGCAGCCGCTCCAACGACCTGAGGCTCGCCGACTGCGCCGACATCTCGTTGCCGATAATCCCAGCCATCCGCTCCCGCTCGCGCGGCGCCGCGCCAAAGGCCCGTACCAGGCCGATATTGCCGATAATGTCCATCAGGTCGCCGGAGACGCCGGCGGCACGCTCGGCGTACCTGTCATGCAAATGGCGTCCGCGCGCCGCCAAATGCCGGACGGCCAGCCCCAGGACGACGGCAATGACCGCCAGCGTCGCCATCAAATGCCAATTGACGAGACCGAGCACCGCGATGCTGCTGACGACGGCCGCGGCGGGCGGGATCGTCGTCCAGGCGAGTGAATTCTCGATCGTCAGCGCGGCGCTCGCGGCGGTACTGATCCGCCCCCCGAGGGCGCCGGGGAACCGATCGGCGAAATAGCTTGGCGCGTGGCCGGACAGATGCTCGAACAGGTCGAGCCGCAGGTCGCCGCCCAGCTCGACAAAGGCGCGTGCGGCAATCCAGCCGGCCAACCGCCACAGTAGATTGTCGCCGGCGACGAGCGCCAGAAGAATGCCGACCGCCGTCCACAGGCTCCTCGCCGGAGGAAACTGCCAACCGAGCACGTCGACCAGGTTCTTCACCGCATATTGCGAACCGATCGCGCAACCGACGGCGGCCAATATGGCCGCCAGCACGACGATATGGCTACCCAGCCGGCGCCGGACATAGTGGAAAAGGAACGGGATTGGCCCTCGCGCCGCGTAGACAGGGACAGACATGCCATCGATCCTTGCGATACCACCCCTGGCGGCGGGCCGCGCGCCGCCGTTCAAGCCGCCGTTCAATAGGCTACGACGATCTCGATCGGCCCCTCGCGACGCGTCACTTCGCTCGCGACGGTGCTGCCGTCGCGCCGCAATGCAAGGTCGATCGAGGCGTCGCCGAGCCGCAGGTTGGTGAGACGCATTTCGGCCAGCCAAGGCGGCAGCGCCGGGCGAAAAAACCGGATCTGCTGTTGGCTCGGCACGAACGAGATGCCGAGAACCGCCGCAAGCAGGGCGAAGACGCAAGCCGCGGACCAGGCTTGCGGCGCGCAGGCTAGCGGATACGCGGTCGGGCCGGCATCGTTGCGCCGGGGAAACCCGCAGAACAGTTCCGGCATGCGTTTCAACGGGAAGCCCTGGGCGGCGCCGAATAGACCGTCGAGCATTCGCAGCGCCGGCGTCTTGAGCCCATAGCGCCCGAAACCGAGGGCGATCAGCGCGTTGTCGTGCGGCCACACCGATCCGTTATGATAGGACATCGGGTTGTGGCGAGCCTCGCCCGCGGCAATCGTGCGGATGCCCCAGCCGGAGAACGAGGCGGCGGACATCAGCGTGTCGCTGATCCGCACCGCCCGGTCCGGCGGCGCGATCTTGGCAAAGAGCGCGTGTCCCGCGTTGGACGAGACGACGCGCAGCGGCCGCTTGGCGCCGTCGAGGGCCAGTGCGTAAGTGCCGAGCTCGTCGAGCCAGAACACCGCGTCGAACCGCCCTTTGAGCCGCGTCGCCTTTGCCGCCAGTTCCGCGGCGCGGCGCGGCTCGTCCAACGCGGACGCGAGTGTCGCGGCGCCGGTATACGCGGCGTAGGTATAGGCCTGCACCTCCGCCAACGCGATCGGTGCGGCGGCCAGCGAACCGTCGGCGTGGAAGATCGCGTCGCTGCTGTCCTTCCAGCCCTGGTTGTCGAGGCCGTGTTCGGATTTGCGGCGGTATTCGACAAAGCCGTCGCCGTCGACATCGCCGTAGGTCTCGATCCAGGCGAGCGCGGCTTCGATGTGCGGCCAGAGGTCGGAAATCAGACTGAGGTCGCCGGTCCGCTCGTGATAGGCGGCGGCGAGCGCGACGAAGAGCGGAGTGGCGTCGACCGTCCCGTAATACCGGCCGAACGGCACCTCGCCGAGCACCGCCATCTCGCCGAGCCGTGTCTCGTGAAGGATCTTGCCGGGCTCCGCGTCCGCCTTGGGGTCGATGGCGGTCGCCTGGTTGGCGGCGAGAAAGCGCAGCGTGCCGGCGGCGAGGTCGGGGTCGATCCACAAGCACTCCAGCGCGGTGATCAGCCCGTCGCGGCCGAAGGCGGTGGAAAACCACGGTACTCCGGCATAGGGGTAGAGCCCGTCCTCCGTCCGCGTCACCAGCATGTCGAGATCGCCGCGCGAGCAGCGCAGCCATTCGTCGAAGGTCGCGTTGCTTGTGGAAATGCCTGTAACCCGCTCCTGGCGCTCGGTGCTCCACGCGGCCTCCGCCGCCTGGCTCGCGCGCCGCGACGTTCGACGCGCGGGCCTGTCGTCGCGCTCGCAATGAACCTCCAACTGACCGCACCATGTCGTGCCGGCCGCGAGGTTGAGGCTCCAGCGTGCGCAGCCGCCCTCCAGGAATGGTTTCGGATCCAGCGCGACGACACTGCGCCGCGTCACCTCGTCAAGTCCGCGATAGGTAAAGATCGGGCCGTCCGGATCCACCCGGACCGGAGCCAGGACCCCGCGCCGCGCCCGGTGGGTGCCGCGCAGTTCGAACATGTCGATGAAATCGGCCTCGAAATCGATCGTCAGTGCGAGCTGCGCCGGCTCGCGGCCGTAATTGCGGACAGTAACGGTCGCGAACAGCGCGTCGCCGCCGAGCACGATCTCATTCAGGATATGGATCGAGGCCGGCGCAAGGTCAGGGTGGCTGTGGTCGGTCGCTTCCGGGTTCGCGAGATCGACCGAGAGCATCGTGTTGCCCTCGGTCACGGTCGACGACAGCAGCAGCGGCCGCGCGCCGTTGATCGCCATCGCCAGCCGCGACAGGTAACGCGTGTCCTCGAAGAACAGCCCTTCGGCCGCCTGCCCCGACGCCTGGATCTGACCCAACTCGTCCAGCACGGCAAAGCTGTTGGCATTCTTCAGCACGTGTCGGCCGTTGCCGGCAGTGCTGGCGGTCACCGGAATATAGAATGACGAGATGTCGCCGGTCTCGCTCGCCGGGTTGCCCAGCCCCGCCATTCGTCCTCAGACGGCCTGTCGCAGCGGCTGATCGCGCGCGATCAGCCGGCGATAGATGTCGATGTAATCCTCGGCCATGCGGCGAGCTGTGAAGCGCTCGTCGAAGACGCGGCGGATTTGCGCGCGGTCGAGACCCCGCACGTGCTCGATGGCTGCCACCGCGCCTTCCTCGTCCTCGACGATAAAGCCGGTTATGCCGTCGTCGATGACCTCGGGGACGGAGCCGTTGCGGAACGCGATAACCGGCGTCCCGCACGCCATCGCCTCGATCATCGCGAGCCCGAACGGCTCGCGCCAAGCAATGGGAAAGAGCAACGCGGAGGCGTTGCCGAGAAATTCGCCCTTTTTGTCGTCGCCGATCTCGCCGATGAACTCGACATTGGCGGCGCCGAGCATAGGCTCGATAAGTTCGGCGAAATACCGCCGGTCGACATTGTCGACCTTGGCGGCGATTTTGAGCGGCATCCCGGCCGCGGCCGCTATTCGGATCGCGGCGTCGGGCGCTTTCTCGGGCGAGATGCGGCCGAGAAACGCGAGATAGCCGCCGGCTCCAAAGCTGGGCAGGAGAAGCCTTCCGGGAATGCCGTGCTGAACGGTCGCCACATACCCGGCCTGCGGCAGGGGTTCGCGCTGTGAATCGGAGATCGAGACGACCGGTACCTCATCGAAGAGGTCGTATAGCGGCCTCAGCTCCGGCAAATCCAATCGTCCGTGGAGCGTCGCGAGAAACGGCGTCGCGGTCCGCCGCATGATCGGATAGCCCAAATAATCGATGTGCAAATGGATGATGTCGAACTCGTCGGCGCGCCGCGCCACCTGTTCCAGCATCACGATATGCGGCGCCAGATAATCGCGCATCGAGCCGTCCATGCGCAGCGCGCAGGGCCATACTGGCTCGAGCTTCGCCTTGGTTACGCTGTCGCCGCTGGCGAACAACGTGACCTCATGACCTAGCTCGACAAGATGGTCCGTCAGGTACGAGACGATCCTCTCCGTGCCGCCATAAAGCTTGGGCGGAACAGCCTCCATCAACGGCGCGACCTGGGCGATTTTCATGGTTTTCCGATATGAGCTTGTCCCCTGGAACGTGCGCGGGTTTGCCGCTCTTCGCGACCGCGTATAGGGAATTCACCCAGTCGAACGTCCGCTCGCCGGTTTGGTTGCGGGTCCCAGGCGGTGCCTGTGACAGCAAGCCGCACCGTCAGGCGGCGCCAGTGCCAGAGGCGCGTGTGCGCTGTGCCGGCGCTGGTAAATAGGCGTTGCGCTATTGAATTATTACGACTTGACGGCGGATGCGCTGGCGGAGAGGGAGGGATTCGAACCCTCGGTCCCCCGCAAGGAGGACAACGGTTTTCGAGACCGCCCCGATCGACCGCTCCGGCACCTCTCCGTTTGAGCGGGGTCTGGGACTTACCACGGAGCGGCGAAGAACATCAAGCGAACCGGCGCTGCCGGCGGCGTCGCCCGGCGCTTCTTCACTCGATTCCCATCAGTCCTTCGAGTATGTGGATTCGTGCCTCGAGGTCGGCGTCGCCGGCGAACGCGATCGAGCGCAGGCCGATGCTGAGCGCACGCGAATCCTCGTCGTCGATCGCGATCTCGTCGAGGACCTCGAAGGCGAGGCGGATGGCGCCGTCGTCGCATTCCGTTCGAAACTCGACCGGGGTCGTGCCGCCCGGCTTCAGGACGACGTCGGTACGACAGGCGGCGTTGCAGGTGATCCGTACCTTATTCGAGAACCAGCTCGGGGTATCGAGCACGACGACGATGCGGATCCGCTCGGACTTGTCATAGGGCACGCGAAACATGACGACGCCGTGCTGGCCGCGCATCCACCGTCCGAAATCCTCGACGCCGTACCAGTTGGCGTCGCACATCAAGAGCGCCTGCGCGGCGAGTCCGCTGCGGACAAAGCGCGACATCGCGTTGCCGTGACCGAACGGATAGAGCCCGGGCTGCAACAATGGGGGCGGCACCGGCCGCGCGACGCCGCTTCTCGTCGGGACGTGTTGGTCCAGAATCGCGATCAGGTCCGCCGCCACATCCTCCCATGAGCGGCAGACGAATTGCGACCCGATCTGCGCCGTCCGCGCTTCGCGATAGTCGTCGTCGACGATCAGGCGTTTGATCTTGCGATAGCCGTCCGGAACGCTCAGCGGGTCGACATAGTCGACAAAGGCGCCGCC
This sequence comes from Allostellaceae bacterium, assembly GCA_036268075.1. Classification (GTDB taxonomy): domain Bacteria; phylum Pseudomonadota; class Alphaproteobacteria; order ATCC43930; family CGMCC-115725; genus DATARH01. The sequence goes on along the minus strand of DATAUV010000051.1, from coordinate 3,412 downwards.
GACCTCCGGGACCGAGGTCGTGCCCGAGGCGACGCAGGGTCGCCCGAACATCAGGCTTTCTCCGACCGGCAGCCCCCAGCCTTCGACAAAGCTGGGAAAAACGGTGAACAGGCAGTTGCGATAGAGCGAAGCCAATTCAATGTCGCTGAGACCGTTCAGGATCTGGATCCGTCCGTCGAGAAACTCGGTGCTTTCGAGCTGGTCCATGAAATCCCTGACCCGCCAGCCCGGCCGGCCGACAAAGACGAGCGTCGGCGTCGCGTCGCCGAGTTCGGCGATCAGCTGCTTCCAGATCTGGAAGAGGTAGAGATGGTTCTTGCGAACCTCGATCGTCGACACGTAGCAGACGTATCGCGGGTTGGCGACGAGCGGTCTTGCCTCCGCAGAGGCGGCGGCGTCGTGCTGCCGCGGCGTCCACGTCCGGTGGGCCTCCCGCAGGGTCGCGAGCGGAACCGAGATGCCCCGCTCGAGCAACAGCCGCCGCACGGCCTCCCCGGTGTAATCGGACACGGTCATCACCAGGTCCGCGGTGATGATCACGCTGTTGAAGAACAGGTTGAAGCTGTCGGTCAGCGCTTTGTCGCAAAACTCGGGATGGGTGATCGGAATGATGTCGTGGATCAGGATGGCCACGAACACGCCCGACCGTTTCAGCTCGGCGACCTGGGCGAAGACGTTCTCCATGACCCAGAACGCGCCGAGCAGCAGAAAAACGTCACCGGACTGCGGTTCGTAATCCGGCGAAAACCGCTCCGCGCCCGCTACCGTCCGCTTGATCGCCTCGTGCGAGACGGTTGCGGCGGACAAAAGATCGACGAGCGCGAGTATGTCGGCTTCGGCCAGCTCCAGGTAACGTGTTCCCGCGGCGTTCGAGGTGACGAAGATGAGCTCGTGCGGCAGCGGCGCCGGGGTGTCGATCAGCGCCTGCGCCAGGCCGAGCTGGACCCGTTGAATGCCGGAAAGCGTGTCGTGATGGCGCAGGTAGAACAGCACATCCGACAGATCCACAACCATTCGCATCAGAACCAAACCCTCGACGGACGAAAAAATTGTGGTAGGACAGACGTCCGGGACCATTTTTTGACGGGCAGCATCGGTGCCGTGGGCGGTCTGGTTTTTCAAACAGTTACCGGCATTTGGGCCCAGGGTAGGCGAAAAAATAGTCGATGGCGAGCGACGAAACCCCCGATCCGGAAGCGATCGTATCCGCGCTGTATCACGCGATTTTGGGTCGCGCGCCCGACCCCCTCGGGCTCGATCTCCATGTCCGGCGGGTCCGCGCGGGCGGCCGCCTGCAGGACATCGCGCGCGATTTTATCGAGTCCCCGGAAGGCGAAATACACCGGGTCGTCTCGCTGGGTGCGCTCGACGTGCACCCCCCGAACGAGATCAGGCTCGACATCTCCGCGGAACAGCGGCAATCGCTGTGGGACCGCGTCGCCGGCCTCTGGTCGCGCCTGGGCCGCGAAGACCCGTACTGGTCGGTGTTGTCCTTCGACCGGTTTCGCACCGAGGGCATGACCGACCCGGAGCAGATCGACGAGTTCTTCGAGTCGGGGCGGCTGGAGATAGAGCGTGCCGAGCGCTACCTGCGGGGCCACGGCCGCGAGCTGTCCGGGCGGGTTTGCGTCGATTATGGCTGCGGTCTGGGCCGCACGGCGCTGTGGCTCGCCCGCCGCTTCGACAAGGTTGTCGCGGTCGACGTGTCCGGCGCGCATCTGGCGATGGCCGAGACGATCGCGCGCGACCGCGGCGTGTCGAATGTCGAGTTCCGCCAGTTGCGGGGGCGCCGCGACCTGCTCGCCCTTGTCGCCCTCAGCGGCACGGATTTTTTTCACTCGGTCCTGGTGCTCCAGCACAACCCGCCGCCGCTGATCGCGGATATCCTGTCGGCGGCATTCTCCGGCCTCGCCCGCGGCGGCTGCGCGTTCTTTCAGGTGCCGACCTACCAGACGAACTACAAATGGGATTACGACGAGTACGCGACGCAGACGACGGCCGACGAGCTGGAAATGCACGTGCTGCCGCAATCGGCCATCTTCGGCTTGGCGGCGGCGGCCGGGGTCGTGCCGCTGGAGGTCCAGCCCGACCACTGCACCGGCATCCCGCACGGCATCTCGAACACGTTTGTTTTCGCGAAACCCTAAGCCGTTTTCGCGAAAGCCTAAGCGCCCGCGGCAGTCACCCGTTCGGGTTGGCAGAGCCGGCGAAGATGCGGGCGACCAGATCCGCCGGCCGTTCCGCGGGGACAAGGCCGACATTCAGCAACTCTATGCCCCAAGCCACGGGAAACGCGGTGATCTCCTCGCCGCACCGTTCGCCGTCGATCACGTAGCAACGATAGCCGAGCCCGGCGAAATAGCTGAAATAGGCTTCCGTCGAGGAACCCGACACCCGGCTCAGCATCTCGGGCGAGATTTCCGACAGGATCACCGGCCGGCATTGCTCGATCGTCTTCCGCCCGCCGGCGAAGACGCGCATTTCGGCGCCCTCGACATCGATCTTGAGAAAGTCGAGGCGCGGCAGCTTCAGACCGTCGAGCGTCGTCAGCGCCACGTTTTCCCCGCGCATACCCGGGGGCACCTCGCCGGCGAGATGCGATCCGCCCGGATTGCCGCTCGACGGCGACCACACCAGCATCATCTCGCCGTCTGCATCGGACAGGCCGCAACGATGCAGGGTCACGCACCGCTCCAGCCGGTTCAGCGCGATCGTCTGCGCGAGGTGGTCGACCGTCTGCGGGCGCGGCTCGAAGCAGTGGACCGTGCCGCCGTCACCGACGATCGAGGCCGCGAGCAGGGTGTACCAGCCCACATTGGCCCCGATATCGACGAACACGTTGCCCTCGCGCAGCACGCCCTTGACGAATTGGGTGCCGACTCCGTCGTAGCTGTCGGCGAGGCAGCCGAGCGAGACGTAGCGGTCGCCGAGGTCGATCCACATCAGGTACTTGCCGCCCATCACCGGCGCCGCGACCCATTTATCGCGCAGTCCCGCGACACCATTCACGAGCAGGAATTCGTCGCAGGACATAAAGGCCCGGCGCAGCACCTCGATGCTCTCGATGTGCTGATGCGCCTTGATGACGGCTTCGCTCTCCGGTTCGCGTCCGAGAAAGAGGCGATAGCTCCAGACGACGGCCTCACGGGGCAGCACGGGCTTTCCTTTGTGTGACGGCGGCCCCTTGTGTGACGGCGGCGCGGCGGCGCCGGAGGGTCGCTCCCACTTATACCCATCGCGCGTGGACTGCGGCAAGGCGGCCGCCGTTAACTGTCGGTAGCACACGATATGTCCGGAATAGGTAGCACACGATCTGTCCGGTGAGACTGCTTCCCTGGGAGGGGGAGCGGATGGGCCGGACGGAAGCGTTACAGGGTGTGCGAGTGATCAAGTTCCGGAGTGTTTTGGATCG
>DATAUV010000050.1:0-6871 GCA_036268075.1 Allostellaceae bacterium | reverse complement strand
CGGCGGCGGCGGCGGACGCGTCGTCTCGGCCAGCGGCTGCTCCTTGATCGTCGGCGCCTGCAGGCTCGATTCCATCGGCCCCGGCTGCGGCGGCTCGCCGGGCTTGCGTTGCGGCGGCGCCGAGGCTTTCGCGCCACCCGGGTTCGCCGACGCCGTCGGCGGTGGAGCGCCGGGCGGTCCACCTAGCGGCGGGGCGGCCCCGGTGCTCGGCCCCGTGCTCGGCGGCGGCGGAGGCGGCTCGCCCCCGGTAGAGAAGCCGGGCAGCAGTTTCTGCTCGTTGTATTTCGCGTTGGTGCGATCGGCGACGAGGCTTTCGGTCAGCTTGTCGCGCTCGGCCTGGGTCATCGTCGGGATCGGCGGGCTCGGCACCGTGGCGAGGTTCGGATAGGGCTGCTTTTCCCCGGCGGCGAGGTTTTCGCTGTTCGCCGTCGTCTCGGGATCGGGGTCGTTCCTGTTGGTCCCGGTGATCGAGCGCCAGGTATCGACCGGATGGCACGCGGTGAGCAGCGCCACCAGCGCCAGAACGGCGATGTTTGCGGCAGGACGGAACGACATCGGCAGAGCCCCAACCCATCGGCCGCAGCGCCACCCACCGCCCTCACAAGCCCCGCGGCGGTCGTGGCAAGCGCCGTCAAAACCGTGCCAGTGGTGTATTAGATACCGGCCCGCGCGTCACTACATTTGATCCATTGCGGCGGTAGGGAGACGGGGCGATGACCGAAACCGGCGGCGAGGCCCGCGATACGATTTCCGATCCGGCGGAGTGGTCGCGGCATCTGCGGGGCATCGCCGAGCGGAGCCAGCGGCTGGTCAGCGAGTTTATCGGGCGGCAGGGCGCCGATTCGGCGATGGGGATGGCCTCGCCGATGGCGATCGGCGCGGCGTTCATGGAGATGACGGCGCGGATCATGGCCGACCCGAGCCGGCTCGTCGAAGCGCAGCTCGCGTTGTGGCAGGACGCGATGACGCTGTGGCAGCGCACCGCCGAGCGGCTCGCCGGCGGCACCGGCACCGCCGAGCCCGTGATCCAGAGCGCCGCCGAGGACCGCCGGTTTCGCGACAAGGCGTGGAGCGACAACGCCGTCTTCGACTTCATCAAGCAGAGCTATCTGCTGACCGCACGGACGATCCAGAGCGTCGTGCAGAAATTGGAGGGGGTCGACCCGCTGACCGCGCGCAAGATCGATTTCTACACGCGGCAATTCGTCGACGCCATCGCCCCGTCCAATTTCGTGCTGACCAACCCCGAGGTCCTCCGTGCGACGTTTGAGACGCGCGGCGAGAATCTGGTCAACGGGCTCCAAAACCTGCTCGACGACCTGGAGCGCGGTAAGGGACGGCTGTCGATCTCGATGACCGACGCCACGTCGTTCCGGCTGGGTGAGAACGTCGCCGCCTCTCCCGGCAAGGTCATGTTCCAGACCGAGCTGATGCAGCTCATCCAGTACTCGCCGACCACCGAGACGGTCAAAAAGCGGCCGCTGCTGATCATCCCGCCATGGATCAACAAGTTCTACATCCTCGACCTTCGGCCGCAGAACTCGTTCATCCGATGGGCGGTGAGCCAGGGGCATACGGTGTTCGTGATCTCATGGGTCAACCCGGATACCCGCCTCAGCGCCAAGAGTTTTGAGGATTACATGCGCGAGGGGCCGCTCGCCGCGCTCGACGCGATGCGCGAGGCTACCGGCGAGAAGGGCGCCAACGTCATCGGCTATTGCCTTGGCGGGACCCTCCTCTCGGCGACCGTCGCCTACATGACCGCCAAGCGCGACAACCGGATCAAATCGGCGACGTTTTTCGTGACGATGGTCGATTTCGCCGAGGCTGGCGAACTCTCGGTGTTTATCGACGAGGAGCAGATCAAGTCGCTCGAGGGGCGCATGTCGAAGAAGGGCTATCTCGAGGCCCGCGACATGCACACGACGTTCAACATGCTGCGGGCGAACGATCTGATCTGGTCGTTCGTCGTCAACAACTACCTGTTGGGCAAGCAGCCCTTCCCGTTCGACCTGCTCTACTGGAACGCCGATTCGACGCGAATGCCGGCGGCGATGCACAGCTTTTACCTGCGGCGGATGTACCAGGAGAACCTGCTGCGCGAGCCGGGCGGGATTACGCTAGACGGCGTCAAGATCGATCTCGGGAAGATCAAGACCCCGGCCTTCCTCTTGTCGACGCGGGAGGACCATATCGCGCCGTGGAGGTCGACCTATGCCGCGACGCAGCTTTACGCCGGGCCGGTCAAGTTCGTGCTGTCGGCCTCGGGCCACATCGCCGGCGTCGTCAACCCGCCCGGCGGCAAATACGGCCACTGGGAAAACGACACGAACCCGCCCACCCCCGAGGAATGGTTCGCCACCGCGACCGCCCATGACGGATCGTGGTGGCCGGTGTGGGAAGAATGGGTCTCCGCCCATGCCGGCGGCATGGTCAACGCGCGGGCGCCCGGCGACGGCGCGCTCAGGCCGATCGAGGACGCGCCGGGAAGTTACGTCAAGGTGCGGGCGGAGGATTGAACGGTTCGCGGGAACATCTATCCTATCGCCATGACTAAGCTTCTCGAACGAGCCGTCGCGGCGACCCGCCGGCTGCCGCCGGATGGGCAGGATGAGATCGCCCGGGCGATGCTGTCGCTGATCGGCGACGAGGGCGAGCCGGAAGAGATCGATCCGGCGCATCTGTCGGATGTGCTGGAGGGCCTCGCCCCGGCGAGGCGGCGGGAGTTTGCGAGCGACGAGCAGATCGAAGCGGCTTTCCGCCGCTTCGATCCGTAAAGCTCCGGTTGACACCGCGGGCGACCGCGAACCTCGAGGAGATCGCCGAGCATCTGCGCAGCCGCGACCCGAGCGCGGCACGATCCGTCAGGGCGGCGATCTACAATGGTCTTGAAACGCTGCTGCTGTTCCTGTTGCTCGGCCGGCGCCAGCGGGCCGAAAGGGTGCGAAAGTTCGTCACACGTCGCTACGGATACATCCTTTACTACATGGTCGACGAAGCGGCCGACGAGATCGTGATCCTCAGCATCAAGCATCCTGCCCAACGACCCGAGCATACCAACGCCTAACCAGCGCTTGCGCGCTCGGGACGGTTGACCCAATCACTCATGTCGTCTCGACCAGCAGGGCGAGGCCGGGTGGTGGCACCTGACGGCGGCGGCGACGCTGGGGCTGCGGTGGTTTGCCGTGGTGTTCGTCGGTTGGCGGCGCGCCGCTTGCCCCCGGCCGGCGCGCACCGCATAAGATGGTCGCCGCCCGGAGAGCCCGACCATGCGCCTGACGCTTCACACCGATTTCGCTTTGCGCGTACTGATCCACGCGGGGCTCAAGGAAGGCAGGCTCAGCACCATCAAGGACGTGGCCGAGAGCTTCGGGATCTCGAAGAACCACCTGATGAAGGTCGTCCACGATCTCGGGCAAAAGGGCTATCTCGACACCGTGCGCGGCCGCAACGGCGGCATCCGGCTGATGCGTCCGCCGCATGAGATCAATATAGGCCAGGTCGTTCGCGACACCGAGGACGAACTCGACATCGTCGGCTGCCTCCAATCGATCGGCTATTGCCGCATCGAGGACGCCTGCGTGCTGCGCGGCGTCGTGCGCGAGGCGACCGACGCCTTCCTCGCCGTCTTCGACAGCTACACCCTCGCCGACCTGATCGAGCCCAAGCACGCACTGGCGATGTTGTTGCTAGAATCGCGTCAGACGGTAGGGGCGTGATGGCTGGCGTTTATGTCCAATACGGTTGCGGCTTTTCGGCGGGCAAGGGTTGGCTAAATTTCGATGCCTCACCCACGCTCCGCATCGAGCGTATTCCCCTCGTCGGCAATGCGATCTCGGCAGCGTTATCGGGATCTCGCCAGCGATTTCCCTCAACCGTGAGATATGGCGATATTCGGAAGTCGCTGCTCGTACAAGCGGGAACTGCGGATGCCATCTATGCCTCCCACGTCCTCGAGCATCTGAGCCTGTACGACTTCAGAAAGGCGCTTCGGAACACTTACGAGATGCTTAGGCACGGCGGCGTATTTCGGTTGATCGTGCCCGATTTGCTTGAACGTGCACGGCGCTACGTTTCTACAGCCGACGAAGGTTCCATTACTGCCGAGGCGTTCATGCGTGAGACATTCCTGGGCAAAGAGCATCGCCCGACCGGTATTGTCGGCCTACTCAGAGAACTTCTCGGCAATTCCGCGCACCTCTGGATGTGGGATGAGATCTCGATCACCGAAGAGTTGAAACGCGCTGGCTTTGCAGAAATTCGCCGATGCGTGATCGGAGACTCGGGACTCGATATATTCGACGCCGTTGAAATGCCGTCGCGGTTCCACGACTCTTCACTGAACATCCGCGAGTGCGCGATGGAGGCGCGAAAGCCCATTTGACCCACGGCGGGAGCTGAAATTTACGCGCGCTCAGCTCGTTGCGGAGATTGCGAATCTCCGCAAGTTACTATTCCGATCGGTATTCCTCCGCCAGCTCGCGGTAATGCGCGGCGACCCAGCGCATGTATTCGCGCTCCTCGGGCTTGAGCGGCCGAGTGTAGCGGGCCGGATCAATGCGCGGCAGGATGTTCCGGTAGGGCAGGATTATAGGGCCGGCCATACGGCGCTTCTAGCTGATCGGGCCGCCCCAGTCATGCGGAAAGGCGGGGGCGGAAAGGCGGGGGCGGAAAGGCGAGAGCGGCTGGGCCGCCCTCGCCTCCCGCTGTGTCCGGCCGGGGAGGGACCGGACGGTCGGCGCAGGTCAGACCGTCTGGATCAGGCCGGTCCCTTGCGCGGCGGCGTTGTTGACGGTCAGCGCGAAGGTGACGCTGGTGATGCCCTTGCCGTTGATCATCTGCCAGTTACCCTCGTGCGGGTCGCCGTTTTCGACGTACTGGGTGATGGCCATGCGGGCCTGGCTGCCGCCGCCCTGCTGGTTGACCTGCTGGAGCGCGCAGGAGACCAGCACGCTGGATGACGGGATGTTGACCGTCGCAGTCTCGGCGAAATTGTTCCCGCCGGACTCTTCCGCCCAGATCTCTTCGTACCAGAACGCCATGGTAAGCCGTCCTTTCTGAGGCCCCTGAAAGCCCGAGGCGCGGCGCTCTTCGCGAGAATGAGAGTGCCGCGCCAGCTCCAAAGCCGCGTGGTCAAGGCGCCAAATTATTCCTAATCGTTCCAAACCGCGTGGCGATCCGGTTTCCGTCAACGTCGAACAGCCGCGACAAGCCCGCTGCCCAATCAATTAGGTATGGCAAGGGGTCGATTTTCGCGGGATTCAACGATTTCCGTCGTGTGACATTCTAGGGTATCGTTTTCCCAGCGATTCTGCTGAATGCGGCCTACGAAGGAGCGGGAGACGATGAGCGGGAACTTTGCCCCTTTGCATTGCCTTGATGGCGTCAAGGTTGTCGATCTGACCCAGTTCGAGGCGGGCCCGACCTGCACCGAGGCCCTGGCGTGGATGGGCGCCGAGGTCGTCAAGATCGAAAACCCCAAATCGGGCGATCCCGGCCGGCGCATCGCCAGCACCGACGCCAAGGCGTCCGACTCGTTCTATTTCAAGATACTCAACGCCAACAAGAAGTCGGCGACGATCGACCTTAAGACCGAGAAAGGCGTGCAGCTCGTCAAGGAGCTGGTCAAGGGCGCCGACGTCTTCGCCGAAAACCTGGCCCCCGGCACGATTGAGCGTTTGGGCCTGGGCTACGATGTCCTCAAGGAGATCAACCCCGGCATCATCTATTGCCAGGTCAAGGGCTTCGGAGAGGGCAGCCCCTACGAAAAGAGCCTCGCCTTCGACATGATCGCGCAGGCCTCGGGCGGCACGATGAGCGTCACCGGCGAGCCCGGCCAGGCGCCGGTCAAGCCCGGCTGCACGATCGGCGACACCGGCACCGGAATGCTGATGGCCATCTCGGTGCTCGGCGCGCTCTACGAAAAGAAGTCGACCGGCAAGGGCCGCCGCCTGCAACTGGCGATGCAGGATTCGGTCATGCACTACATCCGCACCTCGTTCGCGGTGATGAACCAGCAAGGCAACCAGAAGGCGGCGCCGCGCATGGGCGCGCAGTCGACCTCGGGCGCGCCCGCCCCGTGCGGCATCTATCCGTGCAAGCCGGGCGGCTATAACGACTACGTCTATGTCTTCTGCAGCCGCGCCAATCCCGAGCATTGGGACCGGCTGTTGAAGTGCATCGGCCGCGCCGACCTGATCGGCGACGCGCGCTTTGCCACCAACGAAGAGCGCAACAAGAACGAAGGCTTCATCAACGAGATCATCACCGAGTGGACCTTGGCGCACACCAAGGAAGACGCGATGAAGATCATCGGCGCCGCCGGGGTTCCTGCCGGGGCCGTCCATGACACGCTCGAGCTTCAAAACGACCAGTCGTTCCTCGAGCGCGGCATCATGCAGGTGATGAAGCACCCCGACGGGGACTTCCAGTGCGAGACCTGGCCGGTCCGTTTCGACGGCCGCCCGCCCGAGCTGAAGCCCTCGCCCAAGCTCGGCCAGCACACCGACGAGGTGTTCGCCCAATGGCTCAAGATGTCGAACGGCGACATCCAGGCGCTGCGCGAACAGAAGATCATCGGCAACGCCTGATACGACCAAACAGCGGCGGGCTTCGGCCCGCCGCTTCGCTTTTACGGGAGCGCGGGCGTCCCGCCCGCCTTTTTTTCAGAAGATGCGGGCGGGACGCCCGCGCTCCCTTAATGGAGGAAACCCCATGGCTGAACTGACCGGTTCGGAAATCCTCGCGCGCAGCCTTCGCATGGAAGGCATCAAGGACTGCTTCTACATCATGGGCGGGCCGATGCTGTTGGCCGAGGCGTGCATGATCAAGGAAGGCATACGGATGATCGACGTCCGCCACGAGCAGGCGG
>DATAUV010000049.1:0-26659 GCA_036268075.1 Allostellaceae bacterium | reverse complement strand
CCGCCGGTCTGCGTGCCGAAGCCGAGCGGCACCTGGAAATCGGCGACCCCCGCCGCCGAGCCCTGCGACGAGCCGCCTGGCGTATGTGCCGGGTTCATCGGATGCACGGTCGCGCCGGGAAAGCGGTTGGCGAACTCGGTCGTCACCGTCTTGCCGAGGATCGTGCCGCCGGCCATGCGCACCTGCGCGACACAGGCGGCGTCGGCGAAGGGGCGGTTGCCGCGATAGATCGGCGAGCCGTGCTCGGTCGGCATGTCGTAGGTGTCGATGACGTCCTTGACGCCGATCGGCAATCCGCCGAGCAAACCCGGCCGGCCCGCCTTGTCGGCGGCGCGCGCCTGCGCCAGGGCATATTCGGGATCGAGATGGATCCAGGCCTTGACCGCGGCGCGCTCGGCGATCCGGTCGAGACAATCGCGGGTCAGCTGCTCGGCGGTCAGCGCGCCGGATTTGAGGCGCGCGACGGCCTCGGCGGCCGAGAGGCGGTTGGTGTCGCTCATCGCCCACCTCCGAGCTTGCTTTCGACCCAGAGGCCGACATCAAGCAGCCGTGCGTCGCCGTGGCGCTTGCCGACCAGCTGGATGCCGACCGGCAGCCCGTCCGGTCCCTGCCCCGCCGGCATCGTCAGGCACGGCACGTGGAGCAGCGTCCACAGACCGTTGAAGATCGCATCGCCCGTCGAGGCCAGGGTCTTCGGCGCCTGGCCCGGCGCCGGCAGGGTCAGGATCGCGTCGAACCCGCCAGCCCAGTCGCCAGCCGCGGCGCGCATGCGGTCGGCGTCGCGCCAGGCGGCGCGGAACTCGTCGAGCGTCAGCGTCAGCCCGCCGGCGATCCGGCCGTGCCGCAGCGCCGGGCTCAGCAGCGCCTCGTGCCGCTCGCGCTCCGGTGCGTGGTTGCGCGGCGCCTCGAAGAAGCTGTGCCGGTTCTGGATCTCCGAGACATTGCCGCAGGCATTGGGCAGCTCGCTCTCGACCACCTCGGCGCCGGCGGCAGCGAGACGCCTGGCGGCTTCCTCCAGCACGGCCTTGCCGTCGGCCTCGGCCTTGTCCCAATGCGGCGTGCGGCACAGCGCGATGCGCGGCGCACGCTCCGGCATGGCCGGCTTCTCATAGGGGATCGCCATCATCGCCGCGCGGAAGAGGGCGATGTCCGCCACCGAGCGCGCCATGATGCCGATCGTGTCGAGCGTTTCGGTGTTCGAGTGCATGCCGGCCGGCGCGAACATGTTGTAGCTCGGCTTCAGCGCGGTAACGCCGCAATAGGCCGCCGGGCGGATCACCGAGCCGCCGGTCTGCGTGCCGATCGCCAGCGGCACCATGAAATCCGCGACCGCCGCCGCCGACCCGCTCGACGAGCCGCCCGGGGTATGGCCCGAATTATGCGGGTTCGAGGTCGCGCCGGGGTGACGGTTGGCGAACTCGGTCGTCACCGTCTTGCCAAGCAGGATCGCGCCCTCCTTGCGCGGCAGGTCGGCGGCGCTGGCGTCGGAGGTAGGCCGGCAGCCGGTATAGATCGGCGAGCCGTAGCCCGAGGGCATCTCGGCCGTATCGAAGATGTCCTTGATGCCGAACGGCACCCCCTTGAGAAACCCGCCCTGCCCAGCCTTGTCGGAGGCGCGGGCGGCGGCGAGCGCCTGGCCGCGGTCGAGATGCGCCCAGGCCCGCACCATCCCTTCGCGCTCGGCGATACGGTCGAGGCAGCTCGCGACCACCGCCTCGGCGGTGAGCGTGCCGGCATCGATCCGCCCGGCGATCTCGATCGCCGACAGACGATGCGGCTCGGTATTGGAGAGACTCGGCATGGGGGCAGGCTCCGTCGGCCGCGGACCCGCCTATCCAAGCACAAACCGCCCGGCCGGTCAGTCGATATCGAGCCCGAGATCGAGGATCGGGGCGGAGTGGGTGATCCAGCCGGAGGAAATCAGGTCGACGCCGGCGGCGGCGATCGCGGGGGCGGTCTCGACCGTGATGCGGCCGGAGGCCTCGGTGACCGCGCGCCCCCGCACCATGCCGACGGCGCGGCGCAGCGTGTCGGGGTCCATATTGTCGAGGAGGACCGCGTCGACGCCGCATTCGAGCGCCTCCGCGAGCTGGTCGAGCGTGTCGACCTCGAGCTCGATCTTGACGAGGTGCCCGGCCGCCGCCTTCGCCCGCTCCAGCGCCTTGGTGACGCTGCCGGCCATCGCGACGTGGTTGTCCTTGATCAGCATCGCGTCGTCGAGGCCGAAACGGTGGTTCGCCCCGCCGCCGAGCCGCACCGCGTATTTTTCGAGAAGCCGCAGGCCCGGCGTCGTCTTGCGCGTACAGACGATCTTGGCCTTGTGCCCGGCGATCGCGTCGGCCAGCACGCGGGTCGCGCTGGCGGTGCCGGAGACGCGGCACAGAAGGTTCAGCGCCACCCGCTCGCCGGCGAGGATCGCCCGCGCCCGGCCGCGCACGACCGCAACCTTGGAGCCGGGTTCGAGGCGCGTGCCGTCCGGTGTCAGCACGTCGAATTTGAGCGTCGGGTCGAGCAATTCCCACGCCATCAGCGCGGCCTCGATGCCGCCGAGCACACCCACCTGGCGCGAGACGATCACCGCCTCGGCCTGCTGATCGTCGGGGACGATCGCGTCGGTCGTGATGTCGCCGGCGCGGCCGAGGTCTTCGAGCAGCGCGGCGCGGACGATCGGCTCGACGAGGATGCGGGGAACGGTCATCGCCTTCACCCGATCTCCAGCATCCGCTCGACCGAGCGGCGGGCGCGGTCCGCGATCTCCGGGGCGACCGTCACCTCATGCGTCATCGTTTCCAGCGCGTGACGGATGTTGCCCAAGGTGATCCGCTTCATGTGCGGGCACAAATTGCACGGGCGGACGAAATCGAGGTCGGGGTACTGCACCGCGACGTTGTCGCTCATCGAGCATTCGGTCAGCAGCACCACGCGCGGCGGCCGTTTCTGCCCGACATAATCCACCATCGCCGCGGTCGACCCGGTGAAGTCGCACTCGGCGACCACCTCGGGCGGGCATTCGGGATGGGCCAGAACCGTCACCCCCGGATAATTTTCGCGCATCGACCGCACATCGTCGGCGGTAAAGCGCTCATGCACCTCGCAATGGCCCTTCCAGGCGATGATCTCGACCTTGGTCTGCGCCGCGATGTTGCGGGCGAGATATTCGTCCGGGATCATGATGACTTTGGGCACGCCGAGCCCCTCGACGATCTTTTTCGCGTTGCCCGAGGTGCAGCAGATATCGCTCTCCGCCTTCACCGCCGCCGAGGTGTTGACATAGGTGACGATCGGCACGCCGGGATGCGTCTCGCGCAACAGCCGCACATCCGCCGCCGTGATCGATTCCGCCAGCGAGCACCCGGCCTTCATGTCGGGGATCAGCACGGTCTTGCCCGGGTTCAGCAATTTCGCGGTCTCGGCCATGAAATGCACGCCGGCGAGCACGATGACCGAAGCGTCGCTGCGCGCCGCCTCGCGCGCCAGGGCCAGGCTGTCACCGACGATGTCGGCAACCGTGTGGAAGATATCCGGCGTCTGATAGTTGTGCGCGAGGATCACCGCGTCCCGCTCGCGCTTCAATTTGAGGATCGCGGCGATGTCCTCGGCCAGCATCGGCCATTCGAAGCGCGGCACGTGGCGCTCGACGCGGGCATAGAGCTCGGGCAGCGGCATCCCCGCGGGGCGGATCGTCTCGGTCTGCAACACGGCGGTTACTCCTATTATACTCAATTTGAGTATTTCTAGGGTTTGGAAAAACCGGACGGCGAGTGGGCCGCCCGGCGGTGAGTTATGCTAGATATGAGAATAAGGGGTGAGAGAGCGGCGTCAAGGGGGTCGTGACAATTCCGTTGCAAGGCTGGGATGCGCGATTTCGTAGGATGGGTAGAGCGCAGCGAAACCCATCAATTGACTCTTCTGCCGCAAAGGACGCGAAGCAGGCGCAAAGAACGCGAAGGCGTTCGTGCCGCGGCGAAGCCGCAATGGATCACGATGAGGCGGTGAGACAGTGAGGAGGGATAGCCTCTAATCTCACTGTCTCACCGCCTCATTGTGAATTAGATAGCGCTGCGCGCCGCTTCTCCAGCGCCTTCACGTTCTTTGCGCCTGCTTCGCGTCCTTTGCAACTAAACCTTGCTTTCTCTACACTGACACCCGCCGCCCCGCCCTCATCCTGAACCCCGGCGCCGGGCGCTCGAGCAATACCTCCCGCCGGAAGCGCACGAGCCTTGCGGGGCGGCCGCCGGTGGCGGCGCTCATGGCGCCGGTTTCCTCGACGAGGCCCTGCTGTTCGACGAGGCGGCGGAAATTCTGCTTGTGGAGGCGCACCCCCGACAGCGCCTCGACCGTGCGCTGAAGCTGGAGCAGCGTGAAGGCCGGCGGCATCAGCTCGAACACCACGGGGCGGTATTTGATCTTGCCGCGGAGGCGCCCGATCGCGGTCGCGAGGATGCGGCGGTGGTCGACCGCCATCGTGACGCCGGGATCGCCGTCGGTGGCCTGGCCGAGGTCGCGCGCCGCCTCGGCGACAAGGCCCGCCTCGTACAGCAGCTCATAGCGTTCGAGCACCAGCTCTTCGTTCCACGCCGCCGCGTTGAGGCCGAAGGCGAGCCCGACCCGTTCCTCGCGCAGCCGCGTCCCGGCGGCCCAGCCCGACAGCCGCGCCTCGATCGGCCCCAGCAGCGCCGGGCGGCCATCGCGCCAATCCTCCCACGGGAAATAGCGGTACCAGCTTTGCCACGCCGCATCCGCCGCCCCGGCCGGCCCCGCCTCCCGTACCAGGGCGAGATAGGCGACGACCAGCCCGCCGGCGGCGACCCGGTCGCGGTCGCCAAAGGTGTAGAGCTGCTCGACATAGCCGAGCCGTTCGCTGGTCTGGCGCTCGACCCAGTTCCTGAGGCCGATTTCGAGCGTGCGGTGCTCGGCTTCGAGCGGCCCCGAGGGCAGGCCTTCGTCGGCGCCGATGCGGATCGTCAGCACGCGCGGCTCGTGGGTCGTGGCGGCGATGATGACGGCGCTGAGCCCGATCGAGCGCGCCGCGCCCCGCCGCGTGCCGTGCGACCCCGGCACCCCCGCACCGCCCGCGATCCGTTCTGCCGCCGAGCCGCCCTGCATGGCGCATTGTACCACGCGGCGCGCGGCGGCGCGTTTACCCAGCGGTGATGCAGCTCCGGAAGCTGAGCGGGTCGCGCACCAGCCGAATCGGTTCGAGGCTGCCGCCGGTGCCGCGCACGACGATCGTGCCAAAGCTCAGCACCCGCCCGAGCAGCGACTGGTCGACATCGACGCTTTCGATCTTGCTGCGGTTCATTTCGAGGGTGTGGCGCGAGATCAGCCCGGCCTTGTAGATGACCCGCCGGTCGGTCACCGCGAGCTCCGTCGTCACCTGCCGGATCGCCGCGCGCGCCCACGCCACGAGTGCGAACAACAGGAAGATCAGCGCCGCGACCTGCAGGATGGTGTGGATTTCGACGGAATTGACCTGGAGCGAGGCGATGAACAGCACCACCGCGATGGCTATGTACCAGAGCGCGTAGAGGTAGATGATCGGGTGCAGGCGGGTCGCGAGGACGATGGTCTCGTCCGGCTGGAGCACCCGAGTGACGTACCGCATCGTCCGCAACCCCACATTCCCGCCGCCCGCCGGCAACTTGCCGTTTCCGCGCCGCCGCCGCAACGCTGTGTGTGCGAACGGGCAAATTTGCCTGTTGGTTGCACGGAAGGGAGCGCTAGGCTTCGCACCCCATGAACACCCTCGCGCTCAAGCTGACCGTGACGCCGGTGCTGATCCTGGCGGCGAGCCTCGCCAGCCGGCGATGGGGCGAGGCGGTGGGCGGATGGTTTATCGGATTGCCGCTGACCTCGGGGCCGGTGTGCTTTTTCCTGGCGCTCGACCAGGGCGTCGAGTTTGCCGCGGCGGCGGGGGTCGGATGCCTCGCCGGGGCCGCGGCCGAGGCGGGGTTCTGCACCGCCTTTGGCCGGATCGCGCCCCGCCGGGGTTGGCCGCCGGCGATGGCGGCGGCCAGCGTCGCCTTTTTTGCCGGCGTCGCGGTGCTCGACCGTGCCGCGCTGCCGCTATGGCCGCTGGTCGGACTGGTGTGCGTCGCCCTGACCGCGGCGCTCGCGCTGCTGCCGCGGCTCGGCGAAGGCGGGCTGTCGGTGCCGACAGTGCCGCGCTGGGACATCCCGGCGCGGATGATCGTCGCGACGACGCTGGTGCTGGCCGTGACGAGCGTGGCGCCGCATCTCGGCCCCCGGCTCAGCGGGTTGTTCGCGACCTATCCGGTATTCGCCGCGGTACTCGCCGCCTTCAGCCACCGCGCACGGGGGCCGGCCGCCGCAATCCAGGTGCTGCGCGGGCTGATGACCGGACTCTTCGCCTTCACCGGGTTTTTCGCGGTGCTGGCGGTGACGCTGGAGCGGCTCGGCCTCCTCGGCGGGTTCGCCGCGGCGACCTCGGTCGCGCTGGTGATCCAGGCAGGATCGCTGGTCGCGTTGCGCCGGCGCGGTTAGCCCTCGACCAGCATCACCCGCCCGGTCGAGGCGGACAGGCGGATCTTCAGCGCCTCCTGATATTCCGGCGAATCGTACCAGCGGTGGGCCGCCGCGGAATCGGCGAATTCGATGACGACGACGCGCTTTGACGTGCCCCCGCCTTCGAGGATTTCAACCTTGCCGCCGCGGCTCAGAAACTTGCCGCCGTACTGCGCGATCGTGGCGCCGGCGAGCGGGCGATAGCGGTCGTATTCGGTCGGGTTGGTGACCTCGACCTCGGCGATGAAATATGCAGCCATGGCATCCCTCCCGATGCAGTTGATTCATTATCGGTCCAAGGATCGTGATCGGCAACTATCCGGCACAGGCTGCCGCCACAGGCTAATTGTCTGGCGCGAAAGCGTCTGTCATGCTGCCGCGGAAGCGAGTTGGGGGACGGGATGGAGATCGGGTCGGGCGATACCAGGCCGCTGGTGCCTCGGCCCGACGCGCGCCCAAACGGGCGGCCCCAGGGTAGCCCAGCGGGCGATATCGGCGGACCCGGGCCGCTGCACCAGTTCTTCGCCACCGCCTCCGCCCCCTGCCCCTACGTGCCCGGCCGGGTCGAGCGCAAGCTGATCGTCGAGTTGCCGAGCGGCAACGACGCGACGATCGTCTACGACCACCTGTCGCGCGCCGGGTTTCGCCGCAGCCATCATTTCGCCTATCGCCCGGCCTGCCGCGCCTGCGCCGCCTGCGTGCCGGTGCGGATCGCGGTCGACCGCTTTGCCGACACCCGCTCGACCCGGCGCGTGCGCAACCTCAACCGCGACCTGCGCGGCGGGCTCGTCGCCCCGCGCGCGACGGTCGAGCAATACCAGCTTTTCGTCGCCTATCAGCGCTCGCGCCACCGCGACAGCGAGATGGCGGCGATGAACTACCGCGACTACCGCAACATGGTCGAGGACAGTCCGGTCACCACCGCGGTCGCCGAGTTCCGCGACGCCGGCGGCGACCTCGCCGCGGCGGCGCTGATCGACCGGCTCGATGACGGGATCTCGGCCGTCTACAGCTATTTCGACCCTACCCGCACGCGCCAGAGCCTCGGCACCTGGAGCATCCTGTGGCTGGTCGACGAGAGCCGCCGCCAAGGGCTGCCGCACGTCTATCTCGGCTACTGGATCGGCGAGAGCCCGAAGATGGCCTACAAGGCCCGCTTTCCGGCGGTAGAGCGGCTGTCGGCCCAGGGCTGGGTCGGCATGGCGCCCGCGTGACCCGGACATGACCATCGGCGTCCTGCAATCGACGCTGTTCGGCGACCTCTTCGGCACCGAGGCGATGCGCGCGGTGTTCGGCGAACCCGCCTTTATCGCCCGCTGCATCGAGGTCGAGGCGGCGCTGGCGCGGGCTCAGGCGCGGCTCAACATCGTGCCGAAGGACGCGGCGGCGGCGATCTCGCAGGTGGCGCGGACGCTGATCGCGCACCCCGAGCGCATCGACATGGAGCGGCTGCGGCGTGAGACCAGCAATGTCGGCTTTCCGATCCTGCCGCTGGTGCGCCAGCTCGCCGACCAGGCCGGCGAGGCGCGGCGCTGGCTGCATTGGGGCGCGACGACCCAGGACATCATGGATTCGGCCGCGGTGCTGCAAATCCGCGACGGGCTGAAGCTGGTCGAGGACGAGTTGACCGCGGTGCGCAACGCCCTCGTCGCGCTCGCCCGCAAGCACCGCGACACGCCGATGCCGGGCCGCACCTTTCTGCAGCAAGCGCTGCCGATCACGTTCGGCTACAAGGCGGCGGTGTGGCTCAGCATGCTCGACCGCCACGCCGCGCGGCTCGCCGAGCTGCGGCCGCGTGTGCTGGTCGTCGAGTTCGGCGGCGCGGTCGGCACCCTCGCCTCGCTCGGCAGCGGCGAGGGAGCGGTCGGGTCGCGGCGCGAGCTGGCCGTGGAGCTGGGGCTCGGCGAGCCGGCGATTACCTGGCACGTCGCCCGCGATACGGTCGTCGAGACCGTGCAGTTCCTGGCGCTCGTCGGCGGCACGCTCGGCAAGATCGCCGACGACGTGATGCTGATGTCGTCGACCGAGTTCGGCGAGGCCGGCGAGCCGTTCGTCTCGGGCCGCGGCGCCAGCTCGACGATGCCGCAAAAGCGCAACCCGATCTCGTGCGGCGTCATCATCGCCTGCGCCCGCGCGCTGCGGCAGCAGGCGGGGCTCGCGCTCGACGGGATGCTGTCGAGCTTTGAGCGCACGGCGGCGGCGTGGCACCTCGAATGGATCGCGGTGCCCGAGGCGTTCGGCTACGCCGCCGGCGCGCTGCACCAGAGCGCCTTCATGCTCGGCGGGCTCATCGTCGAGCCGGGCGGGATGGCGCGGAACCTCGATTTGACGCACGGCCTCATCGTCGCCGAGGCGGTGATGATGGGCCTCGCCCCGGTGATCGGCCGCAACGAGGCGCACGACCTCGTCTACGAGTCCTGCCAGGACGCGCTCAAGCACAACCGCCCGCTCGCCGACGTATTGCTCGAAACCCCCGCCATCGCCGACGAGCTCGGCGCCGACAAGATCAAGGCCCTGACCGACCCCGCCAACTATCTCGGCGCCGCCCAGGCGATGGTCGACCGGGTGCTCGACGGGCGGTAATGCAAGGAGAAGCCTTCTCTGGTAGAGTGAGCCTATGGAAGTCCATCTGAGTGATGAGCTGGAAACGCGGCTGGTCGAACTAGCGACGCGCGCCGGCACCAGCGCTGACGAATTGGTGCAGGATGCCGTGAGCCGGTATCTCGAAGACGAGGGCCGATTTGTCGAAGCCGTTCTCAAGGGCCTCGCGTCGCTCGATCGGGGCGATTATGTGAGCCACGAGGACGTGGGAGCTCGGCTCCGCCGCCGCTTTGGGACTTGATGGACATCCGATGGTCGCCTGAGGCCGCCGATGACCTTGAGCGGATAGTGGACCGCATCGAAAGAGAAAACCCGGCTGCGGCCCAGCGCGTCGCACAACTGATTTACGAGCGTTGCGACAGCCTCTCCGACCTGCCTAACCGTGGGCGCCTCGGACGCATCGACGGCACACGCGAACTGATCTTCGCACCGCTGCCCTATATCGTCGTCTATCGTGTTCGCGCCGAGATCGTCGAGATAGCGCGAATCTATCATGCGGCACAGGAATGGCCTTAGCCGTCTGTGCACCGAGGCGTTGACACTCCTTCCGCCGGTTTGGTTGCTTCCGACGGACCGGCTTATCCTCCCAGCGTCACCCCCACAACCCTCCCGACCCCAAAGGTGATCGCGGCGGCGGCGAAGCCGATCGCGAGTTGGCGGGTGGCGGAGAAGGCGAAGCTGCGGCCGGTGAAGAGGGAGGTTCCGGCGCCGATCAATATGAGGGCGAATCCTCCGAGCGCGAGGCTTGCCGCGAGCGCGGGCAGTCCCTGAAGCCAGAAAAACGGCGCGACCGGGAAGATCGCGCCGGCCGAGAAGAGAGCGAAGGACGAGCCCGCCGCCGACCACGGCGAGCCGCCGAGCTCGTCGGGGTCGATGCCGAGCTCCTCACGCGCCAAAGTGTCGAGCGCGGTTTCCTTGTTGGCCATCAGCCGCTTCGCCAGCGCCCGGGCCTGCGCCTCGTCGAGGCCCTTGGCCTGGTAGATCAAGGCCATCTCCTCCTCTTCCTCCTCGGGCATGCGCTGCAATTCGTCGGCCTCCACGGCGATCTGCTGCTGGCTCAGCTCGCGCGAGCTGGTGACCGAGAGCCACTCGCCCATCGCCATCGAGCAGGCGCCGGCGACGAGCCCGGCGAGCCCGGTGAGGAGGATCGTCTTTCCCGCCGCCTCGGCGCCGGCGACGCCCATCACCAGGCTGAGGTTGGAGACGAGCCCGTCATTCGCCCCGAGCACGGCCGCCCGCAGCGCGTTGCCGCCGCTGCGGTGGCGGCCTTCGAGCCGGGCCAGCGCGCTGCCGCTGCCGCCCTTGGGAAACGCCGCCTCCATCGCCTGGACGACGCGGTCATGCGACCGCTCGTCGTCGGGCAATCCGGCGGCGACCGCTTCGGGCTGGGCGTCGTATTGGCGGCGGTCGCGCTGTTCGAGCGTGCTCAGCGTCGGCAGGACGAATTGCGGGCCGAACCGGCGGGCGAGCCAGGCGAGCGAGCGCGTCTGCCAGCCCGGCCGCATCCGCTCGGCCGCGATGCCGCGCCGCGCGAGCTCCTTGCGCCAGATCTCGGCATGCGCCTCCTCGACCGCGGCGAGCCGGCCATAAACCTCGCTCAGCCGCGAGTTCGGCTCGCTGTCGGCGAGCGCGCGGTAAAGCCGGGCGCCGTCGACCTCACCGCGCAGATTGGCCTGGTAGCGGGCAATCGAGCCGTCATCGGACCCATCATCGGACAGCATGGGGCATCCCCGTCTATGACGGGCAGATATACCCCAACCCGCTCGGGTTCTTGAAGCAGCCGACGGATTCGGGAAAGACGTGCTTGGGCAGCCACAGCACGAAATCCGGAAAGAAGATGCACACGGCGATGGTCACGAAAAAGACGATGTAGATCGACAGCGACGCCAACAGCGCTTGCGAGAAGCGCACGCCGACGAATTTCGACGCCATCAGCAGGGCGAGCCCGTAAGGCGGGGTGATCAGCCCGAACGCGAGGGTCACGATCAAGACGACGCCCATATGGACCGAGTTGATCCCGCCGGTGTCGGTCAGCGCCGCGACGATCGGCATGAAGATGACGATGCACGGCACCGGCTCGATAAAGTCGCCGACGATCGTGAACAGCACCACCAGCGAGAACATGATCTTGTACGGGTTGTCGCCGGCGACCGCGGAGATCCAGCCCGACACGACGATCGGCCCGCGCAGATAGGCGAGCATCCAGCCGAACGCCGAGGCGGCGCCGATCGTGATCAGCGGCAGCGAGTAGATCAGCCCGGCATGGGCGAAATCGCGCGGCAGGTGCCTGAGATGGCCGCGGTTGAGGAGCGGGATCACGACGGTGAGGATGTAGACGATCGCGATGACCCCGGCCTCGGTCGGGGTGAACCAGCCGGTCAAAATCCCGCCCAAGAGGATGACCGGGATCACCAGCGGCAGCGCCGCCGCCTTGGTCGCGTCGCCGAACTGGACCAGCGTCGCGCGCGGACGGCGATGCCCGGGCGGGCCAAAAAAATAGCAGTAGATCATCAACCCGAACCCGACCATCAGCCCGGGCGCGATGCCGCCGAGAAAGAGGCCGGCGATCGACACGTTGCCGACCGCGCCGTAGACCACCGCCATGATGCTCGGCGGCACGAGGTTGGCGATCGTCGCCGCCGCCGCGATCAGCGCCGCGACAAAGGCCGCGTCGTACCCCTCCTGCGCCATCGGCCGCGCCATCGTCCGGCTCAAGACGGCGACATCGGCCGAGGACGAGCCCGACATGCCGGAAAAGAACATGCTGAACACGGTGACGACCTGGGCGAGCCCGCCGCGGATGTGCCCGACCATCGCCTGGCTCAATTCGGCGATGCGGACGACGACGTTGGCCGAGGTCATCAATTCGCCGACGAGCAGGAAGAACGGGATCGCCATCAGCGCCTCCGCGTCGATCCCGTTGAAAAGCTGGGTCATGATCGACGGCAGGCTCACCGGCGTGAACAGCGTGCCGATGATCACCCCGCCCATCAGCGCGAACGCCACCGGCACGCCGAGATAGCCGAACGCCAGAAACATCACCGCCATCAGCGCGACGATGACGCCGTTTGCGGCCGTCATAGCGAGATGTCGGATTCTGCGAGCATCGAATCGTCGGCGCCCGTCTCGGGGCCGGCAAACCCGTTGCGCCAGCCGTTGACGAGCTGCTCGATCGCGAAGAGGGCGACAAACGCGCCCGAGATCGGGATCGGCGCGTAGAGCGAAGCGAGCGGGGTCAGCGACGGCATGCGATAGGCGTGAAACCCTTCGAGGAAGTTGATATAGCCGAAATAGACCATGCACAGCCCGACCGCGACGACGACGAGCCGAGTGAACGTCTCGACCAGAACCCGCAGCGGTCCATCCAGGGAATCGGCGATCGCCGACAGGTTCAGATGGTCATTGCGCCGCGCCGCCGCCGCCGTGCCGATAAAGATGCCGTACACGAAGAACGTGGTCGTAACCTCCTGAACCCACAGCACCGGGCGTCCGATCGATCGGGTCACGACGTCGAAGAACACGGTGCAGGAAAATCCGGCCAGCGCCAGCCCGCACATCACCATCAGCACCTGCTCGACGCGGTCGAAGGCGCGCCATTTGAGGTGCCGCTGGCGGTCGAGGACGAGGCTGGGAAGGTGGGGGGGAGGCATGACTATCCTGTGAGGTCGTCATCCCGGCGGAGGCCGGGACCCACTGTCCAACCGCACGAGACGCGGACGAGTGGGTCCCGGCCTGCGCCGGAATGACGAGAGGAGAGCGAGGCGCGACGCCGGCGATCCGGCGCTAATCCTTCACCGCCCGCACCAGGGTCAGCACCTTGACGGCGCCGGGGCCGAGCTCCTTGGCGAGCTTGTCCTGGATCGGCTCGGCGTCCTTGATAAACCCGGATTTGTCGACGCCGTCGACAAACTTGACCCCCATCTTCTGCAGCTTGGTCATCGAATCGTGCTCGAGGGCGAGCGCCTTGCCGGGCTCCACCTGGGCGACGTAGTCGGCGGTCTGCTGGACCCAGCCCTTCTGCTCGTCGTTGAGGCTGTTCCACACCTTGTCGGCAACCCAGATGACGTTGTTGTTCGCCTCGTGCTGGGTCAGCGACATGATCGGCGCGACCTCGTAGTGCTTGTTCGACTGGTAGACGTTGATGCCGTTCTCGGCCATCGCGACGATGCCGGTCTGGAGCGCCGTGTAGACATCGCCGAACGGCATGTGGACGGTCTGCGCGCCATAGGCGGGGAACATCGTGTCCTCGGTCGCGGTCGCCTGGACCCGCACCTTGACGTTGTTGAGGTCGCCGACGTTATGGATCTCCTTCTTTCCGTACATGTCGCGGAAGCCCATCGTCGCCAGCGCCAGCGTATGCGCGCCGGTGACCTTGGAATTGATCATGTCGAGAAAGGCGTGGGAGACGCCGGGATCGGTCAGCGCCTTGACCAGATGGTCCTCGGAGCGGAACACGTAATGGATCGAGAACACCCCGGCCTCGGGCTGCAGGGTGGCGGAATTGGCGGTCGAGCAGATGCTGAAATCGACATCGCCCGTGCGCAGCTTTTGCAGCACCTGCGGCTCCTGGCCGAGCTGGGCGCCGGGGAACTGGTCGATCACCATCGTGCCCTTGCTCAATTCGGCGAGCTTGGCGGCGAAGACATCGCCGACGACGCCGTAGGCCGTCGTCTTCGGCTGGTCGTAGGCAAAGCTGAAATGACGCGCATCCGCCGCCTGCGCCGCCGCGCCGCCGAGCGCGACGGCTAGAAATGCCGCGAATCCGGCGATGATGGTGTTCCGCCCCATGATGCCCCCCTGGATCGACAGCCGGTGCGACGTGCCCGGCGTTTTGTGCGTCGCGCAACCTTACGCAAGCCCCTTCTACCCGTCTACCGCGCGTCCCTTCCGCCAGGGGGCTCGTTCAGCCTTGCGCGAGGCGATGGCACAGATGGGTGAGCACCGGCTCCCGCAGGTGCCGGGCGGCGAATTCGCACGACACCCAGCGCGTCGTCCGCTTTCCCTTCTCCGGCCAGTCCGGCAGCACCTCCGTGACCTCGAGCAGGTACACCCACACCTCGATGATCTGCTTGACCGGCAGGGTGGCGGACGATTTTTCCGCGCGGAACATGCCGATCGAGGACGGCGAGACATAGCCGACCACCCCGGCCTCCTCGAACGCCTCCTTCGCGGCGCTTTCGTAAAAGCTCAGATGCGCCGGAATGCGCCCCTTTGGGATGCCCCATTTCTTCGACCGCTTTTTGGTGATCAAGAGCACGTGCGGCTCGCCGTCGGACTCGCGGCGAAAGGCGAGGACGCCGGATTCGACAAGGGGCATCTGGCCCGGCGCCCGCGGCGGCGCCGTCTGCCGCGACCGCGCCAGTTCGGCGGCGAGCGGGGTTGCCCGGATCTGGATGGAGAAGCCGCGCCACTTGCGGCCTTTTTCATGCTTCCCCGGCTTCCGCTTGGGCGCGCCGGGCCGCTCCCGCAAGCGGCGGAACTTCGCCCGCTTGATCATTTCGGCCATCCCGACGCCCCAGCCACAAATTTCTTCGCTGGCCAGCTACCAGCGGCCGTCATCGTATTGCAATAACGCTGTCACGAAAAAAGCCTGCCACGAAAAAAGCCTGCCACGAAAATCCGGCGCGTGCCCCTCGGCCGTCGCCATGGCCGACCGTTCATTCATCCCCCTCCCGAATTCGGGAGGGGGATTTTCCGAATTATGCGCGAATCGCGTCAGTCGAAGGTGGCGCGGGTGACGTCGCGATCCTTGTCGTAATGGATCGTGATCTTGTCCACGTCGCACAGGTTGATGTCGTTCCACACCGCATTCGAGCTGTCGACGGTGTAGACGACTTTCAGGTCCCACTTGCAGGTCTGGACCTTCGCGTTGAAGTGAATGTTGACCTTATTGCCGTCGGGAAGCGTGCCGGTGCCTAGTACGTCTTCTTGCCAATCGTCTGCTTTGCTCGGGGAGACGTAGACCTCCTTGAGCTCATAGCCAGTCTTGTTGATTAAGGCAAAGTCCTGCTTGGCGCCATCGGCCGCGGCCGGCTGGACGAACCCCACCAGTAATAACGGCAAGGCATAAAGTACTTTGTGCATGGGTCACCTGCTTGGGTTTACGTCCCGGCAAGAGCCCTCTCACGCCGGGCACGTGATTTCTACCTGCAAGCGCGATGCCTAACCAGCGGCAAGACGGCATATCGGGCCCGCCTTGGCCGCAACTTTGAGCGGCATTAGGGTCGGTCTTGACGCCCAGGCCGGGGCGTCGCCGCCGACGCGCGAGGTTGATCTTCGGGAGGCCGCCCAGCCGACGATTTTGAAGGAGGAGTCTCGCGATGACGATCACCATAACCGCCTTTGAACGGTCGCCTGACGGCGGCAAGGGGCTGGCGCGTGATACGCGCGTCCGCTGGGCCCTGGAAGAGGTGGGCCAACCCTACGAGGTTCGCCTTGTTTCGTTCCGTGCGATGAAGGAACCCGCGCATCGGGCGCTTCATCCCTTCGGGCAGATTCCGACCTACGAGGAAGGCGATCTCGCCCTGTTCGAGACGGGGGCGATCGTGTTCCATGTCGCCGAGCGCCATGCGGGCCTGCTGCCGGACGATGCCAATGCCCGGGCGCGCGCGATCGCATGGATGTTTGCCGCGCTCAACACGGTGGAGCCGCCGATCCTTGAACTTGGAACCGCGAGGCTGATGGAGGGCGACAGGACCTGGTATGAGGAGCGCCTGCCTCTGGTCGAGAACCGCGTCCGCGACCGGCTGGACCAACTTTCCGGTCGCCTGGGCGATGCCGACTGGCTCGACGGCGCGTTCAGCGCGGGCGACCTGATGATGGTGTCGGTGCTGCTCAGGTTGAGGTCATCGGGCATTCTGGACGAATACCCAAGCCTGGCTGCCTATGTCGCCCGCGGCGAAGCGCGGCCCGCCTACAAGCGGGCTTTCGCCGCGCAATTGGCGGTCAACACCGGCAGCCCGCCGACGCGCTGATCGGGGTCGTCCATCGGCAGCGCGATCCGATCGGGTTCACGCGAAAATGAGCCGTTCGCGCTATCTTTCGGCTTGCCGGGAAAAGCAATACGATACCCAGCTTAAGGATGCGGCCGGCAAGGGCTGCGCATGGACTGAGGGGGCAGCGTCATGGGTACGAGATCGCGTCGGGATGTTCTAAAGATCGCAGCAATGGGCGCGGCCGGCGCGGCGCTTTCGCCTTGGGCGGCACGGGCTCAAGCCAAGACGATCACGCTGTTGCACGAGAGCTCGTTTATCAAAACCTTTGACGAATACATGCAGAACACGCTGGCCCCGGCCTATGAGAAGGAGACCGGGATCAAAATCGTGTACGAGATCACCAGCGTCGGCAGCCTGCCGTCCCGCGACAGCACGATCATCGAAACCGGGTCCGGCGCCGATTTGTCGATGCTCACCCTCCTCTTCCCGTTTCTCTACCAGGACAAGCTGCTCGACGTCAGCGACATCGCCGACGACATGGGCAAGAAGCAGGGCGGCTGGTACGACGTCGGCAAGGAAGCCGGCATGGTCGACGGCAAGTGGAAGGCCGTGCCGTTCTGCAATATCGGCCAGTTGATGAACTGGCGCACCGACTGGTTCAAGGAAATCGGCATCACCAAATTCCCCGACACCTGGGAAGAGCTCTACGAAGCCGGCAAGAAGCTCAAGGCCAAGGACCACCCGTTCGGGTTCGAGCTCGGCCACGGCTTTGGCGACAACCACGGCTGGCTGTATCCGCTGCTGTGGGCCTATGGCGGGCACGAGGTCGAGCACGACGGCAAGACCGTCTCGATCGACTCGTCGGAAACCGCCGCCGCGGTCGATTTCGCCCGCAAGTTCTTCAAGGATTGCCTGCTCGAAGACTGCCTCTCCTGGACCGATGTCAGCAACAACAAGGCCTGGATGGCCGAGCAGATCTCCTGCACCAACAATGCCGAGTCGATCCTTTGGTTCGCCAAGCGCGACTTCCCCGATGTCGCCAAGGTCACCGACCAGGCGATGAACCCGCAGGGGCCGAAGGGCCGGTTCCACCTGATGAACTCGATCAGCCACGGCGTCTTCAGCTTCTCGCCCGAGAAGCAGGCGGCGCACGATTTCCTCAAATGGCTGATGGATGAAAAGCAGCTCGGCGCCTGGTACGCCTCGGCCGACAGCTATTACCAGCCGGTGCTCAAGGGCTACGACACCGCCAAGATGTGGGATGTCGAGCCGCGCAACAAACCCTACCGCGACGCGATGGCGACCGCGCATCTGCCCGGCTGGCCGGCCCCGCCCGACCGGCGCCTCGCCGAAAGCGTCGCGAAATACGTCGTCGTCGACATGTTCGCCAAGGCCTGCTCCGGCAGCGCGACCAAGGACGTGATCAAGAACGCCGAGGCGCAGCTCAAGGAAATCTATAAATCCGCCTAGAGCGAGACGCACATGGCCATCCGCACCGAACCCATCGTCGCCGTCGGCATGCGCGCAGGCCGGCGGGTGTCGCTGAAGGAATGGATCGACCGCGGCCCGGTCTTCAGCTGGCTGATGATGACGCCGCCGATCCTGTTTCTGGCGGCGCTCGTGGGCTATCCGTTCTTCTACGGCATCGTGTTGAGCCTCGAAGACCGGATGGTCGCCCATCCGGGCACCTTCGCCGGGCTCGGCAACTTCATCCGCGACGCGCACGACGCGGTGTTCTGGCAGGTGGTGGCCAACACCTTTATCTACACCGCCGTCGCGACCGTGCTGAAGATGGTGCTGGGGCTCGGCCTCGCGCTGGCGATGAACCAGCAATTCCGGATGAAGAACGCGGTCCGGGCGCTGATGCTGTTGCCGTTCATCGTGCCGACCGTGCTCAGCACGATCGCGTGGATGTGGATGCTCGACCCGGCGTTCAGCGTCGTCAACCGCATCCTCGTCGAGTTCGGCTGGCCAAAGCCGGGGCCGTCGTGGCTCGGCAACCCGATCCTCGCGATGTGCTCGATCATCGTCATCAATACCTGGCGCGGCCTGCCGTTTTACGGGATCACGCTGCTCGCCGGCTTGCAGACCGTGCCGACCGAGCTCTACGAGGCGGCGACGATCGACGGCGCCAGCGGGTGGCAGCGTTTCCGCTTTGTCACGCTGCCGATCCTGCAGCCGATCATCCTGATCGTGACGCTGTTCTCGGTGATCTTTACCTTCGCCGACTTCCAGCTCGTCTACGTCTTGACCCATGGCGGGCCGCAGAACGCGACCAATTTGTTGGCGACCTACGCCTTCGATATCGGCATGGGGGCGGGGCAGCTCGGGCTCGGCGCCTCGGTCGCGCTGACGATGCTGCCGGCGCTGGCGCTGTTGATCGTCGCGATCGCGCTCTACCTGCGCAGGAAAAACGCATGATCACCGGCCACGGACGGATCCAGCGGACCGTGCGCGTGTGGGCGCCGGTCATCTTCTTTCTGCTCGTGACGCTGCTGCCGTTCTATTGGATGGCGATCACGTCGATCAAGCCGAACTCGGAGCTCTACAGCACCCACACCAACCCGTTGATCGTCCACGCCCCGACGCTGAAGCACTATATCGACCTGTTCCGCACCACCAATTTCCTGTTGTGGACGTGGAACACGATGCTGGTCGCGGTGGTGTCGACGGCGATTTCGCTGGTGCTCGGGACGATGCTCGCCTACCCGCTCGCGCGCATCAACTTCCCCGGCGCCGGGCTCATCGCGATCGGGGTCGCGGCGGTCTACCTCGTGCCGCAGCCGCTCCTCTTCATCCCGCTCGCCGACGTCATCAACCAGCTCAACCTCGGCAACACGCTGACCGCGGTGATCCTCACTTATCCGACGATGCTGGTGCCCTTCATCGCCTGGCTCCTCCTCGGCTATTTCAAGACCGTGCCGATGGAGCTGGAGGAGGCCGCGCGCATCGACGGGGCGAGCCGGATGCAGACGATGCGCCGCATCTTCCTCCCGCTATGCACCCCCGGCTTCATCTCCGCCGGCATCTTCGCCTTTACGCTGGCGCAGAACGAATTCCTCTATGCCCTGATCTTCCTGACGAAGACCTCGGTGCGGACGGTCCCGGTCGGCGTCATCTCGGAACTCATCAAGGGCGACGTGTTCTACTGGGGCCAACTGATGGCCGCCGCCCTCCTCGGCTCGGTCCCGGTCGCGATCATCTATTCCTTCTTCGTCGAACACTACGTCGCCGGACTCACATCGGGCGCGGTGAAGGGATAGCTCAAGCCTGAGGCGGCCCGTCGCGGTAAACCCAGCTCGCGCGCAGCTTGCGGATTCCAGCCCTGTCCAGAGTAGCGGTCCGAGTCCCAAGCTCGCCACGCGGGTTGCGTCGGAAATCGGCCACGGTCACGCGCGCCACATAGACCTCGGTGAATCTCATCGGCCGCCGGTCTGCCGCCGGCTCCGTCGCATGATCGGTTTCGTAGACAAAAACCGCCATGTACTGGTCTCTCGCACCGTGCGTATCCACGGCGCCGCCCCGTTTGCGGGTGCTCTTGATTTCGACGCCATGTTCGCCCGCGCGTACGGAATTGTCGGCATACCGGCCCTGCACGATCAAATCCGGGTGGCCGTTGAAGTGCCTGTTTTCGACGAGCGCTCGGGAGTGCTTCGCCAAGCTCGCCGTCACCATGTCCGAGATCATCCCCGACATCGCTGCTGGCCGAAGCATGTCGTCCAGCCGGTGCAACCCCTTCTCCAACAGCAGTCGGTTTACATCGAAGAAGAAGTCGTAGACGTCCTGCATTGCCATTTCAAAATCGGGGAGCCGCAATTCGTACGGCAAATCGAGAGCTCGATTGAAGTGCCCTGAAATTCTCTGATGAAGAAGCATCTACGGAGAGAACTCAGACTGATAGCCGGCGCAGTTCCGGAAACGCGCTGCGGCCCATTTCAAGATAGTGCTCGTCTCGATCCGACCCCAATGCCCGATAACCCACTGCTGCTGCGGCAGCCAGGGTAGATGCACTACCCGCAAATGGGTCGTAGACAATCCCAATACCCAGCGGCAGCGAAGCCCTCACGATTTGTCGCAAAAAGCGCTGCGGCTTCAATGAAGGGTGAGGCGCGATCTGCCGCTCCCGGCCGCGCGCTGGTGAACAGGAGACGACATCTTTCAAGGGTTCCCCGCTCTCGGCGCGGCGTAGCCCGCCCGAGCCCCAACGTTTCAGGTTATCGGCAACCGTTCCCTTGAACGGTTTGCGAAATATACCCCATGGCTCCCAACAAGCGCGGGGGATGACGGAGATTTCCGGGAAGTCGTCTTCGGCGCCTTTGGGCTTGTAGCCGCCTCGCAGCGTCTGCACCAGACGAACAATCTCACTCCTCTTTTCGAGCCCCGCTTGCTGGATCGCGTGGAAGATCGCCGATGACAAGAGTGGCGTCGAAGCGATGAAAAGATGGCCCCCCGGCACGAGCGCGCGCGCGGCATGGCCGGCAAAATCGCCGAAGAACCGACACAGCCTTGCGACATCGTCAGCCGAGAGGACCGTAAAGCGTGGAAGTGGATTTCTCTTCACGCCATCGAACGACGGCGGAATGCGCCAGACGCCACCGCGTCCGGCGCGTAGTTTGCTGTGATCCTTGTCCTCGTACTCAAGACCGAATGGGGGATCCGTCACGATCGCGTGCAATGAAGCGGGTGGTAACTCCGCCAGAAAGTCCAAGGCGTCGCCCAAAATGTACGTGGCCGAATCCGACAAGTGGTGGCGCGGCTGGCCTCCGACTTGACGAAGCACTTGCCATTGCGTGTCCTCTTCTTCTCGCAGCCGGCAAAGCCAATCGGGCGACGGCCGGGGGCGCGACTCAACCTTCTCCCTTCGCGAAACTACAGCCGCTATATCTAGCGAGCCTTCCGGCATGGTCTGCCCGCATATTGTTATGTTCACTTATTGTTCACTACCACATCTGAGGCTGCAAGGCAATCTCGAATCAAGGCCTTCCGGACGAAGATCGGAGCTCTTGGGCTCGCCTTCCACCTCTGCCATGCCGGAACTCGGCGCAGCAACGACCGCAGTTTTGCTCCTGGCGCGGGAGGATTGTCGAGCGCGCGCGTGAAGGCGTCATAGTATTCGGGATCGAGCATGACGAGGCGTCGATTGAGCAACACGTCAATCGCCTGTCGCCGGGCACTCTCGACCATGAACTCGGTGCGCGTCTTGCCGAGGATCGCCGCGGCCTCGTCAATGAGCTGGCGGGTATTGGCCTCTATACGAAGATTGATACTACCCTTCGCAGTGGCTGGCGAATGGCGCTCTGCCACGGCTGGCGCCCTACCCCGCAAAGCTCGACCGCGCGGCAATGGCCCAGGTGCCATCGCGGCGGGTGAGGATGTAAAGCGAGCGGTAGCGGCCGATCACCGACTCGTCGGCGCGGTAGCGGGTGAATTGCACGTCGAAATGCACCTTGTCCGGGCCGGCGACGATGACCCGGCGGAAGTCCCATTCAGTGTGGTGCCAGCCGTCGCCGGCGCGGGCGAGGAAGCCGGCTAAATAGGTTTCTTCGGGCTCGTCCCACACCCGCATCGTAACTCCGGCAAGGCGGTAATGCGGAAAGTGCATCGTCGCCAGCAGCGCCGCCTGGTCGCCGGCGTTGAGCGCGGCGAGGAAGCGGTCGAGCACGTCGAGCCCGGCGGCGACCGTGGCCGCGTCGGCCTCGACATGGGTCGCGTCGATCATTGCTTGGCGTATTTCCGCAGGCCCTTGCCGACGTTCTCGGCGCCGAAGATGTTGCCGTCGCCGTCGGCCGCGACGCCCTCGCCGCCCGAGAGGTCGGCAGGCGGGTTGGCGCGGGGGATGTAGGAGTTGACCGTGCCGTCCTTGGCGCTGCCGATGCGGATGCCGCGGCGGCAGCCGGGGTCGGGGGTGCAGCCGGTCTTGTCCTCGGTCTGCGAGTCGGCGACGTAGAGCACGTCGTTCTTGTCGATATAGACCGCGCTCGGCCGGCCGAACTGGGTCCACTGGGCGAGGAACTTGCCGTCCTGGTCGAAGATCTGGATGCGGCTGTTCGAGCGGTCGGCGACAAAGACGCGGCCCTGGCTATCGAGCGCGATGCCGTGCGGCACGTCGAACTCGCCGGGTCCCTTGCCCTCCTTGCCCCAGGTCTTCAGCACCTTGCCGTCGGGCGACAGCTTGACGATGCGCGCGTTCGAGCCCGGGCCGTGCCCGTCGGCGACGAAGATCGTGCCGTCGGGGGCAACCGCGACCGAGGTCGGCTTGTCGAAATAGCCGTCGGCGCTGCCCGGCATGCCGGGATGGCCCAGCGTCATCAGCACCTTGCCCTCGGGGCTGAACTTGACGACGACATCGCCCTTGCCGTTCTTGCCTTCGGCGTCGGCGACATAGACGTTGCCCTCCTTGTCGAGCGCGATGCCGTGCGGGAAAACAAACATCCCGGCGCCAAAGCTGGCGAGCAATTTGCCGCTCGCGTCGAAATGCAGGACCGGCGGGGTATCGGACGATTTCAGGCAATTCCCGCCGCAGCGCTCGAATGCCCAGATGCTCTTGCCGTCGACCCCCGGCGTCACCGCGATGACCCCGCCCCATGGGTGGTTCGCCGGCAGCTCGCCGAACTTCACCCCCTTGGCATAGGGGTTCGGCAGATCGGTCGATGGCATCGCCCCGCCCTCGGCCGCCACCCGCAGCGGCAGCGCCGCCAGCATAAAGGCCACCCCGGCCGCCGCAATCGCCCCTGCCCGCCGCGTGTGTCTTTGCATGGCTGTCCCTCCCGACTTCGCTTATTCGGCGATTGTCGGCCACTGCCGCGGGCTCGGCAAGCTCCGGTGAGACGCCGGAGACCTGGTCAATACCTTAACATCGCAGTTTTTGTAAATAAAACTCCGAATAATAAGGTGCATTGATCTCTAATGACCGCTTTTTTTGCCGGATTTTGCAACTTTTTGGACCTTTTAAGGTGGATATGGCCCTGTAATTTGCAATCATGGCTCGGCGTAATCTTGTGCAGGAGACGGACCATGAAGGGTATTGCGGCCACTGTGCTGGGAAGCAGAAGAGATTTCTTTTGGCTCGACCAGAATTACGCGATGAACACGCAGTCGCCCGTCAGGGGCGGCGGCTTCAACCTCAATTTCGGCGGCATCTTTACGTCGCCGCCGGCAGCGGCGATGGCGCTGGCGAACCGTCCGCTGGTCGCCAATCCCGGCCAGGTGGCGCCGCCTAACGCGCCGATCGGAGCCGTGTCACGATCGGCCGTGGAGGCCCCGTCACCCGCGGCGCCGGCCGAGGCCGCGGCGGTCGTCAGGCCCATCGGACCGATCGTCGGCCTGCAGACCCCGCGCCTCGACCTGTTCGGGCTCGGGCTCGATTATGCGATGTACCACAAGCGCTTCTGGGGCGCGTTCGACCAGAACGACAACCAGACCCCATGGGAAAACCTCGGCGGCATTTTCACCAGCGCCCCGGCGGCGATCGCCTGGGGCGACCAGCGGATCGACGTGTTCGGGCTCGGCACCGATCACGCGATGTACCAGAAGACCGCGACCGGCAACGGCGGGTGGTCGGCAAATTGGACGCGGCTCGGCGGCACCTTCACCAGCGGCGCAAGCATGGTCGTCACCGGCACGGAGCTCAACGTGTTCGCGCGCGGCAACGACTTCACCTGCCGCGGCAACCAGAGCGCCGGCACCACCTGGTTCGGCTTTCAAAATCACGGCGGCAACCTCGCCTCGCCGCCGGTCGCGGTAAGCTGGGGACCGGCTCGCATCGACCTGTTCGCGATCTTTAACGACGCGGCGTTGTGGCACCGCTGGTGGGACGGCCAGATCTGGAACGACTGGGAGTCGCTGGGCGGCAAATATGGCGGCGAGCCGGCCGCGGTAAGCTGGGCGCCGGGGCGGCTCGATGTCTTCGTCATGGGCTCGGACGACCGCGCGCTGCATCACCACTGGTTCGACGGCGACACCTGGAGCGTCCCGGAGGTCCTGAACATCGGCGTCAACCCCGGCGACGGGCTCGGCGAATCGCCGACCGCGATCTCGCTCGCACCGAACCAGATCGAGGTGTTCGTGCCGACGCTGCACAACCAGATCCGCGGCGTGACCTGGAACGGTTCGGCCTGGAATTCGCAATCCGAAGGCGCCGGCATCCGCAGCCCGCAACGCTACCAGTTCTCGGTCGACGAGGTCATCGTGCGGACGACACGCTCGCCGTTGACCGATACCGACGCGGCGGTATCGTCTGTCTCGGCGGGGAATGCGCCGGTTCTGACGGCGGTGCAGTGGATCGGCGACACCGGCGGGCCGGACCCGAAGCAGAACCAGACAAATCTGCTGAGTTTCAATCCGGTGACGGTCGATCTCGCCGAGCCGATGAGCTTCAGCTACACGGTCGTCAACAATGGCCACGCGGATCAGGACAAAATCCTCGCGGCGCTCCAATCGGGCAGCAACTCGCTCGCGTTGGCCGGCTCATCGTCGATGCAGGAAGACATCGGCAAGGGCATCGCCAAGATCATCACCGTCTCCCTCGAAGGCGCGATCAAGGTCGATATTCCGGTAGTCGGCAGCGTCCTCGGCGCGATCGAGAGCTGGCTGCTGGGCAAGCTGACGGACATCGTCTTCGCCAATTGCGACGGCCTCGTCGCCGTCGAGATGCGCGCGATGATGGGCCACGACCTGCACGTTCTGACCAATAGCGGCCGCAACAAGGTCAGCATGACGACGACCCATCAGGGCACTGACTCGAATACCGGCTGCGGCTCGAACTCGGTCTACGACGTGCTCTGGTCGATCACACCGCTGTAGTCGCTCAAAGCCGACGGCCGGCGGCGCTTGGCGAGCGCCGCCGGCTAGAGCATGTTCCGGAAAAGCGGCCCCGCTTTTCCGATAAGAACATGCTCCATTTTAAATAGTTAAAGAGCAAAACCCGATTCAATAGGATCGGATTTTGCTCTACGTCCGCCAGTCGAGGAACCGCCGTTCGGCCCGGCCGATCAGCCACCCGATGGCGAGGCCGAGGATGGAGAGGATCGCGACGCCGGCGATAAGCTGGTCGGTGGCGAAGAGCGCGCCGGCGGTCAGGATATAGGCGCCGATGCCGTATTGCGCCCCGATCATCTCGGCCGCGACCAGCAGCACCACCGCGATCGAGGCCGAGATGCGGAACCCCGACAGGATCGCCGGCAGGGCGCCGGGGATGACGATCTTGCGCACGATCGACAGCCAGGTGAGGCCAAAGGACTGGCCCATGCGGATGAGGTTGCGGTCGACGTTGTCGATCCCGCCATAGGTCGCGACGACGGTCGGGAACAGCGTCCCGAAGAGGATCGTCGCGACCTTTGACCCCTCGCCGGTGCCGAACCAGATCACGAACAGCGGCAAAAGCGCGATCTTGGGGATCGGAAACGCCGCCGAGACCACCGGCACGAGCCCGGAACGGGCCAGCGAAAAGAGCCCGACCGAGAGGCCGATCAAAATCCCGAAGATCGTGCCGAGCGTCCACCCGACGACGAGCCGATAGAGGCTCGCGCTGAGGTGCTTCCACAGCATCCCGGTCTCGACGAGGTCGCGGAACGCGTCGAACACCGCCGACGGCGCCGGCAGCGCGATATCGCTGATAAACCCGGTGCTTGAGCCGAGCTGCCACAGCAAAATCAGCACGACAAACACGATCGGCCCGACCACAAGGATCGACCGGGTGCGGAACCCGCCGCCGCGGAACGGGACCGGACGGGCGGCGCCGGCCGCGTCAGGCGGCATCGGTCAGCTCGCGGTCGGCCTCGCGCGCCTCCTCCCGCAGCAGCGACCACACCCGGCGCTGCAGCTCGTCGAGCTCGGCGGTGCGGCCGGGGCGCTCGGCGAGGGGGATGCCGATCTCGACGATCTCGCGGATGCGGCCGGGGCGGCGCGACAGCACGACGATGCGATGGGCGAGCCGCACCGCCTCGGCGAGGTTGTGGGTGACGTAACACGCCGAAAACCGCTCGCGCGTCCACAATTCGACGAGGTCGTCCATCAACAGCTCGCGGGTCTGTGCGTCGAGCGCCGACAACGGCTCGTCCATCAGCATCACCGCCGGGCGGACGCTGAGCGCGCGGGCGATTGCGACGCGCTGCTTCATCCCGCCCGAGAGCTGCCGCGGCCAGGCCGTTCTGAAATCGGACAGATTGGTGCGCGCCAGCACGTCGCCGACGATCTCCCGCGCGGTCGCGCCCCTGATCCCATGATCCTCCAGCACCAGCCGCACGTTGCCCTCGACCGTGCGCCAAGGCAGCAGCGCGAAATCCTGGAAGATGTAAGTCAGCGGGTTGAGCGACCCCGCCGGCGGCTCGCCCGACAGCAGCACCCGCCCCCGATCCGGCCGCTCCAACCCGCCGACAAAGCGCAGCAAGGTGGACTTGCCGCAGCCCGACGGCCCGATCACCGCAACGATCTCGCCCTCCTCGATCGTCAGCGAAATGTCGCGCAGAACCTGCGTCTTGCCGTAATCGTGACTGATGCCGTCGATGATGACGCGCACTACGGCGCCGTCCAAAATCGGACCACTCGCCCCTCCTTCGTCGCCCCCGCGAAGGCGGGGGTCCAGGGCAAGCGACGGGGCG
>DATAUV010000048.1:0-43477 GCA_036268075.1 Allostellaceae bacterium | reverse complement strand
CAGCTTTTTCGAGCCGACCGTGCTGACCGAAGTCACCACCGACATGATGATCACCCGCGAGGAAACCTTTGGCCCGGTCGCCCCGCTCTACCGCTTCAAGACCGAGGACGAGGCGGTGAAGATGGCCAACGACACCGAATTTGGCCTCGCCGCCTATTTCTACAGCCGCGACATCGGCCGCATCTTCCGCGTCGCCGAGGCCTTGGAGTACGGCATCGTCGGCATCAACGAAGGCATCATCTCGACCGAGATCGCCCCCTTTGGCGGCGTCAAGGAAAGCGGCATCGGCCGCGAGGGGTCGAAATACGGGATCGAGGATTATCTGGAGATCAAATACCTCTGCCTCGGGGGGATCGACCGCAATCCCGCCCCGGACCCGATGCCGGGCGTCTCGCAAGCCGCCGGCCGCGACTGACCCGCCGGTCGCAGCAGCCGACCGATTGAATGGACCGCCGCAATGGGGCAATTTGCCGTTCTGTTCGGCAACCGTTTTGACCCGTCAGCGCGCTGACGGCTCAAAACAATGAGATGCGGCTCCGCTTACACAGAATTCCGGACACTGCCCACCAGCACGCCAGCGGCGCAAAAGCGGGGCTCAAGATCAGGCCATCGGGCGCTCGCGCGGCGGGCTGAGCACCAAAATCCACCTCGCCGTGCGCGGCCGGGGCTGCCCAGTCCGCTTCCTCCTCACCCCCGGCCGGGCCGGCGACGCGCCCAGGCCGGGCCGCTCATCGAGGGGCTTGCCGCCGAAATGGTCATCGCCGACACCGCCTACGAGGCCGACGCCTTCCGCCACGCCATCGCCGAAAGCGGGCTCAGGCGGTCATCCCAAACAACCCTTCGCGGGCCAAAAAACATCCTCTCGACACCCACCTCTATGGTCGATTTTGCTCTAGCTGCGGCGGGCCGTCAGCATGTAGTTGATGGCCAAATCGTCCGACAATTTCCACTCGCCGCCCGGCGTGTAGCTGATCCCCGCCATTCGCGTCGCGGTCAGCCCGTGGCGCCGCAGCCCGAGCACGAATTCCGACGGGCGGACAAAGCGGCGCCAGTCATGCGTGCCGCGCGGCAGCCAGCCCAGCACGTATTCCGCCCCGACGATCGCCAGCGCGAACGCCCGCTTGGTGCGGTTGAGCGTGGCGCCGATAAAGGCCCCACCCGGGGCCGCTAGCGCGCTCGCCGCGGCGAAAAACGCGTCGCGGTCGGCGACGTGCTCGATCAGTTCCAGCGCCAGCACCGCATCGAATTTGCGGCCCTCGGCAGCCAACGCCTCGGCGGTGGCGGCGCGGTAGTCGATGGCGAGTCCGCTCGCCTGCGCATGCTCGCGCGCCACGGCGACTGCCGGCTCGGCCGCGTCGATTCCGGTCACGGAAAAGCCGAGCCGGGCCATGGGCTCGGCGATGAGGCCGCCGCCGCAGCCGATATCGACGAGGCTCAGCCCCTCGAAGGGCCGCAGCGAGCGCGGGTCGCGGCCGAAATGCGCGACGAGCTCGGCGCGGATGAAGTCGAGCCGGACCGGGTTCAGCCGGTGCAGCGGCTGGAACTGTCCGTCGGGATCCCACCAGCCGGCGCTCTGGGCGGCAAAGCGGGCGATCTCGTCGCGATCGGCGGTGCCCGCCATGCCGCGCCTCTCGGTTAAGGTGGCCGTCAGCGTCGCAATAGAGTATGCGAACGCTGTCCGATAGCGACAAATACGGCCCGATAGGGACAATACGGCGCGTTACGGGATAGGCATGGCACGCATCGTGCAAAAATTCGGCGGCACCTCGGTCGCCGATATCGGACGGATCAAGAACGCGGCCGCCCGGGTCAAGCGCGAGGTCGATGCCGGCAGCGAGGTCGTCGTCGTCGTCTCCGCGATGGCGGGGGCGACCAACCAGCTTGTCGAATGGACGCGCCAGATGAGCCAGTTGCACGACGCGCGCGAATACGACGTCGTTGTCGCGTCGGGCGAGCAGGTCACCGCCGGGCTGATGGCGCTGGCGCTGCAGGATGCCGGTGTCGACGCCCGCTCGTGGCTGGGCTGGCAGGTGCCGCTCAAAACCGACGGGGTCCACGGCAAGGCGCGGATCGAGGAGATCGACACCAGGGAGATGGCGCGTCGCTGCAAGGAGGGCCAGGTCGCCGTCGTCGCCGGGTTTCAGGGCATCGGTCCGCGCGGCCGCATCACGACGCTAGGACGCGGCGGGTCGGACACCTCGGCGGTCGCGCTCGCCGCGGCGCTAAAGGCCGATCGCTGCGATATCTTCACCGATGTCGACGGGGTCTACACGACCGACCCGCGCATTGTTGCCAAAGCCAGGAAGCTCGGTAGGATCACCTACGAAGAGATGCTCGAAATGGCGTCTCAAGGCGCCCGGGTGCTGGAGACGCGCTCGGTCGAGATGGCGATGAACCACCGCGTGCGCCTGCAGGTTCTGTCGAGCTTTACCGATACGCCGGGCACGCTCGTCGTCGATGAGGATGAGATCGTGGAGCAACGCGTCGTCAGCGGCATCGCCTACAGTCGGGAAGAGGCCAAGATCACGCTGTCGCATGTCGCCGACCGGCCCGGCGTCGCCGCGGCGATCTTCGGTCCGCTCGCCGACGCCGCGATCAATGTCGACATGATCGTGCAGAACGTGTCCGAAAACGGGCGGACGACCGACCTGACCTTTACCGTCACCAAGGCCGATCTGCCGCGCGCCGTCGCGGTGCTCGAAGGCGAGCGTGAGAAGATCGGCTTCACCGCGCTGAAGCCCGATTCGGACGTGGTCAAGATCTCGGTGATCGGGGTCGGCATGCGCAGCCATGTCGGCGTCGCCAAGATGATGTTCCAGACGTTTGCCGACCGCGGCATCAACATCCAAGTGATCTCGACCTCGGAGATCAAGGTCAGCGTGCTGATCGCCGCCGAGTACACCGAACTGGCGCTGCGCGCGCTCCATACCGCCTACGGGCTCGACGAGGTCGAATGAGCGCGCGCGCGGCCCTCGATCGCCTGTGGGCGCGCGGCCGCGCCTTTCTCGGCGCCGAACTTGCCGTGATGGGCGGCGCGATGACCTGGGTGTCGGAGCGCAACCTGGTCGCCGCGATCTCGAATGCCGGCGGGTTCGGCGTCATCGCGTCGGGCTCGATGCCGCCCGAGCTGCTGGACAAGGAGATCGCCGCGACCGCCGCGCTGACCCGGCGGCCGTTCGGCGTCAACCTGATCACGATGCACCCGCAGCTCATGGAGCTGATCGACGTGTGCATCGCCCGCCGGGTGGGCCATGTCGTGCTCGCCGGCGGTCTTCCGCCGACCGGCGCCATCGGCCGCATCCGCGACGCCGGCGCCCACGCCGTCTGTTTTGCCCCGGCCTTGGTGATCGCGAAGCGCCTCGTGCGCAACGGGGCCGAGGCGATCGTTATCGAGGGCAGCGAGGCGGGCGGGCATATCGGCCCGGTCTCCACCGCCGTTCTTGCGCAAGAAGTGCTGCCGAACCTCCCGGAGGTGCCGGTCTTTGTCGCCGGCGGGATCGGGCGCGGCGAGGCGATCGTGTCGTACCTCGAAATGGGCGCCGCCGGGGTGCAGCTCGGCACCCGGTTTGTCTGCGCCCATGAATCGATCGCGCATGCGAATTTCAAGCGCGCGTTTCTGCGCGGGGCGGCGCGCGACGCGGTGGCGTCGGTGCAGGTCGATCCGCGCTTTCCGGTGATCCCGGTGCGCGCCCTCGTCAACCCGGCGACCCAGCGCTTCACGCAGGTTCAGCGCGAGGTCATCGAGCGGTTCAACAGCGGCGAGCTGACGCAAAAGGAGGCGCAGCTCGAAATCGAGCATTTCTGGGCGGGCGCGCTGAGGCGGGCGGTCGTCGACGGCGATGTCGAGGGTGGTTCCCTGATGGCGGGGCAGAGCGTCGGCCTTGTCACCCGCGAGCAGAGCACGCAGGAGATACTCGACGAGCTGATGGGCCAGGCCGTGGCCGGCCTCGGCGCTCGCGAATGGTACGGCTCGCCGGAGGGCCGGGACGCCGCCGAATGAACGATTTGCCGGCAAGCCCCGCCCCACCATCCGGCGGAAGCGCTACCGGCCAGGCTGACGGACACGTGACCGGTGTCCGCCGGCTGCTGCGCCGCCTGCGCGACATCATGGCCCGGCCGGGCGCGGCACAGGAACGGCTCGACCGCATCGTCAATCTGATCGCCGCCGAGATGGTGGCCGAGGTGTGTTCGGCCTATGTCATGCGAGCCGGCGAGGTGCTCGAGTTGTTCGCGACGATCGGGCTGCGGCCCGAGGCGGTGCATCGCACCCGGCTCCATGTCGGCGAAGGGTTGGTCGGCGTGATCGCCGCGACCGGTCGCCCGCTCGCCCTCGCCGACGCGCAGAGCCACCCCGATTTCGCCTACCGGCCGGAAACCGGCGAGGAGACTTTTCACTCGCTGATGGGCGTGCCGGTGCTTCGCGGCGGGCATGTGCTCGGCGTTTTGGTTGTGCAGAACCGCACCCCGCGCCGCTATGCCGAGGACGAGATCGAGGTCGCGCAGACCGTCGCGATGGTGATCGCCGAGCTGATCGCCACGGGCGAGCTGGTCAACCCGCTGGAAATGTCGCAGGGACGCGGCGGCGCGCTGCTGCCGGTGCGGCTCGACGGGATCGCGCTCAACCCGGGCCTCGCGGTGGCGCCGGCCGTGCTGCACGAGCCGCGCCTGGCGATCCGCCAGGTCGTCGCCGAGGATAGCGAGGCCGAGCTCGAGCGCCTGCGCCGGGCGATGACGGCGATGCAGCGGGCGATCGACGAGCTGGTCGCGACCAGCCATCGGCTCGGGGCCGGCGAGCATCGCGAGATCATCGAGGCTTATCGCATGTTCGCCGCCGACCGCGGCTGGCTGGCCCGGATCACCGAGGCCGTCAAAAGCGGTCTCACCGCCGAGGCTGCGGTCGAGCGGGTCAGCGACGAGACCCGCGCGCGCATGGCCCAGATCGCCGACCCGCTGTTGCGCGAGCGGGTATTGGACCTCGAAGACCTCGCCAACCGGCTCCAGCAATTCCTCTCCGGCCGCCCGCCAGGCCCGGCCGAGATGGAGCCGTCGGGCGAGTTCGTGCTGGTCGCCCATGCGATGGGCCCGGCCGAGCTGCTCGACTACGCCCATCGCCGCATCGTCGGGCTGGTGCTGGAGGAGGGGTCGCCGACCGCGCATGTCGCGATCGTCGCGCGCGCCTTCGACATCCCGGTCGTCGGCCGTGTGCACGATGCGACCGGACGGGTCGAGCCCGGCGACCTCGTCGTCGTCGACGGCGACCGCGCCCGGGTGCTGATCCGCCCCAGCGAGGACATCCAGCAATCGGTGGCCGCGGCCGTCGCCTTGCGCCGTGAGCGGCACGAGTATTACAGCACCCTGCGCGACGCCCCGGCCGTGACCCGCGATGGGGTCGCCGTGTCGCTGCTGCTCAACGCGGGGCTGCTGATCGACGTCGCGCAGCTTTCGGCCACCGGCGCGGAAGGGGTCGGGCTGTTCCGCACCGAGATTCCGCTGCTCACCCGCGACGCGTTTCCCGATGTCGCCGACCAGACCGAGTTCTATCGCCGGGCCTACGAGCAGGCCGACGGGCGGCCGATCGTGTTCCGCACGCTCGATATCGGCGGCGACAAGATGCTGCCCTACCTGCCGCACGCCGCCGAGGAGAACCCGGCGATGGGCTGGCGCGCGATCCGCATCGGCCTAGACCGGCCGGCGATGCTGCGCCAGCAGCTCCGGGCGCTGGTCCGCGCCACCGCCGGGCAGGAGCTGCGCGTCAAATTCCCGATGATCGCCGAGGTCGCCGAACTCGACCGCGCCCGCGCCCTGCTCGACACGGAGCTCGCCCGCGCCGCCGCGGAGAGACGGACCCCGCCGCGCGCGGTCAAGGTCGGGGTCATGCTCGAAGTGCCGTCGCTGCTGTGGCAGCTGCCGGCCCTGTTCGAGCGCATCGATTTCCTGTCGGTCGGCACCAACGACCTGGCGCAGTTCCTCTATGCCTGCGACCGTGGCAACCCGCGCCTCGCCGGCCGCTACGATTTGTTGTCGGCGCCGATGCTGGCGCTGTTCCGGCATCTGATCGAGGCATGCCGCGCCGCCGACATGCCGCTCAGCATGTGCGGCGAGATGGCGGGCAACCCCGTCGAGGCGATGGTCTTGATCGCGCTCGGTTTCCGCACCCTGTCGGTGGCGACGACAGCGATCGGGCCGGTCAAGGAAATGGTGCGGAGCCTCGACGCCGGCGCGCTCGCCCGGTATCTGGACGAGGTCGGCACCCGCCCCGACCATTCCCTGCGCCCCCGCCTCGAAGCCTTCGCGCGAGATCATCGGGTCGCCATATAGCCGCACCAGCCTTGTGCAGTACGCAAGGCTCACTTGCGTCCAACGCAAAGCCTCACCTATAGTGATAGCGTGGATCAATAACCCTGGGCGGGGGAATCGTCGAATGACGATCCCCGTTTGCGAAAGCAAGCGGCCGGGGCGCAAACAGGGAGGACTTCATGTCGATCGCATCCCAATCCGCGTCCACGCCGTGGTGGAGAGAACCCACCAAGGACCAGTGGCTCGCCTACGTCGCCGCCTGGCTCGGCTGGACCCTCGACGCCTTCGATTTCACGATCTTCCTCTTGATCATGGTGCCGATCGCGCAGGAATTTCA
Source organism: Allostellaceae bacterium (assembly GCA_036268075.1). Classification (GTDB taxonomy): domain Bacteria; phylum Pseudomonadota; class Alphaproteobacteria; order ATCC43930; family CGMCC-115725; genus DATARH01. The sequence goes on along the minus strand of DATAUV010000048.1, from coordinate 36,843 downwards.
CGTCGAGCTGGTCAGCGTGCTGGCCGTGTTCACGGTCACGCTGTGGCTGCGCCTCCTCGGCGCGACGGCGTCCGGATGGCTGGCCGACCGGGTCGGCCGCAAGATCCCGCTGATGATCTCGATCCTCGGCTATTCGCTGTGCAATTTTGTCGCCGGGTTTTCGCCGAGCTTCATGTTCCTGTTCGTGTGCCGCGCGGTGCTCGGCATCTTCATGGGCGCGGAATGGCCGGCCGGCGCGGCGTTGGCGATGGAGAGCTGGCCGGCGCGTTCCCGCGGCTTTATGAGCGGGTTGCTGCAGGGGTCGTGGGCTCTCGGCTTTCTGCTGTCGAGCGCGATCTACGGACTGCTTTACACGTCGTGGGGATGGCGCGGGATGCTGTGGGTCGGCATCGTCCCGGCGCTCGCGGTCCTCTACGTCCGCAAGTTCGTCAAGGAACCTGAGGTCTGGAAGGAAAACCGCGAGAAGCAGCGGCAGCAGGGCCACGAATTCCGCATTCCGCTGCTGCAGATCTTCCGCCCGCGGATGCTGCCCAACACGCTCACCGCCTGCCTGTGGATGGCAGCCGGATTCGTCACCTACTACACGGTGTTCGGCCTCTTCGCGACGCATCTGCAAAAGGACCTGCATTTCGGTCCCGGCACGGTCGCGCTGCCGATCGCGCTCGCCAATGTCACGACCTTCCTCGCAAGCTGCTTCTGGGGCTTTGTCGCCGATAGGATCGGCCGTCGCTGGGCGATGATCATCCCGGCGATCATCGGGTTGTTCGTGACGCCGTTCTACCTCGGCTTCTTCACGACGAGCTACCCGATCCTGGTGACCGCGTTTACGATCCAGGGCCTGTTCGTCGGCGCCATCTACGGCCAGAACCCGAGCTACCTGAACGAGCGGTTCCCGACCGAGGTGCGCGCCACCGCGGCCGGCTTCTGCTACCACCAGGGCGCGGTCTGGGGCGGGCTGTGCGGTCCGTTGCTGGGCGCCTGGGCGGCCAACCAGGCGCTGGGCTTCGCGTTGCCGATGCTGCTCACGACGGTCGGCGCCCTCGCGGTGTTCGTGCTCGCGCTGCTCGCCGGGCCGGAGACCAAGGGTCAGGTGCTGGTCTCCGACATCCAGCTTGCCGGCGCCGGTGACGACTAGAGCAAAATCCGATCCTATTGAATCGGGTTTTGCTCCTTAACTATTCGAGATGGAGCATGTTCATACCGGAAAAGTGTGTCCACTTTTCCGGTATGAACATGCTCTAGCGCCTACCGCCTTCGTCCCTTGGGGATACGACCTACAGGGTTAGCTGTATGCCGAACTGCGGGCCCAGCAACGGGCCGATGCCTCCCCGGCGCTCCAATGGAATACCCCAGGTAAAGCGGGCGCTCAGATTGCGCTGGATCTGCCAGGTCACGCCGGGCCCCGCGCTGCCGAGCGTCAGCCACGACGAGACGCCGTTCTCGTCCCGGTGGTTCCGTCCCGCGCCGTAATCGACAAACACGAACGGGACGAATTGTTGAGTGTACGTAACGGCCGGCGAATCCTTTGGCAGCATCGAGCCTAGGGGCGGCAGGCGCAGCTCGTTTTCCAGGAGTATGCCGTCGTCGCGCGTGGCGCCTTGCTCAACAAAGCCGCGCACGGAGGCGTAGCCGCCAAAGATCATCTGTTCGCTCGGCAACAGGATGGCGTTGCTGAGCTGCAGCGACCCGCGCGCATCCCAACTGAACCCCGCGGGCAGCTGGGTCAGCCGCTCGACCGTCGCATGGCCATAGACATAGTTCGCGGTGGCCCCCGGCTGTTGCGATCGAAACGTGGCGCTGGTGTTGTCGGACGTGATGCCGCCGGGCTCAGGAACAGGTTGAGATCGAAGGTGGTGCTGCCGAGCGAAGCGGTCGCGGCGCCGCCATAGCCGAGGACGAACTGGTCGATCTCCGAGGTCGTGTCGAAGACCGAGGCGCCGCCGAATAGCAGATTGTTGTTGGTGCTCTTGAAATCATAGCCGGCGTCCAGATGCTGCTTCAGCCATGCCTGCGCCGGCAGGTTCATCTGATAGCGCAGCGAGATGCCGCTGTTGATCCCGGCATTTTCGACCACCGACCCGGAGGGAGCGTGTGAGGTGGCCGTATTGCCGGAAAGGCTGAGCGTGTCGTGCCAGGGGAGGTTCGCGGTATAATCCAGCGCGAACTGCCGCAGGAGATAGGCATCCGGGCTCATCGTCACGTTGAAATTCAGGTCGTCGCCGCGCCACAATGCGTTGCCCCAGTCGAGGCCAGTGGTGAGGCGATAAAGACTGCTGGCCTTGGTGCCAGTGTTGCTGATGCCGGCGGTGACGCTGGCCGGGAACTCCTCCTCGGTGCGAATCTGCAGGTCGGTGGCGCCGACCTCTTGGCCGGGCTCGGCCACCACGGTGGCATGGCGGTATTGGTTCTGGTTGATCCAATCCATGTCCGCGTCGAGAGCGGCGCCATCGATCGGCCCGCCAGGCCGGGCATGCAAGGCGCCGGTGTATTGCCCCGCATCGAACCACTTGTTGCCGGCCACGTTGACCTGGCCCAGTCGCCCCACGAGCACGATTACCTGTACCACGCCGGAATCGACGACCTGCGGAGGGACGATGACACTGACGAAGGGCTGGTGAGCAGCGACGGAGGCGGAATCGGGGGGTTGGAGGCTATGATTTCCGACATCTCGACCTGGGCGACACCCGGCGGGACGGTCTCGATCTCCTGGACCTCCTGCGCGACCGTCGCCTTGTACCAGGCGTCGTAATCGTTTTGGGCTTGGATAGCCGCGGCCTGACGCTGAGCCTGGATAAAGGATTCCACCTGCTGCACGAAATACGCCTGGTCGGGCGACATTGCCGTCTTCTGCGACAGGATATTGGAGAGGTCGGCCATGATAAACGGCAGCAGCAGGGTTTGCGTCTGGGCCGCCGTGGCGGAGTTGGTCAGGTCCGCCTCAATCTCCGCGGCAGTAATGCCGGCGCCGGCGGCGTTCATAGAGGTAACGTAGCTGTCGATGATCGTGGTGCCTTCGTTACCCAGTGTGAAGCCGGTGCCATACGGCCACCCAGCGACACAAAGATCGGACCCGGGGTCGTGGCGAGACTGAGCGGCTGGTTGGCGTTATTGTTTATCGTGACGGTCAGGTTCTGCGACTGGTTGTTGGTCACGGGCGTGTTGGGAGTATTGAGGAGATCCGTTGTCAGCGGGGTGGGCACGACAGTTAGCCTGCCGCCGGTGTAGGTGATGGAATAATTCGGGTCGCTTCCGGTCAGTGTGATCGGGTAGGTGCCGCGACCGGGCCGCCCACCAGCGGATCGGTGAAGCCGTAGCCGGTGCTGGCCTGGCTGTCGGGTCCGCGGAAGCCGGTGAAGTTGCCGGTCAGAGTCGGTAGCGTGTCCTTCACGGTAATGCTGAAGCTGTTGGCGACGACCGACAGCGGCGCCGACGTCACCCGCAACGTGCCTCGCAGGTTCTGGATCTGGTAGTTCGGCGACGAGGCGCCAAAGGTGGTGAGAAGATAGTCTCCCGCCGAAGAACTCTGCGTCGCCGAGGTGCTGGAGCTGGGCTGGGTCGCCAGATTGGCGGCGCTCTCGCCGTTCTGGAAGCCGGAATAGCTGAACGTGACTTGCGGCGTACCGAAATAGACCTGGGTTCCCGAGGGCGTGATCCGCAACGGCGCCGGCGACACGATTAGCGTGCCGTTGGCGTAGCTGATCGTATAGTTCGTCGCCGTGGCGCCCGAAAGGTTGATCGGGTAGTTGCCGACACCCGACGCCTGGGTGGCCGGGCTGGTGACGGCCAGGCCGGAGACGACGTTCGTGCCGTCGTTGTTCTTCCGGCGGCGAGAATCGCCTCGCCGTTCGGCGCGATCAGCTTGCCCTGGTTGTCGACCTGGGCGGCGACAAGAAGGACGTCTCCGTCATTGGCCTTGACCGAGCCGAGCACGACCACGCCGGCGGTCGAGTTCCCCTCGAGCGTGACCGCGCCGCCCTGAATGAATTGCCGATTGAAGATGTCGAGGGTGGAGGCGATGAAACTGGCCGTGTTCACCCGCCCGTTAGGGCCGATGAGGATGCCGTTCGGGTTCAGCAGGTAGACTTGCCCATTGGAGTACCGATTGCCAATAGCGAGGAGAGCTGACCACCGGTGACCCGGTTCAGGACCGCAGCGGTGGAAGACGGCAAGACAAATTTGGCCGTCTCGCCCTTGGCGGTCGAGAAACTGTTCCAGTTGATGATGGCCCGGTTGGAGGTTTGCGTGACGGTCAGCTTCGATCCGCCGGCGCCGATGTTGACCTTGCCGCCTTGGGGATTGGCTATGGCGAGACCAGCGGTCAATAGCGTTACGGCCGATACCAGAGCAGTGCAGCTCAACAGGCGGCGGCTAAATTCCCATCTCCGCCGAGGCGCAGGTTCGTGGAGACCGGGCAAGGGCCCGCACGAGGCGCGAGCGCGTTTAAAGCGCAAAACGGTGCGGCAAACCACGAAATTGGCGACCCCGCCGCCAAGAGGCGACGTTCTGGGAAAAAAGTACATATCTATTCTATCGCATCGTTGCTCGTGCCCGTCAAACGCGCATGGCCGCCCCATCCGCAGCGTTTTACCGCGCACATCCGTGGGGCGCGAGGCGGCGATGAGCGCCTAGTGTATCCACGCTCCTCAACGACGCCTTTCGGCGATCGTTCGTCGGCGGGAAGGTCATGATGACCGCTGGCATCGCGGCCATGACCGAGGAGATGCGGGCAAAGGTCTTCGACCAGGTGCGAACGTTCGGGGCATTCAATGCCGACAACGATCCGCATGGCGAGCACGATTTCGGCAACTTGGAGATCGACGGCCGCAAGCTCTTTTGGAAAATAGATCAGTACGACGCGGCGATGGAGTTCGGCTCGGAAGACCCGGCCGATCCCTCAAAAAAGACCCGTGTCCTCACGATCATGCTCGCGAGCGAGTGCTGATTCTTGGCCCCGCCGTGCGCGGGGCCTTCTTGTTGCACCATGTTTTCCTATGAGCACGATTCGAGAGCCTAGAGCTCTAGAATTTTCGATCTGATTTCGTAAGTTGTTGAAAAATCTGGCTGGGGGACTAGGATTCGAACCTAGACCCTAGATTGCCCTGATCCGCCCGCAAATCACCCGCCAGCGAGGCGGGAGTGTGGGAGCACTGTGGGAACACGTCAATCAAATCAAGATGCCGCCGAACTCCGCCGCGAGAATGCAATCACGTTTTCTCCGCGCGCATCGGGCGCTAGGCGGGCGTGGTCCGCTGCGATTTGGTCCAATGTAGCCGCGGTTTCATCCACCAACGCGGACATCTCCAGCTTGGCATACTTCATGGTCATTACCGGGCTGCTATGCCCTAGGAGCCTCTGGACCTTGAACAGGGAGACGCCGCTTTGGACAAGCCAGGATGCGAAGGTGTCCCGGAGGGTGTGCACCGTGGTACGCCCAAATCGGGCGACTAGATCGGGGCTGTTGAGGCCCGCCCGATCCATGGCGTGCCGAATGGCCTGGGTGCTCTTGGTCCGCGGACGATCCGCCCCGTCCTCTTTGTAGCCGGGGAACACGTAAGCGCTGTCGCCCCGCGCTGCATATCGCCGCTGCAAGACTTCCTTAAGCCGTGAAGAGAGCGGCAAGAGCGAAGAGTTCTTTGTCTTGGTTCGGTAGATGTCTGCCCACCGCCAAGCCTCTGTGTCGATAGCAGCCCAAGGAATATTGCCGGCCTCCGAATACCGACAACCCGTATCGAGGAGGAACAGGACAAGATCAGAGCAATCCTGTCGCTGGCGTAGTACGGTCGACCCAAGGCCGGGGGTGTATCCCTTCGCGCCCTTATGGGTCCCAAAGGTTTTGCCGGGGTCCAATTCGACCAGCAAGCGCCGCACTTCATCGGGCGACAGCCATCTGAGCTTACCGGCGACCTTCGTAAGTGGAAACGCGATCGTGGGGGACACACAAACCCCCTCCGATTTCAAGAGATAGTGGATTGCGCGAAGGGTAGCGATTTCGTGGTTGATGGTCCGCGGCGCATTTCCCTCCTCGCGGCGAGCGCTCCGAAGGTCATTGACGTGCCGCATGGTCAGATCGTGGAACAGCATCTCCGGGTTCAGCTTGAAGCGATCCGGCTGTCCCTTAAGCCTCCCTAGGAGTTTGTTGACGCGCCCTCGGATGTTCAGATGGTCCGCAGCCCCCATCGTATGCCGCAGGTAGCGCTCCGCGCCCTCCGCTAGGGTCGCAACCTCGCGCCCTAGCTGTATCCGATCGAGGATTTTCTTTTCGGTGGCGCGCGCTACCTCGACAGCCTCCGATTTCTTAATGCGCTTCGTGCTCTTACGGCGACGCCCGTTGGGCGCGTCGGGGTCGGGGGTGTCGTAGTACCAAAAGGGAGACGAAGGGCGTTTGTAGACCGCGGCCATTATGCAGCCTCCCGCGCATTATGCTGAGCGGGTGCGCTTCTCAGGGCCTCTAGTTGTGCGGCAGCCTCCCCCGACGCAAAGAATGCGGCAGCCCCGAAGGCGCTGTGCGTGGGGCGGGGCGCGCAGCCTGGGATCAGGATCAGCCATGCGCGATCCTCGCGGACCACCGAAGCAATCGCTTCGCCCGATAGCCGGTCATTGACGCCGCCGTACTCGCCTTCATCCGTGGTCCCCCAATCGAGTGCGAGGAAGGGCCGGAGGTGCGCAAAGGCCGCTGTCAGCCGCTGCTTGTCGGCGGGGCTAATCGGATATGTGCGTCGGTTTTCCATGGCTGAAATGTCCTCTCTACAAGCGCCCTTGGGAATGCCAGGACGCGGGAGGATCAGCGCTGGAAACGGCCCGCTTGCCTATGAGTCAAAGTGACTCAGTAAAGTGCTTGTATATCAGAGGGATGCGCTATAGAGATTGACGCTAACCGACTGCGATTGAGCGGCTATTTCCGCTCACTCCCCGGCTTTGCTTGGGGGAGAAAAAAACAGATGCGCCCCCTTACAGGCGCCATAACTCCGCGATCTTGTGGGCCTCTGCCGGGTCTGCCTTGATCCTTAAGACGGTCTGCCGCGTGAGCCCCGTAGCCTTGGCGGTGGCGGATGTTCCGCGGCCTTGTCCGATCAACGCGAGTGTCTCGTCAAGCTGCTGCCGGGTGTAGCTGGGCTTCCTCCCGCGGTACGCTACCGGCCTGGCCTTGGCGTGCTCTATGCCGGCCCGCTGCGCCTCTTTGTTGGCCTCCGCCTGGGCCTGCGACAGGGCGGCCATGAAGCCGATCAGCGCGTCACGAACCGCGCGCTGCATCGGGTCCGCCGCGGCGCCGTCGAAGGTGAGACCGTTAATCACAGTGCGGACGATCACTCCGCGGCGCATGAACTCCCGGATGGTGTCGCAAACATCTTCGTAGTTGCGCCCAAGCCGATCAACCCAACGGACCACAAGAGTATCACCCTGGCGCAGCTTGTCGAATAGCCGCCGGCCCTGCGATCGGTCCTTCAAGCGGGTGGTGACGCCAGACACGCCCTCGTCTGCGATCACCTCGTCAATGGTGAAGCCCGCGCCCTCCGCTTGGCTGCGCTGATGGGCAATGGTTTGTTCGGCGGTGCTGACACGCGCGTAGAGAAGTGTGGTCATCGGCAGGGCCTCCCCTATGTCCGTAAGGATGATGCCCGTTGATAACGCCCGTAGAGGTGCCTTGTCAACCCTTACGGACAGGTCGACGGCAGGCCCCACGCCTGTACACTACGGCATACCCTAGCGGACGCCTATGGCGCTCGTGCCGCCCGGGTCTCCGCCCCACCCCACCCGCGCCGCCAAAGGGAGGCCCCACCCCCGGCTTGCGCTAGGGCGCCGATCGGTCGAGGGAGGGCCATAGGGGGCGCTGGCTTGAAGCGCGCGCACCCACACCCCCTCGCGAAACTCCAAAGCATTTCACGCTGAGCTATAGGGCCTCAGTCTATCGATCGCCCACGGCCCCTGATGATCCAACAGGAGGGCGCTGGGTGACTCCTGAGTGGCCGAAAGGGATCGTCTGCTAGCGGAGTAGCACCAACAGAACGGGCCGCTGGTGACTCTCCTAGCGTCTTACAGGACGAGGGGCGGCGCACGTCCCTATTGATCGAGGGGGTTCCCGCTAGGGACGTCACAATCTGGGGCACGGTGGTCGCGTATTGCGACTCCGCGCCTCGCCACACAAGCTATGATGCTGCGCTCCTCCGACCTTAGGGTTTCCTCTTGGTAGACGGGGGCTGTTGGGGGCCAGGAGCTTACTATGTGCAATCGAAGGACCGCTTCTTCTACAGGACAATGATCGAGCGCCACCGTCGCGATCGTTCTCATGTCGGTATTGCTGTCGCGGGCTGCGAGGGCGTCTGCCCCTTTCAAGACGCACCTCGCTAATACGTCCGCTAGTCGGGCCTTCCTCGCCGCCCACAATCCGGGAACATCAACAGTTAGGGACTGATCGGAGCCGACCGCCCCCGCGCCGGCTATCAGACCGAAAGTGGTCAGCGCCGCCGCAATCCCAAGTTTGCGCCCCACCGTAAGCCCCTCTACCTTGCCCTGTGCCTCCCGGGCTTTCCGTTGGGTGTAGCGCCGCCGGATGACAGGGACACCCACCAGTAGGAGGATCGCTATGGCCTTTCCGCCCACCTGGGGCTGATAGAAAGCCATCAGGGCGACGAAGAGGCCCAGGAAGGTGAGCGGGCCGGCCCACAAGAGGATGCGGATGGCCTTGCCAAGGGGGAAACGTAGGAGGGCGCCCCGGCTTCCCTTAAGAGCCCCGCGGGTGGCCCTGAGGGCGTCTTCGACGGTGAAGTCGGGGATCATCACACCTCCTGCCTTCAATCCCGGTCTGCTCGCGCTTCCGGTTACGCCTTGAGGCTAGGGCGCAACTAGTGGTTCTTCAACCCATGTCGGGAGGCGTCTGGTCCGCGACAAGGCGCTTTTGGGCTCTCCACCCTTTGATGGCGCGAAAGAAACTCTCCGCGTCTACGATGTTTCTGATTTCCGCGTCGGGGGTAGCGCCTTGGTCCAAGCCATATCGACGCCAAAACTCTCGCGCGAGGTCTTGGGCGTAACCAGCGATATCGGTAGCGTTCGAGGAGAAACCCGGGGAACCTATGTCACTCATTGCGGGTTGTTGACCAAGGCGGCTTTGGCGTCATTGATGTATTCCTGCGTTCGGTCCCGCTGTCCCTGGATCGTAGGTGTCACCGCCTGTTGACGGGCGTTGATGTCCTTCGGAGCCGGCCCCGCGAGGTGGGGCTGATAGCCGAGCCAGAACATTCCGCTCGAATGATCTTCGACAAGGCGCCAGCCCTGAGAGGCCGGGAGGTACGCGGAGAGTTGCGCCGCGGCCTTGTCAGGGTCCGTGTCCAAGGTGACTTTGGAAGTGACGGGCAATGGATCGGTCGCTACGCCCGGCAAGATGTCGGCGCCCGATGTCGTGGGCCGCGGCGGGGTGTCGTCAGGTGCGCGCGGGGCGGGGATCGTTAGCGACTGCCCCGGTGCGAACTGAATAGGCATCCCGTCGCGCTGGACGAAGTAGATGCCCTGCTGTTTGGCAGTCTTCTCCTCGCCTACCGGAGTGAGACGCGACACCGAGATTGTGCTTGGGTCGTCGATGATTCCCGGAAGGGTCTTCGACAGGGACGCGACATCGTTGCGGAAGGTGGTCAACGTGTTTTCGCTGCGCCCTGTGTCGGGGTCGACCGCGTTTGCCGATAAGGGAAAGAGCGCCTTACCGGAGGTATCGCGCTGGGCGAATGGCGACAGCCGAATGGTTGTCTGACCATTTGCACCGGGAAGGAACTCCAAGTGCCCCTCTTTGTAGAGACCCTGCATGACGGTGCTGAAAGCTGCGTTGACATCGGGTTGCCCTCCGGACACGAGGGTCTGGGTCCTTGCCATGCTGGAGATTGCGTCCTCCGTGGTTTTGTCCACGTAGACGTTTTGGCTTTCGAGGGGACCGGGAGTGCCAAAGCCGAGGTATCCGGCGGGCGTGCGAGATGCGAAGGTCCCCTTAAGCGCGTTCGTCGCCCCATTCATCGCCCCCTGCACCGCCGAGACCGTATCCTGATGATTAGACCCTAGGATTTGGTCCCAAGTGTCCCTATCGGACTTCCGGGCCTCATCGACATTCCGATCCACCTGAGCAATGACCTGAGGCAACGCATTGTCACCTTGGACCTGACGCATTTGGTCGATCGCGTTGAAGATCGCCTTCCCCGTCGGGTCGTCTAGGTGCTTCATCGCTGTGGAGGTGTCGCCGCCGTAGCGATCGGCAAATGCCCGGTAGAAGGTGAACGCCTGCATCTGCCCCTGAGGGTTCTGCGTGTCCATCATCATGCGGCTGTAGTTGGCCTTAAGGGCGTCGGGGACCATGTTCAACTGCGACAGGACTACCGCGGCCTTGGCGGGCTGCTGATAGGGATCGAGGCCCGTTGCGGTGAAGTAGTCGCCGATGTGTTCGTTGACGGTCTTAGGGTCCACGGGGAGCGCGCCGCCGGCCATCTGACCGATGGCGTTGATGCTCGTGGCGACCTTGGCGATCTTAGTGATCGCGGTTGCCGCCATGCCCGTAAGCTGGTCGTACTTCGCCGCGCCGCCGTACTGGTTGAAGGCGTCGGAGAGGCCCTTAGTGACACCTAAGATGTCATCCGGGGTCTTGGCGTTCCGTAGCTGGTCCTCCAGCCCTTGATACGCCTGGGCGCCCTCAAAGGACTTGCCCTGCGTGTAGCCGTGCAGGAGGTACTCTTGGACAACCTGGGCCTGAGCCGGAAAACTGTCCTGGAAGCTCTTCCCATTGACACCGCCCCCCGGCTGGGAGAGCGCCGCGGAGATCATCTGCGCGCTCTTCGGAGACCCATCGAACCCCGCCATGACCGAATGGGCGACCATGAGAGGCGCCTTGCTGGGGTTCATGGGGTCGAGCGCCTCGGCTTGCTGCCGAGCGTTCGTGAGGAAATCGGGCGTAAGGGAGTTGCCGGTGGTCTGCGCCGCGATCGTCGCCTGGAGTTGCTGAGCACCTTGGGCGTGGACCGCCAGCACCGAGTTCTCTTGATGCTGGAGGAAGAACCGATCGGTGAACTGTTTAAACGTCGCAAGGGTCGTAGCGTCGGCGAGGGGATTGCCCGTGCCGCTCCCCCACTGGTCCTTAACGAACTGATTGGTTTGACCCAGGAGGTCATCGCCCGGCTTCGCGTTGGCGTAGACCTGGGAGAACCAGTCGCGCCCCATCTGTTGACCCTGAAGTGTCGCGTGGGTCTTCGTAAAGGCCGTCTGATAGTTGTAGTCCGCGGCCATCGCGGGGTTCATCGGCTGGCCTTCGATGGCGTCGGCCGAACCCTGTTCCTGCTTCTGCTTGTTCTGCATCTCGGCTTGCGCCCGTTGCAGATAGAAGTTGCCGCGGATTTCCTGGGTCTGGTTGAACTGGACGGCTTTCGTCACCGCATCCAGCCCTTGCGCTCCACCCCCGAAGAACGCATTGAGCCCTTGGGTCAGCCCCTCCATCCCGGCGTCCGCGGGAACAACCTGCGGCGCCTGGAGTGGAGAGGGGGTCGGCTCGGCAATCTGAGGACCGGAAAGGCCCGGGATGTCTACCGCGCGGGTACGCGGGTCAGCCATTGGTGTTGCCTTCGTCGATCATTGATCGCTCCATTTTCGGGATTGAGTGGTGTGGTAGGACGGTGGCGCGCTTTCGCAACTCAGGCGGACCGATGGTGACTAAGGACGCTGAAGTCATCGCGTAGCCACGCCACCATTGCCGCCTCTTTCGGGGCTTGGGTCGCCGCTCTTGTGGTTCGGTGGGCGCCGGCATGGTCTCGATGACCAGCGGTGTCCGCGGGATGCCTCGGTAATCGGCAACGAGATCGGAGAGAAAGCTGATATCGCTTAGGGCCGGGTTCATTTTGTGGGCCTCAGTGTCACTTAAGGGACGTGGGGGTGGCCGGGAGGCTTCCGCTTTCTCGGATCGTCGCCGCTGCAAAGCCGATCGCTCTTCGGATTGCCTCGGATCGGGAAGCGGACCCGTGTGACCGAATGAGGTGCGCTTCGATCTTCTGAAGGTCATCATTGTCTCGCCCTGTGAGGCGCAAAGCGACGAAGTGGTCTTTCATGGTTGATCCTTGTGTTAAACGAAAAAAGTAGACCCCAACGGGTCGTGTGTGCGTGCCTTAGGACCGCGGTGTCTGAATAGGGCCTCCGGTTGTGCCTGGGATGCCCGCAGGAGACTCAGGGAGGCCCGCTGAGTGGGAGGAAGGTGGTTGGGGGCGCCGGTGTAGCCGGATGGCTCCCACTCTCGCCCACGGCCTTCCTAGAGGCTCAAACTCTCACAACGCATTGGCCTGTTCTGTAAGGGATTGGTGAGACTCATGGGGGAGTGACGTAGGCGCCCTTTCCTTTGGTCCCCATGCCCGGCCTACGTCCCGGCAGAGGTTCGCGCGCAAAATGCCGGAGGAGACGGCATGGCGCGTTTCCGCTGCTCATTTTTGGGATGACCGTGCAGCACAAAAGCGAGGCGCTGGTCATCAACCCGCGAGGGGGGACGTAGGCCGGGCCGGAGGGGGACGTAGGCCGGGCCGGAGGGCGACGGGACCGGACCCTTATGTGAACTTGAGAGCGCCGGAGGGTCGCCTAAGACACGACAACCACAAGACTCCCATCCCTGATTTATTCTTATTGGCGCTCTTAAGTGACACTTAAGTTTCTCTTAAGTTTCTATCTAGGTATGGATCGGTGGGGTGGTCTCTTTCGGAGGATCGGAGGGGAGCCCTTGGTGCTCATAGGTACACCTAAGACCCCCCTCGTAGCCCTTCGTCTTCGACCATGGTCAATAGTGTAGACTGCACGGTAGGCCCGCGCGGCTTGGGGCCGCCAGCGGTCAGAAGTGTAGACCGAATGGCAGACTGGTCGCGCCGGCGATTTCTGGCGGATCGTGACGTGCCCTACGAAGTGGCGAGAGACAATCTAGCCCGGCCCGCTTATCCCCCCGGTGGCAGGCGGGCTTTTTTCCGTTAGAGCGCTGGGAGGTCCCCAAGCGCCTTCCAGTTCGGGCCACCTCACGAAGCTAATCGCCGTCAGGAGCACAGAAAGCGGCATCTGCTTCTTGTACACCTTACGGCTCGTCCCTTGGCCCTCATGCCCCGTCAATTCTTCGATAAATGCCTCTTGTACGTCCGCTTCGTAGAGCTTTGTCGTCACGCCATGCCGAAAGGAGTGGTAGTCTAGGCCCTTTTCATAGAGACCGATGGCTTGGCGGTATCTAGTAAACCATTTTGTGAAATAATATCCAAGCTTTCTGTCGGGGCCTCCCGGCATTAGTAGAGGAAAAATAAGTTTCGATCTCTCTTGCTCTTTGGCTTTCTCCACATATTCGAGGAAGCCCAGCTTAAGGACGCGAGGGTGGATAGGCACACGGCGCCGGGATTGCTTGTTTTTAAGCTGCCGTTCGCCTTCGTCGCTGATGTCAAAGTACCAGATTTCCCCGTCGCAGCGGATATCCTCGCGACGCAACTGCGCGAACTCCTCTAAGCGGTTGCCGTGATAGAGGCCGAGGATAGGAAGCCAATAGCGTGCGTCCCTTATGAGACACGCGCCGGGCCGCGATCGTCGCGCCTTGGAAAGACACCCCGTGAACACGGGTGATCCGAATAGTGCGGTAAGCTTGTCGCTGGGCCACACCCCCCGGCCGGCATTGGCTCTCCCCTTCAGGGGGAACTCAAACCCGCGCGCCGGGTTCTCCCCCACATATTCGCCGCGCCTTTTGAAGTAAGTGAACAACCGCCCTAAGGCGGAAAAGTGCCGCTTCACCGTCTTCATCGTAATGCGCTCTACGCCTTCGTCCGCCTTGGTCCGCTCAATGATTTCCGCAAGGCTAAGCCCCCGCCACTCACGTTTCTTGCTGTAGAGCGCAGGTAGGCTCCGGAGAGCGTCATAGAAGCTTGTCAGGTCGCGCTTACCGTAGGACTGAAGGGGACGATCCCCACAATGCACAAGAAACATACGGTAGGTGGCGCTGTTCTGCGCCAAGGTTTGCCCCCGCCACCCCGCCTCTTTTGCCAGAAAGTCTAGGGCATTAGGCAAAATCTGGGACAGTGCAGGCCCGTTTGCCGGAGCGACAGGCGGCGACGCCTCCTCAGGAGCACTAAAGGGGGCGCCATGAACCCCGGCAATGATTGACGGACCATCCCCGCGCAATCTTCGAAGGCGAGCGCGTAGCATGGCGATTTTGGCTTGAACGAGACCTAGCGCGATGATCGGAAGATCGGCGCCCGACAATCCGTATTTTACAACGATGTCCTCTGCCGCCTCTTCGTATCCTGAGAAGTGGCGCCCTCGCGCATCTGCGCGCGCGCCGTCAAGCCACTCCTGAGTGGCCGTTATGTCAGCCCGAATTGCGTTCTGGCCCTCGTCCAACCAGTAGGCATACGCGGGCTCACCCGCTGGGGTGCGAAGCCAAGTAGCCTCATCCTCTTCGATATCCGCGCGCAAACGCTCGCGGAGGATGGCGGCTAGCTTTTTACGATCTTGCACAAGGCTCTCTGTGCGAAACACGCGGTCGAGGCGTTCCGCCCGGGACTGCGCTTCCCTGTAATCCCGGGTGAGGAGAGAAATTGCCACCTCGCGGCCGGGCCGGCAAGGGATGCGGCGGCGGTAGTAGTAGATGCCGCGTTTGCGGGTAATGTGGGAGCATTGTGGGGCCATACACGCCTTCCGCTTCGTTGGCTGTATTGCCGCGGAAGAAAAGGCGGGGCGGATCAAGTTGATGGCTGGGGGACTAGGATTCGAACCTAGACTGGCGGAGTCAGAGTCCGCTGTCCTACCGTTAGACGATCCCCCAACGGGATGCTGCCAGGGTCCGTGCAGGACGCGGGCCGGCGGGGCGGGTTGATAGCACAGCGGGCCGCGAAGCGGTAGGGTCGTGAGGCATGCCGTCGCAGTGCTTCGGTTTGCCGTGCTTGTGCGCTACGATCCGCGCTCGCGCAGAAGGAAGACCGGCTGTGGCAGGCGACGCGATTGAGAGCATCGGCGGGGTCGAGGCGAAAGCCTCCGGCGCCGGCGCTGCGATGGTCCGCGCTAAACTGCCGGTTGCGCACGCGTCCGGCCCGTCCTGCACCGCGTTAGCGCCGCGGGTGCTCGCGCCCAATTACGCCGCGCTCGACCTCGGCACCAATAACTGCCGCCTGTTGATCGCCCGCCCCGGCGGCACGGGGTTTCGCGTCGTCGACGCGTTTTCGCGCATCGTGCGGCTCGGCGAGGGGCTGGCGGCGACCGGGCGGCTCAGCGAGGCGGCGATGGCGCGCACGCTCGACGCGCTCAAGGTCTGCGCCGACAAGATCGAGCATCGCCACGCCACCTGCGGCCGTTATGTCGCGACCGAGGCGTGCCGCCGCGCCGCCAATTGCGACGAGTTCATCGCCCGCGCCCGCGACACGCTCGGGCTCGAATTGGAGATCATCTCGACCGCCGAGGAGGCGCGACTCGTCGTCGCCGGCTGCGCGCCGCTGTTGCACCCGCGCATTCCCTACGCCGTCGTCTTCGATATCGGCGGCGGCTCGACCGAGATCGTCTGGCTGCGCCAGGGCAGCCGGCGCAATCCGGCGCCGGAGATCATCGGCTCGACCTCGCTGCCGTTTGGCGTCGTGACCTTTACCGAGCGGTTCGGCGGGGTCGACGTGCCGCCCTCGGCTTATCGCGCGATGGTCGCCGAGGCGATGGCCGCGCTGGCCCCGTTCGAGGAGCGCTATCGCATCGGCGGCCACATCGCCGCGCACCGGGTGCAGATGCTCGGCAGCTCGGGCACGGTGACGACGCTCGCCGGGGTCCATCTCGCGCTGCCGCGCTACACTCGCACCCTGGTCGACGGCAGCACCCTCACTTTCGCGCAGATCGCCGCGGTGTCGAGCCACCTCGCCGGGCTCGACCTCGACGGCCGCGCCGCCAACCCGTGCGTCGGCCGCGAGCGCGCCGACCTCGTCCTCAGCGGCTGCGCGATCCTCGACGCGATCTGCGCGACCTGGCCCGTGGGGCGCCTCCGCGTCGCCGACCGCGGCGTCCGAGAGGGCATCCTGTTCGATTTGATGCACGGGTAGATGCGCACGGATCGCCAGCCGCCGGGCGGCCGCGACCTGGCGGTCCGGGTGCGAACCGCGAAAAAGCGCAAATTGTCGTCGAGCCTCTGGCTCGAACGCCAGCTCAACGACCCTTACGTCGCCGAGGCCAAGAAGCGCGGCTTTCGCTCGCGCGCGGCGTTCAAGTTGATCCAGCTCGACGAACGCTTTCACCTGCTCGCGGGAGCGAAGCGCGTCCTCGACCTCGGCTGCGCGCCGGGCGGATGGACGCAGCACGCGGTCGGGCGCGGCCGCGTCGTCGTCGGCATCGACCTCACGCCGACCGAGGCGATCCCCGGCGCAACGCTGATCCACGGCGATTTCCGCGAGCCCGAGATCGAGGCTGCCGTCGCCGCCGCACTGGGCGGGCCGGCCGATGTCGTGCTCAGCGACATGGCCGCGCCGGCGACCGGCCACGCCCCGACCGACCATCTGCGCGTCGTCGCGCTCGCGGAGGACGCGTTCGCCTTCGCCGAGACCGTGCTCAAGCCCGGCGGCGCGTTTGTCGCCAAGATGTTCCAGGGCGGCACCGAGGCGGGACTGCTCGCCGCCCTCAAGCGCGCCTTCGCCGAAGTCCGCCACGCCAAGCCGGCGGCGAGCCGCGCCGAATCGGCGGAAACCTATGTCGTCGCCAAGGGGTTTCGCGGCGGCGTCTAGCGGCGCATTTCTGCGGTGCGCACAAGGTGCTGGACCGGCGCCGCGCGAGGTACCACATAGTGCTGGGAACTCCGTCCATTCTCGTGTAGGGCACGCCCGATGGAGATCCGACAAGCCTATACCTTCGACGACGTGATGCTGGTGCCGGCGGCGTCCAGCGTCCTTCCCGGCGAGACCGACACCCGCTCGCGCATCACGCGCGAGATCGAGCTCGGCATCCCGCTGATCTCGGCGGCGATGGATACGGTCACCGAGGGGTCGCTCGCGATCGCGATGGCCCAGGCCGGCGGGCTCGGCGTCATCCACCGCAACATGCCGGTCGACCAGCAGGCCGCCGAGGTGCGCAAGGTCAAGAAATTCGAGGCCGGGATGGTCGTGAACCCGGTCACGATCCACCCCGACGAACCGCTTTCCGAAGCCTTGCGGCTGATGTCCGAGCACAGGATCTCGGGCATCCCGGTGGTCGAGCGCAGCGGCCGGCTCGCCGGCATCCTCACCAACCGCGACGTGCGGTTCGCCAGCGACCCGCGCCAGCCGGTCGCCGAGCTGATGACCAAGGACAAGCTGATCACGACGCGCGAAAACGTCGCCCGCGAGGACGCCAAGCGCCTCCTTCACCAGCACCGCATCGAGAAGCTGGTGGTCGTCGACGAGGCCTATCGCTGCATTGGCCTCATCACGGTCAAGGACATCGAAAAGGCCCAGCTCCACCCGCACGCCGCCAAGGACGAGCACGGCCGCCTCCGCGTCGCCGCCGCCTCGGGCACCGGCAAGGGCGAGCTCGAACGGGCCGAGGCCCTCTTCGACGCCGGGGTCGACATCATGGTCGTCGACACCGCGCACGGGCATTCGTCGCGGGTGATCGACGCCGTCACCGAAATCCGCCGCATGTCGAACTACACGCAGGTCATCGTCGGCAATGTCGCGACCGCGGCGGGTGCGCGCGCCCTCATCGAGGCCGGCGCCGACGCGATCAAGGTCGGCATCGGCCCAGGCTCGATCTGCACGACGCGCGTCGTCGCCGGGGTCGGCGTGCCGCAATTCACCGCGATCCTCGACGTCGTCGGCGAGTGCCGCGAGCACGGCGTGCCGGTGATCGCGGATGGCGGCATCAAATTCTCCGGCGACCTCGCCAAGGCGATCGCGGCCGGCGCTGACTGTGCAATGATCGGCTCCCTCTTCGCGGGAACGGACGAGAGCCCCGGCGAGGTCTTCCTCTACCAGGGCCGCAGCTATAAATACTACCGCGGCATGGGCTCGATCGGCGCGATGGCGCGCGGCTCGGCCGACCGCTATTTCCAGCAGGAAGTCACCGACACCTTGAAGCTCGTGCCCGAGGGCGTCGAGGGCCGGGTGCCGCACAAGGGGCCGGTCGGCAGCATCGTCCACCAGCTCATCGGCTGGCTCAAGGCCTCGATGGGCTACACCGGCAACCGCACGATCGCCGAGATGCAGCAGAACTGCAACTTCGTCCGCATCACCAGCGCGGGCTTGCGCGAAAGCCACGTCCACGATGTCTCGATCACCCGCGAGGCACCGAACTACCGCCACGACTGAAAGGCGCCGTGACCCCCGGAGCCCGCATCGCCGCCGCCATCGACATCCTCTCCGCGATCGATGCCGCCGCGCGGCCGGCTGACGACACCGCCGCCGACTACTTCCGGCGGCGGCGCTATATCGGCGCCAAGGACCGCGCCGCGATCTCCACGCAGGTTTACGCCGTGTTGCGCCACCGCTCGGCGCTCGACTGGTGGGTCGGGCGCGAGGGGAACGGCGTCGCCGACCGGGTGCGGGGCCGGGTGATCGCCGTGCTCAGCCTCGGCGAGGGCCGCACCGCCGACTTCATAGCGGCGAACTTCGACGGCGGCCGCTTTCGCCCGGCGACCCTCGCCCCGGCCGAGCAGACCCTGGCCAAGCGCCTCGCCGGCCGCACCCTGCACCACCCGCAGATGCCGCGCGCCGTCGCCAACGACCTCCCCGACTGGCTCGAACCCAAGCTCGCGGAAATTTACGGCCCCGCGCTCGAAACCGAGATGGAGGCGCTCAACGGCCCGGCGCCGATGGACCTCCGCGTCAACCGGGTCAAGGGCGACCGCGACGCCGCGCTGCGCGAGCTCGCCGCCGTCGGCCTCCACGCCGAAAAGACGCGTTGGTCTCCGCTTGGCCTCCGCCTCAAAAATCGCGCGCCGATCGCCGGGCTTGGCCTCTTCAAGGACGGGCTGGTCGAGGTGCAGGACGAGGCGTCGCAGGTCGCCGCGATCCTCGCCGGCGCACGGCCGGGGATGCGCGTCGTCGATTTCTGCGCCGGCGCCGGCGGCAAGACGCTTGCATTGGCGGCGGCGATGAACAACCGCGGCAAGCTGATCGCCTGCGACACCGCCGCCTGGCGGCTCGACCGCGCCGGCCAGCGATTGCGCCGCGCCGGCATCACCAATGTCGAGCGCCGCCCGCTCTCGACCGAGCGCGATCCCTGGGTCAAGCGCCATGCCAAAACCTTCGACCGCGTCTTTGTCGACGCCCCCTGCCTCGGCATCGGCACCTGGCGCCGCAACCCCGACGCCAAATGGCGCTCGACCCCCCAAGACCTCGCCGAACTCACCATCCGCCAGCACGACATCCTCGCGAGCGCCGCGCGCCTCGTCAAACCCGGCGGCCGCCTCGTCTACGCGACCTGCTCGCTCCTGCGCGAGGAAAACGAGGCCCAAGCCGAAGCCTTCCTCGCCGAAAATCCCGATTTTCTGCCGTACCCGGTCACCCGTGCCTGGGAAGAAGCCATCGGCGGCCCCTGCCCCGCCGGAGACTATCTAAGGCTGACCCCGGCGAAGCACGGCACCGACGGGTTTTTCGTGGCGATGTTCGAGCGCAAGCCAGCACCCCAACCCTCGCCCACGAACGAGGAGGCGGAAAACGACCCCTCGCCCGCACTGCGGGAGAGGGAGGGGCCCACGCCGGAGGCGTGGGAGGGTGAGGGCGGCGCAAGCCGAACCGTCTCCGTGTCGCTGCGCGCCGCGCCCTCACCCGTCTCGCTGCGCGATCCACCCTCTCCCGCAATGCAGGAGAGGGGAAAAGAGGAGGAGACATGACTGCCTCATCGCCAGACAAAATCCTGATCCTCGATTTCGGCAGCCAGGTCACCCAGCTCATCGCCCGGCGGGTGCGCGAGAACGGGGTCTATTGCGAAATCCACCCGTTCACGGTCGCGCCCGACCGCATCCGCGACTTTGCCCCCAAGGCTGTCATCCTGTCCGGCGGCCCGGCCTCGGTCACCCTCACGACAACGCCCCGCGCGCCGCAGATCGTGTTCGAGCTGGGTGTGCCGGTCCTCGCGATCTGCTATGGCCTGCAGACGATGAGCCACCAGCTCGGCGGCCGCGTCACCCCCTCGGACAACCAGGAATTCGGCCGCGCGATGGTCGACATCGTCGCGGACCACCCGCTTTTCGCGGGCATCGGCGGCAAGGGCGACCGCGCCGAGGTGTGGATGAGCCACGGCGACCGCATCGACGCGATCCCGTCCGGCTTCCACGCGATCGCCGCGACCGGCAGCGCCCCATTCGCCGCCGTCGCCGACGACACGCGCCGCTTTTACGGCGTCCTCTTCCACCCCGAGGTCGTCCACACCCCGCAAGGCGCCCGGCTCCTCGAAAACTTTACCCACACTATCGCCCGTTGCGGTGGCGACTGGACGATGGCGGCGTTCCGCGAGCAGGCGACCCAACGCATCCGCGACCAGGTGGGGGACGGCCGCGTCGTCTGCGGCCTTTCGGGCGGGGTCGACTCGGCCGTCGCCGCGGCGCTGATCCACGAGGCGATCGGCGACCGGCTCACCTGCATCTTCGTCGACACCGGGCTCCTGCGGCTCGGCGAGGCGGAGGAGGTCGTTCGCCTCTTCCGCGGCCACCACAACATCCCGCTGATCCATCGCGACGCGGGCGCCCTCTTCCTCGAAAAGCTCGACGGCGTCACCGACCCCGAGCAAAAGCGCAAGATCATCGGCGCCACTTTTATCGACGTGTTCGACGAGGAGGCCCAGAAGATCGGCGGCGTCGGGTTCCTCGCCCAAGGCACGCTCTACCCCGACGTCATCGAGTCGGTCAGCGCCACCGGCGGCCCCTCGGTCACGATCAAGTCGCACCACAATGTCGGCGGCCTCCCCGCGCGGATGAAGCTCGCGCTCGTCGAGCCTCTGCGCGAACTGTTCAAGGACGAGGTCCGCGCGCTCGGCCGTGAGCTCGGCCTCCCGGAGCATTTCGTCGAGCGCCACCCGTTCCCTGGCCCCGGCCTCGCGATCCGCATCCCCGGCGCGATCACCAGCGACAAGCTCGACATCCTCCGCCGCGCCGACGCCGTCTATCTCGACGAAATCCGCCAGGCCGGCCTCTACAACGAAATCTGGCAGGCGTTCGCCGTCCTGCTCCCGGTAAAGACCGTCGGCGTCATGGGCGACGCCCGCAGCTACGATTTCGTCTGCGCGCTGCGCGCCGTCACCTCCACCGACGGAATGACCGCCGACTACTACCCCTTCCCCCACGAGATCTTGGGGAGGGCCGCGACGCGCATCATCAACGAGGTGCGAGGGATCAACCGTGTGGTCTACGACATCACGTCGAAACCCCCGGGGACGATCGAGTGGGAATGATTTTGGCCCATCCGGGGGTATCCCACGGCATCCCAGGAACCTCCATAAGCCTCTAATACATAAAATAAACCCTGTCAGAGAGGTTCGGTATCTGTCGGGCGGCAGAGATCGCGCCTGACGTACTTCCTGACGGTATGCTTTGCGCGCAAGGCGCGGGCCACCAAGCGCCGGACGAACCGCGGCGCGCTGCCGTTGCACCTGCCGCGGATCGAGATGGTGGTCGCCGTGGCGAGCACGACCTGCCCCGGTTGTTCCGGGGCGCTGCACCGGGTCGGCGAGGATGTCTCCGAACGCCTCGATATCGTGCCGGCTCAGTTCCGCGTGCTGGTGGTGCGCCGACCCAAATATGCCTGCCGGGCCTGCGAGGACATCGTTATGCAAGCGCCGGCGCCGGCACGGCTGATCGAGGGTGGGCTTCCGACCGAGGCAACGGTCGCCCAGGTACTGGTGTCCAAGTATGCCGGCCATCTTCCCCTTTACCGGCAGGCACAGATTTACGCCCGGCAAGGGGTCAATCTCGATCGCTCGACCTTGGCCGACTGGCTCGGTCGGGCAGCCACCCGCACAAGTTCCGGATCTGGATCGCCTGCCAGGTGCGCCGCGCCGCCGTCGGACCGGTCATCGGCCATGTGAAGGCCGAGCACCGCCTGAGCCGCAACTATCTCAAAGGCGGCGACCGCGATCGCGGCAACGCCGTCCTCGCCGCCGCCGGCTGCAACTTCCCACTCCTCCTGCGCTGGCTCAGGCGACTTTTGCGCGCCCTCATCCAGGCCCTCTCGCCACTCCTGCCCGCGCGTGCAGTTCCTTAAAAAGCGACGCTCAGCCGTTCTTCACCGACGACTCGCCAGTGCTGGGTAGACCCCAGCTCATCGCTGGTGACCTGCGTGGCGCCTCACGGCGAGCGGATCAGGATCCTAGCTAGACCGCGTTCGGATCAGCCGATTGTCTCCAGCATCTCACGCCACTGATCGAAGGCGAGACGCCGCGTGAATAGGGTGTCGAGCATCAGCCGCGCGCGCCGCCCCATCCCTGCGAGCTCGGCCGGCGCAGTGGCGAGGTGACGCAATTTCTCAGCTAACAGCGCCGGATTGCCGGGCTCGACGACGATCCCGCAGCTATGCTGGGTCACGAGCCGCGCAAACTCCCCGGATGGTGCCGTGATGCAGGCGATCGGCCGGCCGGCAGCGGCAATGCCGTAGAACTTGCTCGGTACAATCATCCCTTCGAGCTCGGGCCTTTGCGAGATCCAGTGCAGGTCCGGAACCGCTAGCGAATGCTTGAGCCTGGCGCGGTCCTGATACGGCATGAAACGGAACATCTCGCCGAGCCGGCGCTCCTTGACCTGGCGCACGAGCTCGCCCAGCAGATGTCCGCCGCCGATGAACAGAAACAGGATGTGGGGGAGGTCACGCAACCGTTCAGCCGCACCCAGCAGTGTCTCGAATTCGTGGCCGCGACCTAGATTGCCCGAATATCCGACGACGAACCGATCTGCGATGCCCCATTCTCGCCGCAGCGGCGTGTCGGCTGGGGCGAGTGGTGTGATGTCCCCGTCGTCGCACCAATTATGGATAAATCGGACCCGATCCTCGGAGACACCGTGCGCGCGAACGATGTCGCCCATCCGGTGACTGAGTACGACATTCATCGCGGCCGCCCGCAGCGCGTCGTTGCGCAAGTGGAACAATACACCGGCGACCGGCCCCTTTAGCAACGGCACGCCGAGCTCTGCCGCGACCTCGGGATAGAGGTCCGCCAGCCAGTTGATCAAGTGAAGTCCGCGTCGCCGCGCCGCCCGGAGGGCCGGGACGCAGATCAGCGGCGGATCGGTCTTTGTTACCAGGACGTCGCCCGGCTCGGCGAGCGCCATGATCTGGCGGTATGCCGAACGGTAGAACGACAAATAATCGAAGCCGCGACCGATAAGGCCGGAACGGCCGAATTGCGTTGTCGCGATCCGATGTATCTCAACCCCGCCGATTTCCTCCCGTGCCGATAGATCAGCCTGCGCGTCGTCGTAGCGTTGCCGGCTGGTCACGACGGCGACGCGGCTTCCGGTCTCGGCCAGATGGAAAGCGAGATCGCCGAGGATCTGGCTCGTGGCCGAGAAATCCGGAAAGAAATACCTGTTGAGAAAGATGATCCGCCTCATCGCGGCATGAGACAACGACCGCCAACGCCGTCGCTATAGGGAACGTGCGGCAGA
The DNA here is from genome assembly GCA_036268075.1 of Allostellaceae bacterium. GTDB lineage: Bacteria > Pseudomonadota > Alphaproteobacteria > ATCC43930 > CGMCC-115725 > DATARH01. Next base: position 13,283 of record DATAUV010000048.1, on the reverse strand, counting down.
GCGCCGCCGTTCTCCCCTTAGCGAGCGCTCGGCAGGGGTAGCGGAGTTAAACCGGGCCGCCACGATCGGCCCCCTGCCCGCCGGACACTCCGGCGCCGTCCGCGGCTTGATCGGGCAGGAACGCCGCCAGGCAATACGGGATGACGGACAGGCCGACGCCATTCGGCACCATAATCGGATATCTGAGGTTGAGCGCGAGAACCGAAGCGAGCGCCACGACCGCAGTGTCAGGCGGCGAAATCGACCGCTGATGCGAGCATGAGACGAAGAGGGACGCGCGCGCATCGACAATGTCCTCGCGGCAGATCGCTAGGGAAACATCTACTGATGCAGTGCGACCGCCGCTGCTATCAGAACGGCTTTATCGGTCGCTCTTCTTGTTTTTAAGTAACATGATAACAGACATTCCGGCTTTGCGGCAAGAACGTGTCAAAACGGAACGAATTGCTATTATCTCGCGCAAGCAGCCGGTTCGCGGTGGGCAACGCGACCAAGCCGACACCTCTCATGACGGCCGATCGCTCGATAAGCAAGCAGTGGCGCGCGAGCGGGCGCGGCGGATACATCCACGCCAATTATGTCGGCAACCCCTGCCGAGACGACGCCTGAACTGTTGGTGGCACGGCCCCTTAATGACCTCCTGCGCAACGTAGGGTCGACACTAAACCATCAACATCTTCAATTATCGTCGAATGGTATGGGTCAGAGCTTTAGGCGCGACGTCATGACCGGTGGGACTGACGCGCAAACGGTAACGGCGGGCGGGCCTGTACCTATCCCCCGCAGGGGGTAAGGGGCCAGCGATGAGTAGAGTTCTGTTGCGGCGAAGCGTAGTGCGTTGCTTTTCCGGCGTACCGGCGCTCGCCACCGCGCAAACCCTCACGCGTAGGGTCAGATCACCACAATCATGGCGCTATTCCCCGATGGCGGCCAACCGCTCGCCACCGAGATCACGGCAGCGATTTAAGCCTACCCGCTGCTGCCGAGTGCCGGTGTAGCGTTCACGCTGACCGCGACCCCAGCACAACAGATCGCCCTCGACAGCAGACTTGCAGAGGCCGCGGCTTCCTTCGCCAATGGCAACAGCCCAGCAGCCCAGACGGATCGGCCGGAGATCTAGGCGGCCATGACCTCCGCGCTAGCCAGTTCGAACACGGCGACCGCCTTTAACACCGGCGGCGGCGCGGCCGCGCTCCTGTTCCTCGCTGTGTTCGAGGTCGGGCACCACCGCCTGACCTCGAACAACTGCGTCAGTCCCAAGCCGCCCCGGCGACGGTTGCCGAGCGCACGGCCCAGGCGACCGTCGGTTCGCTACTGCCTGCGGTGAAGCGCGGGCAGCGCAGTCATGTTGCTAAGAGTAGACCAGAGTGACCGTCGTCACGGGACCAGCCGGGATGGCTGTTAACTCTGAGAACCAAGGCCGTCCGCAATTGATCGTCATTCACAAAAATTAAGCATAAATTTTGTACGGTGTTGTTGCTTCCCCTCTAGAGGTGTGAGAGGCTCAATGTACCGCAAGCATTGGCGGGGTTGTAACAGGTGAGAGAATAATCTTTCACCTGGATGGCGGTAGCATGGCTCACTTAGCCCCATAGTGCGACCTTCAAAAGACCAAACGGCAGTCAAATCCCTATGAAGGCAGGGGCTTATATCCACCGTCGGACCGAGGTTGCGGGGACAGGCCGCGCGGCGCGGGTGATTCCCGGCGGCGCACTCGGTGATCGTGTCATCCTGTGGCTATACGTGGCGGGGCTTGCCTGGGCGCCGTTCTGGTACGGCAGCAACGATCTGATCGCCTGGGGCGTCAACGCGATGATCTTCCCCGGTCTTGCGCTGCTGTATGAGTTTTCGCTGCTGATACGGCGCCAGGGACATCCGGTGGCTCTCCGCGAACTAGCGGTGCCGGCCGCGATGTTCGGCGCCGTTGTCGGCTGGATCGGATTACAGACGATCGACTGGGGATGGGTTCCGCTCGACAACCCGGTCTGGGAGATGGCGGCGAAGGCGCTGGGACGGCCGGTCCACGGCAGCATCAGCATAGATCGCGATCTGACCAACCTGGCGCTGCTGCGCCTGCTGACAGCGGGAAGCGCCTTCGCGCTGTCTCTCCAGCTTTGCCGAGACGCAAAGCGCGCACGCCTGTTGATCATGTCGATGGTGGCCATCGGCGCCGGCTATGCGCTGTACGGGCTCATTGCATCGAAAACCGGATCGGTACCGGGGCTTGATATCGTCGAGGCGTCGGGGCGCGTGACCGGCACCTACGTCAACCATAACTCGTTTGCCGCCTACGCCGGCGTTTGTCTCGTTGTCGCCACGGGGCTGATCCTGGCGCATTTCCAACGGAACCTCGATGGCGCCAGCGGAAGCTGGCACCATCAGGCAGCGATGTTGATCGGAGCGTGCGGTCCCGAGGGCGCCCTGCTCTGCGCCGCGGGGTTCGTTTTACTCACGGCACTGCTGCTCACCGGTTCTCGCGGCGGTGCGCTGGCGACGGCAGCGTCCGCCATCATGCTCGCAGTGCTCATGCGGAAGCGGATCAAGAGCCGATCCCGGCAATCGCTGATCACTCTGGCCGCGGCGCTGGCCATCGCGATCGCAACGATCGTGATGTTCGGGGAGACGATCGAAGGGTCTCTCGCGGAGCGCGGACTGGGCGATCCAAGCCGGGTGGCTGTATACGCACTCACCATCCGATCGATTTTGGACTATCCCCTGCTCGGATTCGGTTATGGAACCTTTCCAGCGGTGTTCCGGATCTACCGCGATCGGTCGCTCAGTGTCGACGGCATCTGGGGCCAGGCGCACGACACCTATCTGGAAGTGCTGCAGGGCCTGGGGCTCGTGTTCGGTGCGCTGCTGATCGGCTGTGTCGTGGTCTTGGTCGTGCGATGCGTCAAGGGCGCCCGGCGGCGACAGGAGAACGCGATCGTGCCGCAAGTGGCGGCGTCTGCGGCGTGTCTGCTCGGTCTACACTCGCTGGTCGATTTCAGCCTGCAAATCCAGGCGATCACCCTCACCTTCATGGCGCTGCTCGGTGCCGGCGTCGCGCAATCGGAAAGTTCGCGCGTCCCACTCGAAGACTGAGCAGACGGCGGCGCGTCGCGGCCGGTTCTATTCCTAGCTGATCGATAGTATTTGGAAGGCTAATGGCTGATCGCAACCTCCCGACTGCGTCCGAACTGAACCAGATGGATCAGGGTTTCGACCTGCGCGAAACCATTAGCTTCATCTGGCGGCAGTGGAAGTTCACCCTAGGTATCACGGCCATTGCGGTGTTGGTCGGCGCCGTCCACCTCTCGCGGGTCACGCCGCTCTACACGGCGACGGCCCAAGTCCTACTCGACGCTCAGCGAGAGAAGCCGCCCGGCGGCGAGTCGGTCTTCACTAACGCGATTCTGGACAGCGCGGTGATTGAAAGCCAGATGACCGTGATCAAATCGAGCGTGCTGTTGCGGCGGGTCGTTGAGAAGGAGCATCTAACTCTGGAACCGGCCGCGGCGGCAGGGGCCTCTGAGACCGAACGCCAGCCGCCCCCATTGATCGATCGCGTCCTGTATTTCTTTACCTCGCTCGCGGCCGAGTTAGGCGGCGACGCGACCGATACTGCTCGCAGCGACAAGTTGATCTCGCTGGCCCTCGGAAACGAGGTCATCCCGCCTAATGAGCTGCGTTCGATCGAAGGGCTGAAGGCCGCTCTCCGGGTGACCCGAATCGCCCAGCAGGGTTACGTGCTGGGGATCGCTTTTACCTCACCGGATCCGGCGAAAGCGGCCCGTATGGCGAACGCCATCGCCGACGCCTACCTCGTCGACAAGCTTGACACCCGATTCGAAGCTGCCAAGCGAGCCTCTGCCTGGCTCAGCGATCGACTCCTCGGACTGCGCGAACAACTCCACGATTCCGAGGAGGCGGTGACGCAGTTCCGAGCAGCTAACGGGCTGATGCAGAGTAGTGGGTCGACGCTCACCCAACAGCAGCTTTCCGACCTCAACGGCAAACTGATCGATGCGAAGACCGAGCTCGAGCAGAAGAAAGCACGAGTTGGCCTGCTGAACTCGCTGCAAGCGAAGGGCGGCAATCTGCAAAACATGCCTGACATCACCAACAGCGGCGCCCTGCCAACCCTGCGCCAGCAGGCGGCCAATTTGTCCGCGCAAGAGGCTGACTTGACTGCCCACTACGGCGCCTCACACCCGCTAGTCGTCAACATTCGGGCCCAACTTGCTGATGTCGAGCGAAGCATCGGTTCGGAAGTCGCGCGCATGGCGGCCAGCATCAAGAACGACTACGAACTTGCGCAGTCGCGGGTAACGTCACTTCAAGCGGCGCTGGCACAGGCGACCGGTCAGTACAATCTCGATGACGCGACTGCGATCCACCTGCGCGAGCTCGAGCGGACCGCAGCCGCTAACAAGACTCTGTACGAGGATTTCCTCAAACAGGCCAAGATCACCCAGGAGCAATCGACCTTTGAGCCGCAGGAGGTGCGGATCATCTCGCCGGCCCTTCCTCCTGGCATTCCAAGCTATCCGCGCAGGCTTCAATTTTTGGCGGTCAACCTATTCATCGGTCTATTGCTCGGCATCGGCGGGGCGCTTGCCAAGGAAAAACTCAACACCGGGTTCACAACGCCGAAACAAGTCGAGGATCTGCTCGGGCTGCCGGTGTTGACGTCGGTCAGCCATCTTACCTCGCGCGAACTCAAACTCGACAAAGGCACCCTGCCGCTCCATGAGTACCTGATCGCGCGGCCGCTATCGCGCTATGGCGAGGCAATGCGATCACTGAGAAGCGGGATCCAGATGACCGACGTCGACAACCCGCCCCGGGTGATCCAGCTTACCTCTGCGGTACCTGGGGAAGGGAAAACGACCATCGCACTGTCACTGGCCGCGTCGGCGGCTACCGCCAAGCTCAAGGTACTCCTTATCGACGCCGATCTACGGCACCCAACGGCGACCAGCATATTTCGTCTGCAAAAGGAGCCGGGCCTCGTCGACCTGTTGCTCGGTGACACCAGCCTCAATGAAGCTGTCAAATGGATAGAGAGCAGCGGATTCTCGATACTCCCCGCTGGTAACAAGACGCAGAACCCGACAGATTTGCTTGGCTCGGAGCGGATGAAGGTACTAATTCTCGACCTCAAGGAGAGTTACGATCTGATCTTCATAGACACGCCGCCCGCAGGTCCTGTCGTTGATCCCGTGGTCATCTCGCACCTCACCGACAAGATCGTGTTTGTGGTCCGCTGGGCCGCGACTGCCCGCGAACTCGTGCGACCCTGCGTCGATCTCCTCTCCGCCCACCGCAAAATCGCCGGCGTCGCATTCAATCGGGTCAACGTCCGTCAGGCGCAAAAGTACGGAAAGCACGCGTATTCCTATTACTACGGAAGCCGATATTATAAGAATTACTACAGTAAATAACAATGGCCTGGCGAACTTCCAGGACATACACAACACTCGCGATGCTGGCGTTGTATGGATTTACTGTGCTACGCGGCTGGGAGGTGAGCGGGTTTGCTGCTGCGCGGGATGGCCTCCGAGCAGGAGGAACCGCGGCCGGTCGCTTTGCAGCGTGGCGAGATCTCCCCGGCGTGTCCGGGGCAGCCCTTCGGGCATCGCTAACGCAAATGTCCCCGGGCGTGGACCCGGTCGCGGCCACAAATCGTGGCGAGGCGCTGGGAGCATTGCTGGCGGTGCAGCCGTCAGCAACAGGCGATTGGTTGTGGCTCGCCGGCACCCGGGTCGCGATCGGAGACCCCGAAGCGCGGGTTCTCTCGGCTCTGCGAATGTCATATCTGACCGGCCCCGATGAGGGCGAGGTCATGTTCGAGCGCGGTCTGTTCGGCCTGCTGCAATGGTCAATTTTGCCCGAAGCAGTAAAGGAACGAACAGCGCGCGATCTCGCAGGAGCAATCCTTGACGGCACGATTTCCAAGAGCGGGTTGCAGGTTATCAAAAGTGTGCTAGCCGGAAAACCGGCTGAGATGCGGGTAGAACTATCAGCGCAACTGGCATCACAAATGGTTCCTCCAAGCCTTCTTGCGGGGATCGGCCTGTGATAACTGAGTTATGGTCGCCAGCACCACGATGCAAAATCCGCCCGAGTTGCACAGCTCGGGAAAGTTCAAATCGCCTGCCGCCCTCTTCCGAGCGACCGTCGATCAAACAGAACCGATCGTAGTATGTCCGGAATAAACGGGATCTTTGCGTTCCACGACGCAGCCGAGCTCGTGTCCCTGGGGGTGGTGTAGGAGCTGTGGGTAAGTAGCCCGCCGCAGCGACCGCCGAGAGTCAGGCGGCGACGGGCTGCTTATCCACAGCGGTGGTCATCGCCGGTCTTCGGTAGGGTTTCGGTTGGCTCCCTTCCACCGAACCGAGGACCCGACGATGACCGACGAGATGATGAGCCTTCAGGCGCTTTTGGAGAAGAGTTCGAATACCGATCTGCTGCGCGAGATGATCGGCTTTGCCGCACAGCGTTTGATGGAGCTGGAGGTAGAAGGCCGCACTGGCGCCGGCCACGGCGAACGCAGCACCGATCGGATCACCCACCGCAACGGGTATCGCGACCGAGATTGGGAGCCCCGCGCCGGAACGGTCGAGTTGCGCATTCCGAAGCTGCGCAAGGGCAGCTACTTTCCGGGCTTTCTGGAGCCGCGCCGGATGGCGGAGAAGGCGCTGACCGCGGTGATCCAGGAAGCCTACGTCCAGGGCGTCTCGACGCGCTCGGTCGACGAGCTGGTCAAGGCGATGGGCATGACCGGCATCTCCAAGAGCCAGAGCCTGCCCCGGCGAAGGCCGGGGTCAGCCGGCTGTGCGGCGAGATCGATGGCAAGATCGCGGCCTTCCTCGACCGGCCCCTCGAGGGCGAATGGCCCTATATCTGGCTGGACGCGACCGATGTGAAGGCGCGCCGCGACGGTCGCATCGTCTGGGTCGCGGTGATCGTCGCGGTCGGCGTCAATGGCGACGGCAGGCGCGAGGTGCTGGGCCTGGCGATCGGCGCGTCGGAGGCCGAGACCTTCTGGACCGACTTCCTGCGCAAGCTCGCCCGGCGCGGTTTGCGCGGCGTCAAGCTTGTCGTCTCGGATGCTCATGAGGGGTTGAAGGCTGCCATCGCCAAGGTTCTGAACTCTTCGTGGCAGCGCTGCCGCGTCCACTTCATGCGCAACGTGCTGGCCCATGCCGGCAAGCAGGGCCGCCTCGTCGTCTCGGCCTTCATCGGCGCCGCCTTCGCCCAGGATGATGCCGAAGCCGCCAGAACTCAGTGGCGACAGGTCGCCGACCAGCTGCGCCCGAGGGTCAAGATAGTTGGAGGCGCCTCGCCGCGTCCCCTCGCCCGCAATGCGACGCAATGCGGGCGAGGGTGGCGAGCAACGCGAGACGGGTGAGGGCCGAGCGCAGCGAGGAGCGGGCGAGGGACGCTACGCCAGCGGACCGGTATATTTCTCCAACAGCCCCCAGGCTTCGTCGCCCATTTCCTTCTTCATGTCCGGGTAGAAGCCCGACTTGCGCAGGGCCTCCTGGAACGGCTTGGTGTCGGGGGTCTTGAAGGTCAGTCCGCCCTTGGTCAGCTTGTCGACCTCGGTCTTGTTCATCTCCTGCCAGTCTTTGCGCTCGGCCATCGCGCCGGCGGCGAAATGCTTGTAGGCGATCGCCTGCACGTCGCTCGGCAGTCGTTTCCACGCCGCGTTGTTGAACGAGACGTGCAGCCCGACCCAGATATGGTTGGTGATGCTGCAGAATTTCTGCACCTCGTAGAGCTTGGCGGTGTCGATCAGGATCAGCGGGTTTTCCTGGCCGTCGACGAGGCCGGTCTGCAGCGCACTGTAGACCTCGCCGAAATTGATCGGCGTCGGCGACGCGCCGAGATGCTTGAACAGCGCGATGAACAGCGGCGCCACCGGCAGGCGGATCTTGAACCCCTTGAGATCGTCCGGGGCGAGGATCGGCTTGGCCTTGCTGGTGATCTCGCGGAAGCCGTGGTCGTAGGCCTTGTCGATGCAGTAGAGCCCGACCTTTTCCGAGATGTTGCGGACGAACTTGCCGAGGTCGCCATCCATCGACTGAAATGCCACATCGACGTCTTTGAACGCGAAGCCGACGCCGAAGATAGCGGCGGCCGGGTTGCGCTGCGCCAGGATATCGACCGACATCCCGTAGATTTCGAGGCCGCCGGCGACAGCCTGCGACATCATCGCGGTGTCCTGGCCGAGCACGCTGTTCGGGTAGAGGGTGATGTCGAGCTTGCCGCCGGTTTCCTCCTTGATCTTCGCCGCCGCCTCTTTCCCGCGAATGACCATCGGGTGTCCGTCGGGCAGCGCGGTGCCGTATTTATAGGCGAACTCCGCGGCGCCGGCCGGCCAGGCGAGGATCGTCGGCGCGGCAACGCCGGCAGCGATCGCGGCGGCCCCACGGGTCAGCACGGTGCGGCGCGTCGTCGTCATCAAGGTTCTCCCTCGGGTTGAAATTCGGTGCGGCGGGTAGATGGGCCGCTCAGGCCGGGAGTGTCAAGCGTTCGGCGCTAGGCGCCGCCCTCACCCGCCGATCCCCGGCTGCGCCGGGGTCGGCCCCCTCTCCCGCAATGCGGGCGAGGGATACGGAGCGAGACGCCAGCCGCCCGATATCTTCCCCTCGCCCGCACTGCGGGAGAGGGTGGCACGCGAAGCGTGACGGGTGGGGGCGCGGAGCACAGCGAGGCGTGCGGCGGGCGTCACTCGTCCTCTTCGGACTCCTCCAGCAGGATCGCCAGCATCTGCTCGGTGCGGGTGAGGAAGTTGCGGGTGACGGTGTAGTGCTCGGTGTCGCGGTAGTCGACGCGGTGCGGGGGGCCGTCGGCGAGGAGGTAGATCGCGGCGTCGGGGTAGGCCAGCAGGATCGGCGAATGGGTGGCGATGACGAATTGCGAACCGCGCCGCACCAGATCGTGCATCCGCGACAGAAAGGCGAGCTGGCGGTTGGGCGACAGCGCCGCCTCGGGCTCGTCGAGGAGAAAGAAGCCCTCGGCGCCGAGCCGGTTCATGAACAGCGCGAAAAACGACTCGCCATGCGACTGTTCGTGGAGGGATTTGCCGCCGTACCAGCCGATGACCTTGGGGCCGCCGCCGGGCTGTTTGTCGAGTTCCTCGATCTGGGTGGCGACGTTGTAATAGCTCTCGGCCCGCAGGAAATAGGCGTCGAGCGCGCGACGGGGGCTGCGGTTCAGCCGCAGGTAGCGGTTGAGGTCGGAATGGGAGGCGCGGGTCGCGAACTCGAAATTGCGGCCGCCGCCCTCGGGGTTGAGGCCCCAGGCGATCGCCAAGGCCTCCAGCAGCGTCGATTTCCCCGCGCCGTTCTCGCCGATCAGAAAGGTGACAGGATGGTCGAAGGGCAGCTCGCGCAGGCCGCCGATCGCCGGGATGGTGAACGGGTAGGCGTCAAAGGACGGGACCTCGTCGCGCCGGAGGGAGAGGCCGAGCAGGAAATTGCGTGACTTGGACGCCCGCGCCACTCGCCGCCGCCTCCTATCCCTCGACCGTCACCCCGCCTTCGACCAACGCCGCGATCTCGGCCCCCGAATAGCCCAGCTCGCCCAGCACCGCCGCGCTGTCGGCGCCGAGGGCGTTGACGTAGGGGCGGGTCGCGGTGTCGCTGCCGGTCATGCGGAAAGGCGGGTTCAGCATGCGGAACTCGCCGCCGTGGTCGCGCACGGTGGCGAGCGCCTCGCGATGGGCGAGCTGGGGGTCCTCCATCGCCTCCTTGACCGTGCGATAAGGCGATGACGGGACGCCGTGCTTGTCGAACGCGGCCTGCACCTCGGCGGTCGACAACTGGCCGGACCAGGTCTCCAGCTCGTCGATCAACTGGCCCCAATTGTTGCGGCGGTCGGCGTAGAGCTTGAACCGCGGGTCCTCGATCCAGTCTTTGTGGCCGGAGGCGACGGCCATGTTCTGGAACGTCCGCTCGCTGGCGACGGCGAGCATGATGTAGCCGTCCCGGCACTGCACCGGCCCGAATATCTGGCGCGGGATCGGCGGGATGTGGAACTGCGCCGACTGGATCTCGCTGAGGGTGAGGCTCAGCATGCTTTCGAGCATCGACACGTCGATCATCTGGCCTTCACCGGAAACCGTGCGCTGGTAGAGCGCGGACGAGATCGCGCCGAAGGCGTAAGTGCCGGTCAGCACGTCGGCGATGTAGATGCCGCAATAATCGGGGCGCCGCTCGGCCCCCTGATAGGCCATGTGGGCGCGGTCGAAGCCGGACGCGGCGTGGATCACCGGGGCGTAGGCCGGGAGGCCTGCGGAGGGGCCCGTCTGGCCGTAGCCTGAGATCGCGCAATAGACGATCGCGGGGTTCACCGCGTGGAGCGCGGGGTAGTCCAGGCCGAAGCGCTTCATCACGCCGGGGCGGAAATTCTCGACGACGACATCGGCGGTCTTGACCAGGCGCTTTACCGCCTCGACCGCCTCGGGGCGCTTCAAATCGAGGACGAGGCTCCTTTTGCCGGTGTTGAGCTGGCCGAACGAGGTGCTCGCGCCTTCCCGCATCGGCGGGCGCGAACGCATCATGTCGCCCTCGGGCGCCTCGATCTTGATCACCTCGGCGCCGAGATCGGCCATCAGCCGGGTGCAATGCGGGCCGGCGATCGTCGTCGTGAAATCGAGCACGCGCACGCGGTCGAAAGTGCTCATGATGCGTTTCTCCAGATCATGCGGGCAGTGTCTCCGCCGAGCGCGCCGGGAGCAAGCGATGGAAATCCGCGTCAATACCCATCAGCGCCACATCACCATCGTGACGATCGCCTACGAGGCGCGGCGCAACGCGATGACGCGGGCGATGATGGTCGACCTGGCCGAATTGTGGGACCGGCTCGACCCCGACCCGGACTGCCGCGCGGTGATCCTGACCGGGGCGGGCGGGCGCTCGTTCTGCGTCGGCGCCGATATCAGCGGCGACCTCAGCGCCAGCCCCGAGATGGCGCACGTGATCAACCGCGCGCTCTTGAAGGACACGCCGTTCTCGAAGCCGATCATCGCCGCGGTCAACGGCGACTGCGTCGGCGGCGGGGTCGAATTGCTGCTGTCGACCGATATCCGCATGACCGTCCCGGCGGCGCGGTTCGGCCTGCCCGAGGTGAAGTGGTCGATCTATCCGTTCGGCGGCGCGACCGTAAAGCTGGCGCGGCAGATCGGGCATGTGCACGCGATGGATTTGCTGCTGACCGGGCGCCTCGTCGACGCGGCGTTCGCCGAGCGGATCGGGCTGGTCAACGGCATCGTCGAGCCCGCCGGGATGATGCCGTGGGCGCTCCAAACCGCCGAGGCGATCGCCGCCAACAGCCCCTCGGCGGTGCAGGCGGTCAAGGAGCAGCTCAGCACGACCAGCGCCGACTTCGCCAAAAGCCGCGAGGCGATGGAACAGGCGCTCGGCGACAAGGTGCGCGAGAGCCCGCATTTCGCCGAGGGGGTGGCGGCGTTCCGGGAGAAGCGGCGGCCGGATTATTCGTAGGGCTGGTGCGGCGGAAACAGGCCCTCACCCGCCCTTCGGGCACCCTCTCCCGCAATGCGGGAGAGGGGGCAGCTTCAATGTCTCGCCCAGAGTTCCCCCTCGCCCGCATTGCGGGAGAGGGTGGATCGCGCAGCGAGACGGGTGAGGGCCGAGCGACGCGAGTCACGTGTCGGCGAAGAAAGCCGCCGCCATCTCCTTCAGCCCTCGTCGGAAAAGCTTGCCGGTCTCGGTCGTCGGCAGCGCGGCGCAGAGTTCGATCCGGTCGGGGACCTTGTAGCTCGACGCGAGGGCGCGGCAATGGGCGCGGAGGGCTTCGGGGTCGAGGATTGCGCCCTCGGCGGCGACAACGAAAGCGACGATCGCCTCGCCGCGCTCGCCGGCGGTGGCGCCGACGACGGCGGCCTGGGCGATTCCGGGGTATTGCAGCAGCACGATCTCGACCTCGGCCGGGGAGACGTTGATCCCGGCGCGCTTGATCATGTCGTTGTCGCGCGCGGCGAAATGAAAATCGCCGGCGGCGTCGAGCGAACCGCGATCGCCGGTGCGGAAATAGCCGTCGGCGGTGAAGGCGGCTTCGTTGGCGGCGGCGCTGGCGCCGGCATAGCCGGGGGTGGCCGAACCGGCGACCTCGACCGCCCCGATCTCGTCGGCCGGCAAGGCTGCGCCGGTTTCGGGGTCGGCGATGCGGAGGCGCGCACCCGGCAGTGGTGGACCCTGGTTGCGCATGCGCCGGTCGAGCGGCCACTCGGCCGGGGTGACGCAGCAATTCCCGTAGGTCTCGGTCGAGCCGTAGATGTTGCAGATTCGCGCGGCCCCAAGCTCCTCGGCGGCGACGCGGACTTCCTCAGGACTGCCGATCATCAGCCCGGTGCGGAGGCTCGCGGTGCGCTCGCGGCGGAAACCGGGATGGCGCAGCGCGGCGCCGGTCATGCTGGGCAGCGTGTAGACCGCGGTGCAGCGGTGGCGCTCGATCAGGTCGAGCCAGCCCCCGGGCTCGAAGCGCGGCTGCAGCACCAGCGCCGCGCCATGCGAGAGCGCCGCCGGCAGCGCGTTGGCGGCGCCGTAGGACCAGAACAGCGGCGGCGCGAGCAGGACGCGGTCATCGGGCTTGAGACCCATGCGCTCGCCGATATGGAACCCGTTCTCGACGGTACGGCCTTGTCTGAGGCGCACCGCCTTGGGCCGGGCGCTGGAGCCGGAGGTGTAGAGGATAAAGGCGTCGTCGTCGGGCCGGGCGGCGATCTCCGCAGGTGGGTCGCCGGTGAGATCGTGATAGGCGATCCAGCCGGGCCGCTTCTCGGCGTCGAGGATGACGACCGGCGGCAGGGGCTGGTCGAGTGCGGCGAGCGCGGCGGCAAAATCCTGGCCGCCGAATGCACCGACCGCGACGAGGAGGTCGAGCCCGGCATCGGCGATCAGGTACGACAGCTCGGCCGGCTTCGACCAGGTGCTGAACGGCACCGCGACCGCGCCGAGCATGGCGGCGGCGAAGGCCGTCTCCAGCCATTCCAGGCGGTTTTCCATCAGGATACCCACCCGCCCGCCGCGCTCGACCCCGAGCGCGCGCATCCCGCCGGCGCGGCGAGCGGCGGTGGCGGCCAACTCGGCGTAGGTGGTGGGGCGGCCGTTGGCGATGACCGCCGTTGCTTCGGGCGATTGCTCGCGGAGGAGCGCGAAGAGGGTACCGGCGCCTGTCATTTCCCTCCGAACCCCATTTCCGTCATCCCGGCGAAGGCCGGGACCCACGTCTCAAACGCACCAGCGGCTGACGAGTGGGTCCCGGCC
>DATAUV010000047.1:0-35468 GCA_036268075.1 Allostellaceae bacterium | reverse complement strand
CTTCCGGGTTTTCCGCCGAGAACGACAGCGCGCCACCCCAGGCCCAGCTCAAGGGTATCGTGTAACGCAACTGGGCGACGCGGACGCGGCCCGGCTCGCCTACGTTGCCGCCGAAGTCGAGTGTTTCCGAGTTCGCGTCGGGATCTTCAAAGTTCGAGTTGGCCTGGCCGGCGAGCCACCCGCCCAACGTGCCGTAGGCGTATTTCAGCCGGGGCACGAGGTTATCGGCGATCGCCGCCGGGTCGGCGCCGCCCGGCGCGTAGCTGGTCGAACCGGCCCAATCGAACTCCATATATGACCGCGCCTCGCCGTACGGCGTCGGGGTGCGGGTTTCGACCGAGAGCTTCGACTGGCGCATCGATTCGCCGAAATCACCGCTGCCCTTGGCGTTGTTGGCGGTGTTGACGCCGATCCCCTGGACGGTGCCGTTAGCGCCGAGGGTCGTCGACCACGGGCTGCCATTGGCGTTGCCGCTTTCGAGATAGTAGTCGGCGATCCAGGTGATGTTGCCGCCGACGCGGATCGAGCTGTCGGTGCCCGGGATCAGGAACGACCGCGGGAAGCTGCCCGCCATTGCCGCCGCCGTGCTCGCCCTCTCGTCGGCCGAGAACAGACGCGACGGGCCGTTATTGCCGACTTGCGCGATTTGATCGAGCCTCTGCTGGAGGAGCTCGTTATTGGCGCGAAGGTCCGACACCTCGTCGGCCTTGGCGTTCGGCACCCCACTCAACAGCGCAAAGGCGGCCAATCCGCCGAGCGCCGCCATGGTGCCTAGTGTTCGCTTCCTGGTCATTGCTCCCCCTTCCGAATTCGTAAATGCGGAAAACTGAAATCCCGCATTGAACCGTTCGGTTGATTACTGGGGAGGCGCCGAAATATCTTTGCACCAGATGCATTGATCACATTTATCAAATGACGGGTTGTCATATTAGATAAACCTAATGAGCCTTTTTCATGTCGATCGAACAGGCGCGGCGATCGTATATTATTGTCATTTATTCAATCTGTTATAGGGAATCTCGGTAGTCTCAGGCTGCCGTGCCGTCGGCTCCTCGGAGCCGTTACGCCGCGATCATTCCGCACTCTTGGGGCGACTTACTCGATCGCATTGACGATTTGGTGCCTTTTTTACCAAACTAGTGGCAATTATATCTCACTCGTCCTGCATGGCGCCGGATATTCGTGGTTCCCCCAGCATTTCCGCGGCGATCGGGCCGGACGGCAGGGTCGTTCCCGCGGCGTGACCAATCAACGGTAGAGATGGACGTGCCGGGCACACTAATAAAAGACAGGTTGTCCGATCAGGTCTATGGCAATGATAATGTTCGGAAATCTGTTCACCCGGTGGGGCAGCGTGAGCAAGTTGATGTTGGGGTTGTCACAGCTTTGACAGGGGGGAACAAGTTCAGGTAGGGTCAGCCTCAAAAGTGGACTGGCTAACTAATAAAATATACTTGGACGGGAGCGGATGGGACTGCCTGACGGCGTGGCGCCTTGCGGCGTAGCGCGGCTTGCCCGCAAGTTGGAAGCATTCGCTCCGCTCGACGCGGACGATCTGCCGCTCCTGCGCGAGCTGTCCATCGGCACGCGCGCGGTCCGTCGCCGCGAGGACCTCATCGTCGAGGGCCGCAGTTCTCGCACGGTTTTCCTCGTTGCCGACGGCATCCTCATGCGCTACCGCGTCTTGCGCGACGGCCGCCGGCAGATCGTCAACCTCGCGGTTCCGGGCGACTTCGCCGGGATGCCCGGCTGCCTGTTCGACAACGCGCTCTATTCGGTGCGGGCGCTGACCGACGCGCAGGTCGAGGCGATCCCGATCCAGCGTCTCGTGCGGCTGACGGATACGCAGCCGCGGCTGGCGGCGAAGATTCTGTGGTCGTTCGCCTGCGAGACGGCGATCTATGTCGAGCACCTGATCCTCGTCGGGCGCCGCACCGCGCTCGAGCGCGTCGCGCATTTCCTGCTCGAGCTCTTGACCCGGCTGCAGGTGATCGGCCTCGCCGACGAATGCTCGTACCGCATCCGGCTGAGCCAGGAGGTGATCGGCGACGCGCTGGGGTTGAGCCTTCCCTACGTCAACCGCGTCTTGCGCCGGCTTTCCGAGGACGGGCTGGTGACGATCCGCGAGCACCGCTTTACGATCAACGACATCGAGGCGCTCGCCGCCCTCGCCGATTTCGAGCAGAACTATCTGAAGCCGACCAGCCTGGCCGAATTCTACGAAGGCGCCCGCTAGAGCAAAATCCGATCTAGCGTAAACGCGCGGGCGACGCCGGCATAAACGGCAGCGCCGCCCGGCCCAGCTCGGCGAAGACCCGGCGCGCGACCAGCACGAACAGCGCCAGCGCCGCGAGCGAGGTCACCGGCAGGTGAAATTCCTCGGCCAGGTTGCGGGCATCGACCAGCGACAGGACCAAGAGGGCCAGCACGGTCTTTTCCCAGGCCGGGGCAGGGCCTTCGTCGCGGGCGAGCCACGCGACCGCGACCGCGCCTAGCATCAGGTCGTAGAGCAGCGCCAGCGGCACCGCGACGAGCGTCGCCGAAGCCAGCGTTGCCGCCCGCAGCGGCAGCGACAGGCCGCGGCGCCACACCGCCCAGACCAGCGCCGCGCCGGTCGCGGTCATCGCCGCCTGCACCCCGTAAGCCAGTGTTACGCCGCCGCCGACGAGCCGGACCGCGCCGAACGGGCTGACGAACCCGGCGAAGAGGATGCGCCCCGAGCCGTACATCGCCGGCGCGGCGGCCGAGGCGGCGACGTAATCGCGCCAGGTGTCGAGGCCGTAGAGCGCGACCGAGGCGATGATCAGCGCGGCCACCGTCGCGCCCGCCGCGGCGATCGTGCGCCAGCGTCCGGCGGCGACCAGCGCCAGCGGGATCAACAGGCCGAAATGCGGCTTGTAGCAGAGCGCGCCGAAGAGGATGCCGGCGACGACCGGCCGCCGGTCCACGAGCAGCGTCGCGCCGCCGAACAGCGCCGCGCTGAGGAACGCGTTCTGCCCGAGCCCGATATTCCAGAACACCGCCGGGAAGGCGATGAGGACGAGAAGGGCGGCGCCGCTCGTGTCGTCGAGGATGCGGCGGGCGACGGCGAGATAGGCGAACAGGCCCGCGGCGGCAAACCCGACAAAGGCGACGAGGTACGGCAGCCGCGCCAGCACCGCGCAGAGCAAGAGGTACACCGGCGGATAGAAGAAGAACTGGTACTGGATGCCGCGCGCGGTAATCGCCTCTTCGGTGGCCAGATGCGCGGCCTGGTCGTAGGCGAGCGCCGGCGTGCCGGCGTCGGCGAGCGCACCGGCGGCGTAGAAGCTGACGAAATCGGTCGTGCACGGCTTGTCGAGCGGCACGATCCAGCCATGCGTGCCGGCGACGATGAAGGCGAAAAAGACGAGCTCGACGGCGAGGAGGATCGCGGCCAACAGCCCGATCCGCCGCCGGTCGAGCCAGTCGCCGGTACGGAGCTGGGCGAGAAGCGAGGGAGACACCGGTTCCATGCCGGCGAGTATCGGAAAAAAGGGGTTAAGGATTGGGAAAGGGCGAGATCATCCCCTCGCCTGAATTGCGGGAGAGGGAGGGACCGTCGCGCAGCGATGGGAGGGTGAGGGCGGCGCAAGACGCCGTTCGCTTTCCGACACCGCGCTGCGCCGCGCCCTCACCCGTCTCCCCCGGCCTTCGCCGGGGTCGCCACCCTCTCCCGCAATTCGGGCGAGGGGATCGGATATCCGCGCTCCTTATCCCTTACACCCCCAGAATCGTGCCGACTTCGATCCCGGCTTCGGCGGATTTGATCTTGGCGCCGTCGCCGAGGCGGAGGCGGGCGACGTCGATGAAGCCGCCCTGGGCGTGGATGCGGATGCCATCGGGGCCGGACGAGACGATTTCGCCGAGCTTTTTGCCGCGCACCGCGCCAAAGGTCGGGGCGAGCGCCTTCTTCGCGTCGAACAGATAGAGCCGCTGCTCGCCATGGGTGGTCCAGGCGCCCGGCGCCGGGTTGCAGCCGCGGATCAAATCGTAGGTGTAGTCGACATGGGTCGCCCAGTTGATGCGGCTTTCGGCTTCGCGCACCCAGCCCTCATAGGCCGCCTCGCCCTCGTTCTGGGTCCATTCGGTGCCGCGGCCGCTGCTGACGAGGTCGGCGGCCTGCACCAGCGCCTCGACGCCGAGCGGGAAGATCTTGTCGAAATAGAGCGAGGCGGCGGTGTCGTCGGGGCCGATCGTCACGCGCTTTTGCAGGATCACCGGGCCTTCGTCGAGGCCGGGGGTCGGGCGGAAGATCGAGAGGCCGGTCTCGGCGCGGCCGCGGATGATCGCCCACGGGATCGCCGCCGGGCCGCGATGCAGCGGCAACAGCGACGGGTGGAACTGGATCATCCCGTGCTTGGGGATCGCGCAGAATTCGGGCGGCGCGAACAGCAGCACATAGGCCATCACGCCGATATCGGCGCTGAGCCCCTTCAGGGTTTCCTGCGCCTCGGGGTCGGAGTATTTCGCGAAACGGTAGAGCGGCAGCTTTTTTTCCTCGGCCGCCTGGACCAGCGGGTCGGGCCGGGCGCCGGGGCGCTCGGGTGCGGCAAAGACGCCGACGACCTCGTCGCCGCGCGCGAGGAAAGCGTCCAACACGGATTTTCCGAAAGCCTGCTGGCCCACGATGACGACGCGCATCCGCCTCTCCTCCCGCTCGCTCCGACGCTTGGGGGCGCAGATTTCCACGCCGCGCCGCCCTCGGCAAGCCTGTCTCGCCTGCGGCATTGAGCGGAGACGGCCCCTCACCCTCCCATCGCTTCGCGACAGGCCCCTCCCTCTCCCCGCGAGCGGGGCGAGGGGATGAGTTGCGCTCCCTCTCCTCGTTCGCGGGGCAGAGGGCTGGAATGAGGGGCAGCGCGCGACGACCGGCTCAGGCGTGCGTGGTGACGATGTCGAACGCCGCCTTCATCAGCGCCTTCGTGTAGGGATGGGTCGGCGCGGTCATCACCGCTTCGGTCGTGCCGGACTCGACGATTTCGCCGTCCTTCATCACCAGAATCTGATGGGCTAAGGCACGGACTACTTTCAAATCATGGCTGATAAATAGATACGTAAGCCCATGTTTTTCCTGAAGGCCCCGAAGTAAGTCCACTATCTGGGCCTGCACCGACATATCGAGTGCCGAGGTCGGCTCGTCGAGCACCAGAAAGCGGGGCTTGAGGACGAGCGCGCGGGCGATCGCGACGCGCTGGCGCTGGCCGCCGGAGAATTCGTGCGGGTAGCGCTGGGCCGCGCCGGGGTCGAGCCCGACCTCGGTCAGCGCCTCGTCGATCATCCGGCGGCGCTCGGCATCGTTCGCGGCAAGGCGATGGACCTGGAGCCCCTCGCTGATGATCTGCTCGATCGAAAGGCGGGGGGAGAGGCTCGCATAGGGGTCCTGAAAGACCACCTGCATCTGGCGCCTGAGCGGGCGGAGCTGCTTTTGCGGGGTGGCGGCGATGTCGTGCCCGTCAAAGCGGATGTCGCCCTCGCTCGGCGTCAGGCGCAAGAGGGCGAGGCCGAGCGTCGTCTTGCCCGACCCGCTTTCGCCGACGACGCCGAGCGTCGTGCCGCGCCGCACGGTCAGCGACACCCCGTCGACCGCCTTGACGTGCCCGCGCACGCGCCGCATCAGCCCGCCGCGGATCGGGAACCACACCTTGAGCCCGCTTCCCTCGACCAGCGCCGGTGCCGCGGGGTCGTCCGGCACCGCGCGGCCCTTGGGTTCGGCGCTCAGCAAATGCCGGGTGTAGGCGTGCTGGGGCCGGGTGAAGATGTCCTCGCCCGGCCCGCTCTCGACGATCTCGCCCTGGGTCATCACGCAGACCCGGTCGGCGAGGCGGCGGACGATGCCGAGGTCGTGCGTGATCAGCAACAGGGCCATGCCGAGCCGGTCGCGCAGCTCGTGCATCAATTCTAGGATCTGGGCCTGGATCGTCACGTCGAGCGCGGTCGTCGGCTCGTCGGCGATCAGGATGTCGGGTTCGTTGGCGAGCGCCATCGCGATCATCACGCGCTGGCGCTGCCCACCGGAAAGTTGGTGCGGATACGCGCCGAGGCGGCTTTCGGCGTCGCGCAGCCCGACCAGGTGCAACAGCTCGATCGTGCGCCGCCGCGCCGCCGCGGCGGTCAGGTGGCGGTGGATCAGCAGCGCCTCGGCGATCTGCTTTTCGAGCGTGTGGAGCGGGTTGAGCGAGGTCATCGGCTCCTGGAAGATCATGCCGATGCGGTTGCCGCGCACCTCGCGCAGCCGCACCGGCGGCGCGCCGATCATCTCCTCGCCGGCGAATTTGATGCTGCTGCCGGGGTCGTGCGAGGCGGACGGGTAGGGCAGGAGCTGCAAGACCGACAGCGCGGTCACCGATTTCCCCGACCCCGACTCGCCGACCAGCGCCAGCGTCTCGCCTTTTTCGAGGTCGAACGAAATGCCCCTGACCGCCCTGACCGGCGGCGCCCCGCGCCAGCCGGCGAAGGTGACGCTGAGGTCGCGAATCTCGAGAAGGCTCATCCCGACACCTTGCGCGGGTCGAACGCGTCGCGCACCGCCTCGCCGACAAAGGTGAGGAGGCTCAGCATCAGCGACAGCACGATAAACGCGGTGATGCCGAGCCACGGCGCCTGGAGGTTGTTCTTGCCCTGCGCCAGCAACTCACCGAGCGACGGCGACCCCGCCGGCAGGCCGAAGCCGAGA
Source organism: Allostellaceae bacterium (assembly GCA_036268075.1). Taxonomy (GTDB): domain Bacteria; phylum Pseudomonadota; class Alphaproteobacteria; order ATCC43930; family CGMCC-115725; genus DATARH01. The sequence continues at coordinate 28,774 of DATAUV010000047.1, read as the reverse complement.
AAGTCGAGCGAGGTCAGCGTCGCGATCGAGCTGTTGAGGATGAACGGCATAAACGTGATCGTCGCGACGGTGGCGTTGGGCAGCACGTGGCGGACCATGATCGTCCAGTCGCCGACCCCGAGCGCCCGCGCCGCCCGCACATAGTCGAAATTGCGCGCGCGGAGGAACTCGGCGCGCACGACGTCGACGAGGCTCGTCCACGAAAACAGCAGCATCAGCCCCAGCAGCCACCAGAAATCGGGCTGCACGAAGGTGGCGAGGATGATCAGCAGGTAGAGCACCGGCAGCCCTGACCAGATCTCGATAAAGCGCTGCATGCCGAGATCGACATAGCCGCCGAAAAACCCCTGGATCGCGCCCGCCGCGACCCCGATCACCGACGAGGAGAGCGTCAGCGCGAGCCCGAACAGCACCGAGATGCGGAACCCGTAGATCAGCCGCGCCAGCACGTCGCGGCCCTGGTCGTCGGTGCCGAGCCAATCGGCGGCTGACGGCGCGGCGGGGTAGGGGCCCGGCGCGTTGGTGATCGTATTGTAGCTGTACGGGATCACCGGCCAGACGATCCATCCCTTCTCGGTGATCAGCTTGACCACCTCGGGATCGCTGTAATCGGCGTTGCTCGGCAGAAATCCGCCAAAAACGCGCTCGGAGTAATTGTGCAGGATCGGCAGGTAAAAGCCGCCGTCATAGCGGATCAGGATCGGGCGGTCGTTGGCGACAAACTCGGCGACGAGGCTGATCACGAACAGCACGAGAAAAATCCATAGCGACCAGAACCCGCGCCGGTTCGCCCGGAAATTCTCGATGCGGCGGCGGGTGCGGGGGGTGATCTCGCGGCCGAGAAAGACATCCGGCGCCAGCGCGTTGGGCGAGATGATGCCGACCGGCGATAGCGAAGAGGGCGGCGGAACGCGGTCGGGGGTGGTGGTCACGGGCGGCGGCGCCTCGAATGCGCACTTGGCGCAACGTTCCTAAACAGCGTCACCGGCCGTTGCGATCCCGGACATGCGGCAAAGCGTCCTTCGAGACGCGCCCGGCGGGCGCTCCTCAGGATGAGGGGAGCTGGTGCTGCCAGGCAAAACCCACCCTCATCCTGAGGAGCGGGCAATGTCCGCGTCTCGAAGGACGCACGATGCGCGTGCAGCGGGGCCACCGCGGCGGCGGGAGACGTACCTATTCCGCCGCGGGCCGGCGCAGGGGTTGGACCTTGGCGGTGGGGCGGCGGGTGACGAGGTGTTCGTCCGCCAGGAGCTCGGCGATCTGCACGGCGTTGAGCGCGGCGCCCTTGCGCAGATTGTCGGCGACCACCCACATAGCTAACCCATTAGTCACCGTCGGGTCGACGCGGATGCGGCTGACATAGACCGCGTCCTCGCCCGCGGCCTCGGCCGGGGTCACATAGCCGGCGTCGTTGCGGTGGTCGACGACGTTGATCCCCCGCGTCGTGCGCAAGGCGTCGCGGGCGGCGGCGACCGTGACCGGCTTCGCGAACTCGCAATTGATCGACTCGGCGTGGCCGATGAACACCGGCACGCGCACGCAGGTCGCGAACACGGCGATGTCGGGGTCGAGGATTTTTCGCGTCTCGACCGCCATCTTCCACTCTTCCTTGGTCGCGCCGTCCTCCATGAACACGTCGATATGCGGGATCACGTTGAACGCGATCTGCTTGGTCAGATGCTCGGGCTTGATCGGATCGTTGACGTAGACCGAGCGGGTCTGGCGGAACAGCTCGTCCATCGCCTCGCGCCCGGCGCCGGACACCGACTGATAGGTCGAGACGACGACCCGCTTCAGCTTGAACAGATCGTGCAGCGGCTTCAGCGCGACGACCATCTGGATCGTCGAGCAGTTCGGGTTGGCGATGATGCCGCGCTTTTTGTAGCCGGCGATGGCCTTGGGATTGACCTCGGGCACGACCAGCGGCACGTCCGGGTTCATCCGCCAATGCGAGGTGTTGTCGATGACGACGGCGCCGGCCTTGGCGGCGCGCGGGGCGAACTGGGCCGATACCTTGGCGCCCGGCGACGACAGCACGATATCGACGCCGCGGAAATCGAAGCTGTCGAGCGCCTGCACGTCGAGCAGATCGTCCTCGCCGAACGACACCTGCATGCCGATCGACCGGGTCGAGGCCAGTGCGATCACGTCGTCGGCGGGGAATTCCCGCTCGGCGAGGATGCTCAGCATCTCGCGCCCGACATTGCCGGTGGCGCCGACCACCGCTACCTTGAAGCCCATACTGGAAACTCCCCCAGGGAGTTGGATTGCCGAACCCGTTCACTTACGATGGCGGCCCCCGCTTGACAAGCATGGCCGGCGGTTTTGTCGCGATGAATTATGCCGAATTCTGGCCCCGTTATCTCTGTGCCCATGCCGACGGGCGCACCCGGGCGGTGCATTACGCCGGCACGCTGCTGGCGCTCGCGGCGCTGGCGGTCGGGGCGGCGCGGGGCGAATGGGGCTGGTTCGCGGCGGCGCCGCTCGTCGGCTACGGCCCGGCCTGGTTCGCGCACGCCAGATTCGAGCGCAACCGGCCGGAAACCTTCAGCCACCCGGCCTGGTCGCTGGTCAGCGATTTCCGCATGCTGGGGCTGTTTCTGATCGGCCGGCTGGGCCCTGAATTACGCCGCGCGGGAGTGGGAAAATGAGTGTCGTGCCGCTGATCGAATACGCCGAGGCCGGACCCGAGGTGCGCGCCGTCTACGACGACATCATGGCGACGCGAAAGACCGACTGGATCAACAATTTCTGGAAGGCGCTGGCCAACGACCCGCCGACGCTCAAGCGCACCTGGGAAAGCATCAAGGAGGTCATGGCGCCGGGCGCGCTCGACCCCGCGATCAAGGAGCTGATCTACCTCGCGGTCAGCATCACCAATAGCTGCCAATACTGCATGGCCTCGCACGGCGCGGGGGCGAAAAAGCTGGGCATGACCAAGGCCGCGTTCGCCGAATTGGTCGCCGTCGTCGGGATGGCGAACGAGACCAACCGGCTCGCCGACGGGTATCGCGTGCCGGTGGACGAGGCGTTTCGCGATCTGTTCTGATAACGGAGCTGTCCAGGGAAGCGTGTTCACCTATTTGAGTTGTCGCCTCCGCGAAGGCGGGGGGCCAGGGCAAGCGACGAGGCGTTGGCCCCGGATTCCCGCCTACGCGGGAATGACGATGGAGAGAGGGCGATTCAATTTGAACGAAGATCGCTCTAAAGTCCGCCGGGCGTCTGAGATTTCTAGGAGCAAGAAGATGGACAACCCGTTCGACCGCGGCGCCGAAAACCTCGGCAACATCACCGGTCTCGAGCACGTCAACCTCGAAATCCCCGACCAGGGGCTGGCGAGCGAGTTCTACCTGATGGGGCTCGGCCTCACCCGCGACCCGTATCTGTTCCCCGGCACCAACAACATGTGGGTCAATGTCGGCCGCACCAGCCAGTTCCACATGCCGAGCGGCGAGGCGCTGGTGCTGCGCGGCGTGATCGGGGTCGTCACCCCCGACCGCGACCAGCTTTTGATGCGGCTCGAATCGGTGAAGCAGCGGCTGAAGGGCACCAAGTTCTCGTACAAGGCCGCCAACGACTACGTCGAGGCGACCTGCCCGTGGGGCAACAGATTCCACCTGCACACGCCCGACCCGGCGCGGTTCGGCGCGATCAACCTCGGCATCCCCTATGTCGAGTTCGACGTGCCGACCGGCACCGCCGACGGCATCGCGCGGTTCTATCGGGAAATCCTCGGCGCCAAGGCCAAGGTCGAAGGCAACGGCAGCGGCAAGACCGCGGTCGTGTCGGTCGGGCTCAAGCAGGAGCTGCGGTTCAAGGAGACGAGCCAGGAGCTGCCCGAGTTCGACGGGCATCATCTGCAGGTCTATGTCGACGATTTCGGCACCCCGCACGACAAGCTCGCCAAGCTCGACCTGATCACCGAGGAGAGCGACCGCTGCCAGTACCGATTCGAGGACATCGTCGACATCGACACCGGCAAGGTGCTGTTCACGATCGAGCACGAGGTGCGCAGCATGACGCACCCGCTCTACCTGCGCCCGCTGGTCAACCGCAACCCGTCCCAGTCGAACCGCGCCTATTCGCTCGGCGGCGATTCGTGGAACCCGACGCTGATGCAGGATCTCGGCCCCGGCAACATGGCCGCCGACCCGCTCAAGGCCGCGAAAGCGCCGACGATCATGAAGCGCCGCGCCGCACGGATGGCCGCGGAGGCCGCGCGGGGTTAGGTTGACCGGAGACTAACAGATGGGCTTCGCGTTCGCTCAGCCCATCCTACGAGTTCGGTGCCGTAGGATGGGCTGAGCGCAGCGAAGCCCATCGGTGCTTGCGAAGGAAAAAAACTATGCAAACCGGCACCTATCGTTTCCCGGCGATGGACAGCGTCGTCTACGGCCGCCCGTTCGCCGAGGCGCTCAAGGACGAGGTCGAGCGGGCCGGGGCGCATGCGGTGTACCTATTGGCGAGCGGCACGCTGTCGCGCGCAACCGATGTCGTCGACCAGGTGCGGGGCGCGCTCGGCAACAAGCTCGCCGGGGTCTGCGCCAAGATCGGCGCGCACACGCCGCGGGTCGATGTCGTCGCGGCGGCGAACGCGGCGCGGGCGGCCGGCGCCGACATGCTGGTGACGCTCGGCGGCGGCTCGTGCACCGACGCGGCGAAGATGGTCGCGCTGTGCCTCGGCAACGGCGTCACCGAGCCCGACCAGCTCGACGCGCTCCGCAACCGCGTCTCGGCCGACGGCACCATCGTCCGTGCCGAGCCTACGGCGCCCTCGGTGCGTACGCTGTGCATCCCGACGACATTGTCGGCGGGCGAATACAGCGCCTCGGCCGGCTGCACCGACACCGCGCGCAACGTCAAGGAGAGCTTCGGCCACGTGATGATGACGCCGAGGACCGTGATCCTCGACCCGCGCGCCAGCATCCACACGCCCGAATGGCTGTTCCTCTCGACCGGCATCCGCGCCGTCGACCACGCGGCCGAGGACATCTGCTCGGATTTTTGCCAGCCGATCTCGGAGGGCGCGTCGTTCCAGTCATTGAAGATGCTCGGGCGCGGGCTGCGCGGGGTCAAGGACGACCCGATGGACATGGACGCGCGGCTCGAATGCCAGATCGGCGCCTGGCTGTCGATGGTCGGGTCGCAGACCGGCGTGCCGAAAGGTGCCAGCCACGGCATCGGCCACGTGCTCGGCGGCACCGCGCACGTGCCGCACGGCTATACCTCATGCGTGATGCTGCCCCACGTGCTGCGATTCAACCACGCGGTCAACGCCGACCGGCAGGCCCGCGTCAGCGAGGCGCTGGGCCGTCCCGGCGAGCCCGCCGCCGATGTCGTCGCCGAATTGATCAACGCGCTCGGCCTGCCGGTGCGGCTGCGCGACGTCGGGGTCAAGCCCGATCAGCTCGACCGCATCGCCGAACTGTCGATGCACGACCGCTGGATCCACACCAACCCGCGCAAGATCGATGGCCCGCCGGTGGTGAGGGAACTGCTCGACGCGGCGTGGTAGCGATCGATGACTGAATCTCCAGATGAGCCGCCGAGGCCGCGCCGACCAAAGCGGAAGTTGACCGCGCACGACCTGCTCAAGGATCTGTGTGGGATCGCCGAGGACGGACCGACCGACCTCTCGACCAACCCGGAGCATTTCGAGGATTTTGGGTTGCCGGCGTACTTGTGAAAACTGGAAGACCTCAGCGCTGATCCTCAAGGCCGCCAAGGCGGCGTAGCGGCGAAATCGACCGCGAGGCCGGCCAGCATTGCTGAGGCGCCGAGCGCGAAGATCGTCGGGTAGCCGTCGGTGCTGTGCGCGAAGATGTACGAATAGGCATAGCCGGCGATCGCCTGGCCGATCGCGAAGGCGAGGGTGCAGTAGCTCCACGCCGCGGCCTGGCGGGCGGGGTCGTGCGGGACGATCTCGTGGGTGCGGCCGATCACGATCGCGACCGTGCCGGGCACCGAGGCGCCGACGACAAAGCTGGAGACCATCAGCGCCGGCCCCGAGGTCGCGACCAGGAGCAGCGCGACGCAGGCCCCTTGCCACACGAAACAGGCGCGCAGCACCCGGCGGAAGCCGAAGCGGCCGCCGAGATGCCCGCCGACCAGCGGCCCGATCAGCGCGCCGACGCCGAACACGATCCAATACCGCCCGCCGGCGCCGAGCCCCCGGCCGAGCCCGCGCGCGATGAAATCGACGAGGAACACCATGTGCGGCACCTGCCCGGCCGCGTTGAGCGCGTATTCGAGATAAAGCGCACGCAACGGGCCCGAAGGCTGCGGCGAGTGCGCCGGGGCCGCGGGCGGAGCCTCGCGCGGCCAGTCGCGCCAGGTGATCGCGGTCAGTACGGCGGCGAGCGCGGCGAAGCCGAGCCAGGCCTCGCGGACGCCCCAGCTCACCAGCGCCGGCACCAGCGTGCCCGAGGCGGCGATGCCGAGCCCGACGCCGGTGAAGACGACGCCGCCGGCGATCGCCCGCCGCTCGGGCGACAGATGCGCGAGCACCGTCGGCGCCGCCAACGCCATCGCCGCGCCGCCCGTCATCCCGCTGACGAAGCGCCACACGAAATACCAGGCGAAGCCGAGCGGAAAGGCGCAGGCGACGAGGCTCGCGACCGTCAGCACCATTGCCCCGCGCAACGTCGCCGCCGCGCCCAGCACCCGGCCCGCCCGCGGCGCCGCGATCGCCCCGGCGAGATACCCGGCGAGGTTCGCCGCGCCGAGATACACCGCCGCCGACGGCCGGAACCACCCCGCCGCGATCAGCGCCGGGATCAGCGGCGTGTAGCCGAACCGGGCGATGCCGATAGCCACGAGATTGGCCGACAGCGCCGCGATCGTCGCGCGAGCGGGGTTCATGGCGGCAGGTTAGCAGCCAAGTTCGGGAAGGTGTAAGCCGATCCCCTGTCCGCCCATTGGGCGGAGAGGGAGATTCTAGGGCGGAGAGGGGGAAGCGAGGCTTACGGCCAACTCGTCCGGATCGCGGCGGGGGCGCCCTTGACGTCGAGCGTCTTGCCGGGGGTCAGCGTTTTGCCGTCCCAGCGAAAGACGTTGAGGCCGTGGTCGATCATGCTTTCGACGAGCACGGTCTTGCCGTCCTTGGAGAAGGCGATGCCCTGCGACCAGCGGCCGATCGGCGCTTCGGCGAGCGGCTTCAGGGTTCCGTCACTGGCGACCGAGAACATCCATAGCCGCCCGTGGTCGTGGAACAGCGGCGAGTTGCTGGGCCGCGTCGATCCTTCCACCGAGGCGACGGCAAGATATTTGCCATCGGGCGAGAACTTGATGCCCTCGGGCGAACTCGGCACGGAGGCGGTGTAGATGGTGTTTGGCGGGTTGCGCGTCAGGTCGATGATGCTCACCGTGCCGATATCTCCGGCTCCGCCGCCGCCCATGTTGCCGACCACCGCGAATGTGCCGGCCTTGTTGATGTCTATCGTGTAGGGGCTGACGCCGGTCACGACCGCATGCTTGGTGTCTGTGGTCTTGGCCCCCTCGGTATCCAGCCAGGCGACCTTGTTGTCGCCGTAGAGCGTGACGAGGGCATGCTCGGCATCCGGCAGGAACATCACCGAGCTCGGCATGCTCTTTTCGTCGCCGATCTTGTCGACGCCGCCCGCTGCCTTGGACACGTTCTTGCCGCGGACCGTGAACGGCGACAGCGTGCCCGCTGCGCGATTGGCGATCAGGCCGTAGTTGCCGTCGGAATCGACCGACACTTCGTTGGCCCCCTTGCCCGCGTGGAAGGTGTTGATCACCTTGGGCGGCGACGCTTTGAGGTCGATCACCGAGACCTCGTCGTTGTCGATGATCTTGGTCGGGTCCTTCGGATCGATCTTGCTGGCCGACGTGACGATCACCAAGCTCTCGTCGGGCGAGATCCAGATCGAGTTCGGCGATCCGACGACGCTCGTCGGCACATCGATATTGGCGACCAGCTTTGGCGGATACACGCCGGCATCGATGATCGCGACATTGTCCGGCGGCCCGTTCTTGGCCGGCCCCATCACTCCGTTGGTGTTGACGCTGTGATTGTCGTTCGCCACCGCGATCAGATCGGCCGCGGCGGGACGGGTCAGCGCGGTGGTGGCGGCGAGGGCGGCGGCGAAGGCGAGCGGCCAGGCGAAACGCGTCATGGCGGTACTTCCCTGATGCTGCGACGGCGGCGAACCCGCCTGTCGCGCGAACGATACAGCGTTTTTTCCGCCTCGGGGAAGAAGGCTCAGGCGGTTTTCGCCAATTCCTTGAGCACGGCGTCGCCCATCTCGCTGGTGCCGATGCCGCGGGCGGTGGCGGCGCGGATGTCGTTGGTGCGGGCGCCCGAGCCGAGCGCCTGCCGCACCGCGTTCTCGACCAGGTCCGCCTCGGCGCCGAGGTCGAACGAATAGCGCAGCATCATCGCAAAGCTGAGGATGCAGGCGAGCGGGTTGGCGACGCCCTTGCCGGCGATGTCGGGGGCGCTGCCGTGGACCGGCTCATAGAGCGCCTTGCGCCGGCCGCTGGCATCGGCGGCGCCGAGCGAGGCCGAGGGCAGCATCCCGAGCGAACCCGTCAGCATCGCCGAGCAATCGCTGAGAATGTCGCCGAACAGGTTGCTGGTGACGATCACGTCGAACTGCTTTGGCGCGCGCACGAGCTGCATCGCGCAATTGTCGGCATACATGAACGACAGCTCGACATCGGGATAGTCGGTCTTGATTCGGTTCGCGACCTCGCGCCACAGGATGCCGGATTCCATCACGTTGGCCTTGTCGACCTCGCAAAGCCGCTTCTGCCGCTTGCGGGCGAGCTCGAAGGCGGCGCGGACGACGCGCTCGATCTCGTGCTCGGTATAAACCTCGGTGTTGATGCCGCGCTTGGTGCCGTCCGGCATCGTCTCGATGCCGCGCGGGTCGCCGAAATAGATGCCGCCGGTCAATTCGCGCACGATCAAGAGGTCGAGGCCGGCGACGAGTTCGGTCTTGAGGCTGGAGGCGTCGGCCAGTGCCTCGAAGACGACGGCGGGGCGGAGGTTGGCGAAGAGGTCCATCTCCTTGCGCAGGCGCAACAGGCCGCGCTCGGGCTGGAGCTGGAAGGGGATGGTCTCCCATTTCGGGCCGCCGACCGAGCCGAACAGCACCGCGTCCGCCGCCTGGGCCTGCGCCAGGGTCGCGTCGGTGAGGGGCACGCCGTCGGCATCGTAGGCGCTGCCGCCGACGAGGCCCTGCGTCATGTCAAAGCTGGCGATGCGGCGCGCGTCGAAGAACTCGGCGACCCGCATCACCTGGCCCATGATCTCCGGCCCGATCCCGTCGCCGGGGAGAACGAGGACTTTGCGGTTGGAGTGGGATTGGGCCATCTAGGCGCCCTTCTGCGTCATGTCGAACTGCCACGGCCGCTGGTGCTTGGCCTTTTCCTCATAGCCGCCGATCTCGTCGGCCTTCTGCTCGGTCAGGCCGATGTCGTCGAGGCCGTTGAGGAGGCAGTTCTTGCGGAATGCGTCGAGCTCGAAATGCACCTTCTCGCCATCGGGGCGCGAGACGGTCTGGCTTTCGAGGTCGACCGTCATCACCGCGTTGGCGCCCTTCTTGGCGTCCTCCATCAGCTCGTCACAGATTTCCTTGGGAAGTCTGATGGGTAGGATGCCGTTCTTAAAGCAGTTGTTGTAGAAGATGTCGGCAAAGCTCGGCGCGATAACGCACTTGATGCCGAAATCCAGCAGCGCCCAGGGGGCATGCTCGCGGCTCGACCCGCAGCCGAAATTATCCGCGCCGACCAGGATCTGCGCCTTGCGGTAGGGCGCCTGGTTGAGCACGAAATCGGGATTTTCCGACCCGTCCGGCTTGAACCGGATCTCCTGGAACAGCCATTGCGACAGGCCGGTCCGCTTGATCGTCTTCAGATAGATCGCCGGAAAGATCTTGTCGGTGTCGAGGTTGATGATCGGCAGCGGCGCCGCGACGCCGGTGAGGGTGGTGAATTTGTCCATGATCTTCCCTTTACAACTTGCTTGCGGCGACGAAGCGTTACCCGTGACGCAAGAGCACGCCCAGTATTGCAATCGTTGCCGCGGCGTTGATTCCCACTGCCCAGAGGAGCACCGCGAACTTCCCCTCAATCCCGGTAATTCTGCCTTCGATCGAGGTGATCTTCCCGTCTATGTGAGCGATGCTGTTTTCCAGCGAGCCGAACCGCCCCTCGAACGCGGCGAGTTCCTCCGCCGCAGCCTCCGCTTGCTCCTCGTCTACGCCAGCCGCCTTGAAGGCGGCATAGGTCTTAGCCAGCATCAGCGCCATTGGACCTCACTCCCACACACGCCCGTCAAGCTCTCCGATGAAGTCGCCGATGGCGCGTGGCGTCGGTCGAAATTGCGTTGATCCGCCATTATTCTCCCAACGATCGTCGTCGAGGCCCATTCGCCCTCAGCCCAAATCGCGCACGTCGGCGAGGTGGCCGGTGACGGCGGCGGCGGCGGCCATGGCGGGGCCCATCAGATGGGATTTGGCGTTCTTGCCTTGCCGGCCCTCGAAATTGCGATTCGAGGTCGTCGCGACGCGTTCGCCGTTCATCGCCTTGTCGTCGTTCATCGACATGCACATCGAACAGCCGGCGTCGCGCCATTCGAACCCGGCTTCGAGGAAGACGCGGTCGAGACCTTCTTCCTCGGCCTGGTGCTTGACGTGGCCGGAGCCGGGGACGACGAGGGCGGTGACGCCGTCGGCGACCTTGCGGCCCTTGGCGATCGCGGCGGCGGCGCGCAGATCCTCGATGCGGCTGTTGGTGCAGGAGCCGATGAAGACCCGCTGCACCGGCACGTCCTGCAGCCGGGTGTTCGGCGCGAGCTGCATGTATTGCAGCGCCCGCTCGACAAAAGCGCGCTTCAGCGGGTCCTGTTCCAGGCTCGGGTCGGGGACGCGGCCGGTGATCGGCGCGGCCTGCTCGGGATTCGTGCCCCAGGTGACGTGCGGCGCGATGTCCTTGGCGTCGAGATGCGCCTCCTTGTCGTAGGTGGCGCCGGGGTCGGTCGGGAGGGTCTTCCAGTAGGAGACCGCCTGCTCCCAGGCCGCGCCCTTCGGCGCGTAGGGGCGGCCCATCATGTAGGCGATGGTCTTGTCGTCCGGCGCGACGAGACCCGCGCGGGCGCCCGCCTCGATCGACATGTTGCAGACCGTCATGCGGCCTTCCATCGACATGTCGCGGAACACACTGCCGGCGTATTCGAACACGTGGCCCGTGCCGCCGGCGGTGCCGATCTTGGCGATGATCGCGAGGATCACGTCCTTGGGGCTGACGCCGGTGCCGAGCGTGCCGTCGACCTGGATCAGCATGTTCTTGGCCGGGGCCTGGATCAGCGTCTGGGTCGCCAGCACATGCTCGACCTCGGACGTGCCGATGCCGAAGGCGAGCGCCCCCATCGCGCCGTGTGTCGCCGTGTGGCTGTCGCCGCAGACGATGGTCATGCCGGGCTGCGACAGGCCCTGCTCGGGTCCGATCACATGGACGATACCCTGGTCGATGCTGGTGATCGGGAAGTACGGGACGCCGAATTCCTTGACGTTGCGCTCGAGCGTCTGAACCTGGAGCAGAGAGTCCGGCTCGCTGATCCCCGAGACCCCGGCCGTGCGGTTGACGGTCGGGATATTGTGGTCGGCGACCGCGATCGTCTTGTCGGGTCGGCGCACGCCGCGCCCGGCAAGTTTGAGCCCCTCGAATGCCTGGGGGGTCGTAACTTCATGTATCAGATGAAGATCGATATAGATCAGGTAGGTGCCTTCGCCTTGCGGGGCGATGACATGGCTTTCCCAGATCTTGTCGAACAACGTGCGCGGCTGCGCCATGACGGGTCTCCTACGACTTAATCGGCTTCCGTGCGGGCGGCGGCTGCGGTGGCGGCAGGGACGGGGCGGCCGCGGTCGCGCTCGGCGATGCGCGCGGCCTTGCCGGTACGGCCGCGCAGATAATAGAGCTTGGCCCGGCGGACGGCGCCGCGGCGGACGACATCGATCGCGGTGATGCGCGGCGAGTGCAGCGGGAAGATGCGCTCGACCCCTTCGCCGTAGGAAATCTTCCTCAGCGTGAAGTTCGAGTTGATCCCGGCATTCTTGCGGGCGATGCAGACGCCCTCGAACGCCTGGATCCGCTCGCGCTCGCCTTCGACCACCTTGACCGAGACGCGCACCGTGTCGCCCGGCTGGAACTCCGGGATCGGCCGCTCGGCGGTGAATTTCGCGACCTGTTCGGCCTCGATCTGTTGCAGAAGATTCATCACGTCACCTCTTGTTTTTCTCGCTTGCCGCTATGCCGCGCCCACAGATCGGGGCGGCGTTCGCGGGTAAGGCGCTCGGCCTCGTGGCGCCGCCAGTCGCGGATGCGCTGGTGGTCGCCCGAAACCAGGATTTCGGGAACCGGCCGCCCCTGCCAGGATTGCGGCCGCGTGTAGTGAGGGTACTCGAGGAGATCCTCGGTAAAGCTTTCTTCTTCCAGCGTTTCGGTCGAGCCGAGCACGCCGGGCAGGAGCCGCACGCAGGCGTCGATCAGGGCGATCGCCGCCGGCTCGCCGCCGGAGAGGACGAAATCGCCGAGGCTGACCTCCTCGATCGCGTGGGCCTCGATCAGCCGCTCGTCGACGCCCTCGAACCGGCCGCAGATCAGCGTGACGCCGGGACCGGCGGCGAGCTCGCGCACCCGGCGCTGGTCGAGCGGCCGGCCGCGCGGCGACAGGTGGATGAGGGGTCCCGCGCCGGCCGCGCCGGCGATCGCGGCGTCGAGCACGTCGGCGCGCATCACCATGCCAGGCCCGCCGCCGAACGGCGCGTCGTCGACCGAACGGTGCCGGTCGGTCGCGAAATGGCGGATGTCGACCGTGTCGAGCCGCCACAACCCGTCACGCAGCGCCTTGCCCGCGAGCGAATGGCCGAGCGGGCCGGGGAGCATCTCGGGAAAGATCGTGAGGACGGTGGCGCGCCAGGTCATGCGGTGACCTTTTGTGCCCGGGTGGGCCGCGCGTGGGTGGGCGGGTCGATCAGCCCCTCGGGCGGGTCGAGCACGATGTGGCCGGCGGCGACATCGATCACCGGCACGGCGGCGCGGGTGAACGGCACCATCACCGGCTGGCCCTCGGGGCGCACGATCTCCAGCGTATCGCCGGCGCCGAAATCGTGGATCGCGCGCACCTCGCCGAGCCGCGCGCCGTCGCCGAGCAAGGCGGCGAGGCCGATCAGGTCGGCGTGGTAGTATTCCTCCTCGGCCGGGGCGGGCAGAGCCTCGCGCGGCAGATAGAGCCGCGAGCCGCGCATCGCCTCGGCCGTGTCGCGGTCGGCGACGCCCGACAGCGCGGCGACGATGACGTCGCCCTTGGCCGCGCCGATCACCCGCAGCGTATACCGCGCGGCGCCGTCCTCGTCCTCGAGCGGGCCATACCTGGCGACGTCGCGGGGATTCTGGGCAAAGCTCTTGACCTTGACCGCGCCGCGCACGCCATGCGCCGCGGTGACGACGCCGAGGCACACGCGGCGCGCGGACGGAGTGCGGCCGTCTTGGGCGCATGCGGGCGGGACGCCCGCGGTCCAATCCTGGTCAACGCTCATGCCTCGTCCCCGATCCGGTCCGAGCTAGTCGGCGCCCGCCGCGGCGTTCGCGGCTTCGGCGGCCTGGGCGGCGCGCTCCTGCGCCTTCTTCTTCAGCGCGGATTTGGTCGGGGTTTCGCGCTGGGCCGGCGCCTCGGCGAGGCCGGCCGCGGCGAGGAACTTGACGACGCGGTCGGTCGGCTGGGCGCCGACGCCGAGCCAATGCTGGATGCGCTCGGTCTTCAACGTAATACGGTCGCTGTGGTCGCGTGCCAGCATCGGGTTGTAGCTCCCGACCTTCTCGATAAAGCGGCCGTCGCGCGGGCTGCGCGCGTCGGCGACGACGATGCTGTAGAAAGGCCGCTTTTTCGCGCCGCCTCGGGCCAGCCGGATTTTCAATGCCATTCAGATGCCTCGTTAGGAAAGTCGTTTGCGCGCAAATTTACCGTCATCCCGGCGAAGGCCGGGACCCACTGGGCCGTTGTTCGAGCGGCGGATAAGTGGGTCCCGGCCTTCGCCGGGATGACGGCGATATCAGTCATCTTCACCGCCGCAGCCCGCCCGGCATCAGCGCCTGCATGCCGTGGCGCATCAGGCCCTTCTGGCCGAGCTTCTTCATCTTTTTCATCATCCCGGCCATGTCCTGGTACTGCTTCATCAGCCGGTTGACCTCGGGCACCGTCGAGCCCGAGCCGGCGGCGATTCGGCGGCGGCGGGAGCCGTTGAGGAGGTGCGGGTTCTTGCGCTCGCGCGCGGTCATCGACGAGATGATCGCCTCCTGACGGACGAGCAGCTTTTCGTCGATGTTGGCGGCGTCGATCTGCTTCTTGATCTTGCCGATGCCGGGCAGCATCCCGAGCATCGACGACATCCCGCCCATGCGGCGAAGCTGGCGGAGCTGGCCGGCGAGGTCGTCGAGGTCGAACTGGCCCTGCTCGAACTTCTTGGCGAGCCGTTCGGCCTCGTCCTGGTCGGCGGTCTCGGCGGCCTTTTCGACGAGGCTGACCACGTCGCCCATGCCGAGGATGCGGCCGGCGACGCGGCCGGGATGGAACGGCTCCAGCGCCTCGACCTTTTCGCCGGTGCCGATAAAGACGATCGGTTTCCCCGTGATGTGCCGCATCGACAGCGCCGCGCCGCCGCGGGCGTCGCCGTCGGTGCGGGTCAGGACGATGCCGGTGAGGCCGACGCGGTCGGAAAAGGATTTGGCGACGTTGACCGCGTCCTGGCCGGTCATCGAGTCGGCGACGAGGAGGGTCTGGTGCGGGGTCGAGGCGTCGCGGACCGCCGCGACCTCGATCATCAGCTCTTCGTCGATGTGGAGCCGGCCCGCGGTGTCGAGCAGGATGACGTCGTAGCCCTCGGTGCGGCCGGTCTGGAGGGCGCGGCGGGTGATCTCGACCGGGCGCTGGCCCGGGATGACCGGAAGCGTGTCGATTCCGGTCTGGCGGCCGAGCTGGGCGAGCTGCTCCTGCGCCGCCGGCCGCTGCACGTCGAGCGAGGCCATCAGCACCTTTTTGCGCTCGCGGGTCTTGAGGCGGAGCGCGATCTTGGCGGCGGTCGTGGTCTTGCCCGAGCCCTGGAGCCCCACCAGCATCACCGCGACCGGGGCCGGGGCGTTGAGGTCGAGGCCCTCTCCAATCATCCCGTCGGTGTCGCCGGCGAGCACCGAGACGAGGTGGTCGTGGACGATCTTGACGACCATCTGGCCGGGCGTGACCGAGCGCAGCACCTGCTGCCCGAGCGCCTCGACGCGGACGGCGGCGATGAAATCGCGCACGACCGGGAGCGCCACGTCGGCCTCGAGCAAGGCGACGCGGATCTCGCGCATCGCCACGCCGACATCGTCCTCGTTCAGCGTGCCGCGGCGGCGCAGCCGGTCGAAGACGTCGTTCAGGCGATTGCTGAGGCTCTCGAACATCCGCGAGTCCTACAAAACGAAGAAAAGCCAGTGCGCGAAACTCGCGGACTGGCCGGCCCCACCCCACGGGAAAAGGCGTGACCGGACGCTAGGCTTCGGGACCGTCGATGTCAATGTCATGTCCATGGCCGGGTTCATGTCCATGGCCGGGTTACTACGATGCGGAAAATACCGGGGTAAGGTGCGGTTTTATCCTGGTATAATCGACTACCATGACCGATGCCGCACCCTATGCCGGCGGCGTGCCGGCGCTCCTCAACCGGCGGATGCTCGGGGATTTCATCCGCACCCAGCGCGAGCGGCTGAGCCCGGCGGCGGTGGGGCTCGCGGGGGCGAGCCGGCGACGGACGCCCGGCCTCAGGCGCGAGGAGGTGGCGCAGCTCTCGGGCGTCAGCACGACCTGGTACACCTGGATCGAGCAGGGGCGCGACGCCTCGATGTCGCCGAGCGCGCTGGGGCGCCTCGCGCGGGCATTGCGGCTCGGCCGGGCCGAGCGGGAGTATCTGTTCGAGCTCGCCGGCAAGCGCGACCCCGACCACGGCGCCGAGCCCGACGACGCCTTCCCGCCGGCGCTGACCGACAGTGTCGCGGCGATCGCGGCGCCGGCCTACGTGCTCGACCGGCGCTGGGACGCGCGGGCGTGGAATGCGGCGGCGGAACGGCTTTTCACCGGCTGGCTCGACCGCGACGGCGAGCGCAACCTGCTGCGCTTCATCTTTCTCGAACCCGCAGCGCGCGCGCTGATCTGTGACTGGGACGAGCGGGCGCGGCGGGTCGTCGCCGAGTTCCGCGCCCAATCCGGCGCGCACCTCAACGACCGCGCGCTGCGCCTCTTGATCGAGGCGCTCGCCGCCGACAGCCCGGAATTCGCGCGCCTCTGGGACCAGCACGGCGTCCTCGGCCGCGAGGGCGGCGAGCGCACCTTCAACCACCCGAAAGACGGGTTCCTGCGCTACGAGCAGGTGACCTACAGCCTCGCCGGCCACGCCGACGTAAAGCTGACGGTGCTGGTGCCGAGATAGTAGAGCTGTCGCGTTCAACCTGATCCAAAGCCGTCATCCCGGCGCAGGCCGGGACCCACCTGTCCGCCGCTCGTGCGTTTGAACCGTGGGTCCCGGCCTGCGCCGGGATGACGATCTTGTTGTGGCGGGCTTGTTGTGGCGGGCGACGCGAGGCGGGATGCCCGGCGCCCCACGGATGCACACGGTATCCGCGGCCCGAACGCGGCGGCTATACTCCCCGGCGATGAACCGCACCGCGATCACGATCTCGATCATGCTGTCGGTGATCATGCGCGGGCTCGACAACACGATCGCGAATGTCGCGCTCGCGCATATCCAGGGCAGTCTGTCGGCGAGCCAGGAGCAGGTCGCGTGGGTCCTCACGTCCTACATCGTGTCGACCGCGATCGCGATGCCGCTGACCGGATGGCTCGCCGGGCGGTTCGGCATCAAGTACATCTTCCTCGTCTCGGTGGTGATCTTCACCGCGTCGTCGGCGCTGTGCGGGGCGGCGGCGAATTTGCCCGAGCTGGTGATATTCCGCATCGTCCAGGGGTTCGGCAGCGCGGCGCTGGTGCCGCTGTCGCAGGCGACCTTGCTGCAGATCAACCCGCCCGAGCGCCACGGCCAGGCGATGGCCGTCTTCAGCATGGGCACGATACTGGGCCCGATCGCGGGGCCGGCGCTGGGCGGGTGGCTGACCGACAGCTTTGGCTGGCGCTGGGTGTTCTACATCAACATGCCGGTCGGGATCCTGTCGGCGATCGGGATCGCGCTGTTCATCCAGGAATCGCGGCCGACGCATAGGGAGGCGTTCGATCCGTTCGGCTTTATCGCGCTGAGCCTCGCGGTCGGGGCGTTGCAGCTCGTGCTCGACCGCGGCGAGCTGAAGGACTGGTTCAGCTCGACGGAGATTTGCGTCGAGGCGACGATCGGGCTCCTCGCGCTCTACCTCCTCGTCGTCCATACGGCGACCGCGACCGACCGCTCGTTCATCAACCGCGAGCTTTTGAAGAACACCCCGTTTGTCGCCGGCACGGTGCTGATCTTTCTGATCGGCATCACGATGAACGGCGCGCTCGCGCTGCTGCCGCTGATGATGCAGGAGCTGATGAACTACCCGGTGCTGACGACCGGGATGGCGATGGCCTCGCGCGGGGTCGGCACGATGATCGGGATGATCGTCGTCGCGAAGCTGATCAACCGGGTCGACGTGCGCCTCATTCTCGCGGCCGGGCTGGTGATGATCGCGGTCGCGTGCTGGCAGATGACCGAGTTTTCGCTGCTGATGGACGAGCGGCAGATCGTGATGACGGGGCTCACCCAGGGGTTCGGGTTCGGCTGCACCGCGGTGCCGCTCAACATGATCGCGCTGTCGAACCTGCCGCGCCACATCCTGACCCAGGGGACGGCGCTGCGCGGGCTGATGCGCAACCTCGGCGGCAGCGTCGGGATCCCGATCCTCGTGGCGCAGCTCGTCGAGAACACGCAGACCGTCCACGCAAGGCTGGTCGAGGCGGTGCGGCCCGACAACCCGATGTTCCGCGTGCTCGGGACGCCCTACAGCTTTACCGTGCCCAAGGGGATAGCCGCGCTCAACGCCGAGGTCACCCGGCAGGCGGCGATGGTCGCCTATATCGACGATTTCAAGCTGATGATGATTATCAGCATCGCCTCGCTGCCGCTGTTGCTGCTATTGCGTCCGCCGCGGCCCAGGGTGCGCCCGGCGGCGGCCGATTGAGGATTTGACGGGGGAACCATGCACCATCATTTCGACCTGGCGAAGATGCCGGCGCAGGACGGGTACAAGCTGCTGATCAGCACCGTCGTGCCGCGCCCGATCGCGCTGGCGACGACGGTCGACCGCGACGGCAACGTCAACGCCGCGCCGTTCAGCTTTTTCAACGCGGTCAGCTCGAACCCGCCGGTCGTCGTCTTGGGCATCAACGGCGAGGGCGCCGAGGGCGGATACAAGGACACCGAGGCGAACATCCGCGACACCGGCGAGTTCGTCGTCAACCTGGTCGACGAAGCCTTGGCCGAGCGGATGAACATCTGCGCCGTCGATTTCCCGCACGAGATCGCCGAGCTGGAGGTGGCCAAGCTGACACAGGTGCCCTCGGCCGGCGTCAAGCCGCCGCGCATCGCCGAGGCGCCGGTCAGCTTCGAGTGCAAGCGCATCACCGGGCTGTCGCTCGGCGGCAACTCGACGCTCGAGGTCGGGCGGGTCATCCACATCCATATCCGCGAGGATCTGATGGATATGGAAAAGCTCTACGTGAAGACCGACCAGGCCCGGCTGATCGGCCGCATGCACGGCAAGGGATGGTACACGCGCACGAGCGACCTCTTCCTGATGGACCGGATGAGCCTCGCCGAGTGGCAGGCCCGCCGGCGCTGAGCCGCGCCGCAAATTAGCCCGAAAGGCGGCGCCCCCTCCCGCTTTCGTGGGGTTTGGAGTATTGAGGGGGATGAACCTGAGGCTGCGCCGCGGCGCGATCGCCCTTTGCCTGGCCGCGGCGCTGTCGTTTGCGGGCGGGTCGGCGCGCGCGGTCGAGGCCGGCCCCGGAACCAAGAACTTCAACGTACCCCCCGGCGTCCCCGATCATTTCAGCAACGAGGCCGAACCGTTCGCCGCGAGTCCCGCGGCCGAAGGCCCGGTGCCGCGCAGCACCGTCTCGCGCGGTCCCAGGGCGCGGCGCGTGGCGGCGACGCATCGCGGCGGGCGAGTGGTGCACGGGCGGGCTGGGCGCCATCAGGTCGCCTCACGGAGGGGGCATGGGCGTGGCGGGCGGGCGGTCGCGCATACCGCGCACAGCAGCCACACAGTCTCCCACGCGCACACCGCGTCGCGACCGCACGTGGTTGTCGCCAAGCGGCGGGGCTAGCGATGGCGCGCATCCCGTTCCGCAAGATGCACGGGCTCGGTAACGATTTCGTCGTGCTCGACCGGCGCCAGGGCGGCGTCGCGATCGACGCGGCCGGGGCGAGCGCGCTCGGCGACCGGCATCGCGGGATCGGCTTCGACCAGCTCATTGTGATCGAGAAGCCGCGCGACCCGGCGGCGCGGGCGCTGGTGCGGTTCCTCAACAGCGACGGGTCGGAAGCCGGGGCGTGCGGCAACGGCACGCGCTGCGTCGCCAGCCTCCTCGCCGCCGAGGACGGCGCCCGGGAGATGCAGCTCGAGACCGTGTCCGGGCTGCTCGCGGCCGAGATGCTGGCGGACGGGCGCGTGGCGGTCGATATGGGCGTGCCGCGGACCGAATGGCGCGACATCCCGCTGGCGCGGGAAATGGACACGCTGCATGTCGAGCTCACGGCGGGGCCGCTCGCCGACCCGGTGTGCACGAATATGGGCAACCCGCACGCGACGTTCTTCGTGGCGGATGCCGAGGCGGTGGATATCGAAGGGCTTGGGCCGGGGCTGGAGCACGACGCGCTATTTCCGGAGCGGGCGAATATCGGGGTGGCTTCGATCGCCGGCGGCGGGGCAATCCGGCTGCGCGTGTGGGAGCGCGGGGCGGGGCTGACGCTGGCTTGCGGCAGCGGGGCCTGCGCGGCGCTGGTGGCGGCGGCGCGGCGCGGGCTGACTGGGCGTTCGGCGGCGGTGATCGTCGACGGCGGGCGGCTGGAGATCGCCTGGCGCGAGGATGGGCATGTCGTGATGACCGGGCCGGCGGCGACGAGCTTTGAGGGCTCGTTCGATGCGGAATTGCTGGGCGGCTTGTGATGCGGACGGTCGAGATCGTCACCTTCGGCTGCCGCCTCAACGCCTTCGAAAGCGAGGCGATCGAGCGCGCGGCGGGGCAGGCGGGGCTTGCCGACGCGGTGATCGTCAACACCTGCGCCGTCACCGCCGAAGCCGAGCGCCAGGCCCGCCAGGCGATCCGCCGGGCGCGGCGCGAGTTTCCCGGGCGGAAGATCATCGTCACCGGCTGCGCGGCGACCTTGGCGCCGGAGAAGTACGCGGCGCTGGCGGATGTGGTGCTGGATAACGAGGCTAAGCTGCGGGTGGAGAGCTATGACCCTCACCCTCCCACCGCTGCGCCGTGGGCCCCACCCTCTCCCGCAAGCGGGCGAGGGTTAGAGTTTGCCCCTCGCCCACTTACGGGTGAAGGTGTCGAGCGAAGCGAGACGAGGCGCGCCCGCGCCTATCTCCAGGTCCAGCAGGGCTGCGACCATCGCTGCACGTTTTGCATCATCCCCTATGCGCGCGGCCCCAGCCGCTCGATCCCGATCGGGGCGATCGTCGGGGAGGCGCGGCGGATGGTCGAGGCGGGGTGCCGGGAAATCGTGCTGACCGGGGTCGATCTGACCGCGTATGGGGCCGATCTGCCGGGGCGGCCGAGCCTTGGGCAGATGGCGCGGCGGCTCTTGGCGCTGGTGCCGGAATTGCCGCGGCTGCGGCTGTCGTCGCTGGACCCCAGCGAGATCGACGACGATTTGTGGCGGCTCTTTGCCAGCGAGGAGCGGCTGATGCCGCATCTGCATTTGTCATTGCAGGCCGGCGACGATCTGGTGCTCAAGCGGATGAAGCGCCGGCATTCGCGCGACGACGCGATTGGGGTGGCGCGGCGGGCGCGGGAGCTGCGGCCCGAGGCGGCGATCGGCGCGGATCTGATCGCGGGGTTCCCGACCGAGGACGACGAGATGTTCGGCCGCAGCCTCGACATCGTCGAGGAATGCGGGATCGCGTTCCTGCACGTCTTTCCGTACAGCCCGCGGCCCGGCACGCCGGCGGCGCGGATGCCGGCGGTGGCGCCGGCGCTCGTGCGCGAGCGGGCGGCGCGGCTGCGCGCGGCCGGCGCGGCGCGGCTGGTGCGTGAGCTGGGGTCGCGGGTCGGGCAGTCGGGCGACGTGCTGATCGAGAAGGAAGGGGTCGGGCGGGCGGCGTTCTACGCGCGGGTCTTGGTGGATGGCGAACCCGGCTCGGTGCGGCGGGTGCGGTTTGTCGGCGCGGAAGGCGGGCGGCTGATCGGGGCGACGGCATGAGCGAGGAGCGGCGCGGCTGGTTTTCGCGGCTGCGGGCCGGGCTGTCGAAAAGCTCGACGCGGCTGACCGAGGGGATCAATGCGATCTTCACCCGGCGGCGCCTCGACGACGCCGCGCTCGACGAACTCGAAGAGCTGCTGATCGCGAGCGACATGGGCTTGGGAATCGCCGAGGAGGTGGTCGGCAACCTGCGCCGGACCCGGTTCGGGCAGGACGTCTCGCCCGAAGAGGTACGCGGCGCGCTCGCCGAGGAGGTGGTCAAGCTGGTCGGACGGGTGGCGAGGCCGCTGGTGCTCGACCCGGCGAAAAAGCCGTTCACGATCCTCGTCGTCGGGGTCAACGGCAGCGGCAAGACGACGACGATCGGCAAATTGGCGCGGCAATACCGCGACCAGGGGCAACGCGTCCTGCTCGCCGCCGGCGACACGTTCCGCGCCGCCGCGGTCGAGCAGCTTCAGGTCTGGGGCGAGCGGGCCGGATGCCGCGTCGTGACGCGGCCGCAAGGATCGGACGCGGCCGGGCTCGCCTATGACGCGCTGGAAGAGGCGCGGCGCGACGGCTCGGACGTGCTGCTGATCGACACGGCCGGGCGGCTGCAGAACAAGACCGATCTGATGGCGGAGCTGCAGAAGATCGTGCGGGTGCTGAAAAAGCTCGACCCCGCCGCGCCGCACGCGGTGCTCTTGGTGCTCGACGCCACGGTCGGGCAGAACGCGCACGCCCAGGCCGAAATCTTCCGCGCGATGGTCGGCGTCACCGGCATCGTGATGACCAAGCTCGACGGCACCGCGAAGGGCGGGGTGCTGGTGTCGCTGGCCGAGAAATACGGCATCCCGATCCACGCGATCGGCATCGGCGAAAGCGCCGACGACCTGCGGCCGTTCGAGGCAGAGGGATACGCGCGGAGCCTGGTGGGGCTGGAGGGGTAGGCTACAGCCCCTGCGGCTGGGTCGGGTCGGGCGGGAGGCCCGGGGGCAAGCCGACATGGGCGGCGAGGTTGCCGCTCGCCTGGGCCTCGCGCTCGTGATGGAGCGCCCAGTGCACCGAGGGGAAGGCGATGTCGGCCCACGGGATTTCGTCCCAACCGAAGAGCGCGACTTCCAGGCTCTCCGTGCCCGGCGCGATCCGGTCGTCCACCAGGCGGGCGCGGTAGACGAGTTGCACCTGGCTGAGCCGCGGGATGTCGTAGACTGCGAGCAGCCCCTCGATCTCGATGCGGGCGTTGGCCTCTTCGAGGGCCTCGCGCTGGGCGCCGGCGCTGGTCGCCTCGTTGAGTTCGAGATAGCCGGCGGGCAGGGTCCAGAACCCGCGTCGGGGGTCGATCGCGCGGCGGCATAGCAGGATCTTGTCGCCCCAGCGCGCGACCGAGCCGACGACGACCTTGGGGTTGTCGTAGAGGATGTAGCCGCATTCGGCGCAGATCAGCCGCTCCCGGTTGTCGCCTTCCGGGATGGCGCGCACAGAGGGGCCGCTTGGTTTATCCGTCATTGCCGTGCCACGGTCCTGGACCGCGGCCGTCCCGGCCGCATGCGGCCGGGACGCCCGCGGTCCTTTAGCCTACGCCGGGACCGGGATGGCGCGCTGGTTGTACATGCGCTTGCGGATCGCGGCGCGGTCCTCGTCGGTGAGGGTCGCGGGATCGGGCGGGAGGTCGGCGCCGACGGCCATGCCGCGCTTGACGCCGGGACGCTCGCTCAGCTCGTCGAACCAGCGCTTGAAGTGCCTGAACTCCTCGATGTCCTGGCCCTGGACCTTCCAGTTGACGGTCCACGGATAGGAGATCATGTCGGCGATCGTGTACTCGTCGCCGCACAGATATTTGTGCTTGTGGAGGCGGTTGTTGAGGACGCCGTAGAGCCGGTTGGTCTCGTCGGTGAAGCGGCGGATCGCGTAGGTGAGGTCGCCGGCCTCGGGTCCGGCGCGGCGGAAATGGCCGCATTCGCCGAGCTTCGGCCCCTGGTTGGCCATCTGCCACATGACCCATTGCGTCACGTCGTATTTGCCGCGGAGGTCTTGCGGCCAGAACTTCCCGATTTTCTCGGCGACGTACATCATGATCGCGCCCGATTCAAACACGCTGACCGGCGCGCCGCCGCCCTTGGGCGCGTCGTCGACCATCGTCGGCATGCGGTGGTTCGGGTTCATCTCCAGGAACTCGGGCTTGAACTGGTCGCCCTGCTGAATGTTGCAGGGCACGATCTTGTACTCGACCCCGGATTCCTCGAGCAGGATCGTCACCTTCTTGCCGTTTGGCGTCGGCCAGTAATGCAGATGGATCATCGCGGGATGTCCTCTTGGGGGTAGGAAATCGTCGTCGAGAGTCTAGCGCAGCGAGGGCGGGCGTGCCTAGCGCAGCGAGCTTGAACCGTGAACGGCGAATCGTTACATGTAACCTGAGTCGGAGGTAACGGATGCTCGCAGCGAAGCGATCGAAGAGCAGCAAGGAAAAGGTCGCCGCGCACCGCGCCCGACTTCGGAGGGAGGGATTGCGCCCGATCCAGTTCTGGGTTCCCGACGTGCGCTCGCCGGACTTTGCCGCCGCGGCACATAGCGAATCGCTGCGGATCGCGCAAAGCGAGCAGGAAGCCGAGGATCAGGCTTTCATCGATGCGATTTCGTGCTGGGACGAGCTTCCTTGAGGCGAGGCGAGATCTGGACCATCGCCGGTGGCCCGGATTATGCGGGAAAACCTCGACCGGCGGTCATCGTGCAGGACGACCGATTCGACTCGACGGCGTCCGTCACGGTTTGCGCGTTCACCACCAACCCTACCGAGGGACCGCTGTCCCGTCCGTTGATCGAGCCGAGCGATCTGAACAAACTGCGCCAAGCGAGCCGTATCATGGTCGACAAGATCACGACGCTGCCGCGGCGTCGCGTGGGTACGCGGCTCGGTGAGTTGGATGGCGACGACATTCTTCAGCTCGAACGGGCTCTGTTGGTCTTTCTCGGCATGGCGGGCCCGCTGCTGGATCGGCAGAATGGGCGTCAGTAGTCGCGGCAATTATCGGCGGAGAGGCCGGGGATGAAGTTCAGCACGTTTCTGTTTCCGGATAGCCGCGATCCGGCGCGCGACGGGGCGGTGATCGACGAGACGATGCGCGAGGCGGTGCTGGCCGACGAGCTGGGGGTCGATATCGTCTGGCTGGCCGAGCATCATTTCGACGGGATCGCGGTCTATGCCGACCCGATCGTGCTCGCGGGGGCGCTGGCGGCCGTGTTGAAGCGGGCGGGGCTCGGGTTCGCGGTGCTCCAGACCGCGCTGCACCACCCGATCCGCCTCGCCGAGCAGATCACGTTTCTCGACCACCTGTTAAAAGGAAAGCTGATCGTCGGGCTCGGGCGCGGCAGCTCGTTCAACATCTACGACTACACCGGGTTCGGCATCGACCACCACGAGGCGCAGGAGCGGCTCGACGAGGCCGAGGCGGTGATGCGCCGGGCGTGGGCGGGCGGCGAGTTCGAGCATCAGGGGCGGTTCTGGCAGCTCCGGGTGCCGATGCTGCGGCCGGTCCCGTATTCACGGCCGCACCCGCCGGTGATCCGCGGCTCGTCGACCGACGGCTCGCTGGTGGAATTGGCCCGCGAGGGCAAGCCTTGGATGATGAACGTGCAGTCGCTCGAAACCACCGTGCGGCGCGTGGCGCTTTATCGCGAGACGATGCTGACGGCGGGATATGACGAGGCGGCGGTTGCGGCCAATCTCGAAGCGAGCTGGGTATGGCGTAACGTCTTCATCGCCGAAACCGACGCCGAGGCCGAGAGGGTCGGGATCCCGCTGTTCGACCAGATGACCCGCGACCGCGCCGAGATGCGCAACCGCTATGCCGCCGAGGGGCTACGCATCGTGCCGGTGGATAGTCTGCCGGGTGGAAGAAAAGCGCGCGGCGAGGGGCTGCTGTACGGCTCGGCGGCGCGGGTGGCGGAGGATTACGCGGGCCTTGAAAGGCTCGGCATCGGCGGGGTCATCAATACGTTCCGCCTGGGGCCGATGCCGCACGAACTCGCGGCCGAGAGCCTCACCCGGTTCATGCGCGAGGTCGCGCCGCAATTCCGGCGGCCGCAGCCGATCGCCGCGGAGGGCTGACGGCATTGACGGCCGTCACGATGGATGCGGCCGAGCTGCGGCGGGGCCGGATGCAGGCGATCGCCGCGGCGGTGATCGGCAACGTGCTCGAATGGTACGATTTCTCGGTCTACGCCTTTGTCGCGACGATCATCGCCAAGGAGTTCTTTCCGGCCGGCAACGACATCGCGGCGCTGCTGTCGACGTTTGCCGCGTTCGGCATCGGGTTTCTGGCGCGGCCGCTCGGCGGGATCGTGATCGGGCGGCTGGCCGACCGGCGCGGGCGCAAGGCGGCGCTGATCCTGACGATCCTGATGATGGGCGCCGGCACGATCGCGATCGGGCTCATCCCGGGCCACGCGACGCTCGGCTGGCTGGCGCCGGGGCTGCTGGTGCTGGCGCGGCTGGCGCAGGGGTTCTCGACCGGCGGCGAGTGGGGCGGGTCGACCTCGTTTATCGTCGAGTGGGCGCCGGAGAACCGCCGTGGGCTGTACGGCAGCTTTCACCAGGCGAGCGTGTCGGGCGGGCTGCTGCTCGGCTCGGGGACGACGGCGCTCTTGAGCACGATCCTGCCGCCGGCGGCGATGCAGGATTGGGGCTGGCGGGTGCCGTTCATCCTCGGCGGGCTGCTGGTGCCGGTGGGGCTCTATCTGCGCCGCAACATCGCGGAGACGCCGGCGTTTCGCCGCGCCCAGGTTGAGACTCCGCAAGCCGAGCCATCCCCCGTCGGGCTCGCCGCGCGGGCGTTCGGTTTCACGATCCTGTGGACGGTGACGTCCTACGTGATGCTGAGCTTTATGCCGACCTTCACGCAGAAATTCGCCGGGCTCAGCCGGGTCGAGGCGCTGTGGTCGAGCACCGCGGGGATCGTCGCGCTGGTGATCGGCATCCCGATCATGGGGTATCTGTCGGACCGGGTCGGGCGGAAGCCGCTCTTGCTGACCTGCTCGATCGGGTTCGCGCTGCTCGCCTATCCGATCTTCAGGCTGATCGTGTGGGGGTCGAGCCTCGCGGTGATCCTGCCGACGCAGGTTTGCGTCAGCCTCCTCATATCGTTCTTCTCGGGGCCGGGACCAGCGACGATCGCGGAGTTGTTTCCGACCCGGGCGCGGGCGTTGTGGATGTCGATCGGGTACAGCTTTGCCGTCGCGATCTTCGGCGGGTTCTCACCCTATATCGCGACCTGGCTCATCGCCCATACCGGTTCGCCGCTGTCGCCGAGCTACTACGTGATCGCGACGGCGGTCGTGACCACGGCGGTGATCTGGCGATTCAAGGAAACCGCCCACAGCCCTTTGCGGTGAGAGGGGCCGCTGCGCGATGCCCCGGAATGACCTCGACGTTGGCGGCGTTTCATATCAGGCGGCCGCGCCGTAAAATGGCGGGGCAGTCGCGATTGGGACACAAACCATGAAATTCGGACTCTTCGGCGGGGCGCGGGCGCGGGGTGGGCCGGCGGATGACAGCTCGGGGTATCACGATTTCATCAACTACATCGTCGAGGCGGAGCGCTTTGGTTTCAGCAGCGTCTTTCTCGTCGAGCATCATTTCACCGGGTTCGGGCAGGTCTCCGCCTCGCTCAATCTGTTGAGCTATCTGGCGGCGCGGACCAGCCGGATCAGGCTCGGCACGGCGGTCGTCGTGCTGCCGTGGCACAACCCGATTCTCATCGCCGAGCAGGCCGCGACGCTGGATCTTCTGTCGAACGGGCGGCTCGATTTCGGGGTGGGCAAGGGGTATCGGCCCTACGAGTTCTCCGGGTTTTGCGTGCCGCAGGACGAGGCGACCGCGCGGTTCGACGAGGCGATGGACGTGATCCGAAAGGCGTGGGCCGCGCCGGGGCGATTCTCGTATGAGGGCAAGTGGTGGCGCTATGACAACGTGATCGTCGAGCCCGCGCCGATCCAGCAGCCGCACCCGCCGTTCTGGCTCGGCGCCGGCAGCCCGGAATCGATCCGCCGCGCCGCCCGCGACGGGTACAATCTGCTGCTCGACCAGATCGCGCCGATCGACCTGATCATCGAGCGCGTCCGGGTCTTCCGCGAGGAATGCCAGAATATCGGCCGCGTCTATGACCCGATGATGGTCGGCGTAACGCGGGGGCTGCAGATCGTGCACAACGCGCAGGAGCGGAAGAAGGCGATCGCCACGCGGCGCGAGGTCTTGAAGAACATCGGCGACCTGGCCCGCGGTCCGGGCGCCGAGCGCTACGTCAACATCAAGGACGAGAGCTTCGAGCTCGACGACGCGCCGCTGCTGGGCACGCCGGAGGAGATCATTACGCAGCTTAAACGGCTGGAGGCCGGCGGGGTCGAGAACGTGCTGTTCGCGGCGCCGGGCGCCTCGGTGGCGCATCTGCGGACGTTTGCCGAGGAGATCATGCCCGCCTTCGACGCGCAGAGCCCGATGGGCTTGGCGCAGGTGTAGCAGTCGACAACACGCCGCGAAGGCGCGTAGCGCGAAGATTTATTCACAATGAGGCAGTGAGGCAGTGAGGTTCCGTCGCTTTGCACCTCACTGCCTTACTGCCTCACCGCCTCATTGTGAATTCCCGCGCTTCGCGCCTTAATCTTGGTGTCCTTCGTGTCTTCGTGGTGAAAAAAGGGGATCTCGATGGCTGAGCGGGTGGCGTTGGTTACGGGTGGGCTCCGGGGGCTCGGGCGGGCGATGAGTTTGGGGCTGGCGCGGGCTGGGCATCCGGTGGTGGCGGTCGGGCATATCGATAGCGATGTCGCGGAGTTCGAGGCCGAGGCGGCGACGTTGCAGTTGCGGGACCGGGTGCGGCCGCTGGTGGCCGATCTGCGGCATGCCGAGGAGTGCGACCGGGTCGTCGCCGAGACGCGCAGCCGGTTCGGGACCGTCGACATTCTCGTCAACAATGCCGGGCTCACCTTTACCTATATCGACCCGCCACGGTTCAGCCGGGGCACGGCGCTGCCGTTCTATACGGTCGGCGACGAGATCATCGAGAATGTGATCACGACCAACTACCTCGCGGCCGACCGGCTGTCGCGGCGGGTCGCGGCGGCGATGGTCGAGAAGGGCTGGGGCCGCATCGTCAACGTGACGACCAAGCTCGACACGATGAACCGCACGGGCACGCACCCCTATGGCGCGTCGAAGGCGGCACTCGAGATGGCGACCGAGGTCTGGGCCAAGGACGTCGAAGGCACGGGACTCACGATCAACATCGTCAACCCGGGCGCCGGCGCCAATACGCCGGGTATGGCCGACGAGGCCAAAATCG
>DATAUV010000046.1:0-2038 GCA_036268075.1 Allostellaceae bacterium | reverse complement strand
TCGACGAGGGCGGCCGCATCCCGATCGAACAGCGCGACCCGCGCGAGGTGACGCATATCGCCGGCTGGACCGAAGACGGCGCGCGGCGCGAGGTGCGCCTCACGCCGGAGGGCAGCCCGGCTGTCAACTACGCCTTCGACGACGGCATCCCGCTCCATGTCTGGGTCGACGAGACCCGCCCGCGCAACCAGGGCGCCAGCCTCACCGCCTGGGAATTGCTGCAGCACGGGGTGCCCCACACCGTCGTCGCCGACAATACCGGCGGCCATCTGATGCAGCACGGCATGGTCGATCTGTGCATCACCGGCACCGACCGCACCGCCGCCAACGGCGATGTCGCCAACAAGATCGGCACCTACCTCAAGGCGCTCGCCGCGCGCGACAACAATGTGCCGTTCTACGTCGCGCTGCCGTCGCCGACGATCGACTGGACCCTCGCGGATGGCGGGCAGATCCCGATCGAACAGCGCGACCCGCGCGAGGTGACGCACATCGCCGGCTGGGCCGACGACGGCACGCGGCGTGAGGTGCGCCTCACGCCGGAGGGCAGCCCCGCCGCCAACTACGCCTTCGACGTGACCCCGGCGCGGCTCGTCACCGGCCTCATCACCGAGCGCGGCACCTGCCCGGCCTCTCGCGACGGGCTCCTGAGCCTGTTCCCCGAACGGCGCACGCGGGGCGCCGCCTGAGAGCGCCGAACATGCCCGTGAGAGCACCAAAATGAACGAATGGACCGAGACCTACCGCGGCAGCGTCGCGCCGAGGGAGTGCGACGTGACCGAGCATTTCACGATCGCCTACTATTTCGACCGGCTCGATCAGGCCGAGGCGAATTTCGTCGCCTCGCTCGGCCTCGCCGCCGTGGTGCGGCAGGGCGGGTTCAAGCAGCGCTACGATCTGCGTTTCGCCCGCGAGATGCGCGCCGGCGCCGCGTTTCATGTCGAGGCGGCGGTGATCGGGCGCGACCCGGCGCTGCGGCTCGGCTACCGCTTTGTCGATTCGGCGAACGGCGAGGTCACAACCTGGATCGACGCGCGTTGGGACATCCCCGCGCCGGCCGGGGTGACGGTCGCGGAATGGCCCGGGCCGAGCTTTGAGGATCGGCCGGTCCCCGCGGGCACCACCGGGTTCACCCCGACCGCCGCCGGCCGCGTGCGCCCGCACGAGATCGACGAGAACGGCCGCATCGGGCTAGGCGCGCTCATCCACAAATTTACCGATTCGTCGGTGCAGACCGGCGCCGCGGTCGGGCTGACCGCGGAGTTCATCGAGACCGGCCGGCGCGGCTTTTCTACTTTCGAGCTTGCCCTGGAGATTACCCGCGCGCCGGGCCCGGGCGAGCCTTACGCGAACGTCACCGGTCTGTTGCATCTCGGCGGCTCGTCGCTGCGCTTCCTGCACGTCATGCGCAATCCCGTAACCGGCGAGGAGCTGGCACGGCTCGGGCAATACGGGGTCCAGCTCGACCTCGACAAGCGCCGTCCCGCGCCGCTCAACGACGAGATGCGCGCGCGCGCGCAAAAGCTCGTCGTGCCGATTGGCTGACCCGTCACAAGAGGACGTGGACGATCTCGCGGTAGGGCGGTGAATCGAGGAAATGCCGCTCGCGCGTGCCGTGCTCGATATAGAGGAAGATCTGCAGCACGAAGACCATGTTGACGGTCTCGCCGTCTTCCGACAGCGGCATGAACAAGACCTTCGTGTGCCGTTCCGGTGCAAGCCGCTCGGGCGACAGGAACAGGCATTCCGAATAGAGCGCCTGTTTCCGTTGCACCGCCTCGTCATAGAGGGACAGAACGTGATTGCGGTATTCCGGCCCCGGCAAGACCTCGTCGAGATAGCGGCCGGTCGCCGTGACCCCTTGGGCCTGGGTGTTCTCGGTGCCGATCAGGCGATAGCGGTAGCGGCCGTCCGCCTCGACATCGACGAGCATCACGTCGGGCAGCAGTTTCGGGATCTCGATCGGGTCGATGTCGCGCCGCCGCGGCAGCTTCCGCCCGGCCGCCTTGCGCCGCCAGTATTCGTATGACTGTTCGAG
>DATAUV010000045.1:0-31937 GCA_036268075.1 Allostellaceae bacterium | reverse complement strand
AGGGCAAGCGACGGGGCGCTCGCCCCTGGACCCCCGCCTTCGCGGGGGCGACGAGGAGGGGTACGGCAGTGCTCAAACGGCACATCGCTTTAATTCGTCGCGACAAAGCTGGTGTCGACGAGCTTTGCCATCGTCGAATCGGCCGGCACCATCTTTTCGGTGACGAACCAGTCGAGCTGGTCCTTGACGCTGTCGAGGTTGAGCCGCGAGCTCGGCGCGATGCGCATCGCGCCCGCGCGGATCATCGGGTCGGCCTTGTCGAGCGGCGTCGAGGCGTAGACGTATTTATGGATCATCTCGACGATCGCCGCGGTGTCCTTCTCCGGCATGGTCTTGTCCACCAGCGCGGCGTTGTAATCGGCGACGCCCTTGCCGTAAGCCGCGAGATACCGCGTCACCAGCTCGCGCTTTTTCGTGATGTTGGCGGTCGAGGTGAATACCGTCGTCACCTGATAGTTCGGCGCGTAGTCGGAGATCTTGCCGATCGCGAAGGCGCCGCCGCTTTTCACGAGGTTGTCGGCGATGTTGGGCTGGATCGACCAGGCGTCGATCTGCCCGCTTTTGAGCGCGGCGATCACCACCGGCACTTTTTGCAGCGATTTCAGCTCTATCGCGGAATCGGGGAAGCCCTCCTTCTGCGCGATCTTGTGCGCCATGTACTGGAACGACGATCCGGCCGTGGTGATGCCGAAGATACGGCCCTTGAGCGCGGCCGGCGCGGTCACGCCCTCGTCATGCGCCTTTTTCGACACCAGGATCTTTTCGCCCTCGATCCCCGGCGCCTCCTCGAGCGCGCCGCCGATCACCTTGACGACGCCCTTGCCGGCGAGCGCGATCAGCGCGCCGGTGATCGCGGTGACGCCGAAATCCACATCCCCCGACGCGATCGCCACCGCCATCGGCTCCGACGCCTCGAAGGTCACGAAATCGGCGTCGAGCCCCGCATCGGTAAAATACCCCTTGGCCGCCGCGATAAAGGTCGGCGAGTGCGAGGCGAGCGGGAGGATGCCGATATGGATTTTGTCCGCAGCCCAGGCAGGCGTCGCGGCAAAGGTACCGGCGGCCAGCGCGGCAAGACCGAATTCCCTGCGTGTCAATGACATAAGCGTCCTCTCCTCACTCAACCCCACAACCTGTCCGTCGCGATCCGGGCGCCCTCGGCGAGCGCCTTGAGCTTGGCCCAGACGACCGACGGCGCCACCGCGTTCTGCTGGGCGGCAAAGGTCGCGAACCCGCAATCGGCGCCGGCGATTACCCGCTCGCGCCCGACGATGTTGGCGACATTGCAGATGCGCTGGGCGATCAGCTTGGGGTGCTCGACAAAATTGGTCGTCGAATCGAGGCAGCCCGGGATCATGATCTTGTCGTCCGGGATTTTGGCGTCGCGCAAATCCTCCCACTCATGGGCGTGGCGCGGGTTGGCGGCCTCGTAGAGCAGCGCCTGCGGCCGCGCCTTCATGCACGCCGCCATCATCTTCGCCAGCGGGATGTCGTGCGTGTGCGGCCCCTCGTAATTGCCCCAGCAGATGTGGATGCGCATCCGGTCGGGCGGGATGTTGGCGGTGGCGTGGTTGACCGCCTCGATATTGCGGTCGGCGATGCGCAGGAACTCGTCGTCGGTCAGGTGCTGGTACTGGTTGTGCCGGGCCGAGCCGAGGTCGGGCGCGTCGATCTGGAGGATGAACCCGGCCTGGTGGATCGCCTCGTATTCCTCCTTCAGCGCGTTCGCCAGCGCCTCCACGTAGGCATCCTCGTTTTTGTAAAAGCGGTCGGGGACGAATTTGGTCAGCACCCCCGGCGAGGCCGCATTCATGAATGCCTCGCCCGGATGCTGAGCCGAGACCGCGGTCGAGAGGTTTTTCAGGTCGGCCTCGAGCGGGGCGCGGTCGGCATAGGTGACGGGTCCGAGGCAGCACGGCACGACCGGCGCGTTGAACCATTGCGAGCCGGTGCGCGACTGGCGCAGCCGCTCGGCGAAATCGGGGTGGTCGGCGATGTCGCGGTGCTGGCCGGTTTGCGGCGGCGCGCCGCCCGAGGCCCCATCCGCCGTGCCGATGCCGGCGAGGCGATGGCGGACATAGAACGTGTACGAGATCTTGCTCTGCTCGCCGTCGCTGACGCTGTCGATGCCGGCGGCGATCTGCCGGGCGACGATGTCCCCCACCGCCCGCGTCACCCGCGCGTCGAGCGCCGCCCGGTCATAGCCCGCGCCGTTCTCCTTCGCCGCGAGCAGCTCCAGCAGATCGTCCGGCCGCGGCAGGCTGCCGACATGGGTGGTGAGAATCCGGTCGGTGCTGGTCTTCATTGCTGCCCCCCGCGCTGGATCGCTGTCGTGCGTCCTTCGGGATGCCCGCGTTGCGGGCTCCTCAGGATGAGGAATTCCATTTATGCCATCAACACAAGTCCTCATCCTGAGGAGGCGCGGAGCGCCGTCTCGAAGGACGCACGACGCGACTGCAGCAAAAAGGGACACCGCGATGCCGACAACCCTCCCCGCCCTCAACCTGATCGCCGCGCCCGGACAGCGGCGGGCGATGCTCGACACCGCGCGCGAGATCGAGCGGCGCGGGTTCGCCGAAATCCAGGTGTCGAGCTCGTTCGCCAACATGTCGCAATGCCTGGGGCTCGCCTTTGCCACCGAGCGCATCGCGTTCGCGACCGCGATCGCGCCGATCTATGCTCAGACCGTCGACGAGTTCGCCCACAACGCCGCCTATCTGCACGAGGTGTCGGGCGGCCGCTTCCGCTTTGGCGTCGGCATCGCGCACGCGCCGAGCCACGCGCGGATGGGGGTGACGGTCGGGAGGCCGCTCGCCGACACGCGCGATTTTGTCGCGCGGCTGCGGGGGTATGGCGATCAGGTCGGGGGGTTGCCGCCGATCATCCTCGCGACCCTGCGCCGCCGCATGATCGCGCTCGCCGGCGAGATCGGCGACGGGCTGATCTTCGCCAACGGCGCCCGCTCGCACATGGCGGAGTCGCTGGCGGCCCTGCCGGCGGGGAAACGCAACGACCCGGATTTCTACATCGGCAACCGCATCCGCACCTGTATCAACGAGGATGTCGCCGAGGCCAAGGCGGTGCTGCTGCGCACGGTCGGCAATTACGTGCTGATGCCGAACTACCGCAACTACTGGAAGGAAGCCGGGTACGAGGACGAGATGACCGCGATCGAAAAGGCGCTCGCCGAGGGCCGGAACGACGACGTACCGAAATACCTGACCGAAAGATGGCTCTCCGACGTCACCCTCTACGGCCCGGCGGCGAAGGTGCGCGAGGGGGTGGAGGCATGGCACGCGGCGGGGATTTCGAGCCCATGCCTGGTGCCGCTATCCGCCGACGGGAACCAGATGACGGCGGTGCGGAGCGTGTTCGAGGCTTTCAGGGGCTGATTGACGGGTTTCGCTGCGCTCTACCCATCCTACAAGTTCGGTGCCGTAGGATGGGTAGAGCGAAGCGAAACCCATCAGCCGCCGATTTGGACCGCGGGCGTCTCGCCCGCTCTTTCAGAAGATGCGGGCGAGACGCCCGCGGTCCAAATTTACTCCGCCGCTTCGACCGCTTGCCTTCGACCCAAATGCTTCAAGCACCGATCGATCCACAGCTTCGTGAGCTTTTCCTGCGCCCCGTTCTGCGACAACCGCCTCCGTAACGTCGGGAAATCGACCTGGTCGAGTTCCTGGTCCTGGTTGGCGCAGGAGAAGACGACGGTTTCGGTGCCGGTGACGGGGTCATAGTGGCGCTGGAGGCACTGGGCGCAGATTTCTTTCATCATGCACTGCATCGGCGAGTTGATCGACGCGATGGCGCGGTGCCCGGGTCGGAAATAGGGTTTGAGGCGGGCGCGGCGGGCTTCGCCGACCGCCTTCATCATCCCGTCCGAGCCGATCGCGATGATGCGGTCGACGGTTTCCAAGGGGATCGATATCTCGCCGAGCGCGCCCGAGCCATAGGCCTCGATCGCCTGGACGATGTTGCCGACAAAACCGCGGTCCCGCGGGCGGGTCGGGGCAAACCCGGGGGCCTCGTCGCAGCACCACACGACCGTATCGGCGGCGCGCTCGATCTCCTCGATCTTGTAGCGGTCCTCGATCGTCTTGTAGCCGGCGAAGTACAGCACCTTCGACCCCTCGGCCCGGAGCGCCGCGCCGATCGAGAACAGGACGGCGTTGCCGAGCCCGCCGCCGACCAGCAGCACGGTCTCGCCGGCCGGCGTTTCGGTCGGCGTGCCGGTCGGCCCCATCAGAATTACCGGCTCGCCCGGCTCCAACAGTGCGCAAAGGTCGGACGACCCGCCCATTTCGAGGACGATCGTCGACAGGAGCCCCCGGTCGCGGTCGATCCACGCGCCGGTCAGCGCGAGCCCCTCCATCGCCAGCGTGGTGCCGTCGATGCGCTGGGAATAGGTCTCGTAATTCTGGAGGCGGTAGAACTGGCCCGGCTGGAACGCCCGCGCGGCCCGCGGCGCGCGCACGACGACCTCGACGATCTTTGGCGTCAGGCGGATGACCTCGTGCACGGTCGCGCGGAGCTCGTCGTCGAGCCGCGCCTTCAATTCCTCGGGCATCGGCCCCGCGGCGGCGCGGCGCGCCAGCACGCGGCTCACCACCGGATAGCCGCGCTTCGCCCCGCCCATCGCCTTGACGACGTTGCCGGCAAAGCTCGGATGCAGATCGCCGAAAAAGCTCACGGCGCGGCCGTCTGCGTCGAGATGCATCAGCACATGCGCCGCGTCGGGTTTGGCGAGACGCTGCGGCGACACCTTGTTGCCGTCTTCGTCGAGGGCCTGGAAGTAGCGGCCGTCGAGCATGACGTGGTCGGGGTCCTCGCGCGCCAGCACCGTGTTGGGCTGGGTCCCGGCGGCGACGAGGATCGTGCGGGCGGGCAGCGCCACCTCCTCGTTGGCCGGCCCTTCGCCGGCGAGACGCAGCAGGCGCAACCCCTTGGCCCGCTCGTACCGGTCGATTTCGACCGCGACGGGGGTGAGCCCCTCGGCAAAGCGGATGCCCTCCTCCATCGCCTTCGCCACCTCCTCGTGGTTGAGGGTGTAGCTCGGCGCGTCGATCAGGCGGCGGCGATAGGCGATCGTGACCCCGCCCCAGCCGTCGATGATCGGCGCGAAACGGGGCGCCCGGCCCTCCTTCTTCGCCGCCTCGCGCTCGGCCCGGAGCGCCTTGGCATGGGCGATGAACTCGTCGGCGGCCTCGGCCTCGGGCGCGGTCCACTCGGTCCGCACCGAAGCCGCGCCGCGCTCGGCCGACAGCGCCTCGTAGCGGGAGAGGAATTTCTCGACCTGGAGCGGGTAATAGGCGAGCGCCTCCGTCGCGGTGTCGATCGCGGTGAGCCCGCCGCCGATCACGACGACCGGCAGGCGCACGGTGAGGTTGGCGATGCTGTCGGTCTTGGCGGCGCCGGTGAGCTGCAACGCCATCAGGAAATCCGACGCCTGCCGCACCCCGAGCGCGAGCCCGTTTTCCATCGGGATCACGGTCGGCCGCCCGGCCCCGGCGCACAGCGCGATGTGGTCGAACCCCATCGCGAACGCGTCGTCGATCGTCATCGTGCCGCCGAAGCGGACGCCGCCATACATCGAAAACTGGCTGCGGCGCTCAAGCAGCAGGCGGATCAGCTTCAGGAAATTCTTGTCCCAGCGCACGGTGATGCCGTACTCGGCGACCCCGCCGAACCCGGCCATGCGGCGCTCGTCGAGCCGCTCGTAAAGGTCGCCGACATCGCGGATCGGCGTGAACCCGTCGCCGGCGATCCCGTCGGGCAGCGGCTCGATCTTGAGCCCGTCGATCGCGGCGACGAAGTGCCCGTCGTTGATCAGATTGTGCGTGAGGGCGAACCCGGCCGGCCCGAGCCCGACGACCAGCACCTTGTATCCCGAAGCCGGCTTCGGCAGCGGCCGGCGGACGTCGAGCGGGTTCCAGCGGGTGAGGAGCCCGTAGATTTCGAACCCCCAGGGCAGCGCCAGCACGTCCTTCAAGACGCGCGTCTCGACCTGCGGGATGTCGACCGGTTCCTGGCGCTGATAGATGCACGACTTCATGCAGTCGTTGCAGATGCGGTGGCCGGTCGCGGCGCAAAGCGGGTTGTCGACCGTGACGATCGCGAGCGCGCCGAGGCTGTAGCCGCGCGACTCGACGAGGTTCATCTCCGATATCTTCTCGTCGAGCGGACAGCCGGCGAGGGTCACGCCAAAGACGCTTTTCTTGAACCCGCCGTCCTTCTCGCGGAGGCCGGTCGAGCAGCTATCCTTGCCCTGGTTGTGGCACCAGATGCAGTAATTCGCCTGGTCGAGAGCCCCCGCCTGGTCGGTTCCAGTATCCGTGAGTGCAAACCCGTCGCGCGCCCGCCACTCGTGCTCGGGGAGGCGCATCATCGCGACGCCGTCATGCTCGATGGTCTCGACCGGGACCAGCCGGTTCATGTCGAGCCGGTGCGGCACCTTGAAGAGGAGGCCGCGGCGGTGCCGCGCGTGGCCCTCCGGCGCCAGCGTCGCCCACGCGCCGTAGCGCAGCGCGGTCTGGATGTGGGCCGCGTTCGCCGCCTCGTCGTCGAGCCAGCCGGCGACATGCCCGGCATAGCGCAATTCCCAGGCGAGAGTGCCGGCGCGGGTCGCTAAATTCTCGTCGCCGTGGCCGATCAGCGCCTCGATCTCGGCGACCAGCGCGCCGCCGTCGAGCGAGGCCGCCGCGTCCTCCTTGATCTCCTTGACCGCGCGGCGCTGGACGAAGAGGCGCTTTACCGAATAGAGCGGCGCCAGCCTGTCGTGCCGAGCCTGCATCGCGCGCATCTCGGCCTCGATGCCGAACAGGCCGCCGACGAAATCCTCGACATGCGGCGCGAGATCGACGATCAGGTCGCTCTCGTCCTTGTGCGCGAGCGCGTCCGGGGTGGCGCGCGCCGCCATCAGCCGCTCGTGCAGCGCCGCGTCCGCCGCCGCCAGATGCGCGACAAACGCGCGGTCGAGGCCGATCAGCCCGCCGCGGTCATAGAGGTCGGCAAAATCGAGCCCGTATTTGAGGGCGAGGTCGGTCATCGCTGCTTATTAGGGGATGGAAGTTGCGGAAACCAACCGCCAAATCGCCGCGACAGCGTTGCGCGTGATCGGACCGCGGGCGACCCGCCCGTATTTTTGAGGAGGGCGGGCGAGACGCCCGCGGTCGAGGGGGAAACAAGCGGGCTTCCGGGGTGTTGACCACAAGCCAATACCGCTCACCGGAGCCCACAATGTTGAGGGAGTTACTAGGAATGGCCGAAGGAATCCTCCAGGACCTTCACAGCGATCACCAGGAAGTCTCGACCCTGATCGAGAAGATCATGGAAATCGAGGACAACCGGCAGCGCACCACCCTGTTCAAGGAGATGATGACAAAGCTCCTCGCGCACTCGAAGGCCGAGGCGGAGGTGCTCTATAAGCCGATGAAGAAATCGCAGGACGAAGAAAGCCGCAGCTTTGCCCTCGAAGGCGAGAACGAGCACCAGCACGTCGAAATGCAGCTCAAGGACATGGCCCGCGCCGGCACCAAGACGACCGAGCCGTGGACCGCGAAGCTGACCGTGCTCAAGGAGCTCGTCGAGCACCACGTCAAGGAAGAGGAAAGCACCGGGTTCAAATGCGCCCGCGCCGAGTTCGACAAGGCCGAACTCGAAAAGATGGGCGAGCGGTTCCAGACCCTGAAGCAAAAGGAGATGGCGGCCGCGTAAACGTGAGTCGGGGCGTAGGATGGGCTGAGCGCAAGCGAAGCCCATCACCTTTCTTGCCCATCGCCCTCCTTTCCGCAACGGCAGCATCGATGGGCTTCGCTATCGCTCAGCCCATCCTACGGTCCTAGCTGGCCGCCTCCAGCACCGCGTTGAGCAGCACGTTGCATCCCGCGGTCAAATCGTCGGGCTTGGCGTCCTCGATCTCGTTGTGGCTGATGCCGCCGACGCACGGGACGAAGATCATCGCCGTCGGTGCGATGCGGGCGACATACACCGCGTCGTGGCCGGCGCCGGAGACGATGTCCTGGTGCGGCAGGTTCTGCGCCGCGGCGGCCTCGCGCACCGCCGCGACGAGGCGCCTGTCGAACGGGGTCGGCGGGAAGTACCAGAATTCCTTGACCTCGCATTCGAGGTTCTGCGTCGCCGCAGCCGCCGCGCACGCGGCACGCAGCTCCGTGTCCATCCGGGTCAGCACGTCGTTGTCGGGGTGCCGGAAGTCGACCGTGAAGAACACGCGGCCGGGGATCGTGTTGCGCGAGTTGGGACTCGACTGGATAAAGCCGACCGTGGCGCAGGCATAGGGCGCGTGGGCGTGGCCGATCCGGTTGACCGCGTCGATCATCCGCGCGGCACCGACCAGCGCATCGCGCCGCCGCGGCATCGGGGTCGGGCCGGCATGCGCCTCCTGGCCCGTGACGGTGATCTCGTACCAGCGCTGCCCCTGCGCGCCGGTGACGATGCCGATCGGCAGGTTGGCTGCCTCCAGGATCGGCCCCTGCTCGATATGTGCCTCGAAATAGGCCCCGACCGGGTGCGCGCCAACCGGCGCCGCGCCGGCAAAGCCGATGCGCTCGAGCTCGGCGCCGAGGGTGACGCCGGGCGCGTTGTTGTCCGGCGTCGCCAGCGCCTCGTCGAGCCCGAATACGCCGGCGAACGCGCCCGACCCGACCATCGCCGGCGAAAACCGCGACCCCTCCTCATTGGTCCAGGCGACGATCTCGAACGGAGCCTCGGTCTCGTAACCCATGTCGTTGAGGCTGCGCACGACCTCCAGCGCCGCCATCACCCCATAGGCGCCGTCGAATTTTCCTCCCGTCGGCTGCGTGTCGAGGTGGCTGCCGGACATCACGGGCGGCAGCTCCGGGTTCTTCCCGGCTCGCCGCGCGAAGATGTTGCCGATGCGGTCGACAGAAACCGCGCACCCCGCCTCCTCGCACCAGCGGATGAAAAGCCGCCGCGCCTCGCCATCGAGGTCGCCCGCCGCGAGCCGGCAAACCCCGCCCTTCTCGGTCGCCCCGATCCGCGCCAGCTCCATGAGGCTCGCCCACAGCCGCTCGCCATTGACCTGAAAATTGCGCATCCGCGGCTTCCGCATCAGGGAAG
Source organism: Allostellaceae bacterium (assembly GCA_036268075.1). Lineage (GTDB taxonomy): Bacteria > Pseudomonadota > Alphaproteobacteria > ATCC43930 > CGMCC-115725 > DATARH01. The sequence goes on along the minus strand of DATAUV010000045.1, from coordinate 22,841 downwards.
AACGGTGACACCGGCCCGCCGAGCGGCGCGCGCGAGCTCCACATCCTTCGTTGCGAGGGGCACACCGCGGCGTACCGCGAGTTCCAGATAGGCTGCATCATACACGGTCAGCCCGTCCGCCCTCGCCGTGCCGATGATTTCCCGCCACGCACGACCGGCTGTGTCGTCATCGATGCTGATGTGAAGTTCCGACATCAATCCGATTGCTTCCCCAACTTCGCTTAAGGTGAGACGACCACGCCGCTCCGCCTGGAGGAGAACGTTTGCGACCTCGACATGCCAGAGGTTCGGAACCACGGCGCCGAGCAGCCGAACCTGATCGAGGATGGCGTCTGTCTCCGGCGATATCTCATCCTCAAAGCACCAGCTTAAAGCCACCGAGGAGTCGACGACGAGCGCGGTCACGGCCGTCCTTCGTCTCGCAAGGCCTTCCAGGACAATCCTCCGAGCGTCTTGCCGTTCCGGAACCGACGCAATCGTTCGACGGCCCGGTCAACATTCGCCTGGTCCGCCTTCTCGACGCTGATCAGACGCGCGATCGGCTTGCCGTGCTTCGTGATCGTCACCTCCTCGCCGCCCGCGACACGATCCAGAAGTGAGGACAGATGCGTTTTCGCTTGAAAGGCGCCCACCGTGATCATTTCTCGGCCTCGCAGTCTGGTTTAAAAATTAGACCAGCATTGCGCAGCCGACAACCTCCTATCCGCCGACCGTTGCCCGGCGCGCCACTTCCGGCGCCGCGTCGCCGTCGTAGATGTGGCGGCGGGTCCACGGGCGGGCGAGCATCCCGTCGGACGCGCACTTGCCGCACACGACCTGATAGATCGACAGCCAGTTGCGCGTGAAGGCGAGCGCGCAACCGGCCATGTAGACCCGCCAGATGCGATAGCGCGCCTCGCCGGCGAGTTCGACCGCGCGGGGTTTTTCCGCTTCGAGCCGGGCCACCCACCGCGCCAGCGTCGCCGCGTAGTGAGGCCGCAGGCTTTCGACATCGAGAACGTCGAACCCCTGCTCCGACAGGTGCCGAACCACCTGCCCGATATGCGGCAACTCGCCGCCGGGGAAGACGAAGCGGTCGAGAAAGCCGCCGCCGGCCGGGCCGCAGGCGACGCCGCGCGGGTCGGTGGTCGTGATGCCGTGGTTGAGCACGACGCCGTTCGGCTTGACGAGGCGGTGGAGCGTCTCGAAATAGCGCGGCATGTTGGCGTGGCCGACATGCTCGTACATGCCGACCGAGACGATCTTGTCGAACTCGGCCTCGCCGCTGAGGTCGCGATAGTCCTCAAGGCGGATCTCGACCCGGTCGTCGAGACCGCTTTCGGCGATCCTCGACCTCGCATGGTCGTACTGGCTGCGGCTGATCGTGACGCCGACCCCGCTGACGCCGTAATTCTCGGCGGCGAATTCGAGGAGCCCGCCCCAGCCGCAGCCGACATCGAGCACGCGGTCGCCCGGCCGCAGTCGCAGCTTGCGGCAGATATGGTCGAGCTTCTGCTCCTGGGCGGTCTCGATGTCCTCGCCGCCGTCCTCGAAATAGGCGCAGGAATAGACCATCCGCCGCCCGAGCCAGAGCCGGAAGAACTCGTTCGACACGTCGTAATGATAGCGGATCCACTCGGCGTCCGCCGCCCGGCTGTGCGCGTGCTGGAGCCGCGGCAGCCATTTGAGCGCACTCAGCAGCCAGCCGAATTTCTTGAGCCGCTCCGCCAGCGCGATCCCGATCTCGATGACATCCTCGATCCGGCCGTCGACGTCGAGATCGCCCTCGACATAAGCCTTCGCGAGACCGTCGACGTCGCCGCGCAGCAGCTTGGGGACGAGCCCGCGCCGGCGAAAGTGCAGGGCGATGCGCGGCGCGGGGCCGAGGTCGATCACAGACCCGTCGAACAGACACAGGCGGATCGGCAGGTCGAGGCCGCGCAGCCGGCGTTCGATGCGGGTGACAATCGGGTGTGCGGCAGCGACGCTCATCGAACGGGGCTCCTCTGTCATGGCCGCAGCGCAGCAGAGCGCTGCTATCGGTACAACGCCGCGCCCGCCCCGCCGGTCCCCGCCGCAACTCCGGCTTACCTCTCCGCCCCGTTCGCGGCTACTATCGGCGCCAGACCCGAAGCGCGGAGCCCCTCATGCAGGCCTGGTATCATTGCGAGAACACCTACCCGTTTGTGCCGCAGGACGTGCTCGACACGGCGGATTCGGTGCGGGCGAGCCTGCCGAACCGATATTGCGACCCGAAGCTCGCGGCCGATCTGTTCCAGGAATGCCTCGACGAGCACCTCTTATGCGACGAGCTCGGCATCAACATCGTCTCGATCGAGCACCATTCGGGCATCAACAGCCTCTATGGCGCGAGCCCGATGATCCTCGGCATCGCGGCGCGGCAGACGAAGAACGTGCGCATATTGTCGCTCGGCACCCTCATATCGGTGCGCAGCGACCCCGTGCGCATCGCCGAGGAATACGCAACGGCCGACATCATCTCGAAGGGGCGGCTGGAGATCGGGTTTGTCAAATCGGGCGACAGCGAGATGGTGTCGGGTAACGCCAACCCGGTGCGGTTTGTCGACCGGTTCTGGGAGGCGATCGACGTCATCAAGCTGGCGCTGACCTCGCATGACGGGCCGGTGAGCTGGGAGGGCAAGCACTACACCCACCGCCACATCAACATCTGGCCCGGCCCCTACCAGCGGCCGCACCCGCCGATGTGGGCGGCGACCGGCGACCCCGCGACCTCCGCCGAGATCGGCCGGCGCGGCTATGTCAACGCGCTGGTGCTGCGCGGCCCCGATGCCTCGAAGCGCGCGTTCGACGCCTACAAGACCGCCCGCGCCGAGGCCCAGTTGCCGGTGGCCGGCACCGACCGCTTTGCCTATGCCGTCTTGTGCGGGGTCGGCGACACCGACGAGGAAGGGCTCGCGGTCGGCGCCAAGACGCTGTGGTTCCTCAACACCAGCCTCAAGCAGGCGCCGCAGATGTCGAAATTCCTCCCCGGCCGCAACCCGCCGGAGCTGGCGGCGAACATCTGGCGCACGACCGGCGCGCGCGGCCGCCCGGCCGACGGGTTGATCGGCATCACCCCGGAGACCGCGATCCAGCGCGGCATCCTCGTCGCCGGCAACCCCGAGACGGTCACCCGGCAGATCATGGAGATCTACGACAAGGTCGACGGGTTCGGCCACCTGATCTTTATCGGCCGCTCGGGCTTCCTGACCCACCAGGAGGCGAACAAGACGATCCGGCTGATGGCGAAGGAGGTTCTGCCGCGCCTGCCCAAGGAGACGACGACGCCGATGATCACGGCGGCGGCGGCGGCGCAGTAAGACGGGACCGCGGGCGTCCCGCCGCCCGCCCTTTTGTCGTCATCCCGGCGAAGGCCGGGACCCACTTGTCCGGTGTTCCTGCGGTTGAACGGTGGGTCCCGGCCTTCGCCGGGATGACGACAAAAGTGTTACCGGGACCGTCGTTCTTCGCCGATCAGCTCTTCGGCAGAGGGTAGGCCGGAATCTGAAATTTCGACCAACACCTCGTGCAGAAACTGCTCAAGCGATGGCCTGCCAACCGCGCAGCTTCTATAGTCCACGCAAATCCCGCCCCTCTCGGAGAACCCCGATGAACGACGCTTCCCCCTGGGTCGATCCCGAGCTGATCGCCGCCGGCAAGCTGTTGCAGGAAAAGGGCTATGTCGTGCCCGACCGTACCGTCGCGCCGCTCAGCGAGGTCCGCAAGGCGCAGGATCGGGTGGGCGTGTTTCTCGGCGAGGGCACGCTGCCGCTCAAGAGCGAGCGCGATTTGCAGCTTCCCGGGCCGCACGGGCAGGTGCCGTGCCGGCTCTATCTGCCCGACGACGTGGCGACGCCCGGCTGCATCATCTACGCGCATGGCGGCGGGTTCATGCAAGGAAGCCTCGATAGCTGGGACCATTTCCTGCGCGAGCTGGTGCGGCAGAGCGGCGTCGCGGCGCTGTCGGTCGACTACAAGCTGTCGCCCGAGCACAAATTCCCGAAGGCGTTCGACGAAACCGTCGCGATGATCCGGCTGATGGCGCGCGAAGGGGCCGGGCTCGGCATCGACCCGACCCGGCTCGCCACCGGCGGCGATTCGGCCGGCGCCAATCTCGCGCTCGCCGCGGCGGTCGCGCTGCGCGACGCCGGCGAGGAGAAGGCGCTGAGCTTCCTGCTGCTGCTCTACGGCGTCTACACGACCGGCAGCGAAAGCCCGTCCTGGCAGCAATTCGGCCGCGGCGCCGGGCTGTCGCAGACGCAGATGAAATGGATCTGGGAGACCTATCTGGAAAACCCGGCGCAGATGGACGACGTACGCGCGGCCCCCGGTCTCGCGGACCTCAAGGGCCTGCCCCCGGCGCACCTGATCGTCGGCAGCCTCGACCCGCTGCTCGACGACAGCAACCGCCTCGCCGGCCTATTGGACAAGGCGGGCGTGGCGAATGCCCTGACGGTCTATCAGGGCATCAACCACGGCTTTATCCGCTATGGGAAATTGATCGGCACCGCCCGCCGCGCGATCGCGGAGTGCGCGGCGGCGCTGAAGGCGGGGTTGGCTTGACGAGATGATGGGTTTCGCTGGCGCTCTACCCATCCTACGGCAACTCGCTCGTAGGATGGGTAGAGCGTAGCGAAACCCATCGCGTCTACTCCGCCGGCGCCGTCGCGGCGCCCGGCTGCTGCTTCGGCACGCGTATCCAGAACAGCGAGATGATCGCCGAGGCGAGCGCGCAGGCGGCCAGCGCATAGAGGCCGCCGGCGAAGCTGCCGGTCACGTTCTTGGCCCAGCCGACCATCGACGGGCCGAAAAACCCGCCGAGATTGCCGAGCGAGTTGATCCAGGCAAAGCCTGCCGCCGCCGCGGACCCGGTCAGCCACATCGACGGGATCGACCAGAACGGCCCCTTGGTCCCGTAGAAGCCGATCGCCGCGATCGTCATGCCGACCAGCGCCCACATGGTGCCGACGCCGAGCCCGGCGATGATCAGCCCGGCGGCCGAAATCACGCAGGTCCAGAACAGGCTCCAGCGGCGATCGCCGATGCGGTCGGACAGCCAGCCGCAGAACACCATGCTGATCGCGCCGCCGATATACGGGATCATCGTCAGCCAGCCGATATTCATGTTGGAAAAGCCGAGCTGTTTGACGATCTGCGGCAGGAACAACAGCATGCCGAGGCTCGCGGTCACGATGCCGGTATAGTTCAGCGCCAGCAGGAGGACTTTGGGGTCGCAGAACGCCCGCAGCATGCCGACCCCGTGCTGGCGCTCGATCTGGCGCCGCTCTGCGGCGAGGCCGGAGGCGAGCCATTTCTTTTCGTCGGCGCTCAGCCACGTAGCCTTTTCCGGCCGGTCGGTCAGGAAAAACAGCACCGCGACCCCGATCAGCACGGTCGGCACCGCCTCGAACAGGTACATGCACTGCCAGCCCCGCAACCCCATGACCCCGTCGAGACCGAGCAGCGCGGTCGAGATCGGCGCGCCGCACGCCACCGCGATCGGCAAGGCGAGGGTGAACCCGGAATTGATCCGCGCCCGGTGATGGCCGGGGAACCAGTAGGTGAAATAGAGCACGAAGCCGGGGAACAACCCGGCCTCCGCGACGCCGAGGAGAAAGCGGATGGCGGCAAAGCTGTAGGGGCCGGTGGCGAACGCCGTCGCGCCCGAGATGATGCCCCAGGTCACCATGATCCGCGCGATCCACAGCCGCGCGCCGACCTTTTCGAGGATGATGTTGCTCGGCACCTCGAACAGCACATATCCCCAGAAGAAGCAGCCCGCGGCCATGCCGTAGATCGCGGCGTCGAGGCCGAGCTCCTTGTTCATCGTCAGCGCGGCAAAGCTGATGTTGATGCGGTCGAGATAGCAGAAGAAGTAGGTAAGGGCAGCGAACGGCAGAATGCGCAGATATACCTTGCGCATCGTCGTGCGCTCGAGCGTCGTGTCCATCGTTTCCTCTAGCGTCGCGGTAGCTTACGATAAGCTTGGGATACTATTGATGGGACAGCCGGCGCGGAATGGCCGCAACCGACGTGCGGCCATGCAATTAAGTCAATACTACTGATATAATCTCAGAGCGGCCGAGCTGACTACACCGAGGCGGCGCCCCGGCTGCGAGCCCGCCACCCGTCGAGGCTCCACGCGCGAGCGCCGAACGCGGCGACGTAGAGAAAGCCGCCCGCCATCGCCAAGTTCTTGAAGAAATGGATTTCCATGTTGTGGTCGGCGAGGTGGGAATGGCCGATCAGCGCGGTGAGGACGCACCAGACCGCCAGCACCAGCGCCACCGGGCGGGTGAACAGCCCTAACAGGATCGCGAGGCCGCCGCCCAACTCGACGACGACGGCGATGACCCAGCCGAGTTGCACCATCGGCAAATTATGGCCGGCAAGCATCGCCTGCGTTGCCGCCGGCGTCATCAGCTTGCCCGATCCGCCAAGCAGAAACAGCAGGCACAACCCGACCCGTCCGATCAGCGCCGCGGCGTCTTCACGTCCCCGCATGTAATCCCCCCGATCGATGCGGCGCGGCGGCATGTTTCGCCGGGCTTTTACAATGGGCCGCTCAACCTTATAGTTGCGCGATAAGATAACGCCGGTTTGCGCGGTATCACAATAACGCGCGAGACCGCGCACGAACACGGGGAGCACCATGAGCCAGACCAACATCATCGGGGCTTCGACCGGGCTGGGCCGGTATCTGGCCGGTTTCGTCGCCGCCTTTCTCGCCACGCTGGTCTTTCACCAGATCGGCGTCGAGCTGTGCCATTTGGTCAGGCTGACGGCGAACGAGTGGTACAACTTTAAGATCAACCCCTGGGGCGTGCCGCAGGTGATCTCGCTGGCGTTCTGGGGCGGGTTGTGGGGGTTTGTCTTCGTGGCCGTCGAGCGCACGTTTCCGCGCTGGCCGGGCGGCTATTGGGGCGGCGCGATCATCTTTGGTGCGATTTTTCCGACCGCGTTCTCGTGGTTCGTCGTCTCGCAGTTAAAGGGGCTGCCGCTCGGCTACGGGTTCCATTTCCCCGGCCTCCTGGTCGGCCCGATCGTCAACGGGTTGTGGGGGCTCGGAACCGGCGTGTTCCTCGGCATCCTGCCAGGGGCCGGCCACCGGCCGGGATAGCTGGGGACATCCATTTAGGCCATCATCTTAGGCCGTCATCCCGGCGGAGGCCGGGACCCACGGTTCAACCGTTCGAGCGGCGGATAAGTGGGTCCCGGCCTGCGCCGGGATGACGGGTTAGAGTGCGGTCGCGACCGGTCGAACGGTCGCTTCCCTACCTGATCGCGGCGCAGACCGCGGCGCCGAGGTCTTTCGTCCCGGCATTGCCGCCGAGGTCGGGCGTGCGCGTGCCGCCTTCGGCGAGAACCTCGGCGATCGCACGCTCGACCGCCTGCGCGGCCTCGTGCTCGCCGAAATGCTCGAGCATCATCGCGCCCGACCAGATCTGGCCGATCGGGTTGGCGACGCCGCGCCCGGCGATGTCGGGGGCCGAGCCGTGCACCGGCTCGAACATCGAGGGGTATTCGCGCTCGGGGTTGATGTTGCCCGACGGCGCGATGCCGATCGACCCCACCACCGCCGGCCCGAGATCGCTGAGGATGTCGCCGAACAAATTCGAGCCGACCACGACGTCGAACCAGTCCGGGTGCCGCACGAAATGCGCGGTCAGGATGTCGATGTGGTACTGGTCGGTGGTAAAGCCCGGATATTCCTTGGCGATCGCGGCGAAGCGCTCGTCCCAATAGGGCATTGAAAAGATGATGCCGTTGGATTTGGTCGCCGAGGTGACGTGCTTCTTCCGCGTCTTCGCGAGGTCGAACGCGTAGCGCATGATGCGGTCGCAGCCGCGGCGGGTGAACACCGCCTGCTGCATCGCCATCTCGTGCTCGGTGCCGTCGAACATCCGCCCGCCGACCGACGAATACTCGCCCTCGTTGTTCTCGCGCACGACGTAGAAATCGATCTCGCCGGGTTCGCGGTTCTTGAGCGGGCAGTCGACCCCGGCGAGGAGCCGGATCGGGCGCAGATTAACGTATTGATGGAACTCGCGGCGCAGCGGGATCAAGAGGCCCCACAGCGAGATATGGTCCGGCACGCCGGGATAGCCGACCGCGCCGAGAAACACCGAGTCATACGGGGTGAGCTGGGCGATGCCGTCCTCCGGCATCATCCGCCCGGTCTTGGCGTAGGTCTCGCAGCTCCAGTCGAATTCCTTCCACTGGAAATCGAACCCATAGCGGCGCGCCGCCGCCTCCATCGCCAGGATGCCCTCCGGCACGACCTCCTTGCCGATGCCGTCCCCGGCGATCACCGCGACCCGATACGTCTTTGCCATCTGTTTTCTCCGACCCGTCTACATACTCAATTCGTTACCCCCGCGCAGGCGGGGGCCAGGGGCAACCGCACCGTCGCTCGCCCTGGATTCCCGCCTTCGCGGGAGTGACGATGGGAGTGTTGCAGCGTCCGCGGCCATATTCCTGCCCTTCACGGCCGCGGGCAATCGTCAGATTTCGATGGTCCCGGCCATCACCGGCACGCACGTGCCGCCGATGCGGGTTTCGACGACGCGCCCGGCGCGCTTTTCGGCCGAGGCGTCCATATAGCTCGGCCGGCCCATCTCGACGCCCTGGGCGATGCGCAGGTTGAGCGTGAGGTCGGGCTCGGGCCGGAGGCTGGCGACGAGCCCGGCGAGCGCGACATTGGCGCTGCCCGTCGCCGGGTCCTCGGGGACGCCGTGGAGCGGCGCGAACATGCGGGTGCGCAGGTCGATGCCGTCGGCGCCGTCGCGGAAATAGAGGTGGATGCCGGTCGCCCCCTCGACCGGGAAACGCCGCGCGAAGATGTCCGCGCGCGGCGCCGCCCGCTCCAGCGCCGCCCGCGACTTGACCTCGGCAAAGTTGAAGATCGTGCCGCAGCCGGCGACGCAGGGCGAGTGGTGCCGCGTCTCGATGTCGGTCGGGTCGAGCGAGCACGCCTCGGCGATCAGTTCGGCCGAGAGCTCGCCGCCGAGCTTCAAGGGCCGCGGCGCCGTCAGCCGGGCGCCCACGACCTCATCCCCCGCGCGCAGCACCTCGATCGGCACGAGCCCGGCGATTTCCTCGAAGAGCAGCGGACCCGCCGCTCCGAGCCGCCGCGCGACGACAAACCCGGTGCCGACATTCGGGTGCCCGGCGAACGGCATCTCGTATTTCGGCGTGAAGATGCGGACTTGCGCGGTATGCGCCTTGTCCTTCGGCGGCAGGACAAAGGTCGTCTCCGACAGGTTGAACTCCCCGGCGATGGCCTGCATCCGCGCGCTCGACAGCCCTTCGGCGTTCGGTACCACGGCGAGCGGGTTGCCGCCGAAGCGGCGGTCGGTGAAGACGTCGACCGTGACGAACTCGATCTGCATTGCGTCGTCCAATCCGAATTTAAATTAGCTAATTGACTAAATTTCCCACCGGTGCCGAGTGTTGCCGAAGCCTCCAAGCGGCCGCCGCCTAATCGATGACTTCGTCAGCCCGCGCCAACAGGGCCGGCGGCAGCTTGAGGCCGATGGCGTCGGCGGTCTTCTGGTTGATCACGAACTGGAACAAGGTCGGCTGCTCGAACGGCAAGTCAGCCGGCTTCGCGCCCTTCAGGATGCGCACCACCAGGTCCGCGACCCGCGACAAAAGCTCCTTGCCGTCGGGACCATAGGACATCAGCCCGCCGTCCCGCGCGAAATTGTCGAACTCGTAGATCGCGGGGATCTTGTTCGCGGCGGCGTAATCGATGACCCGCTTGCGGTTGAGAATGGTCAGGATATCGGTGACCATCAGGATCCCGTCGGGCTTGTCCTTGTCCATCGTCCGGAACGACGCGCCGAAATCGTCGGGCTCGCGCACACCGAGCGCCTCGACCATGATCCCCATCGCCTTGGCGGCGGCCGAGGCGGCGTTATAGCGCCCGGTCATACCGAGATCGTCGGCGTTCCACAGCATCGCCACCTTTTTCATGCCGGGCACCGCGAGGCGCAGCAGGTCGAGCCGCTTCGCCGACAGCTCCGACGACAGGTCGGAAAGCCCCGTCACATTGCCACCGGGATGGGCGAGGCTGGCGGCAATACCGGTCTCGTCCGGCTCGCCCGCGTTGAGCGAGACGACCGGGGTCGTCGTGCTGGCATCCTTCGCCGCCCGCGTCGCCGGATAGCTGCCCACCACGATCACCGCGACATGGTCCGCCACCAGCTCTCGGGCCAGCGCCGGCAGGCGCTCCTCCTTACCCTCGGCGGCGCGTATGTCGATGGCGAAGTCGCGGTCGCGGACAAGCCCGCGCGCGGTGAGCGCCGCCGCGATGCCGTTGCCCATCGCGGTGACAGCCGAGGTCGGCCCCGGTGTCATCACCCCGATCTTGACCGGATCAGCGACGGCCCGCGCCGACGGCAGCGCGGCCGCGAGCGCGATCACAACGGCAGGCCACCTGATCTGCATCGAACACCCTCCGGATGGAGGGGCGGTTCTAGGGGATCAGCCCGCCGGCCGCAACGGGTGGGCGTGGTCGAGCGGGCCGTGGCCGCGGCCGAGGCCCGGCGCGCCAAGGATCGCGCGCATCACATAATCGCGAGCGCGGTGGACGGCGTCCTCGATGGAGAGGCCCTGGGCGATCCCGGCGGCGATCGCCGAGGCCAGCGTGCAGCCGGTGCCGTGGGTGTGTCGGGTGTCGATGCGCCGGCTCTCCCAGGTGCGGAAGCCGGCCGCGGTGGCCAGCACGTCGGTCAGCGTGTCGCCCGGCAGATGTCCGCCCTTGAGCAGCACCGCGCCGCAGCCGAGCCGGAGCAGCGTCTCGGCGGCGGATTTCATCGCGTCGACCGTGTCGATCGCGCGGCCGCACAGGATTTCGGCCTCGGGCAGGTTCGGGGTCAGCACCGCGGCGCGGACCGCGAGGAGCCGCTTCAGCGCGTCGATCGCGCTGTCCTCGATGAGTTTCGCCCCGCCCTTCGCGACCATGACCGGGTCGACGACGAGCGGGATCGGGTCGCGCTCGGCGAGGACCGCCGCGACGGTCTCGATCACCGCGGTGTCGTGCAGCATCCCGGTCTTGACCGCGTCGGCGCCGATATCGTCGAGCACCACGTTCATCTGCTGCCGGATGAAATCGGGGGCGATCGGCAAGATGCCGAAAACGCCCTCGGTGTTCTGAGCGGTCAGCGCGGTGATCGCGGTCGCGGCAAAGCCGTCGAGCATCGTCACCGCCTTGATGTCGGCCTGGATGCCCGCCCCGCCGCCGGAATCGGAGCCGGCGACGATCAGAACGCGGCCCCTCACTGCTACTCCGCCGCCCTGACCGGGTCGAGGCGCGGCGGGGTTCCGAAATCGTCGGCGTCGTGACTGGCGCCGAGGATCGCATCGCAGATGTCGCCGACGACGCCGGCGAGAAGCGGTTCATCTTCGCCCTGGGCCATGACCCGGATCACCGGCTCGGTGCCGGAGGGGCGGATGACGAGACGGCCGGCGGTGCCGAGCCGGGCTTCGCCGGCGACGATCGCCTGCTGCACGGCGCGCCGCTCCAGGGGCTTGCCGCGGCCGAAGCGGACGTTGCGGAGAAGCTGTGGCACCGCGGTAAAGACGCGGCAGACCTCGCTCGCCTTTTTGCCGGTCTCGACGATCGCGCCCAGCACCTGAAGCGCCGCGATCAGCCCGTCGCCGGTGGTCGCGTAGTCGCTGAGAATGATGTGCCCGGATTGTTCGCCGCCCAGATTGCAGCCGGTCGCCCGCATCTTTTCGACGACGTAACGGTCGCCGACCGCGGTGCGGTGGAGGTCGATGCGCTCGCCGGCGAGGTAGCGCTCGAAGCCGAGGTTCGACATCACCGTCGCCACCACCGCGCCGCCCGACAGACGCTCGCTCTTGGCCATGGACTTGGCGATCAGCGCCATGAGCTGGTCGCCGTCCTGGATAAGCCCGCGCTCGTCGGAGACGATCAGCCGGTCGGCGTCGCCATCGAGCGCGATGCCGATGTCGGCGCGCCGGGCCAGCACCTCCTGCCGCATCTGCGCGGGCGACAGCGCGCCGCAATCGCGGTTTATGTTAAGCCCGTCGGGCGCGACGCCGACCGGAAAGACCTCGGCGCCCAATTCCCAGAACACCGTGGGGGCGACCTTGTAGGCGGCGCCATGCGCGCAATCGACCACGACCCGGAGGCCATCGAGCCGAAGGCCGCGGGGGAAGCTCTGCTTGACGAACTCGATGTAGCGGCCGCCGGCGTCGTCGAGCCGTTTGGCCCGACCGAGCTCGGCCGGCGCGGCGCGGCGCGAGGGGCCTTTTTCGAGGCATTCCTCGATCCGGCTCTCGACCTCGTCGCTGAGCTTGTAGCCGTCGCGGCCGAACAGCTTGATGCCGTTGTCGTCATACGGGTTGTGCGAGGCCGAGATGACGACGCCGATATCGGCGCGGAGGCTGCGCGTCAGCATCGCGATCGCCGGGGTCGGCAGCGGCCCGACCAGCACGACATCCATTCCCATCGTGACGAACCCGGCGGTCAGCGCCGGTTCGAGCATATAGCCCGACAGCCGCGTGTCCTTGCCGATCACGACCAGATGCTTGTGCGTGCCGTTGTGAAACGACTCGCCAACCGCCATCGCCAATTTGAGCGCCGTCTCCGGCGTCATCGGCTCGATGTTCGCGGTCCCGCGGACCCCGTCGGTGCCGAACAACTTACGCGCCATCACGCCTCTGCTCCCCCGTCGCCCGAGCGATATTTTAACGCCTGAACGTCAAAAAATCATCACCCGCGGCTTTCGGAGGGCGACCACCTGTTCCGCCTGTTGTTATCGGCGAAATAACAGGCGGCAATCCCCGTTCATCCGCCCGGCTGCGGTTCCGGTTTCGGGCACTAAAGCGAAATCCGATCCTATTGAATCGGATTTCGCTTTCTAACTATTTGTAATAAAGCATGTTCTTATCGGAAGAAGTGGGATCGCTTTTCCGAAACATGCTCTAGCCGATCGTCTCGAACTCGAACTGCCGCGCTTCGGGGACGCGTATCGAGGCATCGAGTATCTCAAGGGATACGAGATTGCCGTCGCGGTCGTAATCGAGAATGACTCCCGGCTTGTCCTCGTCGCTTTCCACAACCACCGCATCCGAGTTCAACACGATGCTGAGCGTGTCCGTCCGCCCGTCATAGGTGGCTCTCATGACTGCGCCTCCCAGTATTTCCCGACCCGGTCGTCAGGTAGACCGTGACCACCTCTGCCGGATCGCGGTCGACATCGACGAAAACGCGCGCCAGATAGATCTTGCCCCCGAGCCGGACCTGCGATTGTAGCACATCCCTTCCCCGACGTACGGGACGGCGCTGCTCGGGGGCCGCGAGAATGGTACGGACGATGCTTTCATCGATGCGCCGGCGCCGTATTTCGATCGCTGCGTGGTCGGTGATCACATAGTTATCGACCGAACCGCGAATAGCGCGCCCTCACCCGATTTTCCGCATGCTCTATCCGCCGGGCTGCGGTTCCGGTTCCTGGCCGATGCTGCGGCCGGAGGGCGGGACCGAGCTGCGGCGGCCGGTGGGCGGGCGCGGCTCGTCGGAGGCCGGGGTCGAGCTTTCCCGCACGATGCGCTCGCCCTTGATGACGCGGCGGATCTCGTCGGCCGACAGCGTCTCGTATTCAAGGAGGCCATGCGCCAGCGCGTGCAGCTCGTCGAGGCGGGTCGTCAGGATGTCGCGGGCGGTGTGCTCGCCTTCCTCGACGATGCGGCGGATTTCCTCGTCGATGACCTTGGCGGTCGCGTCGGAGACGTTTTTGCGCTGGGTCACGGAATGGCCGAGGAACACTTCTTCCTCGTTCTCGCTGTAACGCAATGGCCCGAGCCGTTCGCTGAACCCGAACTCGGTAACCATGCGGCGGGCGAGGCTGGTCGCGCGGCGGATGTCGTCGGCGGCGCCGGTGGTGACCTTGTCCGGGCCGAAGATCAGCTCCTCGGAGACGCGGCCGCCGAACAGGCTCGCCACCATCGCTTTGATCTCGAGCTTCGACTGGCTGTACTTGTCGCGCTCGGGCAGGAACATCGTGACGCCGAGCGCCCGGCCGCGCGGGATGATCGTGACCTTGTGCAGCGGCTCGTGCCCTTCGAGATACAGCATGCAGAGGGCATGGCCGGCCTCGTGATAGGCGGTCAGGCGCTTTTCGTCCTCGGTCATCACCATCGAGCGCCGCTCGGCGCCCATCATGACCTTGTCCTTGGCCTGCTCGAACTCGTTCATCGCGACCGAGCGCTTGCCGCGCCGCGCCGCCATCAGCGCCGCCTCGTTGACGAGGTTGGCGAGGTCGGCGCCGGAGAAGCCCGGCGTGCCGCGGGCGATGACGCGCGGGTCGACATCCGACGCCAGCGGCACCTTGCGCATGTGGACCTTGAGGATCTTCTCGCGGCCCATCACGTCGGGGTTCGGCACGACGACCTGGCGGTCGAAGCGGCCCGGGCGCAGGAGCGCCGGGTCGAGCACGTCGGGCCGGTTGGTCGCGGCGATCAGGATGACGCCCTCATTCGCCTCGAACCCGTCCATCTCGACGAGGAGTTGGTTGAGGGTCTGCTCGCGCTCGTCATTGCCGCCGCCGAGCCCGGCGCCGCGATGACGGCCGACCGCGTCGATTTCGTCGATGAAGATGATGCAGGGCGCGTTCTTCTTGCCCTGCTCGAACATGTCGCGGACACGGCTCGCGCCGACGCCGACGAACATCTCGACGAAATCGGAGCCCGAGATCGTGAAGAACGGCACGTTGGCCTCGCCGGCGATCGCGCGGGCGAGGAGCGTCTTGCCGGTGCCCGGCGGGCCGACCAGCAGCACGCCCTTCGGGATTTTGCCGCCGAGACGCTGGAATTTCTGCGGGTCCTTCAGGTACTCGACGATCTCCTCGAGCTCCTGCTTGGCTTCGTCGATGCCGGCGACGTCCTCGAACGTGATCCGGCCGACCTTCTCGGTCAGCAATCGCGCGCGGCTCTTGCCAAAGCCCATCGCCCGGCCGCCGCCGCCCTGCATCTGGCGCATGAAGAATATCCACACGCCGACCAAGAGGAGCATCGGGAACCAGGAGACGAGGATGCCGAACAGCGACGGCACGTTCTCGTCGAGCGGCGCGGCGGTGATGCGCACGCCCTTGTCGATCAGGCGGCCGACCAGCCCGGGGTCGTTCGGCGAATAGGTCGAAAAGGCGCGGCCGTCGGTGAAATGGCCGCTGATGTTGCTGCCCTGGATCGTCACGTCCGTGACCTGACCGCGATTGACGTCGGTCACGAAATCGGAAAACGCCAGGGTCGATTGCGGCCCTCGGCTAGACGATGTCTGAAAGAGATTGAACAGCGCGACAAGCAGCAGACCGATGACGATCCACAGGGCCAGATTCTTGCCAAAATTGTTCACGCTGAAGGCCTTTCCCCAACCTCGCCGTAGGCTGCGCCGCTGGCGCTATCACCTCGGACCGCGGCTACACTCAGTACAACAGCAAAACATAGGATGCGTTTGCAATTAAACAACTGTAAAGGCCGCACGCGTAAGCGGCGCCACAGGGCGGAAATATACCCCCGGGAGCGCGCCCGCACCCGCCCCGCGCCAATCGAGGTGCGGCACGGCGACAACCCTGCCCTGCCCGTCGCGCAACGCCGGCAGCGACGGGTGGACGAGCGGCGGCAGATCGGGTGCATGCCCGCGCCGCGCATCGCGGTCCACGGCGGCGACGCCATCGCGGCCGAGGCATGCCAGGATCAGCCCCGGCGCCGTCCCCGAGACTGCAAAGCGGCGGTCCCACACGAGGTTTTCGCTTATGCCGAGGTCCAGCGGCGCCGGTGCGGCGGGCTCGCGCATCACGATCACCCGGTTCCGCCACGGCACATAGCGGCAGCCGCCGAGCGTGCGGGCGCGGTCGGGCACGGCGCCGAGGCCGTCGCGCAGCCGGGCCAGCCGCTCGCGCCGGGGCGGATAGGCGGCGCCGCCGATTGTCATCGCCAGGCGGCCGAAGAGGCGCTCGGCGAGGCCGCTTTCGGCGGCCAGGATCGGCGCCGGATCGATCAGCGCGAACCCCGCCGGGTGGAGAATCACGTGCCGGGCGATCAGCCGGTCGACAGCGTGCTCGCGGGCGATGCGCGCGCGGCCGTGGCGGGCGATCTCGGCGAAGACAACTTCGTCGACCGGCACCCCGCGCAGCCGCGCGCGCTCGAAGGCGGGGTTGCGGTTGCTCGGGTCGTCGATCGCCTCCTGCCCCTCGGCGGCGAGAAAGGCGGCGAGGCGCGCGCGCGGTACGGCGAGCAGCGGGCGCACGAGGCGGTATCCGGCCATCTCGCGCACCGTCGCCATCGCCGCGAGCCCGTCCGGGCCGCTCTTCGCGCGCCGGCGGATCAGGTAGGTCTCGGCCTGGTCGCCGCGCTGATGCGCGGTCAAAAGGTGCAGGCAGCCTCGGCTCCGGCACCACTCGCCGAGCAGGCGGTAGCGCGCCTCGCGCGCGGCGGCCTGGAGCCCGGCCCCGGGCTTGGGGCCGTCCCAGGCGAGGATCGCGTGCGGGATTTCGCGCGCGGCAAGCCAACAGCCGACAAGCCGCGCCTCGCCGCCGCTTTCGGGCCGCAGCCGGTGGTCGACGGTAACCGCCCACGCGACCCCGCCCCGCCCGCGCGCCCAGCGATCGGCGAGGATCGCCAGCGCCAGACTGTCCGGCCCGCCGGAGGTCGCCACCGCGATCAGCGGCCGAGGCTCGAACCCCCCGATCCGGGCGAGCGCGGCGGTGAGCTCGTCGAGGGTAAGGGGCGTCCCGAACATCACGCCCGCCCCTCCAACACCCGCCCCTCCAACAATCGTCATCCCGGCGAAGGCCGGGACCCACTCTTCAGCCGCACGAGAAGCGGACAAGTGGGTCCCGGCCTTCGCCGGGATGACGGGTTTGGAGCAATCTCCCGCCTTACCCGCAGGAGAGGCGCCTTTTTTCTTCGCCGGCGGCCTTCTTGATCGCGGGGCCGGCGTTGGGGAAGGCGTGGTCGAGCTCGGCGAAGGCGACGCAGGCGTTCTGCTTCTGGTTCGAATGGCCGAGCGCCATGCCGAGCTTCAGCAGCTCCTCGGGCGCCTTGGGGCCTTTCGGGTAGCGCTTGTAGCCGTCGGCGAAGGCCGAGGCGGCATCGGGGTATTGCTTGCGCGCGTACAGCGTCTCGCCGATCCAGTACTGCGCGCTGGCGACCAGCGCGTCTTTCGGATGGGCCTGGATGAATGCCCTCAGCGCCGCCTCGGCATTGGCGTAATCGGCCTGCTTTACGAGGCCGAAGGCGCGGTTGTACTGCTCGGCCGGCGTGCCGCCCGAGGCGGCGTCGGCGGCCCCGCGGTCGGGGCCGGCGCTGGCGACGGCCGCCCCCGGCTGGGGCGGCGCGATCAGCGGCCGCTCGCCGGGCGGGGTCAGCGTGCCGAAGGTCGAAGCCGAGCCCGGCCCCGGCACGACGCTGCCGGGCCTCGCCGGCGGGCCGGCCCCGTCGGAGGCATAGCGGCCGGGTTGGGATGGCAGGCCGGGGGCCGGCACGCCCGGCTGCGGCGGGTTCTCGCCGGTGCGGACCTCGTTGTCGCTGTTGATCTGCTCGAGCCGCTGGCGGAGCTGGCTGACTTGGTTGGTGAACTCCTCGACGCGGCCGGTCAGGTCGCGCATCTGGCCCTCGAGGTGCTCGAGGCGGATTTCGCTCGAGGCCGCGGCGGTCGCGTCGCCGCCGGTCGCCGTCGTCGGCGCGCCGCGATAGACTTGGCGCTGGAGCATGTTGAGGTCGCGTTCGAGACGGTCGAGCCGTTCCTGCGTCGACCAATCCTGCGCCCGTGCCGCAAGCGGGAGCGCAGATAAGATGAGGCCGACCGCCAGGATCGCCAGCGGCCGGAATTCGCGGAAGGGGCAGGTGCGGATCATGCCCCGGTTCTAGTCGGGATTTTGGGCAAAATCAGGGCGCCGCGTCCGGTGTCAGACGCGGCGCCGGTGACATTTTCCGGAGGTCTCAGCCGCCATTGACGGTGGTGATGCCGACGCGGTTCTGGGCATAGGCCTCGTCGTTCGAGCCGACGACGATCGGCCGCTCCTTGCCGTAGCTGATCGTCTGGACGCGCCCCGCCGGGATGCCGAGCGCGACCAGGACGCTCTTGACCGCCGAGGCGCGGCGCTGACCGAGGGCCAGGTTGTATTCGCGCGTGCCGCGCTCGTCGCAATGCCCTTCGATCGTCACGGTGACGTTGGCATAGCGCTTCATCCACTCGGCCTGGCGCTGCAGGATCTGCTGGCCCTCGGGCGAGATGTCGGAGCGGTCATACGCGAAGAACACGCGATCGCCGGCGGTCGCCGCGAGGTCCTGCTGCGAGCCGGGCGCGTAGCCGGCGCTGCTGCTCATGCCCGACGGACCACCGGGCGGGCCGCCGGGGCCGGGCGCCGGCGGCGTGTTGCTGCAGGCAGCGACCAAAAGCACCACCCCCATGACCCCGATCAACCGTGCAAACATCGTATTGCTCCCCTGATTTCTGGCGTTGGATGTGGCCGCGGCCGCGGCGATGCGCCCTTACCCGAGGTTTCGCTATGTTCGAGCGCGATCCAAGCGGCGCGGACTATATCGTCATATTTCAACGAAGCAAGGGGGACCAAGCCGGATCCGAAGCGTCCCCGGGGGTCTTGATCTCGTGCTGGTTGGACCCCGTCAAATCGATCGAATAAAGGTGCGACGCCCCACCCGTGCCGCTCTTGTTGGAGGGTGACTGGCTGAAATACATCAGCACCCGCCCGTTGGGCGCCCAGGTCGGTCCCTCGACCAGGAAATCCTTGGTCAACAGCCGCTCGCCGCTGCCGTCCGGGTGCATCACCCCGATATAGAACGCGCCGCTGTCGATCTTGGTAAAGGCGATCAGGTCGCCGCGCGGCGACCATACCGGGGTGCCGTACTTGCCGGTGCCAAAGCTGATCCGTTTGATGTCCCCGCCGCTGCCCCCCATCGTGTAGAGCTGCTGCGAGCCGCCGCGGTCGGAGTTGAACACGATCTGGCTGCCGTCGGGCGAATAGGACGGCGAGGTGTCGATCGCGTTCCCGTCGGTGAGGCGCGACAGCCGGCGCGTGTGCAGGTCCAGCACGAACAGGTTGCTCGCCCCGTTCTCGGACTTGCTGAGGACGAGCCGGTTGCCGTCGGGCGAAAAGCGCGGCGCGAAGGTCATGCCGGGGAAGTCGCCGATCGATTCCTGCTGCCCGGTATCGATGTTGAACAGGTACACGCGCGGCGTGCCGCGGGCGTAGCTGAGATAGGTGATCTCCTGCGCCGACGGGGCAAAGCGCGGGGTCAGGACCAGCGCGCGGCCGTCGGTGAGGTACTGATTGTTGGCGCCGTCCTGGTCCATGATCGCGAGGCGCTTGACCCGCGTCTTTTCGGGCCCGGACTCGGCGATATAGACGATGCGGGTGTCGAAATACCCATCCTCGCCGGTGATCCGCTTATAGATCTCGTCGGAGATGATGTGGGCGATGCGGCGCCAGTTCTGCTTGGTGGTGGTATAGGCAAAACCGGCCATCTGCTGCTCGGCGAGGACGTCCCACAGGCGAAACTCGACCTTGAAGCGGCCGTCGCCCTGGGTCTGCACGTCGCCGCTGACCAGCGCCTGGGCATTGATCTGGCGCCAGTCGCCAAAGCGCGGCTGCTGGTTTCCCGACGACATGTTCTGGATAAAGCTTTTCGGGTCGAGCGGGGCGAACAGGCCCGAGCTGTGCAGATCGTTGGTGACGACGCCGGCGATGTCGCTGCCGGTGCGCGCTTCGTCGCCGCCGCCCCCGGCAAAGGCCGGGATCGCGATCGGCACCGGCTGGGTCACGCCGCGGTTGATGTCGACGCGCAATTCGGCGCGCGCGGGCATGGCCGCGAGCAGCACGCCCGCGACCAGTACGGCCGCCAGCGTCAGCGCCCCCCGAACCTGGCCGGTTCCGATGCCGGCGGCTTCCCCTCTTTTGGTCATAGCATGTCCTTAGGGTTGAAATCGGCCACGAAGTCCTTCCACACGTCGTACTTGTCGGGCGGAAGCTTGAGCGGCGTGCATTGCGGGTTATAGAACGCGCGCCGGGCGCTTTCCGCCGCGGCGCGCCATAGCGGGTCGCTCATGCGGCCCTGGTCGACGACCGTCGCCTGCCGCACCGTGCCGTCCTGGTTCATCTGGACGCGGATCTCGACGACGAGGTCCTTGGCGTCGCGCGCGCCGGCCGGCACGTTCCAGCAGCGCTCGATCTGCTCGCGGATCAAATCCATCTCGCTGGCGCTGAGCTGGCTGCCGAGCGGCGCCTGGGGCTGCGCCGAGGGCGGCGCGGCGGCGGCGATTTGCGTGCGCTTTGGCGGCGCCTGCTCGTTGCGCGGCGCGTCGTTCTTGGCGAGGTTCTTCAACAGCGAGTCGAAATTGGTCTTGGTCTGCTGCTGCTTCTCGGTCTTGTCGAGCTGCTTCATCATCTGGTCGAAGGCCGGCTGCGGGCTCTTTTGCGGCGGCTTCGGCTTTTCCTCGGGCGGCTTTGGCGGCGGAGGCGGCGGCATCGGCGCCGGCACCGCGGCCTTGGGCGGCGGCGGGGGCGGCGTCGGCTCGGGCTTGACCTCGGGTTTGACCTCGGGCGGCGGCGGCGGCGGCGCGGCCGAGGATGGCGGCGGCGCGCTCGTCTCCTGCGGCGGCACGGGCTTCGGCGGCGGAACCGGCGCCGGCGGCAGCGGCTGCGGCGGCTCGGGCTTGGCGTCGGGAATGGGCCGGTTGGGGTTCGGATGCGTCGCCCGCGTCTCGGGCGCGATCGTCACCAGCTCGACCGCGATGGGCTGGTCTTGCGGCGGCGGCGGGTGGAACAGGGTCGGCAGGCCAATCAGGATCAGCGCGATCAGGCCGACATGCATGACCGCCGACGCCGCGATGCCGCCCGGCATCCGGTCGGAGATCGCCGATTCCGCGGTCAACGCGTCCTCTGCCAGATGCGGTCCTATCGAGATCACGCTCATCGCCGGCGCCTGCTCAGGCCTCCGTCAGCGCTTCGCCGGCTGGGCCGGCTTAGCGGCCGGCGCCGCGGTGCCGCCCTTCGGCGTCTCGGCGACCAGCGACACCTTGCGGAACCCGGCGGAGCTGATGAGGCTCATCACCTCGAGCACCCGGCCGTAATTGATGTCCTTGTCGCCGCGCACATAGATCACCGAATCCGGGTTGGAGCCGGTGATCGCCTGCAGCTTCTCGACCAGCGTGTCGATCGGCACGCTGGTTTCCTGCACGAAAATGAGCCCGTCCTTGGTGACCGAGATCACGGTCGGCTCCTTGGGCTCGTTGATCGCCGGCGCCTGGGTCTGCGGCAGGTCCACGGGCACGCCGACGGTCAGCAGCGGCGCCGTCACCATGAACACGACCAGCAGCACCAGCATCACGTCGACGAGCGGGGTGACGTTGATCGTCGCCATCGGCTGATAGCGCGCGGCGCCGATGCGGCCGCCATTGCCGCCGGGTCCGCTCGATGCGGTCATCGCCATCGCTCAGGGCCTTTCGTCGAGCTGGCGCGACAGGATCGCGCTGAATTCGGAGGCGAACGCGTCGAGGCGGCCGGCATAGCGGCTGAAATCGCTGGCGAGCTTGTTGTAGGCGACCACCGCCGGGATCGCCGCGACGAGGCCGAGCGCGGTCGCGAACAGCGATTCCGCGATGCCCGGCGCGACCACGGCGAGGCTCGTGTTCTTCGATGCCGCGATCGACTGAAAGCTGTCCATGATGCCCCAGACCGTGCCGAAGAGGCCGACGAACGGCGCGGTCGACCCGACCGTCGCAAGAAAGCTCATAAATCGCTCGACCCGCTCCATTTCGCGGCCGACGGTCACGTTCATCACCCGCTCGATGCGCTGCTGCAGGCTCGCGCGCATCACCGCGGTGCCGAGGAGCCCCTTTGCCGCGCTGCGCCGCCACTCGCGCATCGCCGCGGTGAAGACGGCGCTCATCGGGTCGAGCGGGCGCTGCCCGACGCGGTCGAACAGATCGTCGAGCGACCCGCCCGACCAGAAGCTTTCCTCAAAGCTCGCCGCCGCCGCGCGCAAGCGGCGCAGCCGCAGCGTCTTGTCGAAGATCACGGCCCACGACCAGAACGACGCGAGCAGCAGAATCAGCATCACCACCTTGACGATGGTGTCGGACTGCAGAAACAGCTCGAAGATCGACAGGGTCGAAGGCACGGAACCAGGGAGCGGTGTGGCTTGCAAGGGCTGCATAGATGGCGGCCTTTTATGGCGTTATTTGGACAAGAGCATGGCGCGCAAGAGAGGCGGCAATCGCTGCGCCCGCCCCTCGCGCCCGATACAGGCGACATCGATATCGATCGCCGCGACGAGCACGTCGTCGCGGCGGATTTCCTGGCGCAGGGTCAGAAGCGCACCGCGTACCGCGATAACCGAGGTGACCACGGCCAGCGCATCATCGAGCCGCGCCGGAACAAGAAAATCCGCCGTGCAGCGCCGCACGACAAAGGCAATCCCGCTCTCCGCCCGCGCGCTCGTATGGCTGTGCCCCAGGGAGCGGAGGAATTCCGTCCTCCCCCGCTCGGCGAATTTGAGGTAGTTCGCGTGATAGACGATGCCGGCGGCGTCGGTGTCTTCGTAATAGACCCGGATCGGGTGACGGTGCGTCCTTCGAGACGCCCGCGCCGCGGGCTCCTCAGGATGAGGCGGGGTAGGATGCGCCAGCAGCGCAGGAGGCACCGCGGTCACCACCTTCCCCCAACCAACCAACCATCACCTGAGCCGGGCTTGGCCCGGTCACCCGCACCGCATCTCGGCGCGCTTGTGATCGGAAAGGTCTGTACGGTTGTCCGTCGCCCTTTCGGGCAACCGCCGTCACCGGCGGC
>DATAUV010000044.1:0-19154 GCA_036268075.1 Allostellaceae bacterium | reverse complement strand
GATCTTCGACACGGCGGCGGCCATCTCCGGCGTCAAACCGGTGGCGAGCGGGGCGAGATCGGCGTCGCCGGAGAGCAGCCAGTCGCGGAATTCCCCCACCGTCAGCGACGCGATCGGCGCGAAGGCGGCGGGATCGTGCGTGTCGACGATGAGGCGGGTGATTTCGTCGTCTTCGTAAGGGATCACGGCCTCGTCGAGAAAGCGGCGGAGCGGCAGATCGGCAAGGGCGAGCTGCGCGGCGACGCGTTCGGTGGCGCCGGCGGCGGCGATCCCGGCCAGCACATCGCCCGACCGCAGCGGCGTCGCGCGGGCGAGCAGCGCCTTGAGGTCCGGAAAGGTGTAGCGCGTGCCGGCTACGGTGGCGGTGTAGGGCATGGGCGGATGTTTCGTTACATCGGCGACAATACCCCATCGGCGGGAAAACGTAGGGCGGATAAGCGAAGCGCAATCCGCCTCATCGGCGCGAGCGCAGGTTGGCGGATTACGCTGCGCTTATCCGCCCTACGGCGTCATGCAGCCGCCGCAGCATCCGGTCGCGGATGCCGAGCTCGTCCAAATGCCGCACCGTGTTGGCGAGATAGTCTCGCCCAGTCCCGCGGCCCCCGGCGGCGAGGGCGATGATCTCGGCCATGCGCTCGATGCCGAGGCGGCCGGCATAGTCGAGATTGTCGCGGCGGACGGTGAAGGCGTAGGCGGCGACGGAACCTTGCGGCGTCGCGACCGTCACGGCTCGCATGTCGTAGACCTTCCCGGCCATCTCGCGGACCCACAGCCGGTCGACCGCGGCGGCGAGCGCGGCGGGCGGCAGGCGCCGCGCGAGGCCGCGGCACGACCCGCCGCGGTCGAGCCCGAGCACCAGCCCCGGCCGCTCCGGCGTGCCGCGATAGTCGCGCGAATAGAGGCAGAAACGGCGGTGAAACCCGTGCAGAACGGCCGGCCGCGTCTCCGCGAACGCCATCTCCGGGTTCCACATCAGCGAGCCGTAGGCGAACACCCAGACGGGGTCGCGGAGCGCCTTGACCCAATCCGGCATCGGGTCGATCGGCAGCGGCGAGATGTACGGGTGGGCAGCGAGAAGGGACATTGGCAACTGGACCGCGGGCGTCTCGCCCGCATTTTCTAGAGAAGTGCGGGCGTCCCGCCCGCGGTCCATTCACCAATCAGCCGTCCCACACCTGTTTCGGCATCGGCAGGTCGACGAAATCGGCGTCGCCGAGCGGACGGTCGGCCTCGACGCCGTGCATGCCGAGCAGCATCACCCATTGCCTGGTGTGCTGGCCGATATGCCAGGTCGCGCGCTCCTGCACCTCGTGCAGGCTCTGCTTGCCGTAATAGGTCTCGACCTCGGCGCGGCCTTCCTTGTCGGCGGTCGCCGCCCACCAGCTCTCGACCTTGGCCTTGACCCGCCGCCCGTATTCGGCGAGAGCGGCGGTCGAGGCCATTTCCTGCGGGTCGTGCACCTCGCCGGGCATGCCCTGGCTGAAGAACGCGCCGCCGGCGACCTCGGTATAGGCCTCGCAGATGCGGAACATGTGGTGCGCGAGGCGGCCATAGGCGCGCGGCCGGCCCGGGGTCAGGGTTTCGAGCTGGTCGTCGGGCATTTGCGGGATCATCCGCAGCGCCGCGTCGATATAGCGCTCCATCCGCTCGTAGAGCTGGGCCGGCGACAAGACCGGGCCGGTCCTCTCGTTGAGCTTCAGGAAATTGACGACCTGCGAAATGTTCTGTGCGAACACGAAGTCGTCACCGCGCGACAGCACCGGGATGGATCGTGCGCCAAGGCGCGCGAGCTCGGCCCGGCCGGCGGCATCTTCAAGAATATTGATCGATTCGAACTCGATCCCACGGACCGAGAGAAACTCCTTGAGTCTCAGGCAGCTCGTTCAACCGGGCTGCCAGAATGCCTTCAACGGCGCGACGGTCGCCATGGACTTTCTCCGAATTCGTTGCCGTCTCTGACTTACCCGGTTAGACCCGCGCGGGCAAGCCCGGTTAGATCCCTCTGGCCAAGCCCGCAGGAGACATGGATGCGCCGCCCCGTCCGACTCGGCCTGATCGCCGCGATCATCGTGATCGTCGGGGTGGGCGCCTATAGCTGGTTCTGGTGGGTCGCCGCCGGGAAGCTGAAGGACGGCGCCGCCGGCTGGGCCGAGGCCGCGCGGGCGCAGGGCATCGACGCGTCGTGGCAAGGGCTGCGCGTCGCCGGCTACCCGTTCCGGTTCCGCGCCGAGTTGACCGGCGCCCGGCTCGCCGGCGCCGTGCCCGGTCTCACCGGCGAGCTGACCGCGCCGTTCCTCACCGCGACGATCGCGACCACCGATCTGCACGCCGCGACGCTGACCGCGCCGGAGGGGCTTACCCTTGTCGGCGCCGGCTTCGGCAGCCTCAAGGCCGAGAGCGGGGTCGGCACCGTCGCCGCCGGGGCGCAGGGAGGCGCCGCGATCTGGCTCCAGCTCGACGCGGTGACGGCGTCCGCAACGGCGATCCCCGACGGCCACGCCGCCGCCAAGACCGCGCAGCTTTGGGTCGATCTGCCGCCGACGCCGGCTCGGACACATGACGACCGCACGATCGGGGTCGCGCTCGACCTCACCGGACTGTCGGTGCCGCACGCGCCGCAGGCTTTGGGTGCGACGATCGACGATGCGGCGGTCGGGGCGACGCTGATGGGTCCGGTGGCGCTGGGCGCGTCGCGCCAGGCCGCCGCCGCATGGCGCGACGGCGGCGGGACGCTCGAGCTCAACCATTTGCATCTCGGCTGGGGCGGGCTCGACCTCGACGCCAAGGGCACGCTGGCGCTCGACCGGGATTTGCAGCCCGAGGGCACGGTATCGGGCTCACTCGGCGGCTACGACCAGCTTCTCGGGGCGCTGGTCGCGGGCGGGCTGGTCAAGGGCAGCGACGCGAGCCGGATGCGGCTGGTGCTGGGGTTGCTGGCGAGGCCCGGCCCGGACGGCAAGCCGCGCCTCGCGGCCGCGCTGTCATTGCAGGACGGCGTGCTGTCGATGGGGCCGCTGACGTTTGGGCGGGTGCCGCGGATCGAGTGGGGGAAATAGGCGATGGGTTTCGCTGCGCTCTACCCATCCTACGGCACCGAACCTCGTAGGATGGGTAGAGCGCAGCGAAACCCATCACCTCGTGCCCTACGCGCGAGGCGGCATCGTCTGCGGTGCTTCCTCGCGTTCGTCCATGCCGTAATCGCGCACGATTGCGGCGACGCGGAGGCGGTAGTCGGCGAGGATTCCGGCGCGGCCTGCGAGCTGGGCCTGGTGGTGCTGTTCGTGCTGGCGCCAGCGGACGACCGCCTCCTCGTCGCGCCAGAACGACAGGGACACGAGCTTGCCTTTCCGGCTAAGGCTCTCGAACCGCTCGATCGAGATGAACCCGTCGATCTTGTCGAGCTCGGGCCGCAATTCGGCGGCGAGGGCGAGATAGTCGTCGAACCGCCCCTCCGCCGGCACGACTTCGAAAATCACCGCGTACATCGATGCCTCCCTGCCCGTCGCGGAGAGAGTCTAGGCGATTTGCGCCGAGTTGGAACCCGCGGACGTTTCGGCCGGCGCCGAAGCTATGCCTGCTTCGCCTCGATAACCGAGCGGCGGATGGCGCGGGTTTCGGTGAATTTCTTTTCGAGCGTGTCCGCCTCGCCGTAGCGGATCGCGCGTTGCAGCGCGGTCAGGTCCTCGCTGAAGCGCTGGAGGATGTCGAGGACGGCCTCGCGGTTCTTGATGAAAATGTCGCGCCACATCACCGGGTCGGACGCGGCGATGCGGGTGAAGTCGCGGAACCCGCCGGCCGAGAATGCGATGACCTCGGATTTGAGGTCGTCGCCGAGCGCGGTCGCGGTGCCGACGATCGTATAGGCGATCAGGTGCGGCAGATGCGACGTCACCGCCAGCACCCGGTCGTGATGCTCGGGCTGCATCGTCGTCACGCGCATCCGCGCCAATTCCCACATCCGCGTGACCCGGGCGACCGCGTCGGGGTCGGCGTCCGGGCCGGGCGTCAGGATGCACCAGCGCTGGTCGAACATCTCGGCGAACCCGGCCTCGGGGCCGGAATGCTCGGTGCCGGCGACCGGATGGCCGGGCACGAGCCGCGCGCCCGCCGCCACCACCGGCCCGAGGTCGCGGATCACCGCCTCCTTGCACGAGCCGACATCGGTGACGATCGTGCCCTTTGCCAGCGCCGGCGCGATGCGCTGGGCGATGTCGGCATAGGCCGAAAGCGGCGTGGCGATGACGACGAGGTCGGCGCCCTTGACCGCGGCCGCCGGATCGTCGGTGACCTCGTCGGCGATGCCGAGGCGGGTGCAGGCGGCCAGCGTCTCGGCGCGGCGGGCGCAGGCGACGATCGTCGTCTCGGGACAGTCGCGCCGCAGCACGCGTGCCAGCGAAGACCCGATCAGCCCGATGCCGATCAGGGCGACGCGGTCGAAGAGTTTGGTGGTCAAGTTCGGCGACCTCAAATTCACCGTCATCCCGGCGAAGGCCGGGACCCACTTTGCAAACGCAAGAGCGACGGATAAGTGGGTTCCGGCCTTCGCCGGGATGACGCGTTAAGTACACGCGTTGAGTATCAGGAAGTCATGAATTCCGCGAGGGTCGCCGCCACCTTCTCGTTTTCCTCGGCCGTCCCGATCGTGATGCGCAGGCACGCGGGGAGGCCGTAACCGCCCATCTTGCGGATAATGATGCCGCGCTGTTGCAGATAGGCGAAGGCGGCGTCGGCGTTGCGCTTCGGATCGTCCGGGAACCGGGGCAGCACGAAATTGCCGACGCTCGGCGTGAGGTCGAGGCCCAGCCTTGCCAGGCGCTCGGACATCCAGGGCAGCCATCGGTCGTTATGCGCGCGGGCGCGGGCCACCGACTCGGTGTCCTCGACCGCCGCGACGCCGGCGGCGAGCGCGGCGGCGTTGACGTTGAACGGCCCGCGCACCCGGTTCACCACCTCGACGATGCCCTGCGGTCCGTAGAGCCAGCCGAGCCGCAGCCCGGCGAGCGCGTAGATCTTCGAGAAGGTGCGCAGCATCACGACGTTCTCGGCCTTGTCGACGAGGCGGATGCCGGGCT
Source organism: Allostellaceae bacterium (assembly GCA_036268075.1). Classification (GTDB taxonomy): domain Bacteria; phylum Pseudomonadota; class Alphaproteobacteria; order ATCC43930; family CGMCC-115725; genus DATARH01. The sequence goes on along the minus strand of DATAUV010000044.1, from coordinate 14,082 downwards.
CGTAATCGTTGCGATTGACGAATTCCGCATAGGCCGCGTCGATCACCAGGATCACGTGCGGCGGCAGCCCCGCCTGGAGCCGCGCCAGCTCGCGCTCCGACAGATAGGTGCCGGTCGGGTTGTTCGGGTTGGCGATGAAGACGAGCTTGGTCTTGTCGGTGACGTGATCGAGGACCGCGTCGACATCGGCGGTGAGCGATTTTTCCGGCACCGCGACCGGCGTCGCGCCGACCGATTTGGCGCCGATCGGATACATCAGAAACCCGTGCCGGCTGTAGACGACCTCGTCGCCGACCCCGGCATAGCAGCGGATCATCAACGCGATCAGCTCGTCGGAACCCGAGCCGCAGACGATCCGGGCCGGGTCGAGTCCGTGGACGCGGCCGAGCGCATCGCGCAACGCCTCGCTGCCGCCGTCCGGATAGCGGAAGATGTCGCCGGCGAGCGCGCGGTAGGCGGCCACCGCCTTGGCGCTGGGGCCGAGGGCGCTTTCGTTCGAGGCGAGGCGGATCGGCTTCTCGATCCCCTCGATCTTTGCTTCGCCGCCGATATACGGAGCGATGTCGAGTATGCCGGGGCCGGGCTCGGGCATGGTCTTGTCGGTCATCGCATCAGCCTCGCGCCGCGATGGGCTCGGCAGGCGGGCGGGCCGATTTGTCGAGCTGAGGCGGCTCGGCATAGCCGCCAAACTCTCGAAGGCGGTAGAGATCGCCCCCGAGCTGGGTACGGAAGCGATCGAGCCGTGGGTCGGACAGCGGCGCGAAGCCCTTGATCTCGACCAGCGCGTCCGACCCGCCGCCCCGGTCGCACATCGCGAGGAAAGTGGCTTCGAGCCCGACCGACGTGAGCAGCGAGAAGATCCGGCCGCGGCTGATATCCGGCGCGATCTCGGCGACGAAGAGGGTGCGGTCGCGCCCGGTCGATTGCGCCGCGGACCGGCCGATGGCCAGCGCGTCGCCCCGCCCGGTGCGCGCGTTGCCGCGGACGCCGAACGGCAGCCGGGCGACGACCCGCGGCGTGTTGCCGTCGGGCGACAGCAGCAGCAGCCACCACGGATCGGGCTCTTCCTCCTGCGGCAGCGGCAGCACGCCGATCTCGGCCTGCCCCTCGGCGACCGCGCGGATGACCGCCCCCACCGACGGGTGCGCCTGCATCGACGAGTGGCTGCCGTAATGGTCGCGGGCGATGTCCCACAGTCCCGGCGCCTCCGCCGGCGCGTAGACGGCGACGCCGAAATTGCCCTGCAATCGCGTCGTGCCGCACAAGAGTTCGCGCCAGATGCGCACGAGCGTCTCTTCCTGGAGCGGGGCGCGGTTGCGCGCGATCAGCCGGCGGATGATCTCGGCCTCGCGCGCCGGCTGATGCGGTGCGACGCTGCCGCCGCGCTTTTCCGCCGCCACCTGCAAGACGATCTCGAAGCGCTCGATCAGCAAGTCTTGCAATCTGTCGTCGATCTCGTCCAGGCGACTACGCAAGTGTTCAAGATCGGCGGACATCGGCACCCTGGTCTCAACCATTGCTACAAGGCGGCTACTAGTAGAGTTCCGAACCGGCAAAATCAAAGAAAACGTTGACATGCCTGGCTAGCGGTTCGTACCTAGGCCGGCATGGCGACCCTGAGATAGCCGCCTCCGCAAGGCCATTGCCGTGTCCGTCTCGACTGCCCGCACGCTGAAGAAGCGTCCCGATACCGACTGGCCCGGCTATCGCCTGCACGTCGCGGCGCCGCTGCGCCTGGATTGCGGCATCGATTTCGGCCCGTTCACGATCGCCTATCAGACCTACGGCACGCTCAACGCCGACCGCTCGAACGCGATCCTCGTCTGCCACGCGCTGACCGGAGACCAGTACCCGGCCGACCCCAACCCGATCACCGGTCATCCGGGCTGGTGGACGACGCTGATCGGTGCCGGCGGGGTGCTCGACACCGACCGCTATTTCCTTATCTGCGCCAACGTGCTCGGCGGCTGCATGGGGACGACCGGGCCCAAGGACATCGACCCCGCGACCGGCGAGCCGTGGGCGATCAGCTATCCGGTCATCTCGATCCGCGACATGGTGCGGGCGCAAAAGCTGTTGGTCGACCATCTCGGCATCGACACCCTGTTCTGCGTGATCGGCGGCTCGATGGGCGCGATGCAGGTGCTCGAATGGGTCGCGAGCTATCCCGAGACGGTGTTCGCCGCGGTGCCGATCGCCGGCGCGGCGCGGCATTCGGCGCAGAACATCGCGTTCCACGAGGTCGGTCGCCAGGCGATCATGGCCGACCCGGATTGGGCCGGCGGGCAATATTTGCGCGAGGGCCGCTCCCCGTCGCGGGGGCTCGCGGTCGCGCGCATGGCGGCGCACATCACCTACCTGTCCGAGGCGGCGCTCCACCGCAAGTTCGGCCGCAACCTCCAGGACCGCAACGCGGTCACCTGGGGGTTCGACGCGGATTTCCAGGTGGAGAGCTACCTGCGCCACCAGGGCAGCACCTTTGTCGACCGGTTCGACGCCAACTCGTACCTCTACATCACCCGGGCGATGGATTATTTCGACCTGGCCGCCGAGAACGGCGGGTCGCTGCCGGCCGCGTTCGCCGGCAGCAAGGCCCGGTTCTGCATCATCTCGTTCACCAGCGACTGGCTGTTCCCGACCCCGGAGAGCCGCGAACTGGTCCACGCGCTGAACGCGGTCGCCGCGAATGTCAGCTTTGTCGAGATCGAGACCGACAAGGGCCACGACGCGTTCCTGCTGCACGAGCCCGAGCTGTTCGCGACCCTGCGCGGGTTTCTCGCCGGCTGCGCCGAGCATCGCGGCCTGCCCCGAAACGGGGGCTGAGACCGTGAGCCGCACCGCGACGCTCGGCCTCACGCTCGCGGCCGCGCCGGAGCAAGCCCCCGCGCGTCCCGAGCTGCGCAGCGACCTCCGCCTCATCGCCGAGATGGTCGAGCCGCGCTCGCGGGTGCTCGACATCGGTTGCGGCGACGGGGCGCTGCTCGGCTATCTGGCGCGCGAGAAATCGATCGACGGGCGCGGCATCGAGCTCAGCCAATCCGGCGTCAACGCCGGCGTCGGGCACGGGCTCAGCGTGATCCAGGGCGACGCCGACAGCGACCTCGACGCCTATCCCGACGGCGCCTTCGACTACGTCGTGCTGAGCCAGACGCTGCCGGCGACGCGGCACCCGCGGCGGGTCTTGGAAAACCTCGTGCGCATCGGCAAGCGGGCGATCGTGTCGTTTCCCAATTTCGGCTTCTGGCGCATCCGGCTCGGCCTGCTGCGGCACGGGCGGATGCCGGTGTCGGGCCTCTTGAACCAGGAATGGTACGAGACCCCCAACATCCATCTCTGCACGATCCGCGACTTTGTCGCGCTGTGCCACGTCATCGGCATCCGGATCGAGCACAGCCTGCCGCTCGACCGGCACGGGCGCCCGTACTCGCTCGACCCGCGCGGCAGCCTCGCCAACCTCTTGGCCGAACAGAGCGTGTTCGTGCTGTCGCGGGAGGCGATTTGATGCTCGTGGCCCAGATCACCGACCCGCACATCCTGGCGCGCGGCAAGATCTTCCATTCGCCGCACCGCGCGTTCCCGGCCGACGCGCCCGAGGGCTGGAGTCGCATCGACACCGGCGCCTGCCTCGCGTACGCGATCGCCACGCTCAACGCCCTCGACCCGCGCCCCGACGCGATCGTGCTGACCGGCGACCTCACCGATCACGGCAACCCGGACGAATACGACCATCTGCGCGAGATCCTCGCGGCGGCGGCGATGCCGGTCTATGTGATCCCCGGCAACCACGACCACCGCGAGCACCTCCGCGCCGCCTTCCTCGCCGACGGTTATTTGCCGCGCGAGGGGTTCCTCCAATACGTCGTCGAGGGCGGGGCGATGCGGATCGTCGCGCTCGACACCAACATCCCGGGCGACCACGGCGGCGAGCTTTGCGCCCAACGTCTCGCCTGGCTCGACCGGACGCTGGCGGCAAAGCCGCGGCAGCCGGCGCTGGTGCTGATGCACCACCCGCCCTTCCCGACCGCGATCGCGCATATGGACAAATACCCGCTGCACGACCCGGAACCGCTCGCCGAGGTGATCCGCCGCCACCCCCAGGTCGAGCGCATCCTCTGCGGCCACATGCACCGCACGATCGACCACCGCTTCGCCGGCACGATCGCCGGCACCGCCCCGGCAACCGCGCACCAATTGTTGTTGGACATCACCGAGCCGGGCCGGCGCGCCCATTTCACCTTCGAGCCGCCGGGATATCAGCTCCATCTGTGGCGCGACGGGGTGGGGCTGGTGACGCATACGGCCGTGTTGGGCGACTTCCCGGGGCCGTTTCCGTACAGCGCGCCGGGTTGATGGGCTTCGCTGCGCTCAGCCCATCCTACGGCACCGAACTCGTAGGATGGGCTGAGCGCAGCGAAGCCCATCACTCTTCGTCACATCCCCGACGGCACCGGGTTGTACGCGAGCCGCCGCTTCGGCGCCCGCGTCGCCATCGGCTTGGCATAAATCTGCTTTGTCGCCTCGACCAGCACGACGCCGGCGAAATGCGGGAACCAGCGGTGGCCGATGCGCTCCCAGGCGGCGGCGGAGCGCAGCATCATCCGGCTTTTCGCCGGCGGGATGAACAGCGCCGCCTCGGTGCCGACCGGGGTGAACTGCTCGTCGCGCAAGAGCTGCGACAGTTGCGAGACGCTGTAGGGCCGGCCCGAGCCGAACGGGGTCAGGTCGCGCCGCGCCCAGATGCCGCGCCGGTTGGGCGCGACGATCAGGAGGCGCCCGCCGCCGGCCATGACCCGCCACACCTCCTTCAACAGCGGCCGCACCTCCTCGCTGGTTTCGAGCGCATGGACGAGGAGGACCCGGTCGATCGAAAAATCGGCGAAGGGCAATTCGCCCTCGTCGGCGAGGGTGACGAGGTTGCCGCCGTCGCGCGGCCAGCCGAGCACACCCAGCGTCGCCGGCATCAGCGCCACCGTGCGCTCGGTATCGGGCGACAGCGCCGACAGGAACGGCGTCGCATAGCCGAGCCCCAGCAGCCGCATCCCGTGCAGGTCGGGCCACACCCGCCGCACCGCCCGCCGGATCATCCGCCGCGCCACCTGGCCGAGCCCGGTCAGGTAGAAATCGCGGAGATCGACGACGTCGGAGGCCATGCGGGGAGTTTAGCACGGCCGAGAACACCGCGCCGGCTCCCGTAGGATGGGTAGAGCGCAGCGAAACCCATTACCGGCGAGCGCGGACCAAGCAACGATGGGTTTCGCTGCGCTCTACCCATCCTACGGGTGTATCGTTCCACCCACGAACTCAGCACCGAGGCTGAATCATGGCCATCACGATCCGCCCGATCGATCCCGTCAACCGGCCGTTCTTCGCCGGCGAGGTCGACGGTATCGACCTCTCGAAAACCGCGACCGACGCCGAGATCGCGGCGGTGCGCGAGGGCATGGACAAATTCGCCGTGCTCGTCTTCCACGACCAGCATATCGACGACGAGCAGCAGCTCGCGTTCAGCCGCCGGTTCGGCACGCTGGAGACCGCGAACGCCGACATCCGCACCGAAAAGGAGCGGCGGCTGCAGCCCGAGATCGGCGACATCACCAACCTCAACAGAGACGCCCAAATCCTCGCGCGCGACGATCGCCGGCGGCTGTTCGGGCTCGGCAACATGCTGTGGCACTCGGACAGCTCGTTCAAGCCGACGCCGGCGATGTACTCGCTGTTGCACGCGCGCACGATCCCGGGCCGGGGCGGCAACACCGAGTTCGCCGACATGCGCGCCGCCTGGGACGCGCTCGACGCGGAGACGCAGGAAATCTGCCGGCCGCTGGTGTGCATGCACAGCCAGATCTACTCGCGCGGCACGCTCGGCTTTACCGAGTTCACCGACGAGGAACGCGGCCGCAACCAGCCGGTGCCGCAGCGCCTGGTGCGGCGTCATCCGGGCAGCAAGCGGCTCAGCCTCTTCCTCAGCGCCCATGCCGGCGAGATCGTCGGCTGGCCGATGCCCGAGGCTCGCGCCTTTCTGCGCGACCTCAACGAGCACGCGACCCAGCGCCAGTTCGTCTTCGCCCAGGTGTGGCGCCAGCACGACCTCGTCATGTGGGACAACCGCGCGATGATGCACCGCGCCCGCCGCTACGACCCCAACGAAGTCCGCGAACTCCACCGCACCACCGTCGGGGACGTGGCCCCGACCTTGGAGCAGGCGGCGTAGGATAAAGTGTCGACGCGGAGGCCGCGGAGGTTACGCAGAGGACGCAGAGATGACCGAGAACGAGATCGGCGATCAGATCATCAATGCCGCCCTTAAGGTTCACTCCACGGTCGGGCCCGGTCTGTTGGAGAGTGCCTATGAAGCCTGCCTGCTCTACGAACTCGAAAAACGGAGGCTTCGCACCCGCAGGCAAGTGCTCGTGCCGCTTCGTTACGAGGACTTGACCCTCGATAGTGGATACCGCGCGGATTTGCTGGTCGAAGACCGAGTCGTAATCGAATTGAAGGTGGTCGAGACGATCCTGGCGGTCCATCGCAGCCAGCTTCTGAGCTACCTCCGCCTAGGCGGTTTCAAGCTCGGTTACTTGTTCAATTTTCATGTCGCGCATTTGCGCGACGGTATTGTCCGTATGGCCAACGGATTGCAGCGTGACTCCGCGTCCTCTGCGTAACCTCTGCGACCTCCGCGTCGAATCTTTTTTCCATTTCACGGGGAATGACCATGCATGTCGGCGCCGCGATGTTCTTCACCGAGTACTCGATGGAATCGGCCGATCTGGCGCGGGAATGCGAGGCGCGGGGGTTCGAGTCGATGTGGGCGCCGGAGCACTCGCATATCCCGGTGTCGCGCGAATCCGGGTTTCCGTCGGGCGGCGAGCTGCCCCGGCAGTATTCCGACGCGATGGACCCGTTCGTGTCGCTGGCGACGGCCGCCGCGGTCACCAAGACCATCAAGCTCGGCACCGGCGTGTGCCTGGTGATCCAGCGCGACCCGATCCAGACCGCAAAGCTGGTCGCCTCGCTCGACCGGGTGTCGAACGGGCGGTTTCTGTTCGGGGTCGGCGGCGGGTGGAACGCCGAGGAGATGGCGGATCACGGCACCGAGTTCAAATCGCGCTTTAAGCTGATGCGCGAACGCATTGAGGCGATGAAGGAAATCTGGGGCAACGACATCGCCGAGTACCATGGCGAGCTGGTCGATTTCCCACCGATGAAAAGCAATCCCAAGCCGGTGCAGAAGCCGCACCCGCCGGTGATCGTCGGCGGCATGTTCCCGCACGGGGCGCGGCGGGCGCTGCGCTATGGCGACGGGTGGATCCCGCATTCGCGCCGCCCGGTCTACGAGGACGTGACCGACTATCTGCCGCAATTCCGCCGGATGGCCGCCGAAGCCGGCCGCGACCTCGCCGAGGTGCCGGTGACGGTGTGGGGCGTCGCCGAGGAGCCGGACCGGCTGAAACGTTACGCCGAACAAGGCGTCGGCCGCGTCGTCGTCAGCCTGCCCGCGGCGGGGCGGGATACGGTAATGCCGATGCTGGATCGGTGGGTGACGCTGATTCGTGCCCTAACAACATAATTCAATCGCAAGGTTGGTCGGAAAGCTCGCGGCATAATCCGACTTCCGCGGGATAATCCAATCACGTCATCCCGGCGCAGGCCGGGACCCACGGTTCAGACGCTCGAACAGCGGGTAAGTGGGTCCCGGCCTGCGCCGGGATGACGAAAAAAGGGGGGCGGGACCATGAAAATGCTCAGCCGATTCCTAATCGTACTGGCGCTGGGTTGGGCCATTCCGGCCCACGCGCAGGACCTCTCGGCCGTCGCGCACCCGGACCAGCTCGGCTTTTCGCCCGATCGGCTGGCGAAGATCACCGCGGCGTATAAGGGCTATGTCGACCGCAACGAGTTGCCGGGCGCGGTGCTGCTGATCGCGCGCGGCGACAAGATCGCCTATTTCGAGGCGATCGGGTTCGAGGACCGTGCCAAGCAGACCCCGATGAAAAAGGATTCGATCTTCCGCCTCGCCTCGATGACCAAGCCGATCGTCGGGGTCGCGCTGATGAGCCTCGTCGAGGAGGGCAAGGTCGACCTGCTTGCGCCGGTGTCGAAATACCTGCCGGAGTTCAAAGACCTGAAGGTCGGGGTCGAGGCGATCGAGCCCGGCACCGGCAAGCCGGCGCTCACGCTCGAGCCGCAGCATCGCGAAATGACCGTGCAGGATTTGATGCGGCACACCGCCGGTCTCGTCTACGGCAATAACGGCGACGGGCTCATCTACAAGATGTACGGGGCAGCCAAGGTCACCGACCGCAACCAAACCCTCGCCGAGATGGTGACGAAGCTGTCGAAGATCCCGCTCGCCCATCAGCCGGGAACGGAGTGGGAATACAGCATGGCGGTCGACGTGCAGGGCCGCATCATCGAGGTCGCCTCGGGGATGCCGCTCGATCAGTTCATCCAGGACCGCATCGCCAGGCCGCTCGGCATGACCGCAACGGATTTCTTCGTCCACGAGGGCGATCTCGCACGCCTCGCCCAGGCCCAGCCGGCCGAGGGCGACCATCGCATGCCGCCCGACGTGACCAAGAAGCCGAATTTCTTCTCGGGCGGCGGGGGGCTTGTCGCGAGCGCAAGCGACTACCTCAAATTCGCCGAGATGCTGCTGCACGAGGGCGCCTATTCGGGCGGCCGCATCCTGGCGCCGCATACCGTCAGGCTGATGACGTCCAACGCGCTTCCGCCGAACGTCAAATACGCCGACCTCGCGACAAGGTTCGGCGATATCGCGCCGACGCCGGAGATGGGCCAGGGCTTTGGCCTCGACTTCGCTGTCCGAACCGCCGAGGGACACAACCCGCTGCCCGGCTCGGTCGGCAATTTCTACTGGACCGGCGCGTGGGGGACGACGTTCTGGGTCGACCCGAAGGAGCAGCTCATCGCGATCCAGATGATCCAGGCGCCGAGCGGGATGGGCAGCCCGTTCCGCCGCGCCTTCCGCGACCTGACCTACGCTGCCCTCACCGGCTCGGAAGTCAGCCGCTGAAAAGCCCGATTCAATGGCAATGATGGGTTTCGCTGCGCCCACCGCATTGTCATTGCGAGCGTAGCGAAGCAATCTCGGGCCGTAGGAGTCTCGGCCCGTCGAGGTTGCCGCGTCGCTACGCTCCTCGCAATGACAACGAACCCTAGAGGCAAGCGAGCATGGCCCCCAGCGATACAACACCGGCTGAAGCCGGGAGGGACTTCATCCGCGACCTCGTCGCGGCGGATGTCGAGGCCGGCCGGGCGAAAGAGGTGGTGACGCGGTTCCCGCCCGAGCCGAACGGCTATCTCCATATCGGGCACGCAAAGTCGATCGCGCTCAATTTCGGCATCGCGCGGGAGTTCGGCGGGCGCTGCAATTTGCGCTTCGACGACACCAACCCGACCAAGGAAGAGCAGGAATTCATCGACGCGATCGAGCGTGACCTCAGGTGGCTCGGCTTCGATTGGGGGCCTCGGACGTTCCACGCGTCGGATTATTTCGAGCAGCTTTACGAATGGGCCGAGCATCTGATCTCGACCGGCGCCGCCTATGTCGACGACACCCCGGCCGAGATGGTGCGCGAGATGCGCGGCACGCTGACCGAGCCCGGCCGCAACAGCCCCTATCGCGACCGCAGCGTCGCCGAAAACCTCGACCTCTTCCGCCGCATGCGGGCCGGCGAGTTTCCCGACGGGGCGCGGGTGCTGCGCGCCAGGATCGACATGGCGTCGGGCAACATGAATCTGCGCGACCCGGTGCTCTACCGGATCATCCGCGCGACCCACCCGCGCACCGGCGACAAATGGTGCCTCTACCCGACCTATGATTTCGCGCACGGCCAGTCGGACGCGATCGAGGGGGTCACGCATTCGATCTGCACGCTCGAATTCGAGGACCACCGGCCGCTCTACGACTGGCTGATCGAGCATCTGCCGGTTCAGGAACGGTTTGGGCCGTCGCGGCCGCGGCAATACGAGTTTGCCCGGCTCAACCTGAACTATACCGTGATGTCGAAGCGGTTCCTGCGCGCGCTCGTCGAAGGGGGGCGGGTCAATGGCTGGGACGACCCGCGCATGCCGACCCTCTCGGGGCTCAGGCGGCGCGGCGTGCCGCCGGCGGCGATCGTCGAGTTCGCCCGCACGGTCGGCGTCGCCCGGGCCAACAGCGTCGTCGATATCGGAATGTTCGACCACGCGGTGCGCGACGAACTCAACCGCACCGCCGAGCGCCGGATGGCGGTGCTGCGCCCGCTGAAGCTGGTGATCGACAATTATCCCGAGGGCCAGACCGAGCGGCTGATTGCGGTCAACCACCCGGACAACGAGGCGCTCGGCACCCGCGAAATCCCGTTCGGCCGCGAGATTTATATCGAGCGCGACGATTTCATGGAGAACGCGCCGAAGAATTTCTACCGCCTGACCCCGGGCCAGGAGGTGCGGCTGCGCTATGCCTATCTCGTGACCTGCAAGGAGGCGGTGAAGGACGCGGCGGGCGAGGTCGTCGAATTGCACTGCACCTACGACCCCGCGACGCGCGGCGGCAACGCGCCCGACGGACGACGCGTGCGCGGCACGATCCATTGGGTTCCGGCGCGGGAGTCGCTTCCGGCCGAGATCCGTCTCTACAGCCCGCTCTTCACCCGCCCCGACCCCGGCGCCGGCGGCGACCTCTTCGCCGACCTCAACCCCGATTCGCTCGAATTGCTGCCGGATTGCCGGCTGGAGCCGGCGCTGGCGGATGCGAAGGTCGAACAGGCGGTGCAGTTCGAACGCCTCGGGTACTTCACCCGCGACCCGGATGCCGGGCTCGTCTTCAACCGCACGATCGGCCTGCGCGACAGCTGGGCCAAGGCGAAGGCAGGCGGCTGAACCTGGACCCGGCCGCTTGTGCGACCTCGCAGGATGGGTAGAGCAACGCGAAACCCATCAAGATTAAGGGTTCCACCACGAAGACACGAAGGGCGCCAAGGCGCGCGGAGCGCGCAACAGATTCATTCACAATGTGACAGTGAGACAGTGAGGGGACGGAAATACCGCACCCTCACTGTCTCACTGTCACTGTCTCACTGTCTCATTGTGAATTCTGGGCGCTTTGCGCCCCTATCTTTGTGTTCTTTGTGTTCTACGCGTCTTCGTGGTGGAACCGTTGATGGGTTTCGCGTTGCTCTACCCATCCCACGAGGCCGCGCTTGCAATGCGGGCGGGTCGCCCGCGGTCCGATCAGGGGGCTAGGCCCAACAGATTCATTCACAATGAGACAGTGAGACAGTGAGGGGACGGAAATACCGCACCCTCACTGTCTCACTGTCTCACTGTGATTCTAGGCGCTTTGCGCCTCTGATCTTTGTGTTCTTCGTGTTCTTCGTGTCTTCGTGGTGGAACCGTTGGTGGGTTTCGCGTTGCTCTACCCATCCCACGAGGCCGCGCTTGCAATGCGGGCGGGACGCCCGCGGTCCGATCAGGGGGCTAGGCCCAGCTCGACCAAGGTCGCGGGCAAGTCGGCGAATTTCGCGAGTACCCTCCTCGCACCCAGCGCTTCGATGTCGCCTCGCGCATAGCCGTAGCCCATCAGCAGCAGGGGGAGGCCGGCGGCGTGGGCGGAGGCGGCGTCGTTTTCGCTGTCGCCGATCATCGCGGTCCGCGCGGCATCGCCGCCGAGCGCTTCGATCAGGCCGAGGAGGTGGCCCGGGTGGGGCTTGCGCACGGCGAATCGGTCGCCGCCGGCGACGCCGTCGAAGAGGCCGGCGATGCCGAGCTCGCGCAGCATGATCTCGCAGGCGCGCTGAGGCTTGTTGCTGCAAACGGCGGTGCGGTACCCGGCGAGCCGCAGCCCGGCAAGCGTCTCGGCGACACCCTGATAGGGGCGGCTCGTATTGGTCGCGTTGGCCTCGTAGATTTCGGTATAGCGCGGCATCGCCGCGGCCGCCTCGTCGGGCCCGGCGCCGCGGGCGGCAAAGCCGCGCGCCACCAGCATCGGCACGCCGTCGCCGATCATCGGCTTGACCTCGGCGACGGTCAGCGGCGCATGCCCGCGCTCGGACAAGACTTCGTTAAGCGAGGCTGTTAAATCTGGGACGCTGTCCACGAGCGTACCGTCGAGATCGAAGATGAGCAGAAAACCGGACATCGCGCGCGAATTTGCGCAGTTACCGTCATATTTCGCAACAATCTGTGTTTGGAGGATGAGCGGAGCACGTGCGATTCTTGGGCTCGGCCGCCTCACCGATCGACCGAGCAGCCCATGAGCCACACCGATTTTGCCGCCATTGTCCTCGCCGCCGGCGAGGGGACGCGGATGCGTTCGGCCAAGCCGAAAGTGCTCCACGAGATTTGCGGCCGCGCGATGATCGCGCATGTGCTCGACGCGCTGCGGCCGCTCGGGCCCGCCGAGACCGTGGTCGTGCTGGCGCCGGGGACCGATTCGGTGGCGACAGCGGTCGCGCCGGCAAAGGCCGCGATCCAACACCCGGCGCGCGGCACCGGCGACGCCGTGCGCGCGGCCGAGGGCGCGCTGTCGGCGGCGGTCGATACCGTGGTCGTACTCTATGGCGACACACCGCTGCTGCGCACGGAGACGCTGGAGCGGCTGCTGGCGGCACGCCATGACGGCGCCGCGATCGCCGTCGCCGGGATGCGGCCGGCCGACCCCAGCCCCTACGGGCGCCTCATCGAAGACGGCGAGGGCGGCATCGCGCGCATCGTCGAGGCCAGGGACGCGACACCCGAGGAAGCCGCGATCGGGCTGTGCAACGGCGGGATCATGGCGATCGACGCAGCGCGGCTCTTCGACCTCGTCGGGCGGATCGGCTGCAACAACGCCAAGGGCGAATACTACCTGACCGATATCGTCGCCATCGCCAACGCCGACGGCCTCGCCTGCCGGATCGTCGAGTTGCCGGCCGAGGATGTGCTCGGCGTCAACACCCGCGCCGAGCTCGCCGAGGCCGAGGCGGTGATGCAGCGGCGGCTCCGCGCGCGGGCGATGGCGAACGGGGCGACGCTGGTCGCGCCTGAAACCGTGTTCCTGTCGGCCGACACGATTTTCGGCCGCGACGTGGTGGTCGAGCCCAACGTCGTGTTCGGCCCCGGCGTCACGGTCGGCGACGACGTGCGCATCCGCTCGTTCTCTCATCTCGACGGGGCCGAAGTGGGAAACGGCGCAATCGTCGGCCCCTACGCCCGGCTGCGCCCCGGCGCGGTGCTCGAGCGGGACGTGCATGTCGGCAATTTCGTCGAGGTCAAGGCGACCCGGATAGGCGCCGGCGCCAAGGCCAACCACCTCTCCTATCTCGGCGACAGCGAAATAGGCGCGGGCACCAATATCGGGGCCGGCACGATCACCTGCAATTATGACGGTTTTAACAAACATCGCACCATGATCGGCGCGGGCACGTTTATCGGGTCGAACGCGACGCTGGTCGCGCCCGTATCGATCGGCGACGGCGCGTTTGTCGCCGCCGGCAGCGTCGTCACCCGCGACGTGCCCGCGGATTCGCTGACGATCGGCCGCGGGAACCAGATCGACAAGCCAGGCCGCGCGGCGGAGCTGCGGGCGAAGCTGAAGGGAAAGAAGGGCGGACGCTGATTTAAGTCGTCATCCCGGCGAAGGCCGGGACCCACTTGTCCGCCTCTCGCGTGTTTGGGCCGTGGGTCCCGGCCTTCGCCGGGATGACGATGAAAAAGAGGATTTGAAAACATGTGCGGCATCGTCGGGATCATCGCAAAGAAGACCGTCGCCGACGAACTCGTCAACGGCCTCAGGCGGCTCGAATATCGCGGGTACGATTCGGCGGGCATCGCCACGCTGATCGACGGCCGCATCGAGCGCCGGCGCGCCGAGGGCAAGCTCGACAATTTGGCCGCGCGCCTGACGCGGGAGCCGGTGCGCGGCACGATCGGCATCGGCCACACGCGCTGGGCGACGCACGGCCAGCCGACCGAGCGGAACGCCCACCCGATCGCCACCGACAGGGTCGCGGTCGTCCATAACGGCATCATCGAGAACTTCCAGGCGCTGAAGCGCGAGCTGACCGGGCTCGGCTACGAGTTCCACACGCAGACCGACAC
>DATAUV010000043.1:0-28998 GCA_036268075.1 Allostellaceae bacterium | reverse complement strand
GATCTTGACCTGGTCCGCCTCCTGCCGCTGCGTCGTGTAGCGCGACTGGCCCGGCCGGCGCTTGTCGAGAAACCCCTGGATGTCCGCCTCGGCGAGCGGGATGCGCGACGGCACCCCGTCGACGACGACGCCGATCGCCGGCCCGTGGCTTTCGCCCCAGGTGGTAAAGCGGAATAGCGTGCCGAACGAGTTGCCGGCCATGACCCAGCCTTCAGACCCCCTGTTGCTACACGGTCGAGATGTCGGGCGCGTCGACCCGCTTCATGCCGACGACGTGGTAGCCGCTGTCGACATGGTGGATTTCGCCGGTGACGCCGGCCGAGAGATCGCTCAGCAGGTAGAGCCCCGCCCCGCCGACATCCTCGATCGTCGTGTTGCGCTGGAGCGGTGCGTTGAGCTGGTTCCATTTGAGGATGTAGTGGAAATCGCCGATGCCGTAGGCCGCCAGCGTCTTGATCGGCCCGGCCGAGATCGCGTTGACGCGGATGTTGTCGCCGCCGAGATCGGCCGCGAGATACCTGACGCTGGCTTCGAGCGCCGCCTTGGCGACCCCCATCACGTTGTAATGCGGCATCACCCGCTCGGCGCCGGCATAAGTCAGCGTCAACAGGCTGCCCCCGCCGGTCATCAGCGGCACCGCGCGCCGGCACAGATCGGTGAACGAGAAGCACGAGATATCCATCGTGCGCAGGAAATTGCCGCGCGAGGTCGTGAGGTATTTTCCGGTCAGCTCGTTCCGGTCGGAGAAGGCGATCGCGTGGACGAGAAAATCCAGCCGGCCCCAGCGCTCCTCGATCGTCGCGAACACCGCGTCGAGGCTTGCCTCCGAGGTCACGTCGGCTTCGAGCACGAAATCGCTGCCGAGGCTTTCCGCGAGCGGCCGCACGCGTTTGCCCAGCGCCTCGCCCTGATAGGTGAAGGCGAGCCCGGCGCCGTGCTCGTGCAGGCTCTTGGCGATACCCCAGGCGAGCGAACGATCGTTCGCCACACCCATGACGAGGCCCCGTTTACCGGCCATAAGCGGCATGTTTTTCCCTTCTCGGTCGGGCGGAACCTCACGCGCCGGCCATCCTACACGAACCCATCGGCCCCGGCCAATCGACCGCCGTGCCCATTGCCCAATCCGCCGCCTCGGAGTACCCGTTGCACCATGATCGACGACATTGCCGAGACCGAGCCCCTCGCCCCATTTCGGCGCTGGTGGGAGGCGGCGGCGGCGCGGGAGGAGCTGGCGGAGGCGATGAGCGTCGCCACCGCGACCGCCGGCGGAGCGCCGTCGCTGCGGATGGTGCTGCTGCGCGGGCTCGACGAGCGGGGGTTTGTCTTCTACACCAATTTCGACAGCCGCAAGGCCGCCGACCTCGCCGAAAACCCACGCGCCGCCTTGTGCTTCCACTGGAAATCGTTCGCACGCCAGGTGCGGGTCGAGGGGCGCGTGTCCGTGGTCGCCGACGCCGAGACCGACGCCTATTTCCACTCCCGCGCCCGCGAGAGCCAAATCGGCGCCTGGGCCTCCGACCAGTCGCGGGTGTTGCCCGACCACGCGACGCTGATGCGCCGGTTCGAGGAAGCCACCGCCCGCTTTGCCGGCGAGACGGTGGTTCCGCGCCCGGCCAACTGGTCGGGCTACCGGATCGCGCCGGACCGGGTCGAGTTCTGGCAGGAATTGCCGCACCGGCTGCACGACCGGCTCGTCTTTATCCGCGACGGCGGCGGGTGGCGGCGCGAGCGCCTTTACCCGTGACCAGACTGTGAGCATCGCGGGAATCGACCCGAACCGCGCCCGCCGCCTGCGCACCCGGGCGACCTATGCGGCGCTCGCCGCCGCGGCGGTGTTGATCGCCGCCAAATTCGCCGCCTGGCTCGGCAGCGGATCGGTGGCGCTGTTGTCGAGCCTCATCGATTCGTTGGTCGACGCCGCCGCCTCGGTCGTCAACTTCATCGCCGTCAAGCACGCCATGACCCCGGCCGACCGCGAGCATCGCTTTGGCCACGGCAAGGCCGAGCCGCTGGCGGCGCTGGGCCAGTCGGCGTTCCTGATCGGCAGCGCGCTCTGGCTCCTCGCCGAGGCGGTGCAGCGGCTGATGTGGCCGGTCGCGGTCGAGAACGGCGGCGCCGTCATCGCGGTCATGATCTTCTCGACGATCGTCGCCATCGGGCTCGTCGTCTATCAGCGGCACGTCGTCGGGATCACCCGCTCGCTCGCGATCGGCGCCGACGAAATCCATTACCGCGGCGATGTGGTGCTGAACCTGGCGGTGATCGCCGCGATCGTGCTGACCACCTGGCTCAAGCTGCCGATCCTCGACCCGCTATTCGGCGGCGCCGCCGGGCTGTGGATCATCTGGCGCGCGATCGGCATCATCCGCCTGTCGCTGACCCAGCTCATGGATCACGAGCTGCCCGACGACGAGCGCGCGCGCATCCGCGGCATCGCCGAGCGTCAGACCGGCGTCACCGCCGTCCACGACATGCGCACCCGCATCGCCGGCCCGACCGCGTTCATCCAGCTCCATCTCGAGATGGACGGCGACATGAACCTGCTGCGGGCGCACGAGATCGCCGATGGGGTCGAGGCCGAGTTGCGCCGCGCCTATCCCGGCGCCGAGATCATCATCCACCAGGACCCCGCCGGGGTCGAGGAGCCGCCGGTGTTTCAATCCGGCACTGCCGGTCGCTAGCTATTCGGCCGCCGCAGCATCGGCCCGAGATCGCGGCCGCCGACGATGTGTAGGTGGAAATGCGGCACGTCCTGGTGCGCCGCCTCGCCGTGATTGGCGATGATGCGATACCCGCCCCCGGCGACCCCTTCGCTCTTCGCGATGAGCCCGATCGCCCGCAGAAACGCCGCCTGCTCCGCCGCCGAAGCGTTCTCCGAGAAATCGTCGACCGATGTATATTCCCCCTTGGGGACCACGATCACATGAATCGGCGCCTGCGGGTTGATGTCGCGAAAGGCGAGCACATGCTCGTCCTCGAACACCTTGCTGCAGGGGATCTCGCCGCGCAGGATGCGGGCGAAGATGTTGGTGCGGTCGTAGGGCATGGGTTTCCCGACAATGATGGGCTTCGCGATGCTCAGCCCATCCTACGGCATAAATCGTAGGATGGGCTGAGCGCAGCGAAGCCCATCAACCGCCCTATCCGATTTCCGCCCGCAGCCGCTGGCGGAATTCCTCGATCGGCACCGCCCGGCCCTGCCGATCGACATGCCAGAAGGCCCATCCGTTGAATGCCGACACCCCCTGCACCTGCGCCGCCACGGCGTGGATCGAGCCCCTGTGCTCGGCCGAGATCAGCGTGCCGTCGGCGCGCACCCGGGCGGAGAACCGGCGGCGCTCGTCAAAGACCACCTCGCCCGGTTGCACCAGCCCGCGCTCGACCAGATTGCCGAACGGTATCCGCGGCGCCTCGCGCTTCGACCGGAGCTCGACGATCTCGGCCGAGGCCGGGGTCACCGCGGCGATGCGCTTCCGCGCGAGCGCGGCATAGCCGGGGTCGCGCTCGATCCCGATAAACCGCCGCCCCAGCCGCTTCGCCACCGCGCCGGTCGTGCCGGTGCCGAAAAACGGGTCGAGTATGGTATCGCCCGGCCGGGTCGAAGCGAGCAGCACGCGATGCAGCAGCGCCTCGGGCTTTTGCGTCGGATGCGCCTTGGACCCGTCGCCGTCTTTCAGGCGCTCCGGCCCGGCGCAGATCGGGATGAACCAGTCGCTGCGCATCTGGAGCTCGTCGTTAAGCGCCTTCATCGACTCGTAATTGAACGTGTATTTCGACTCCCGCCCGCGCGCGCACCACAACAGCGTCTCATGCGCGTTGGTAAAGCGCCGGCCGCGGAAATTGGGCATCGGGTTCGACTTGCGCCACACCACGTCGTTGAGCATCCAGAACCCGAGATCCTGCAATAGCGCGCCGACGCGAAAGACGTTGTGATAGCTGCCGATGACCCACAGCGCCCCGTTCGGCTTCAAGAGGCGCCGCGCCGCGCGCAGCCAGTCGCGGGTGAAATTGTCGTACTCGGCGAACCCGGCGAACTTGTCCCAATCGGCGTCGACACCGTCGACTCGGCTCTGGTCCGGCCGCTGCAATTCGCCATTGAGCTGGAGATTATAGGGCGGGTCGGCAAAGACCAGATCGATCGAAGCCTCGGGCAGCCGCGCCATTTGCTCAAGGCATTCGCCTTCGAGGATCAGTTCGGCTGACTCTGTATTAGCGGGCTCCATCGCGACGACTGTGCGCGCCGCGAGTCCCCGCGTCAATTCTTTCGCCGCACCTCAACCGCAGAGCAAGCGCACCGGTGCGAACGAGCGGCGGTGGTGCGGGGTGATCCCAAGCCGCCCCAGCGCCTCGGAATGCGCCGCCGTGCCGTAGCCGGCATTCCGCTCCCAGCCGTAGCCGGGATAGCGCAGCGCGAGCATCGCCATCAGCCGGTCGCGCGTGACCTTGGCGACGACCGAGGCGGCGGCGATCGAAAAGCTCAGCCCGTCGCCGCCGATCACGGTCTTGATCGTGCAGCCGAGCGGCGGCGGCTGGTTCCCGTCGACGAGCGCGATGTCGGGGGTGACGCCGAGCGCGCGCACCGCCCGCGCCATCGCCGCGAGGCTCGCGCGGAGGATGTTGTCGCGGTCGATCTCGCCGACGCTCGCCGCGCCGACCCCGATCCGCGCGCCTTGCAGCAGGAGCTGATAACAGCGCTCGCGGGCCAGCACCGTCATTATCTTTGAATCGTCCAGCCGCTCGCGCAGCAGCGCCGCGACATTGGCGCGGTCGAGGATCACCGCCGCCGCGACCACCGGCCCCGCCAGCGGCCCCCGCCCCGCCTCGTCGACACCGCAGACGACGCCGCGGCACCCGTCCTCGATCGAGAAATCCGGCATCGCCCCCAATGCCCACCGGTCCATGTCCAACGCTTGTGCCATGCGCCGCCACCAATGCCAAGAACCCGCCGCCGCTGCAACGAACCGGAATCGCGAACGTCTATTGAGCCAAGCCGAAATCGCCGCCGGCAGGACGCGGCGCGGCTATCAGGGCAGGACACGGAGTCGAGTAGAATGAGCGAATCCACCGTGGCGGCACACCCCGAGGCCAAGGACCCGGCGCTGGACGAAATCATCGAGACGCGTGCCCGCGACATCGCCTCCTGGCTGACCGACGCCGCGCCGTTTTGCGACCGCGAGCAAAAGCATCTCGACGAAGGCACGATCGAGCGCGCCTATTGGCATCACGGGTACCTGATGGCCCTCCGCGACCTGCAATGCGCCCTGAAGCTCCGCCGCGCACGGCCGTCGTAGCCGTCTTGTCGTCGAAGTCCAGGGCGGGAGCATCAGCGTAGGAATAAACCGAGAACATTCCGCTTGACTCTCCGCCTCGGATCAGATGTTCTCGTTCCGTTTTCCACAACCTCCCGGGGAGAAGCCGCGATGAAGACGATCCTCTTGGCCGTGATGTTGCTTGCCGCCGCGTCTTGGCTGCCGGCCCGAGCGGCTGAGCCGGTATTGGCCAACGGCCCCGACACGATCACCTTTGCACAATACCGCGACTGGCGGATCGATTTCATCCAGCAGCGCCAGCGCCAGTTGACCGCGCAGCTCGGTCAGACCGGGCTCGGCCAGACCGACCGCGACCGGGTGACCCGCGAAAAGGCCTATTACGACCGCCAGGCGGCGATGCCGACGGATCAGCGCGACCACATGTTCCACGCCCGCTTCGACCTGATCGACGCCAACCACGACGGGATGATCGACCGCGCGGAGCGGGCCGCGTGGCACGACAAGCAGCAGGCGCGCTATAGCCACGAGGCCTCGGCCGACACACGGCGCTGAGGGGTCCGCCTGTTATTTTCCTGCAAATAACAGGCGGAACAGGCAGGCGGGCCGGTGCTATGCTGCGCCGGCCCGCACACCGAGCGACGAGGCCCCGAGGATGACGACCCGCCACAAAAACTGGACGCCCCAAGGGGTGATCCCGGCCGTGCTGCTGCCGTTCCACGCCGATTTCTCGATCGACGCGGCATCGTACCGGCGGCATCTGCGCGATGTCGGGTCGGTCGAGGGGATTTCGGCGCTGACGGTCAACGGGCATTCGAGCGAAATCCACGCCTGCACCTTTGACGAGCAGCGCGAGGTGATGCGACTGACGATGGATGAGATCGGCGACCGGTTGCCGATCGTCTCCGGAATCTACGCCGACGGCAGCATCGAGGCGGCGCGCATCGCCCGCATGGCCGAGGCAGAAGGCGCGGCGTGCCTCCTCGTATTCCCGCCGCAAAGCATGAGCATGGGCGGGCAGCTCAGGCCGGAGATGGCGATTGCTCATTTCTCGACGATCGCCGCGGCCACGAGCCTGCCGCTGATCTGCTTCAACTACACCCTCGCCGGCCCGCTCGGCTATCCGCACGAGACGCTGCTCAAGCTCGCCGACGCGGTGCCGTCGATCCGCGCGGTCAAGGATTGGGCCGGCGACCCGATGACCCATGAGCGCAACATCCGCGCGCTGCAAAGCCTGCCGCGCCCGGTCACGGTGCTGACGACGCATTCGTCGTGGCTGCTGTCGTCGCTGGTGATGGGCTGCAACGGGCTCCTCTCCGGCGCCGGCAGCGTTATCGCGGCGCTGCAGGTGGCGCTGTTCCGCGCGGTCAAGGCCGACGACCTCGCCGCAGCCCGCGCGATCAACGACCGCATCTTCCCGCTCGCCCAGGCCTTCTACGCGCCACCCTTCCTCGACATGCACAACCGCATGAAGGAGGTGCTGGCGCTGACCGGCAAATTGCCGCCGGCGGTGGTGCGCCCGCCGCTCCTCAAGCTCGCCGATACCGAGATCGCACGGCTGCGCCAGGCGATCGCCGCCTCCGGCATCGGCCGCGACGAAATCACGCCGCTCGCCGCCGAATAACCGGGGCGGTGATGGATAGCGGTGGCATGGATAGCGGTCTCGCCGGCCTGGTCGCCGCGGAAACGGTGCTGAGCCACAGCGACGGCGCCGCCGGCATCCTCTGGGTGCGAGGCCACACGCTGACCGAGCTTTGCGCCGATTACGGCTACGAGGGCGCCATCGCGCTCTTGTGGGAAGGCTTTGCCGGCGACGGGCTTACCCGCGGCTCGGTCCGCGCCCAGCTCGGCGCCGGCCGCGAGGCCGCCTTCGCCCGTCTCGCCCACTGGCTCGCCGAGGCCGAGACCCGGCCGCTGATCGAAGGCGCCCGGATCGCCCTCGCCGCCCTCCCCGAAACCTCGACCCCCGCCGAAATCCTCGCGACCCTCCCGGTCGCGATCGGCGCCCTGCTTCGCCGCAAGGCCGGCGCCGACCCGCTGCCGCCCGACCCGACCCGCACCACCGCCGACGATCTCCTGCGCATGGTCCACGGCGCGCCCGTCGACCCCGCCCTGCCCGCCGCGCTCGACACCTACATCACCGCGGTCATCGATAACGGGCTCAACACCTCGGCCTTTACCGCGCGGGTGGTCGCGTCGAGCCGCGCCTCGCTGGTGTCGGCCGCGCTTGGCGCCTATTGCGCCTTTACCGGACCGCTGCACGGCGGCGCGCCGGGCCCGACCCTCGACATGCTCGACGAGGCCGAGGCGAGCGGCGACGTCGATGCCTGGGCGGCCCGCAAGCTCGGTGACGGCGCCCGGCTGATGGGGTTCGGACACCGCGTTTTCAGCCTCGGCGACCCCCGCGCGCTGGCGATCGGCGGGGCGCTCGACCGGTTGCGCGCCCACCTGCCATCGCTTGCCACCCGCCTCGCCTTCGCCGCCGAGGTCGAGCGGGCAGTCGGCGCCGCCTCCGCCAAGCTCAAGCCCGGCCGGCCACCGCTGCAACCGAATGTGGAGATCAACGCCGCGCTGCTGCTCGACGCGATCGGCTTGCCCCGCGACGCCTTTACCCCGGTTTTCGCGGTGTCGCGCGCGGCGGGCTGGCTCGCCCATGCGATGGAATCGCGGCGCGCCGGGCGTCTGATCCGCCCATCCTCAGCGTATATAGGGCCGGTTCCCGCCGAGGAGGCTAGAGCGAAACCCGATCCTATTGACTCGGATTTCGCTCTCTAACTATTTCTAATGGAGCATGTGAGATCGCGAAAATCCTGGAAGATCGCGCGCGCTTCTGGGGTCTCTCCATTGCAAAAGGTTCTTAACCCGGTCCAAGAAGGGGGGCGGATAGTCTCTTGAAGCGCGCGACCGTCGCGTTGGCTTGGCTGAGAAACTGCCCGAGGAATGGATCGACGCAGCGCGTAACTCCGGCACGCGAGCAGGAAAGAGTCAGTCCCGCGGCGTGCGGCGGCGCGCACCGGCCCGATGGCAAGCGTCGAAAGCGTCAAGCACCTGATTGAAGAAGCGCGGCGGCAGAAAGCCGCAATCGTAGCGGTCGCCATGCGGCAGCTTGCGCAGGTCGTAGCCGGGCCACGGGAACTTGTTGCCCTCGGCGCCGACAATCCATGAGCGATCATCGTCAAGGCCAAGATGCCGCCTGACCGGTTGGGGTTATCTCGACAGCGGCGGCGGCTTCGGTCGGCGCGGTATGCGTGATGGGCAGCACCGTGACGATGGTGGCATCGTCAGCGTCGCGCTCGACGGCAAGGACAATGACGCTGGGCCTGTCCTTGCGCCCCTCTTCCCGCCCGGCGTGGTGTTCATCGTGCCAGAGATAAGCATAAGAGATAACAAGGCCCGGCTCGGGGTTGGGGATCGGCATGCGGCTCCGTTATTTCGGGTCGAGAAGATCGTCGAGGTGGGCATGTCGATTGTCCATGCGGGACGCGCGGATGGCCTTGACCTTTTCCTCCGGCAACTCGGCGGTGGCGAAACTGCGGCGGCTGTCGCGGAAGCGCCTGAACTCTTCATATTCATCCGGGCCGACAATGTATCCGGTGACCTGGCAACGCTGCGTCGGAGGCCGCCTCTGTCACCAGCCGATCCCTACGTACGGCCTGATCGTCAGATCACAGGCCACAAGACACCGACGGCGGCGATGAACGCATCGGCCATGAGAGCGATAACTGCACCCGCGTAGCGACTTGCCGCAAAGAATGCCGGAATGCCTTCAACCATCGGTGAAGAACCAAGGATCAAAAGCAAAGCCATCCCTCGCACTGGTCTTGTGCTTATGCGGATGCGCGGCGGCGAGGTTTCCGCTTGCCCGGTCGCGTCATGGGCCGTGTCGGCCAGATGCATCTCTCGGTACCCCGGGAGCTGCCCTCCGATCACGACGTGCGGACGATCGCAAGCGGGCATGCCGCAGGGGAAATAGTGTAGGTCTGTGTCGCTGGCTGGCGGCAATCGTGCCGAACACGCGCACGTTTTGGTCTGCCGCCGCGATGACAGGGGAAGAACACCGCCATGGCCGCACAAAACCGCATGATGATGCTGATCGCTTTTCTGCAGGCGCAGAACTGCTCCAATCTGCCGGGGTCGTGGCGCCATCCGGGGACGATGCTGGATTTTCTCTCGCCCGAGTACTACCAGCGCATCGGCCGCACGCTCGAGGACGGCAAAATCCAGATGGCCTTCTTCGACGATCGCCTGGCGCTGCCCGACATGTATACCGGCAATCACGCCGAGGCGATCGGCGCCGGCGTGCGGGCGGTCAAGCTGGATCCGTGCACCGTCATCATGGCGATGGGGATGGCGACGCAGCGTCTGGGGCTCGCTGCGACCTACTCCACCACCTACTACGAGCCGTTCCATGTCGCGCGCGTGTTTGCGACGATGGACCTGATGCTGAAGGGCCGCGCCGCCTGGAACATCGTCACGTCGCTCAACAGCGGCGAGGCACGCAATTTCGGCCAGCGCGAGCATATGGAACACGACGCCCGGTACGATCGGGCCGATGAATTCATGGATGTCGTGCTCGGCCATTGGAACACCTGGGAAGACGATTCGCTGATCCTCGACAAGGCGAGCAACCGCTTCGCCGATCCGGCGAAGGTGCATCGGCTCGATCACGACGGGACCTATTTCCGCTCGCGCGGGCCGTTCAGCGTGCCGCGCTCGCCGCAGGGGCATCCGGTGCTGATCCAGGCGGGACAATCAGGCCGCGGCCAGGACTTTGCCGCGAAATGGGCCGATCTGGTGTTCGTCGTGTATCACAACCTGCCGGACGGGATCAGGGAGTACGCCGCGTTCAAGGCGGCGCTCGCCGCGGCCGGCCGCGATCCCGCCCGGGTTCGCGTCGCGCCGGCCTGTTATGTGTGCGTCGGCGAAACCGAGACGGCGGCGGACGAAAAGCGCGCGGTCATCGAAGCGACGGCGCGCGACATCGATGCCCTGGTCCTGCTCTCCGAGGTGTTGAACTACGACTTCGCCAAAAAGCCGATCGATGAGCCCTTTGCCGACCAGGAATTGGCCGAATTCTCATTCCACGGCTTTCGCGACCGAGTGATCCGGCAGTCAGGCAAGAAAAACCCGACCGTACGCGATTTCATCACGGTGTCCGGCCGCGGCACAGTCAAAGAGCACCCGATGTTCTGCGGTAATCCCAAGCAGGTTGCCGACCAGATGGAGGCATGGTTCACCGCCCCCGCATGCGATGGTTTCGTGCTCGCTTCCACCAGCCTTCCGGGATCGCATGAAGACGTCGTGCGCCTGCTCGTGCCGGAACTCCAGCGCCGCGGCCTCTTCCACAAGGATTACGAGGGCCCGACGCTGCGCGAGAATCTCGGCCTCCCGATCCCCCGCGCCGCCGACTGGCATGCCACGCGCGGGCGGGCGACGGAGTGATCATTCTTAAGGGGTAAGCCGAGCTATCGGTGCCAGCGTGCTGATGATCGTGCGGAGCTTGGTGTCGGTCTCGGGCTCAAAGCCGCTGTGCCCGGCCGTTGTGATGAAATAGGAGACCGCATTGTTGCCGGCGTTGCGCAAAGCCCGCACGAGGGCTTCCGCCTGGTAGAGATGGCATACCCGGTCGTAACGCCCGTGCACGACGTTGACCGGGATGTCTCTCAGCCGGGCGACATGGTCGAGAATGTGGTTGTTGTCGCGGTCGGCCTTGCCGTTACCCAGAAACCCGCCATTGATCATGTAGTGCACCAGGATCCTGGCGGCGGTCAGGGCGTATTTCTCGCTAGGCTTGCCGTGGCTGTTTTCATCGCGGTCGAGACGGCTGGCGCTGCCTTCCCAGGCCACGCAGGCCGACGCCACGCGGACCAGTCGCTCGCGATCCGCGGCGGTCTGCGGCGGTGCGGCGAGTGCCTTGGCCAACCCCTTGACGACATCGCCGCGGTCTTCCGGCGGTATGGCGTCGACGAAGTGCCGCCACGCCGTCGGGAAATCCAGATAGGCGCCGGGCGCCGGCATGGCGAGCGGGTCTGCCGCGAATTCGGCCGCATTGCCTTGAAAAAAATAATCGACATCCGCTCTGCGGCACAGGAAGACGCCGCGCAGGATCAGGGTCTGCACTGTTGCTGGCTGCGCAATGGCGTAGGCCAGCGCGAGGGTGCTGCCCCAGCTACCGCCGAAGACGTGCATCCTCCCGTTGATGTTCAGCTCGTGGCGCAGGGCCGAGACATCGTCGATCAGGTGCTGGGTCGTGTTCTCGGTCAGCGCCGCTCTTGCGTCGTCATCGCTTGCACTGGGCGTGCTCTTGCCGCAACCGCGCTGGTCGAACAAGACGACCCGGTACCGCCGCGGATCGAAAAACCGGGTGGACGAGCTGTGGCTGCCCGCACCCGGTCCGCCATGCATCACCATCACGGGCTCGCCGGTAAGGGTCCCGTATTCCTCCCAATAGATCCGATGGTCGGAAAATCCCGATGCGGACATATGGCCGGACCGGATGAAGGGCGGCTTCGAAGACTGGTTTGCGCCTGCGTTGTCTGGCGCGGTTGTCTGAGCGATTTCGTCCATGGAGGTGATTTCTACGATAGATGCGAGACGGGGCCGCTGCGCCGCGGTCGTCCTCGGAGGCGCTCGTCCTCGTAGCGGTTGGCGAGGCCGGCGTAAAGAACGGGCTGGCGCCACGGCTCTTTATTCGAAATCCCCGGCCTGGCCCCACCTGGACGGAAGACGGGCTGCCGCGCCATGTATCAAGCCGGCAGGAGAGGCGCACCGCACCCGCCCAGACTCCGCCACGGCGGAGCCGCCGCCCGGGGACAAGCCGGGTCTTGCCGGATCGACGCGCCGCGGCAGCCGTTGAATCCCCACACCGCATCGGGCGGTGCGGAGACCGGGCATGCCGCGCGCGACGTGGAAAGGGTTCTTGCGCCTGTCGCTGGTGTCCTGTCCCGTCTATCTGTTGCCCGCCTCGACGCGCACCAAATCCGTTCGCCTGCACCAGGTCTGGATGCCGGGACGCGCCTCGAACCGCGAGCCGGAATTCGACGACGAGGAAGAGGAGCGCCCAGCCGGGCGAGGGGACCGCTCTGTCCAGCCGGCATCTCCCCCGGCGTATGAGGAGCGCCAGCCGGTTCCGACGGTGCCGGAATACGCGGAGCCCGCCACGCGGATTGCGCTCAGGCCGGTGGATCGGGACACCGGCGAGGAGATCGAGCGCGAGGCGGTGGTGAAAGGCTATGAATACCAGCGCGGGCAATTCGTCACCTTCACCTCGGAAGAACTGAAGGCGCTCGATGTGGAAAGCACCCACATGATCGACCTCACGACCTTCGCGCCGCGCGCCGAGGTCGATCCGGTGTATTTCAACACGCCGTACTACCTCCATCCCGACGGGCCGATCGCCGCCGAAGCCTTCGGCGTTATCGGTACGGCGATGGCGAATACCGGCATGGCCGGCCTCGGCCGCGTCACCATCGCCCGGCGCGAGCGCATGGTGTTTGTCGAGCCGCGAGGCGCGGGCATGGTGCTGATCACGCTGCGTTCCTCGGAGGAGGTCCGGCCGCCGCAGTTCGGCGCCGTGGGCGACATCGATCCCGAGATGGTCGCGGTCGCCGAGACCATCATCCGGCGCCACACGGGCACCTTCGACCCCGCGACGTTCCGTGACCGTTTTCAGGATGCGCTACGGGAACTGCTCGATGCAAAACTCAAGGGTCGGCCGGTCGAGGCGAAGCCTAGCGCGGCGCCCGCGCCGGTGTTCGATCTGATGGCGGCGCTCAAACGCAGTCTCCAGCACGAAACCGGCACGCGGGTGCCCTCGAAACCCCGTCCGCGCAAGCCGGGCGATCGGCGGCAGGCCAATTTGTTGCTGCCGGTGGCGGGCGGCGGTCCGCGGCCCTTGCGGAACGTCGCCGTGCCGCGCCCGCGGCCGCGCAAAAAGGCCTGACATGCTGACGACAGGGACCTGGGCTTATCGCGACCGCGCGGTGCCGCTCGCTAAAATCCAGACGCTGCGCCGCTTGGCCTGGCTGATCGACGCCGTCGGGCGAGTGCCGGGAACCCGGTTCCGCTTCGGCATCAACAGCGTGATCGGTCTCGCGCCGGGCATCGGCGACGGCATCCTGGCGCTGGTCTCGCTGTATTTCGTGTACGAGGCCGTCCTTGGCGCCGTGCCAGTGATCGGCGATCTCTTCGACGTGGTCTGGAAGGCCAACCTGCGCAACGTCGACATCATCGATCGTCACTTCGGCATGCTGCCGCGGTGAGCCGGCGGCGAGGAGGGGCAGTGCCCGAACCGATGGTATCGACGGTGAGCGCCGGCCGAATGCTCCTCACAGCGCCGTCATACCGCCGTCCACGAAGAGTAGCGCGCCGGTGACGTAGGAGGCGTCGTCGGAGGCCAAAAACAGGATCGCGGCGGCGACCTCCTCGGCCCGGCCCGGGCGCTTCAGCATGGTGCCTTGCGCGGCGTTGGCGTTGTACTGCTCGACGGACTGGCCGGCCGCCGCGATGCGGCGCTCGTGGAACGGGGTGAAGATCGGGCCGGGGCCGACGGCGTTCACCCGAATACCCTCGGACGAGTGGTCGGCGGCGAGCGCCCGCGTCAAGCCCGCGATCGCGGCCTTGGTGGTATCGTACTGCAGGTTGCCGCCGCCCGCGACGACGGAACGGACGGAGGCGGTGTTGACGATGGCGCCGCCCTTGTTGCGGCGCATCAGCGGAACCGCGGCCTTGGCACAGAAGACGTAGCTCATCAGGTTGACGCTGAGGATCTCGTTCCAGCTCGCCGCGCTCGCCTCGTCGACCTTCTCGTATTTGCGGATGCCGGCGTTGTTGATGAGGATGTCGAGGCGCCCGAATTTCTGCGCCGCGCCGTTGACGAAGGCGAGGCATGCGGCCTCGGTACCAACGTCTGCCTCCGTGAAGGCGACCTTGGCGCCGGCGCTCGCGAGCTCGGCCGCCACGCGCCGGCCGCGCTCGCCGTCCCGATCGCAGAACGCCACGCTCGCGCCCTCGGCGACGAAACGCCTGACCGTCGCCTCGCCGATCCCCGATGCCCCGCCCGTCACCGCCGCGACCTTGCCGTCGAGCCTTCCCATATCCGCCACCTTTCAGACCAAAGAACCCGGCTTGCGAACGTAGTCCTTGATCGCATCGGCCGCCCAGCACGCCAGCATGCCGATCGTCTCGGTGGGGCCGTTCGCGGGGTTCTGCGGGAACGCGCTGCCGCCCACCACGAACAGGTTAGAGGCGTCCCACGACTGCAGGTATTTGTTGACGACGCTGGTCGACGGATCGCTGCCCATCACGGCGCCCCCGACATTGTGCGTGCTCTGGTATCCCGTGATACCGAAATGCGTGCCCTTGTTCTTGCCGCCCAGGCCCGAACCGTTGAGCGCCCGGCCGATCTCGGTGCAGCGCTCGGTCATGTACTTCATCATGCGCAGGTCGTTGTCGTTCCAGTCGAACGTCATGCGCAGCAGCGGCAGGCCGTAGGCGTCTTTGTAGGTCGGATCCAGATCGAGGTAGTTGTGCTGATAGCTGAGGCACGATGCGTGAATCGTGATCGACATGTTTCGGCGATAGTTATGGGCTACGGCTTTCTTCCAGTCGCCGCCCCAGCGCGGCGTGCCGGGCGGCACGTTCTTGCCCTTGATCGGCGTCGCGCCGCTCGACGAGGTATTGATATAGGCGCCCCCGATAAAGCCGAGTGGGCCGCGGTCGATCAGGTCACCGTTGAATTCGTCGATCGACGTGTTGACCTGGCCGCCGCCGATGAACGGATTGAACTCGCGGTCGTCGAAGAACACCTGCACCGAGCCGCCTTGCTGGTACGCGTAGTTGCGGCCGACAACCCCTTTGCCGGTGAGCGGATCGTAGGGCGTACCGATGCCCGACAGCAGCAGCAGCCGCACGTTGCTAAAGCAATAGGCGCCCAGAACCACGATGCCGGCCGGCTGCTCGACTTCGTTGCCGCGTGCGTCGACGTAGGTGACGCCGGTGGCCTTCTTGCCGGTGGAATCCCTGTTGACGCGCAGCACGTTGCACAGCGGGCGCAACTCGAAGGTCGGCTGCCGGGCGAGCGCGGGGTGCACCGAGGTAAGGGGGTTGGCCTTGGCGCCTTGCGCGCAGACATGGCTCGAGCAGAAGCCGCCGAGCGCACATTCGAGCATCTGTACGCGGTATAGGTTGCGGTAGTCCTGCGTCATCGCCGCGGTTGGGCCCTGGAACGGCACGTAACCCAGCGAACTCGCCGCGTCAGCGAAGAGGGAGCCCGCATACGTGCGCCGCGTCGGCGGATTTGGATACTCGCGCGAGCGCGGCCCTTCGTGAGGATTGCCGCCTGCCTGGATCTCGCCGTCCAAATTGCCGGCCTTGCCGCCGACGCCGAAGATTTCCTCGAACTGGTCGTAGTAGGGTTCGATCTCGTCCCAGGTGACGCCCCAATCCTGCAGGTTGCAGTCCTCGGGGATGAACGATCGGCCGTAGCGTTCCTGAATGCGCGAGCGCATTTCGAAATCATGCGGCAAGAAGCGGCGCGCATTGCCGCCCCAATGCGCCGACGTGCCGCCGACCATCTCGCCGGGCTTGAACGCCCCCATCTCGCGCATCGGCAGCGCCGTCTGCGCGTCGCTGTTGCGAAATGTAATCGTGTCCCGCGCCAGGTTCTGGAAGATGTCGCTGTGGCGATCGAACTTCAGTTCGTCGTACACGTTGGGTTTCTGAAAATCGGTGTCGATATCGAACTGCTTGCCGCGCTCCAGGCACACGACGCTCATCCCGGCGCTGGCCAGTTCCATGGACATGATCGAGCCGACCACGCCACTGCCCACGACGACGACATCGACAGGTTTCAATTTCGTGGCCGACATCTCAGCGTTCCCCGTTGCTGTTGCGCGTGATGATGACGTGCTTCGGAAAGCCCTCCGCATCGACCGTCGCGTTCCCGGTCTGGATGTCGAGCACGCTGACGGGTTCGGCGTAATACGGCTCGCGGCTGGTCAGCAGTTCGCGGTATTGGCCGCTGGGCACGCCGGGAAACCCGAGCAGCTTCCAACCCACCTTGTCGCGGTTGCCGCCGTATAGCGGATCGGAGAAGTAGCCCTCCTCGGTGCTGCGCCACAGCATATCGAAGAAGAATTTCGACGACAGCGATGGCAGCGCGATCTCGTCCTTCTCCAACTGCTTGAGCAGACGCAATTGTATGTCGCCCGCAAGCTGCGCGAAGGGCCGGTCGAACTCGGCCTTGCAGTGCTGGTTTATCTCGCGAATCGCGATGCGATAGACCTCTTGCGGCGTGAAGCGCGATTGGTAGCCCTGCTGCGGCGTGCCGTCCAGCCACGGGCCGCCGCGATATTGACGCCCGTGGACGCCCCAGGTGCTGGCCAATGCGCGGTCGATATAAACCACCACACCAGCATCGCGAGCCCCTGGGCCCAGTTCGTCGGTGGGGATCAGATGCTCGACGGCGGCTTCCAGAAAGCGAATCTCGGGCTCCAGCAGATAGAGATAGGAAGCCCCGATCGGGTTGTCGCTCAAGGTCATCTCCTCAGTTCCGCTATCGGTTGCCCGAAACGTATGACAACCAATCCGGACTCTCATATCAAGCCCCGCCGCGCGGGCTGAGCCATGCGCTACGCGTCGATCCGGTTCAGCTAGGTCGCTTTCGTCGCCAACCAAATGACGTGGCGCGAACCGCTGCGGCGCCCATTGGCTCGGACCCGATGCTCTTCAACGCTGTAGCCTACGGCTCGAAGTCTTTGCGTGAATGCCGGATCGGGCGCCGCTGACCAAACGGCTAGAATGCCGCCCGGTAGAAGGGCCTTTTGTGCGTTGCGCAAGCCGTCAGCGTTGTACAGATCGTCATTCCCGGCGCACGTAAGCGCCGCGGGCCCGTTATCGACATCGAGCAGGATCGCGTCGTAGCCCGGTTGGCCGCCGGTGATCATCTCGCCGACATCGCCTTTAAAAATTTTCAGGCGCGGGTCGGACAGGCTTTTATCATAGACGCCTGCAAGCGGCCCGCGCGCCCAAGCGACCACCTCCGGAACGAGTTCGGCGACGGTAACGGTGGCGTTCGGCCCGAGCGCCGCGAGGGCGCTGCGCAGGGTGAAGCCCATACCCAGCCCTCCGATCAGAATGTGCGGCCGTGGGGTTCGTTCCATCACCCTCGCGCAGGTTATCGACGCAAGCGCCTGTTCGGATCCGTTGAGCCGAGTACTCATCAACTCGATCGATCCCGCGAAGATCGAAAACTCCAACCCCCGTTGCATAAGCCGTAACTCGCCGCCGCTTCCGGGGACGCCCGCCGTACCAAGTCGTACCCAACGGTTCATCTTCGCCGCTCAATCCACGCAAGTGGCTCGCGGCTCGATCGCAGGCCTGCGAATGGCCGTGCCAGCCGCGTTTCGGCCGGCGCCACCTCGGTAACGGCATCCCCGCGCGGCCATTGCCGCCATCTAATGATCGTAATGCAGAGCGACTTCAATGGAACCGCCGGTTGATCGCGAAGCGACCCGGTCTGCACTCCGTCGCAGCAGATATCCCGCTAAAAGGCGTTCTCCATCCTCGGTCGCGATGATCTCCCGCGGGGTCGGTCTGCGCTCTGGGAGGATGAGGTTGTCGCCCATATAGCGCACGCGAAGGTCGAGATTGAACTCGTCAAAGCTTGCTTCGATCTCGACGCCACCGGGCGGATCACCCAAGATTTCCAGCAGTTGCACGACGCCAAACGTCGCGCGGTCGATAATGTCACGCCGCGCGGCCCAGTGACCGCCTTGCTCCGCCAGAAATTGTTCCACCAGGTCGCGACTGAGGTTGCCCGGCGCAAGCTTGATTGAAACACGCTGCCGAACGCCGATGCGCAGGATCAGATTGAGGATCACGGCACACACGGTGCCTAGCACGAGAGAATTGCCGAAGATCGGCTGCAACACGAGTGGAACGCTTGTCAAACTCTCATGGTAAATATCTGCCATCATCGCCATCGCAAACGAAAATCCGATCACGATAGTCTTCCGCGCGTCGAGCATGCGCGCAGTGATCATTTGCAATCCATTGGTCAGGACGAAGGCGGCGGTGAAAAATAACGCAGCGCCCATGACGGGAGGCGGCATGGCCGCCAACACAACCGAAGCTGCTGGAATCAAGGCCAATACGGTGAACCCGATGCCGATGGCAAATCCTATGCTCCTACTGGTCACGGCTGTGGCGCCGGATAAACCGATGCAGGAACTGTAGCTGTTGATCCCGAAACTGCCGACAAGCCCGCAAAATACGCCCGCCACCCCGTTGGCGAAGACGCCGCCTGCGATCGAGCTGAAATTCGGGCGAATCCACTCCGAATCGTTCAGGCGCTGGGCATTCGAAACATCACCCATCACCCGAAGAGTTGCCGCCAACGAGGCCACCAGGAACGGAATGAACAAAAAGAAATCAACGTGAAAACCGAAATGATGTGGCAGTGGTATTCGAACGATAGCTAAATTATCTTTCGCAAATTCAACAGAAAAATTCAATATACCAAAGATTTCGCTCGCGACGTATCCGACAATAATGCCGATAAGAACACAGAACATCTTGCCGTATCCTTTCGACCAGATGTTAAATATTACCATGGTCATCAATGAAAGACCGGCAACGATGACATAGGTCGGCTTGATCGCCTCGCCGTTGGAAATTCCCAGACTGTAGCGAACGCCAATCGACGCCAGGGCAAACCCCAAGATCGCGACGACGAGGCCGGCAATCTCCGACGGGAGCAAAGCGCGTAGGCGCTGGAGCAGAGGCGCGACTGCAACCTGGAGGAGCCCGGCAACGATTGTCATTCCGAACACGAGAGGCAGGCCGCCTTCTCGAAGGGCGAACAACGAAGGTCCGAGATAGATCGCGGTATAGGCCGCAGGGCACAAATAGCCCGAGCCGATGAAGCGTGAGCGCAGGCAGAAACATATGGTCGCAACACCAAGGCCAAGCATTGATAGCGAGACCAGATCGAGAAAATCAGGGCCTGAAAGATGCGCCTCGCGGGCGAGAATTAGCGGGAAGATCAACGTGATCGCCATCACAGCCACGTGCTGAACAGCGGAAATCACAAGGATTACAGGCGGGGGCCGCTCGTCGACGGAGTAAATGAGCGCCGCTGGGCGGGTCACGCCGGCACCGTACCGTTCAGCCGCATTGTGCGACGGCTTCCTGGCGCGATGCGTGAATCGTAAACAGGTCGAGCAGCCCGCCCATTTCGAACAGCTCGCGTACATGGCCGGCGAGGCTGCAAAGCGCGAACCTCGCAGCGTTGCGTTCGGCTGCGTCGGTGGCGACCAGCAACGCGCGAAACGCGGCGCTGGTCAGATACAGCACCGCACCCAGGTCGACGACGATCGACTTTTCCCCCGAAGAGATCAGACCGGTGAGCCGGGTGATCAGATCATCCGCGTTGCTGCTGTCAATTCGGCCACCCAGGGCGACGACACAGATTCCGGCCTCCCGGACCTCGTCGATGGTCAGTGCGCTGCCGCTATTCATCGTTCACTTCTCCTCGAGAGCGGCACCGATCACGCAGTGCTTGGTCAGCGTCGTATGGTTGCGGCCGTCAATCCGCCGGTAGGTAAAGCCGTCCACCAATTGCCTTATCATGTGAATGCCCCGCCCGCCTAAGCGCGGTCGTTGATCCGCCGGCAGCGCATCCAGGTCCGGCGCTCTACGCGGGTCGAACGCGACCCCGTCGTCGATGATCGCCAGCGTCACGGTCTCCGCATCCGCGGTGATCCGGACGAGGAACTCGTGATCCGCGCGGTCCGACCAGGAATACTTGATTACGTTACTGACAATTTCATCGAGCGCGACCTGCAACTGCATCAGGACACGGGCGGGAATGCGCAATTCCTCGCCGAGCCTGTCCAATGCGTCGCGGGCCCTCGCCAATTCCGATCTTTCAT
This sequence comes from Allostellaceae bacterium, assembly GCA_036268075.1. Taxonomy (GTDB): domain Bacteria; phylum Pseudomonadota; class Alphaproteobacteria; order ATCC43930; family CGMCC-115725; genus DATARH01. Next base: position 8,798 of record DATAUV010000043.1, on the reverse strand, counting down.
TGCGCAGCTGGATCTCGACCGAGCGCATCATGGCTCGGCTTTCTGGCTGGTCAGGGCAACCGTGACCTCAGCGGGACGCCACCGCAAGGCAAGCGCCGTAATGTCATCCGCCCTCGGCGCAGCGCCGGCGAAAGCCTCGACCGCGTCCTTGACGACCCTGACCAGCTCCGCCGGCTCCGCGTGCCGGGACTCCCGCAGCTCCAGGGTCAGGCGTTCCATCGAGAAGAGCTCGCCATGCTCGTTGAGCGCTTCAAACACGCCATCCGAGCAAACGAACAGTGCATCCCCGGGAAGGAGGGGCAGGGTACGGTTCTCATATCGGGCACCGGACCGAAGGCCCAGCGGCACTCCGGGCCGTGCCTCGATCTGTCCCGTCTCGCCATTCGCGCACAGCAGATGCGGCGCCGGATGCCCCGAGTTGACGAAGGATAAGACACCCGTGTGCGTGTCGATCGAACCCAAGAACAGCGTCACGAACATCCGGTCGTCGTTGTTCTGGCAGAGCTCGCGATTGACCGCTTCCACCAGCTTGGCGAGCTGAATTTCATCGGTCCGCCATTCGCGCCAGAGCCCGACGGTGATGCGGACCAGGCTCCGCGTCCGCGCCATGAACATCGCTGCGGAAGCGCCCTTGCCGGACACGTCGCCGACGAGGAAGCAGAAGGTGTGATCGTCGGCGTAGAAGCAGTCGTAAAGGTCTCCGCCGACCTGCCGCGCGGGCTCCATGAAGGCGTGCATCTCGATCGGCTGCTTCGGGGTCCATGGAGAAAAAACCCGTGGCAGCATGGCCAGTTGAAGCTCGCGGGCCGCGCCCATCTCCCGTTCCAGCCAGGCAAGGCTTTGCCGCACCTCGTCGCGCAGTCTTTTCTTTTCCAGGCTGGCCCCGACGCGCGCGCGCAACAGCACCGGGTTGAACGGCTTGGGCAGATAATCCTCCGCGCCGAGTTCGATGCAGCGGATGACGCTGTCCATTTCGCTCAACGCCGAAATCATGACGACGGGAGTATTTCGCAGCTCCGATGTCGCCTTGAGGTGTTCGAGCACTTCGTACCCGTTCATTTCGGGCATCATGATATCCAGCAGGACCAGGTCGAACGGCCTCGTTCGCAGCAGATCGAGGGCTTCTCGGCCATTGGTGGCGACCGTCAGGTTCGTGTATCCCTCGCGGGTCAGCCGACGCGTGAGCGTGTAACGATTGTCTTCGTTGTCATCGACCACGAGCAGCGCCGCATCGTTGGCGCTCACGGCACAGTCCGTTGGAGTAACGCGTTGATTTTCCCCAGCAGGCGAGGAAGCTCGACGGGCTTGGTATCAAAGTCGTCGCAGCCCGCGGCGAGCGCCTTCTCCCGGTCGCCGGCCATGGCATGCGCCGTAAGCGCCATCACCGGGATGCGCATGGTCGCGGGCGCTGCCTTGATCCGCCTGGTCGCTTCCCATCCATCGAGGACGGGCAGGCTCATATCCATCAGGATCAAATCGGGTAGTTCGCTCACCGCCATCGCGACGCCCTGCGCTCCGTCGGTCGCTATTATAACCGTGAAACCTGCACGCGTGAGGCGAGTCTTGAGCATGTAGACGTTGTCGTCGTTGTCTTCGACGTAGAGGATTTTCATACCCGTTCCGCCGGTTTTCCGCCGCGCTTTCGCCGCATGGAGCCGGCCAGCGCCCTGCGGAGCTCCTGGAGGGTTTCAACGCGCTCGGTCTTCTGGATGATGCGCTCGACGCTGCCGTTGAGGCGAGCGCGATCGTCGGCGGTCAAGTCCCTGGCCGTGACGACGAGGACCGGAAGCTCACGCCACTCGGCATGACGGCGAAACTCGTTAAGGAACTCGAACCCGTCCATCTCCGGCATCATGAGGTCGAGGACGATGGCCTGCGGCAATGCCGCCGCGAGCGAGGTCAGGGCGACCTGCCCATTCTCGGCCTCGACGACCTCCCACCCATCCTGCTCGACCGCACTGCGCATCTGACGGCGGCTCATCTCGTCGTCGTCGACGATAAGAACGTACCCGGTTTTCGAACCGCAAACCCTGTGCAGCAGCTCCGACAGCCTTTCCCGATCGAGCGGCTTGACTAGATAGTCGGCCGCGCCGAGCGCATAGCCGCGGTTTCTTTCGTCAACGATCGTCAACAGGATCACCGGGATGGCGGCAAGGGCCGGGTCGCCCTTGATCGCCGCGAGTACCGTCCAACCGTCGATGTCCGGCATCATGATGTCGAGCGTCACCGCCGCGGGGTACAGCTCGCGAACCAGCCGCAGTCCTTCTCTGCCCCCGTCCGCCTCGGCGACGGCAAAGCCCTCGCGCTCAAGAAAGCGGGCCACCAGTTCGCGCGCCGTGGGGTCGTCATCGATCACCAGCACGAGAGGCGCATCGGGGCGGCTTGCCGCCACGGCGATCGGCACTGCCGGAACGCTCTCGGGTTCCTCGGCGCCGGCGTCGTCCTTCGGCAGCCAGATCGTAAAGGTCGAACCGCGACCCGCCTCGCTCTCGACCGTGATGTCTCCACCAAGCAATTGGCAGAACCGGCGGCTGATCGCGAGCCCGAGGCCGGTGCCTCCGTATCTGCGCGTCGTCGAGGCATCGGCCTGCGAGAAATCGCGGAACAGCTTTTCCACCTGGTCCGCAGTCATGCCGATCCCGGTATCGGCGACCGCGAGCGTGATCCACGCCTTGTCCCGTTCGTATCGCGGCTCCGCCGTGATCGTGACCGTGCCTTGGTCGGTGAATTTGACCGCATTGCTCATCAGGTTCAGCAACGCCTGGCGAACGCGCATCTGGTCCGAGCGCATGGACCCGATGCCGGGACGGCAATTCACCACGAGCCGGTTGCTGTTCTCGGCCGCCAGCGGCTCGATCGTCTTGACGACGTCACCGACAAGCTCGGCGACCTGGAAGCGTTCGAGATGAACCTCCATCTTGTTGGCCTCGATCTTCGAGAGATCGAGGATGTCGTTGATCAAGGCCAACAGATGCCGGGCGGCCCGCAAAACCCGCTCCAAGGGCTCAAGCTCATCTGCGCGCTCGAAATCCCGGGCGTCCTCGTGGAGCATCTCGGTGACGCCGATGATGGCGTTGAGCGGCGTCCGCAACTCGTGGGACATGTTGGCGAGGAAGCTGGATTTCGTACGGCTCGCCTCGTCCGCGGCATCGCGTGCGGCCCGGATGTTGCGCTGAAAAACGTCGATCGCCTCGGCCATCGTGCCGATCTCGTCGCGGCGCTCGCGACCGCCGAGTTCGATGTCGGTCTCGCCGCTCGACAGGCGCCGCATCACATCGGTGATCGACCGGATCGGCGTGACGATCGAAGCGCCGACGGCGAGGGCAATGAGCACGCTGACCAGAAACCCGGCGACCGTGCCGATGATGATGACCAGCTTATTCCATTGTGCCCCGGTATAGAGGTTGTTGCTCAGGCGGTTCCCGTCGGCGGTGATCGCCAGCACCATCTGCTTCAAATCCGAATCGACGGCTTTGAAACTGTCGTCGGTCTCGCCGATCATCATCGTTGCCATCGCGGCATCGGTGCGGCCGACCTCAAGGGTGTCCCTGGCCTTGCTTTTGCAATCCTGCCACTTGGTCAGCAGCTGTTGCAGAGCGGCCCCTTCCGCGGTCGACAGATCGGAGCGCAGCGCGAGATCGCCGATGCGGGCGGACAAGGTATCAAGGTCGCGCTCGATCTCGTCGCGCAGCGAGCTCATCAGCGTCTCGCTGACCCCGTTGCTGGCCCACGACACATAGCGGAAGATTTTCATGTGCAGCGCGACGACCCCGTCGCTGACGTCGGAAAACGCCTGCTGCTTGGCCACAAGATCCTGCGACAGCGTGCGTAAGCCGGCCGCCGATTCGGTCGAGGTCAGATACGCATTGACGCCCACGGCCAGCAGGCACAGCAGCAGCACCGCCGACGCGGCGGAAGCCTTGATACGGATCGACAGGTTCTGAAAGCCAAATGGCGCACGGGCGACCGCCGGCCCGCGTGTCTCCGATGCGCTGAGCTGAGACATTGCCCGCGGCTACCGATATACCCCGACGCCGACGAAATAGTTCTCGCCCAATTTTTCGACGTAACTGGTCTTGTCCTCGATCTTGTTGGTGATCGGGTTTGGCCATTTGTAATCAACCCAGCCATGTCCCGGGCCATTGACGAGGGTGATCATCTCGCGAATTAGGAATTTACCGTCCTGGTCCTTGATGTCGATCAGGTTCTTCCCGATCAGCGCCGGCCGCGCCCCGTGTGCGACACAGCGCCCCGTCATGTCATAAACAAAAGGATAGAGATCGCGATCGCGAAATTCCTTTACTTTCGGGTCGTCGATGGCCTTGAACGCGGCATCGACGCCGTCTTTATTGAACATTTCCTGCACACGATGAACCATCGCCACAGCTTCATCTTTTGTGCCGAACTCGGCGCCGGCGTTTGCAGATGGGGCACCGATCACGAGGGCGACTACCAGCAGAAAGATCAAGCGCATCAACCTATTTCCCCCCGAGCACAGTCGTATTTCGAGGAGATTATTCTGATCCGATCCCGACCTCAACGAGGCAAAAGCGCTGGTAGTGTCCTGATGTGAAAATCGAGACACCCCAGACGGGTTATGTGCCGAAACCCCTCTACGGTAATTTCTTATGTCGTAATAAAAATTCACCGAGCATAAGGATAGTCCAACTATTGTCAGAGGCACGCCCATTGCCGTGGTGGCAATCGAAGCGAAGACGTGGGCGTTTTTCCGGAACATGCTCTAGCGGCCAGCTTTCGCCAGGAGCGACAACGGCGGGCGCATCCTGGCGGGCGGTTTAGAACCGCCAGCGGAAACCGGCTTGGACGGTTTGGCTGGTGATGTTGCCGGTGGGCAGGAGGGCGTCGTAATCGGCGTAGAGCGACATGTTGGGACCGGCGGTCATCGTCAGGCCTATGCCCGCGGTGACCTGACTGCGCGACGGCGCGACGCCGGTCACCGGGAAGCTGGCGCCGCTCGCGGTGGTCACCGTCAGGAGCCGCGCATTCGACAGCGCCTCGTAGGCGTAGCCGAGCCGCAGCTCCGGGGTGATCACCGTGCCGCTCTCGCTCGTCATTTTCTGCGACAGCGCGGCGCCGATATAAGGCTGCAGGCTGTCGGTGCCGTGGCCGCCGGCGCTGAGGTCGAACCCGCTGGCGCCGGTATCGGCGAAGGCCGCCTCGGACAGGTGCACGAATTGGAGCCCCACCTTTGGCGTCAGCGTCGCGACACCGCCCGAGAGGCCCCGGATCGGCTGCGGCAGGCTCCATTGTGCGGCGGCGGTCGCCTCGTCGGCGCCGTGGCTTTCGCTGGCGGTGCCGATGCCGGTGATGCCACGCTGGGTGTTGAGCCAGTCATGGGCATAGCCGGCGGTTCCGGAGAGGAGACTCGGGCCGAGGAGCGCGCCGCCATAGACGGCGAACCGCGCGCTGTCCTCGGTACCGTTCGAGGTCGAGTGCTCGCCGACGGCGCTGTGCAGATAGCCGCCGGCGACGCCGAGATAGACGTTTGGCCCGACCGGCCGGTCGTAGCCGCCGAGGAACCCGCCGGTCGAGCTCGTAAAGCCAGGCGCGGACGCGCTGCCGTTGATCGAGGCGAAGCCGCCGACGCCGCGGAACCAGCCGCCGTCGCTCCCGAGCACCTGCGGCAGCGCCGAGGCGACATCGCCCAGCGCCGCCACGTTCCCGGATTGCGCGACATGCACCGGCATCCCGGCTCCGCCCAGCGCGGCGACCTGGCCGTCGGCGATCCCCGCGGCCCGTGCGCCGACCCGGTCGAGGATGATACCGTTCATCTGCTGCGCGGTCAGGATCGCGGTGCTGGTGACCGCCGTGTAGATCGTGTCGTTGGTCGGCGCGACGATGACGGGGGCGATGCTCGCCGCGCCGAGCGTCAACGTCACGTCAGCCGGGTCGTACAGCACCGATTGCGCGATCCCGCTCGGGTTGGTGCCGGTCACGGTCGAGAACGTGCCGCTGACAGCGCTCGCGGTCAGGATCTTGTATGAGGCCGGCGCATAGGTGCCGGGATCGAAGAGGAGCGCCAGGGCTCCGTTGAGCGTCGCCGCGCCGCCGACCTTCAACTGCGACGCGGCCGCGGGGCTCACCTCGATGCTGAGCGTCCCGCCGCCGCCCTGGGTGTAATTGCCGCCGACCGTCAGCGTACCGATCGAGCCGCCGGGCGCGACGGTGCCGGCATTGTTGGAGAGGTTGCCGCCGATCGTGCCGAAGCCCTTGAGCATGCCGCCGACGACCAGGATATTGCCGCCGAGGCTGGCCCCGGGCGCGGAATCGGTGCCGAGGGCGACGGTGCCCGCGGTGATCGCCGTCGTGCCGGAGAACCCGTTGCTGTTACCGGTCAGCGACAGCGTGCCCGTGCCCTGCCAGGTGAGCCCGCCCGATCCGGTGAACGAACCCGCGAAAGTCGTCGAGGCGGCGGTGCCGAAACTCAGCGTCTGGGTTCCGACAGACACCGTGCTGCCGCCGACGCCCGAAAGGTTCTGGATCACCGGGCCGATCGGGGCGGACACGTCGAAACTCGTGCCCGAGGCCGCGAGATTGACGCTCGCCGATGAGATCGAGCCGAAGGGTCCGATCGCGACCGTTCCGGCATTGATCGTCACCGTGCCGCTGAACGTATCGACCCCTGCGAGGGCCAGCGTGCCGGCGCCCTGCTTCGTCAACCCGCCCGTACCGGAAATGACGCCGCCGAAGCTCGTCGAGTCGGCGGTGCCCAGGGTCAGCGTATTGGCGCCCAGCACGACCGTGCCGGGAATGCCGGACAAGTCTCCGATCGTCTGGTTGCCTCCGTTCGAGATGTCGAAAATGCCGCTGTCCAGAAAGCCGACCGCGCCGGTTGCCGCCAGTGACCCGCCGGCGCCGATCGCCAGCGTCCCGCTCGTGATCATCGTCCCGCCGGTATAGGTGTTGGCGCCGGTCAGGGTCAGCGTGTTGGATGGGAGCTCGAAGAGGCTCCCCGTTCCCTGGATGACGCCGGCGAATGTCGTCGCCGCGCCGCCGCCGCCGACGACGAGCTGGTTGGCGCCCAGGTTCACGACCGAGCCTCCGACACCCGACAGCGCCGACACCTTGGTGCTGCCCCCGGCGTTGGAGATGTCGAACGTGGTGCCGGAGGCGGCAAGCGTCAGCCCGCTGCTATCCGCGATCGCGGCGGTGTTGCCGAGCGCCAGCGTGCCGGCGTTGATTGTCGTCGCCCCGGTATAGGTATTCGCGCCCGAGAGGGTCAGCGTGCCCGCGCCCTGCTTGATCAGCGACCCGCCGGTCCCGCCGCCGATCCCGCCATCGGCGATGATTCCGGCGAAGCTGGTCGAGTTCGCGGCCCCCGCCGTCAGCGTCTGGCCGCCGAGCGAGACCGTGCTGCCCGCCACGCCCGACAAATCCTGGATCGACGCGTTGGGCAGCGCGGACACGTCGAAAATCGTGCCAGAGGCGTTGAGGTTGACGCTGGCCGACGACAGCGAGGCGAACGGCCCCATCGCCACGGTCCCGCCATTGATCGTCAAGGCGCCGCTGAATGTATTGACGCCGCCAAGCGCCAGCGTGCCCGTCCCCTGCTTGGTTACCCCGCCGGTCCCGGAGGTGACCCCGCTGAAGTTCGTCGAGTTCGCCGTCCCCAGAGTCAGCGTGTTGGCGCCGAGCACCACCTTGGCGCCGTCTCCCGCCGTGTCCGACAAATCGCCGATCGTCTGGTTGCCGCCGTTCGAGATATCGAGAATGCCGTTGTCGAGGAATACAACCCCGCTCGATGCCGCGATCGAACCGCCGGCGCCGATCGCCAGCGTTCCCGAGGTGATGCTCGTGCCGCCGGTATAGGTGTTGACCCCGGTCAGGGTCAGCGTATTCGACGGCAGCTCGAAGAGGCTCCCCGTGCCCTGGATGACGCCGGCAAACGTGGTCGCCGCGCCGCTGCCGCCGACGACGAACTGGTTGGCGCCGAGGTTGACGATCGAGCCAGCCACGCCCGACAGCGACGAGACCTTGGTGCTCCCGCCGGCATTGCCGATGTCGAGCGTGGTGCCCGACCCGGCGAGGTTGACGCCGCTGCTGTCGGCCACCGCCGCGGTGTTGCCAAGCGCCAGCGTGCCGGCTGTGACCGTGGTCGCGCCGGTATAGGTGTTCACCCCGCTGAGCGTCAGCGTGCCGCCCGTCATCACCAGGCTGCCGCCGTTGCCGCCGCCGAGCCCGCCATCGGCGATGATTCCGGAAAATGTCGCCGAGGCGTTCGACAGCGTCAGCGCCTGGCCGCCGAGCGCGACCGAGCCCGCGCCGGATAGCGTCGTGATCGTCGCGCCAGAGCTTGTCTGCGAAATATCGAACGTGCCGGCATCCGCGACGCCGCTCGATGTCGCGACGCTGCCCGTGCCCGACAGCGCGAGGGTGCCTCCCTGGATGCTGGTCGCCCCGGTATAGGTGTTGGCGCCCGCGAACGCCAGCGTGCCCGCGCCCTGCTTGACGATCGCGCTGCCCGTCCCGCTGATGATCCCGTCGAAAATCGTCGAGTCGGCGGCGCCCAGCGTCAGCGTCTTGCCCGAGCCGATCGTCACCTTGCTGCCGGCGACACCGGACAGGCCCTGGATCGTCTGGCTCGAAAACGGGTCGAACACCGCCGTCGCGCTCGTCAGACTGACCCCGCTCGACGCCGCGATCGAGCCGGCGTTCCCGACCGCCAGCGTGCCCGAGGCGATGATCGTCGCGCCCGTGTATTCCTGCACGGCGCTCAGGCTCATCGTCCCGCCGCCCTTCTGGGTGATCCCGCCGGCGCCGCCGATGACCCCGTCGAA
>DATAUV010000042.1:0-16292 GCA_036268075.1 Allostellaceae bacterium | reverse complement strand
AGCACGCCGCTGCATGTGCTGACGCTGCGCCGCATGACGCGCCCGATCGTGCTGACCAGCGGCAATTCGACCGACGAGCCGCAAATCATCGACGACACCGAGGCTCTGGCGCGGCTCGGCGGCATCGCCGAATTCGCCCTGACCCACAACCGCCCGATCGCGACCCGGCTCGACGACTCCGTCGCCCGCATGATGGACGGCCAGGTCCGCACCCTCCGCCGCGGCCGCGGTCACGCCCCGACGCCGATTCCGCTGCCCGAAGGTTTTGCCGCCGCCCCCGACATCCTCGCTTACGGCGTCGACCTGAAAAACGCGTTCTGCCTCGTCACGGACGGCAAGGCCGTGCTGTCGCACCACATCGGCGACCTCGACGACGCCGCCACTTACGACGACTACCGCGCCAGCCTCGCCCGCTACGCCGCGCTGTTCGACCACGCGCCCGTAGCCATCGCCGCCGACCGCCACCCCGAATACCGCTCGGCCAAACTGGCGCGGCAATCGGGTCTGCCGCTTGTCGATATCCAGCATCACCACGCCCACGTCGCCGCCTGCCTCGCCGAAAACGGCCGCCCGCTCGACGCGCCGCCGGTGCTGGGGATCGTGCTCGACGGGCTCGGCTGGGGCGATGACGACACGGTGTGGGGCGGCGAGTTCCTGCTTGCCGATTACCGCCAATCGACCCGGCTCGGCTCCCTCAAGCCGGTGGCGATGCCGGGGGGCGACGCCGCGTCGCGTGAGCCGTGGCGCAACCTCTACGCCCACCTCACCGCCGAGATGGGCTGGGCCGCGCTGACGATGAATTTCGCCGAGCTCGACCTCTACCGCGACCTCGCCGCCCGCCCGCTCGCGACGCTCGACGCGATGATCAAGAGCGGCACCAACGCCCCGAAAGCCTCAAGCTGCGGCCGCCTCTTCGACGCCGTCGCCGCCGCGCTCGGAATCTGCCGCGACCGCCAAGGCCATGAGGGCGAGGCCGCGTCGCGCCTCGAGGCGCTGGCGTGCGAACAGACGCTGCGCGACGAGGACGACGCGCTCGCCTACCCGTTCTCGATCCCCAACCTGCCGGGCTCGGGCCTGCCGGGCTCGGGCCTCCCCTATATCGAGCCGCTGGCGATGTGGCGTGCGCTGCTCGGCGATCTGATCCTAGACACGCCGGCTCCGGTGATTGCCGCGCGCTTTCACAAGGGCCTCGCCCGCATCGTCGCGGCGATGGCGCAGAAGCTCGCCGGCGAGGGGCGGCGGTTCGACACGGTTGCCCTCTCAGGCGGGTGTTTTCAGAACAAGGTGCTGCTGGAGCAGAGCGCTTCCCGCCTGCGCACGGCCGGGTTCACCGTGCTGACCCACACTCTCGTGCCGCCGAACGACGGCGGGATCGCACTCGGCCAGGCCGCGATCGCCGCGGCGCGGCTGATGGAGGGCTAACCCATGTGTCTCGGCATCCCCGGCCAGATCGTCGCGATCGACGATGCCGAACGGCGGCTCGCCACGGTCTCGGTCGCCGGCGTCAAGCGCCAGATCAACACCGCCTGCATCCCCGACGCGCGGATCGGCGACTGGGTGCTGGTGCATGTCGGGTTTGCGATGAGCCGGATCGACGAGGCGGAGGCAGCGGAAACGCTGCGCATCCTCACCGAGATCGGCGAGGCGCAGGCCGAGCTCGATGCGATCCAGGGGACGATGAAGGCCTGAGCCATGTCCAATGCCGCCCGTCTCGCCAGCCTCTACCCATTTCTCGCCGGCACCCGCCAGGACGCCGAGACGCTCGACGCGACCCTGCTGACCTCGATCGGGGCCAAGGCGCGCGACGGCCGGGACACCAGCGAGCGCTTTTTCGCCGAGGAGGGCCCGAAGCTCCTCGCCGCCGCCCGCACCCTCGCCGACATGTACGAGAACGGCGGCCGGCTCTACACGATGGGGAATGGCGGGTCGAGCTGCGATGCCGCGCATGTCGCGGTCGAGTTCCTGCACCCGGTCACGGCCGGCCGCCCGGCATTGCCGGCGGTCAACCTCACCGCGGACACGGCGATGCTGTCGGCCATCGGCAACGATCTCGGCTTCGAGCACGCCTTTGTCCGACCGCTGCTGGCGCAGGCGCGCAAGGGCGACGCGGTCATCGGCATCTCGACCAGTGGCAGTGCCGCCAACGTGCTCGCCGCCTTCGACACGGCGAGAAACATCGGCATGGCGACGATCGCGCTGACCGGCGGCGACGGCGGGAAGATGCGCGTTTCCGCCTCGGTCGACCATTGCCTGACCGTGCCGTCGGATTCGATCCACCGCATCCAGGAGTGCCACGTCGCGGCCTATCACATCCTGTGGGACCTCGTGCACACGCTCCTCGCCGACCGGCGCGGGAGCGCGGCATGAAATACGTCGACGAATTCCGCGATCCCACCGCCGCGCGGGCGATGCTGCGCGAGATCGCGGCCATCACCGCCACCCTCACCGCCCCGATCCGGATCATGGAGGTGTGCGGCGGCCATACCCATTCGATCTTCCGCTACGGGCTCGAAGGGCTCTTGCCCGAGGCGATCGAGCTGGTCCACGGTCCCGGCTGCCCGGTGTGCGTATTGCCGATGGGACGGATCGACGACGCCGTTTCGATCGCCGAGCGGCCGGAGGTGATCTTTACGACGTTTGGCGACGCGATCCGCGTGCCAGGATCGAAAAAAAGCCTGATGCAGGCCAAGGCCGAGGGCGCCGATATCCGCATCGTCTATTCGCCGATGGACGCGCTCGCCCTCGCCCGTGCCAACCCGGCGCGGGAGATCGTGTTTTTCGGCCTCGGGTTCGAGACCACGATGCCGTCGACCGCCCTGACCGTGCTCGCCGCCGAGCGCGACAGGGTCGGCAATTTCTCGGTCTTCTGCAACCACATCACGATCGTGCCGACGATCAAGGCTGTCCTCGACAGCCCCGACATCCGCATCGACGGGTTTCTCGGTCCCGGCCATGTCTCGATGGTGATCGGCACCGGCCCCTACGAGTTCGTCTCGCGCCACTACCGCCGGCCGCTTGTCGTCTCCGGGTTCGAGCCGCTCGACATCCTGCAATCGATCTGGATGGTGCTGTGCCAGCTCAAGGAAGGCCGCGCCGAAATCGAGAACCAGTACGCCCGCATCGTGCCCGAGGACGGGAACGAGGCCGCGCTGGAGGCCGTCGCCGCGGTCTATGAATTGAGGGAATTCTTCGAATGGCGCGGGCTCGGCTCGATCGACCATTCCGGCATCCGCTTCAACAGCGTATATGCTCGATTCGACACGGAAAAGCGGTTCAAGGTCGCCAACATCCGTATCGCCGACCCCAAATCGTGCCAGTGCGGCGAGGTGCTGAAGGGGGTGCTGAAACCGTCGCAATGCAAGGTGTTCGGCACCGCCTGCACGCCCGAGACGCCGCTCGGCGCGCTGATGGTGTCGAGCGAGGGGGCGTGCGCCGCATATTACCGCTACGCCGGCGTCAGGGCCGCCGCGGCGTGAGGCCGGAGATGCACGAGCTCAGCATCACCCGCAACATCGTCGCGATCGTCGGCGAGGCCGCGGCCGGGCGCCGGGTCAGCCGGGTGACGCTCGATATCGGCCGGCTGTCGGGCGTGATGGCCGAGGCGATCGAGTTCTGTTTCCCGATCGTCGCCGAGGGCACCGCTCTCGCCGGCGCCGCGCTTGCGGTCAATTTGATCGACGGCCGCGCGCGATGCGCGGAATGCCATGCGGAATTTTTCGCCGATACGTTGTTTACCCCTTGTCCGTGCGGCTCGCGGCACACGACCCGCCTCGCCGGCGAGGAGCTGAGCGTCAAGACGATGGAACTCGGGGAGACAGGCTGATGTGCGCGATTTGCGGCTGCTCGGGCGAACATGACCACCACCACGACGATGGGCATGACCACGAGCACGAACACGTCCACGCCGACGGCACCCGCCACAGCCACGACGGCCATGACCACCACCACGAGCACGCGCGCATCGTCGAGCTCGAAACCCGCATCCTCGCCAAAAACGACGCCTCGGCCGAGCGCAACCGCGCCTGGTTCGCCGAGCGCTCGATCCTCGCGCTCAACCTCGTCAGCGCCCCCGGGGCCGGCAAGACGACGCTGCTCGAACGAACCATCCGCGACCTCAAGGACGAATTGCCGATTTCGGTGCTTGAGGGCGACCAGGCGACCGCGCTCGACGGCGACCGCATCCGCGCGGCCGGGGCGCCGGCGGTGCAGATCAACACCGGCACCGGTTGTCACCTCGACGCCGACATGGTTGCACGGGGGCTAGCCGAATTGCAGCCGGCGCCGCGCTCGCTGGTGTTGATCGAGAATGTCGGCAACCTCGTCTGCCCGGCGCTGTTCGACCTCGGCGAGCGGGCCAAGGCGGCCATCCTGTCGGTCACCGAGGGCGACGACAAGCCGCTCAAATACCCGCATATGTTCGCCGCCGCGCAACTGATGATCGTCAACAAGATCGACCTCTTGGCGCATGTCGATTTCAACGTCGACCGCGCCGTCGCCCATGCCCGCGCGGTCAACCCGGCGATCGAGGTGCTGTGGGTGTCGGCCCGCTCGGGCAAGGGGCTCGCCGGCTGGTACGAGTGGCTGCGGCGCGCCGCCGGGCGGACGCGCGACGACCGGATCGCCGCCGGCGCCTGAAAGCAATCTGATGAAGACCGTCTTCGTGCTGTTCGACTCGCTGAACCGGCACCTGCTGGGCTGTTATGGCGGCACGCGCTTTCCGACACCGAATTTCGACCGCCTGGCCGCGTGCAGCCTCACCTTCGACAGGCATTATGTCGGCTCGCTGCCGTGCATGCCGGCGCGGCGCGACATGCTCACCGGCCGCCTTACGTTTCTACACCGAAGCTGGGGTCCGCTCGAACCATTCGACAACGCGTTTCCGGAGTTGCTGCGCGAAAACGGCATCCATGCGCATCTGGTGACCGACCACTACCACTATTGGGAAGATGGCGGCGCGACCTATCACAACCGCTACAGCACGTTCGAATTTGTGCGCGGCCAGGAATCGGACCCGTGGAAGGCGATGGTGCAGCCGCATTGGGAACGGCTGCGCGAGAAGTACCACCCGCGCCAGGCGACCGAGCGGTTCAACCACTACATCGTCAACCGCGAGTTCATTGGCGAGGAAGCCGATTTTCCGTCGGTGAAATGCTTTGCCCACGGCCGCGAATTCCTCGACATGAACCGCGACGCCGACAACTGGCTGCTTCAGATCGAGACCTTTGACCCGCACGAGCCGTTTTTCGCGCCGGCGCGGTTCAAGAAGCCGTTCAACACCGGCTGGAACGGCCCGATCCGCGACTGCCCGCGTTATGGCAAGGTCGACGAATTGCCGGCGGAGGTAGAGGAATTACGCGCCAATCACTACGCCACGGTGTCGCTGTGCGACTTCCTGCTCGGCGAACTCCTCGATTATTACGACCGCTACGATCTGTGGGACGACACCGCGCTGATCGTCACCACCGATCACGGCTTCCTGTTGGGCGAGCACGATTTCTGGGCCAAGAACCGGATGAACATGTACGAGGAGATCGTGCACATCCCGCTCTTTGCCCACGACCCGCGCCGCCCCCGTAAAGGACGCATCGGCCGACTGACGCAATCGGTCGACATGCACGGCGAGCTCTACCAGTACACGCTGATGCCGACGCATCTCAACCGCCGCTTCGCCGCCGAGGAGCTGTCGATGGCGACACTGTCACCGCCGTTCGGCTGGACCAAATCGGCGCCGGTGCTGAAAATTCCGGTGACGGAACGCTCGCCGATGTATTCGAATTACGGCCCCGGGGCACTCCTCGAAAACGACACCCGGCTCTACGATCTGTCGAGCGATCCCGGCCAGGAGCATCCGCTCGCCGACCCCGCCACCGAGGCGCGGCTGACCCAGCTCATGCACGGGCTGATGACCGCGACCGAGGCCCCGCCCGAGGCCTTCGCGCGGTTGGGGCTGAAGGCGGGCTAGGATGCTGCGAGCATCGCCGCCGCCTGGTCGAGCGTGCGGATGCGGGCGTACATCTTCATCGCCTTGTCGAGGCTGTAGGCGTGGGCGGCCTGGTCGCCGCCCCAGCAGCATTCGCGCACGACCACCGTTGCGATGTCGAGGTTGAACGCCTCGCGCACGCTCGTCTCGACCCCGCGATTGGTGGCGCCGCCGCCGATGATGATCGTGTCGCGCCGCAGCATGTGCAAAAGCTCGGCGATTCCGGTGCCGTGGAACGCGCTCGGGCGGCGTTTGAGGAAAACATAATCCTCGGGTCGGGGCGCGATCTCGTCGGGAAAACCGGCTTCGGGCGTGCCCTCGACCCCGTTTGTCAGCGGCGGCACACCGGTTTCGGCGGAGAGGTCGGTCGGCAGCAACACGACATCGGCCTTGTCTGCGCGGCTGACCGGCGTCGTATAGATCACCGGCAGCCCCGCCGCCCGCGCCGTCGCGATCATCCGGACCCACGCATCGAGCACCGGCCGCATCACCGCCCGCCGCGCCGGATCTGCCGGGGTCAGCGCGCGCCGGCACACGTCATAGGCGATCAGCGCCGTGCGGCGCGGGTCGAGGCGTTCGGCTTCAGGCATCATATCCTCCTATGCCAGCGCCAGCCTGCGGGGCGTTCGATTAGAAGCGCAGGGTGAAGGCGCCGTCGAGCTGATGGCTGGAAGATCAGGATTCGAACCTGGACCCTGGATTGCCCTGATCCGCCCGCAAATCGCCCGCAAGCGAGGCGTGAGTGTGGGAACGCTGTGGGAGCGCGTCAATCAAATCAAGATGCCGCCGAACTCCGCGGCGAGAATGCAATCACGTCTTCTCCGCGCGCATCGGGTGCTGGGTGCGCTCCGTGGGCGTGGTGCGGCGTCGCCCGTTGGGCGCTTCTGGGTCGGGGGTGTCATAGTACCAGAACGGCGACGAGGGACGTTTGTAGACCGCGTGAGCGGGCGTGCTTCTGGAGGGCCCCTCGATCGTGTCCCATTCACCTTGCTCAAATCCGAGAGACGACTACGAGAAGATAGCCGGCTACACGGTTGAAGGGTTCGCCTCCGCGACGGGACCGATTGACCCACGGTGAAAGCCGTAGTGTGCCGATCATCGAATTCGTGGACACTGGCCGCCCGGGGTTGTTGCAAATCTGGAAGTAGCGGCAGCGCTGGAGAAAAGGCATGGGATGCCGGATCGGTGTCTCGCGAGAAACTTTTGCTGAGCGGAAATATTTCGATGAAATCCAAACGCCGAAGCCTGAATTCCACCGCCGGGCCGAAAAAGGAGCCCAAGCTCTCGCGCACCCACGCGCCCGCCGATCTTTCGCCGGTGGACTGGCAGCGCGGCCTGCGCCGCCAGTTCGGCCGCGAGCAGGCCTTCGGGCTTGAGAATCTGTCCAGCGAGCCGTTTTTTTCCGAGTTTCGCGTCAGCAATCCGGTTTCGAAGTCCAGCTATCGCGTCGCGATCCGAGGCTTGGGGCCAAGCGGCAATTTCTGTTCCTGCCCCGATTATTCCACCAGCGAACTGGGCACCTGCAAGCACATCGAATTCACGCTGGCTCGGCTACAGGAAAAGCGCGGCGCGAAGACTGCGTTTGCGCGCGGCTACCAGCCCGCATTTTCCGAGCTGTATCTGCGTAATGACGGCAAACGCAGCGTACATTTTCGCGCCGGAACGGATTGCCCGCTTGCGCTGAGGGAGGCCGCCGCCGGTTTGTTCGACGCCGGGCACAACGGGGTTCTGCTCGATGAACGCTTCGACGAGCTTGAGCATTTCATGGCCATGGCGTCGAAGTCCGGTCACGAGTTCCGCGCCTATGACGACACTCTCGATTTCATCGCCGGACGGCGGGATGCGGACCGGCGAGCGTCAAAGCTCGCGCAGTTGTTCCCGGAGGGCACCGCCGATCCCACTCTGCTGGCGCTTCTGAAGACGCCGATTTATCCCTATCAGGCGGAGGGCGCGCTGTTCGCCGTACGAGCCGGCCGGGCTCTGATCGGCGACGATATGGGGCTGGGCAAGACCATACAGGCCATTGCCGCGGCCGAAATATTCGCACGTCATTTCGGCGTCTCGAAAGTGCTCGTGATCTGCCCGACCTCGCTCAAATACCAGTGGCAAAGCGAGATCATGCGTTTCTCGGGGCGACAGGGCGAACATGCGGCGCGCGTCATCAACGGCGGCCGGGCGCAGCGGCAGAAGGACTATGCCCTGGACGATTTCTGCAAGATCACGAACTACGAGAAACTCAAGCCCGATCTCGACCTGATCGCCGCCTGGGCGCCCGACCTGGTGATCGTCGATGAAGCGCAACGGGTGAAAAACTGGAACACCATCGCGGCGCGCGCCTTGAAACGCATCGATAGCCCCTACGCGATCGTGCTGACCGGGACGCCTCTGGAGAACAAGCTGGAAGAGCTGATCTCCATCGTCCAGTTTGTCGATCAGCATCGGCTGGGGCCGACCTGGAAGCTGCTGCACGAGCATCAGGTCAAGGACGAAGCCGGGCGCGTCACCGGCTATGCGGGGCTTGGAACGATTGGCCAAACGCTGGCGCCGGTCATGATCCGCCGGCGCAAATCCGAGGTGCTGCGGCAACTGCCCAGCCGGACCGACCAGAACCTGCTGGTGCCGATGACCGAGATGCAAATGCGCTATCACCAGGAAAACGCCGATGTGGTGGCCAAAATCGTGCAGCGCTGGCGCAGGACTGGGTTCCTATCTGATCTGGACCAGCGGCGGATGACCTGCGCCCTGCAGAACATGCGCATGTCGTGCAACAGCACTTATCTGCTGGACCAGGAAACCGACCATGGCGTCAAGGCTGACGAATTGGCGGCACTGTTCGAGGATTTGTTCGCCGAGCCTGAGGCCAAGGCGGTGGTATTTTCGCAATGGACGCGGACTCACGACATCCTCATCCGCCGCCTCGAAGCGCGCGGGTTGGGCTACGTCAGCTTCCACGGCGGCGTGCCATCGGAAAAACGGCCGGCACTGGTCGAGCGGTTTCGCGACGACCCCACCTGCCGCGTGTTTCTGTCCACCGATGCGGGCAGCACGGGCCTTAATCTGCAGCATGCGTCGACCCTGGTGAACATGGACTTGCCGTGGAACCCGGCGATCCTCGAGCAGCGCATCGCGCGCATTCATCGCATGGGCCAGAAACGACCGGTGCGGGTCATCAATTTCGTCGCGAAGGGCACGATCGAGGAGGGCATGCTTTCGGTGCTGGCGTTCAAGCGCTCCCTATCGGCAGGAATTCTCGACGGCGGCAGCGGCGAGATTTCGCTCGGCGGTTCGCGCCTCAACCGCTTCATGAAGGACGTAGAAAAAGTCACCGGGAGCATGGGCGAGGGCGAGGCCGTGACGCCGGCTGAAGAAGTCTCGAATATCGTCGCTGCTGATAACGTTGGATCCGTGGAAGATTTAAATACCGATGTAAACATCGATGCCGACGAGATGGCGATCGCGCGGACGGATAAGTCCGGAGCACCTCCGCGCGATACTGGTCCCGATCCGTGGCAAGCCTTGGTGCAGGTCGGTGCGCAGTTTATTGCCGCTTTGTCGGCTGCCAACGACGCCGACGCTCCGGCGCATCCATGGATCGAGCGCGATCCGGCGACCGGCGCGCAAAACCTCAAAATACCGCTGCCGCCGCCGGAGACCGCGAAACAACTCGCCGATGCCCTTTCGGCGCTCGCGAACAGCTTGCGGAGCAAGGTTGCATGACGTACGGCGGCTGTCGAGGGATGACGATCTATCAGAGCGCGCAGGCTCTGATTGAGGCCGCCGCACGGCTTTGAGGTCGGGCGGCGCCTTTAGCGGATCACAGTGTACGTTCGATTTGGATCAGGATTCTGCCCGTCTCTTCGGCGGGAAGTGACGAGCGCTTGGCCAGTTCGATTACGATCAGGCTCCAGCCGGCGGTCAGGACGACGGCTGGCCAAAAGCCGAGAACGCCGTAGCCGCCAAGATCGTGACCGCTCAGCGCCGACACGATCCACATGCCGCCGAACCACGCACCCAGCCACCACAGGTGGCCCCAACCGAAATTGGCGCCTCGCTCACGCGCGGACAGGTAGAAGTAGGCCAAATAGAGGAGGAAGATGATCAGAACGATCGTAAACATCCAAGTCACAGTGGCAAAGCCGCTCCACAGAATGATCAGGTCGCAGCAGATGAACGCGATCGGGGCGACGATGCCCGCCGCTGCCAGGCGGAACGGGCGCTGCAGATCTGGATGATCGCGGCGCAGGATCAGCAGCACGATCGGTCCGAGACCATAGGTGAGCGCGGTGATGTCGCTGATGTAGTCGACCATCTTCTGCCAGGCCGGGAAGGGAAGAAGGAAGATCACCCCCACGGCCCACATGATCGCCACCGAAACCCAGGGCACCTGTCCGCCATTGAGCCTGGTCAGCAGGCGCGGGCCGGCCTTCATCTCGCCGTTGGCGAAAAGAATTCGCGAGCCGGCCGTCACATAGATGAGGCCGGTGCCGGCCGGCGAGATGGCCGCATCGATGTAGAGCAGGGTCGCCAGCCAGCCGAAGCCGAGCACCATGGCGAGGCCGGCGAAGGGTCCTTTGACGCCCGGGAAGTTGATCTGCCCCCAACCGTTGGCGATATCCTGCGGCTTCACGGAGTTCAGGAAGCCGAGTTGCAGGAGGATGTAGACGACCGCCGAGAGCAACACGGCGCCGATCACCGCTAGCGGAATGTTGCGGCCCGGATTGGCGCTTTCCCCACCGAGGTCGATCGCGGTTCGAAAGCCGAGAAAGCTGAACACGATTCCCGCGGCGGGAAGGGCGATGAACACGCCGTTGGGATCGTAGCTGCTCGATGCGGCGGTCCAGACGCTTGTGCCTGCGGTCCAGAGCGGTCCAACCTCGTGAGCACCGGCGACGATGAGGACGATTGCGGTCAGGAGCGGCACCGCGATCTTCCACCAGGTAACCGTATTGTTGACCGTCAGAAGCCAACGAATGGCCAGAAGATTCAGCAGCGCCAGGAGGCCGACCAGGACTGCGCAGGCAACGAAGCCAGCCGTCGTCAATACGCCGTCGCTGCCGACGAGATGGGGGTAAAGGTTGTTGGCATAGGTCACGATGCTTTCCGCTTCGACGGAGGGCACCGCGACATAGGAGAGAAACAGCATCCAACCCCAGACCCGCCCCAGGCCTTCGCCGTGGCTCGCGTGGCTCATGTGAACGAGTGCACCCGAGCGGGGAAACAGGGAGGCGAGCTCTGCAAAGCAGAGGGCGATGAGCATGATAATGACGGCGCCGAGGATCCAACTCAACAAGCTGAGCGGCCCGGCGATCTTTGAAGCATGAAGCGCACCAAACAACCAGCCGGAGCCGATCATGCTGGTTGTGCTCGCAAAAAGCAGACCGATGATGCCCGCGTCGCGACGAAGGCCTGTCCTTGTCGCCGTTTCGGATGAGGTTGACATAACCGAGACGCTCCCCTCGCGGCTGTTGTTCGTTGCTAAGCCCACTCTGTGCCGGTAAACAAACGTTCACAAGTTATCCTGGAAATTGGGTGACGCCATGAGGCGCACGCGCCTCGGCCTCATTGAAGCTTGTTGAAAACCGTCGTCAATCGCTGGGTCGCCTGCATCCGAGGCGCACGCGCCTCGGCCTCATTGAAGCACGCTATTGAGAACGACACCGCAACCGCCATGGCCCACGCATCCGAGGCGCCCTCTCCCGCATTGCGTCGCATTGCGGGAGAGGGAGGGGCCCGTCGCGCAGCGAGGGGAGGGTAAGGGCCGCGCGAAAGCGCCGTGGCTTCCGTGCCGTCGCTCGCGCTGCGCGCGCCCTCACCCGGCCTTCGGCCACCCTCTCCCGCAATGCGGGCGAAGGGATTATTTGTGCGAGAACAGGGTCAGGCCCGGCACGTCGAGGTCGGCCTTCAGCACCGTGCCGGTTTCGCTTTCGGTGATGTAGAGGGTCTTGCCATCCCGGCCACCATAGGCCGCGTTTGTGGTGGCGTGGCCGGTGCAGGACACGATCTCGTACAAGGGCCGGCCGAATTTCGAGAACAGCCATACGGAGCCCATGCCGACATGGCAGACGGCGAGGTTGCCCTCGCTGTCCATCGCCATCCCGTCGGGGCCGGTGCCGCCGGATAGCTGAATGAAGATGCCGACGCGGCCGACCGAGCCGTCGGGGTGCAAGGGCACGCGCCACACCGCGTTGCCGCGGGTGACGGCGAGATAGAGGATCTGCTCGTCGGGCGTCAGGATGAGGCCGTTGGGACTCGGCAAATTGTCGAGGAGGAGGTCGAGCCGGCCGTTGGGGTGTAGGCGGTAGAGCCGCCCGGTCGGGTCGTGCAGCCCGGTCTCGCCCTGGTCGGTGAAGTAGAGATTGCCGTGACTGTCGAAGATCAGGTCGTTGAGCCCCTTGAATCGCTCGCGGTGGGGACGGTCGAAGAATGTCTCGACCTTGCCGGTATTGGGATCGACGACCATCAGCCCCTGCTTGTGGTCGGCGAGGAAGATGCGGCCGTCGCGGTGGATCTTGAGGCCGTTGGGTTCGCCGTCATAGGTCGCGACCGCGGTGAACTCGCCCGAGGGCGAGATGCGGAAGACCTGACCGTAGGGGATGTTGGTGATGTAGAGGTTGCCGTCGCGGTCGAAGGACGGCCCCTCGATAAAGCAGTCGCGCGGCACCCCGCTTTGATGGCGCAGGTCGCTATGGATGCGGAGCGCGTCGGGCACGCGGGCGAAAATCTCGGTCTTGAGCACGGGCGGCGCGGCATACACGGGCGGGCTCCCCTGGCGATGACCACGGAAGGGTAGATGGTCCGCCCGGGCGCGTCACCCCGGCTTCGTGGGAACGAGATGCCGGCGGAAAAACCCGCGAGCAGCCATCACCGAAAGTTGAGACGCATTCGCGGCATCGGCGCGGTATCTCTACCGCAATTCTCGACCAAACCCATCGACACAGGAAGGTTTCCCGATGCGCGCCCTATCTCTCGCCGCGGCTTTCGTCGCGCTGATCGTCGTGCCGGCCTTTGCCCAGGCGCCGGCAGGGACGCCGGCGCGCATACGCGGCACGATCGAAAAGCTCGACGGCCACACGCTGACCGTCAAGGCCAAGGACGGATCGTCGGCGATGATCGCGCTCGCCGACAATGTCGGGGTCCAGTACCTCGTCAAGAAGCAGCTTTCGGACATCAAGGCCGGCGACTTTCTCGCCTCGACCGGGATGAAGGGCACCGACGGCAAGATTCACGCGATCGAGGTGCGCATCTTTCCGAAGGCGACGCCCGATGGCGGCCGCCAGTTCGCCTGGGACCTCGGGGACAACAGCGTGATGACCAACGCGACGGTCGGCACGGTGTCCGAGACCCCCGACGGCCCGCTCGTGCACGTGAAGTTCACCGGCGGCGAATCCGACTACACGATCGGCAAGGACGTCCCGATCCTCGCCAACGCCGACGGTGACATGAGCCTGTTGAAGCCAGGCGCCGCCGTGTTCGTGATCGCCCTGAGGCAGCCGGACGGCAAGATCACCAGCGGCCGCGTTTATGTCGAAAAGGACGGCGTCAAGCCGCCGATGTAACATCGCCCCGCACTGGGAGGATGAGAGACCCTCACCCTCCCACGCTGCGCGCGGGTCCCTCCCTCTCCCCGCGTGCGGGAAGAGGGTCGGGGTGAGGGGCTGACGGCGGACGGTTCAAGACGTGAAATACCCGTGGAACGATTACAGCCGGCGCCTGTCGCCGCTGAAGCTGACCGTCTTCGTCGCGCTGTTCCTGCCGGGGCTGTGGACGGCGTTCGCGCTGTCGCAGGGGCTGCTCGGGGCGCGGCCGCTCAACGAGGCGATCCACCAGATCGGGCTGTGGACGATACGCTTTATCATCGTCGCGCTGGCGATCACGCCGCTCAAATCGATCCTGCAATGGCAGCGGCTGATCCTGGTGCGGCGGATGGTCGGGGTTGCCGCCTGCGTCTACGTGCTGATCCACTTCTCCCTGTACGTCGTCGATCAGGCCTTCGATTTCGCCAAGGTCGCGAGCGAGATCGCGCTGCGCATCTACCTGACGATCGGGTTCACGGCGCTGGTCGGCCTCTGCCTGCTGGCGGCGACCTCGACCGACAAGATGGTCCGGCGCCTCGGCCGGCGCTGGCAGAAACTGCACCGGCTGGTCTATCTGGTCGCGCTGCTGGGGCTCATTCACTACTTCATGCAATCGAAGCTGGAAGTATGGGAGCCGACGATCTTTTTCGGCATCTATGGCTGGCTGATGGGCTATCGCCTCTTGGCCGCGAAATTCGCGGTGCGCGGGCGGCTGCCCTTGTATTGGGTCGCGGCGCTGACCCCCACCGTCGCGGTACTGACCGCACTCGGCGAGACGACCTATTTCCACCTCGCCTTTCCCCGCGTGCCGTCATGGCGCGTGTTCGAGGCGAACTGGTCGCTGGTGACCGGCGTGAGGCCGGCGGCGGTGGTGTTGGGGCTTGGGCTCGCCGTATTGATCGCCGGGCTGATCCGGAATTTCTTTTCACCGTCATCCCGGCGAAGGCCGGGACCCACGGTGCAAACGCACGAGCGGGTGACGAGTGGGTCCCGGCCTTCGCCGGGATGACGAACGAGGAATGCAGCCCCCGGTGGACTTCTCTGCTTCCGACACGCTATGTCTGCCCCGAGAAACAACACCCCTTACGGGAGAACCGCCTTGGCTCAAAGCTCCGGCTCGATGATCTGGAATTTCAAAGAGATCGCGCATCACACGCTCGACGGGTTCGGCGGCATGGGCGAGGGCATGTCGATGCAGCTCACCAAGGATGGCCGGCGCATCCTGTGGATGGCGCATGAGAGCGCGCCGAAGAACTTCACCGCGGTCGACGTGAGCGACCCGCGCAACCCCAAGATCGTCGCCCGCGCCGACCTGCCGTCGTCGCAGATGCGGTCGAACTCGCTGGAGACGGTCGGCGACATCCTCGCCGTCGCCTATCAGACCCCGCAGCAAGGCCAGCAGCCGGCCGGGTTCGAGCTGTTCGACATCTCGACCCCGGAAACCCCGAAGCGCATCTCCTACGTCGACTGCTCGGGCCCGCATTCGCGCGGCGTGCATCAGCTCTGGTTCAGCGACGGCGAGACGATCCACATGTCGTCAGGCATGCCCGACTTTACCCCGACCCACCCGAAGGACGACCAGATCTACGTCAGCTTCGACGTGCGCAATCCGTCGAAGCCGACCGAGATCGGCCGCTGGTGGCTGCCCGGCCAGATGCAGGGTGACAACGAGGCCCCGCCAAAGCGCCACCCGGAAGGCACCGACAGCGGCTACCGCCCGCACAACACCAACGTCTACCCCGAGCGCCCCGACCGCGTGTACATGGGCTATCTCGACGGCGGGATGATCGTCCTCGACATCGAGGACAAGGCGCACCCGAAGATGGTGTCGCGCTGGGATTACCACCCGCCGAACCAGGGCTTTACCCACACCGTGGTGCCGTTCTTCAAGCGCGATTTGCTGATCGTCAGCGACGAGTGCGTGAGGAACGACGGCGCCGACTGGCCGAAATTAGTGTGGATCGTCGACAACCGCGCCGAGGAAAACCCGGTGCCGATCGCGACCTGCCCGATGCCGCCGGTCGAGACTTTCGGACGCCGCGGCGGCCGGTTCGGCGCGCACAACCTCTGGGAAAACCTGCCCAAGGAAGGCTGCTACCACTCCGACCAGATCGTCTTCGGCACCTTCTTCAACGGCGGGCTGCGCGCCTACGATTTGGCCAACCCGTACCAGCCGAAAGAGGTCGCGCATTTCGTCCCCACCGTCGACGGCGCCCCGACCGGCGCATGCCAGCTCAACGACGTCTTCATCGACGACCGCGGCATCGTCTTCACCGTCGACCGCCACGTCGGCGGGCTCTATGTGCTGGAGATGGATTTCTGAGGGAGAGGATGCCGTACAGGCCGATCAATTTTCGCGACAAGCTGGAGCTGATCCACGCGCAGTGGCAGCCCCGGGTTGTCGCCGAAATGAACGACTACCAGTTCAAACTGGTAAGGCTCGAAGGCGACTTCGTCTGGCACGACCACCAGGACACCGACGAGACCTTTATCGTTCTCGAAGGCGAATTGCGCATCGATTTCCGCGACGGAGCAGTTACGGTTTCCGCTGGGGAGATGTTCGTCGTGCCGAAAGGGGTCGAGCACAAACCTTATGCGGCAACCGAGGTCAAACTGCTGTTGGTCGAGCCACGCGGCGTGCCCAACACCGGCGATAAGGGAGGCGAGCGCACCGCGCCGAACGATCTGTGGATTTGACGTCTGGGGTCAGGCCGAGTGAGAGATAACCCCGCCTCGAT
>DATAUV010000041.1:0-29365 GCA_036268075.1 Allostellaceae bacterium | reverse complement strand
TTGCTGGAGCGGCGGCGGAGAAAAATGCTGGGCGCCGACCGAGAGGTTCGTTGGACGGTTGATGGGCTTCGCTGCGCTCAGCCCATCCTACGGCGCCGAACCTCGTAGGATGGGCTGAGCAACGCGAAGCCCATCACCTTCGCCGAGAGAGGGTTGGCGGCCCCGCGCGGTTTTGCCAAAGTAGCGCCATGCATTCCGATCGCGGCGTCGCCGCCCTCGCCCAGCTTATCGCCGAATCCGAGCGCGCCGTGGTCTTTACCGGCGCGGGGATCAGCACCGAAAGCGGCATCCCCGATTTCCGCAGCCCCGGCGGCGTGTGGACCACGATGGCGCCGATCGATTTCGAGAGCTTCCTCGCCTCCGAGGCGGCGCGGCGCGAGACGTGGCGGCGGCGGTTTGCGATGGAGGAGATGTTCGGCGACGCCGAGCCCAATCGCGGCCACCGCGCGGTCGAGGCGCTGGTGCGGCGCGGCAAGGTCAGCGCCGTCATCACCCAGAACATCGACGGACTGCATCAGGCCTCGGGCATCCCGCCGGAGAAGGTGATCGAGCTGCACGGCAACACGACCTTTGCCACCTGCCTCGATTGCGGCCACCGCTACGAGATCGCCGCGCTGCGCATCCGGTTCGAGGCCGACGGCGTGGCGCCCCGCTGCATCCGCTGCAAGGGCTGGGTCAAGACGGCGACGATCTCGTTCGGCCAGTCGATGCCGGAAGACGAAATGCGCCGCGCCCAGGTCGAGACGCTGGCCGCCGATTTGTGCATCGTGCTCGGCTCGTCGCTGGTGGTGTACCCGGCCGCCGGCTTCCCCGAGCTTGCCAAGCGCAACGGCGCGACCCTCGCGATCGTCAACCGCGAGGAAACCGGCCTCGACCGCTTCGCCGACCTCGTCCTCCATGACGGCATCGGCGACATCCTGGGCGGTGCGGTCGGGGTGAACTGAAAGGACCGCCGGCGCTCGCCCGCCAATCGGCGTTCAGGGCGAGACGCGTGAGGACTGGCTGAAGAACCAGCTTAAAGGATGATGGATGGTCTGGGAAATTACGGAGTTCACGCTACGTACATAGTTCGTACTGGGTACGATCCGCGTGTAGCCCGAAAATTGGACCCAGACGGATTTCCTGTCAATTTGACGAATTGTCGCACTCAGGGAGAAACACGATGCGGCTCGACGGTAAGGTAGCGATCGTCACCGGCGGCGCGTCCGGCATGGGCGCCAGCACGGCGCAGGTCTTTGCCCGCGAGGGTGCGAAGGTGGTCGTCGCCGACCAGATGGACGACGAGGGCAGGAAGATCGTCGCCGAGATCGTCAAGGCCAACGGCGCGGCGAGCTTTCAGCATCTCGACGTGACCGACGAGGACAACTGGAAAGCGGTCGTCGCCGCGACGGTCGCGGAGTTCGGCCGGCTCGACATCCTCGTCAACAACGCCGGGATCAGCGGCAGCGCGGTCGAGGATCTGTTCGACACGGCGGCGTGGGACAAGATCATGGACGTCAACGCGCGCGGCGCGTTTTTTGGGATGAAGTACGCGATCCCGGAGATGCGCAAGGCGGGCGGCGGGTCGATCGTCAACATCTCGTCGATCTCGGGCGTCACCGGCCAGCGCGGCATCCACGCCGCCTATAACGCGTCGAAAGGCGCGATCCGCACGATGACCAAGGTCGGCGCGGTGCAGCAGGGGCGGCACAACATCCGCGTCAACTCGGTGCATCCCGGCCTCATGCCGCCGATGCGCACCTCGGGCCGCACCGCCGATCCGGTGGTGCGCGCGAAGATGCTGGAGATGGTGCCGCTCGGCCGCGACGGCCGGGTCGAGGAGGTCGCCAACGCCGTGCTGTTCCTGGCGTCGGACGAGGCGTCCTACGTCACCGGCGCGGAGTTGTACGTGGACGGAGGCTATCTGGCGGGGTAGCCCGCATAGCCCCACGCTCTCCCCGGCCGCTAAACCGCCTCCGCCCCCTCGTCCTCGCTCGCGAGGTTTGATTTCATGTGGTTGAGCGCGCCGAGCAGGGCGTCGCGGGCGCTGGGGCTCAACCCGGCGAGCGCGTCCTCGCGGTTTTCCTGGTTGATCTCGAGGATGCGCTCGACGAGGCGCCAGCCTTTCGGCATCACCCACAAGGTCCAGACGCGGCGGTCGGTCGGGTGCGGGCGGCGCTCGACCAGCCCTTCCTCGACGAGCCGGTCGAGCGCACGAACCAGCGCGATCGGCTCGATATCCATCAGCGCGGCGATTTTGGCCTGGCTGTGGCCCTCGTTGCGGGCGATGCGGATCAGGGCGCCCGCTTGCAGCCGCGTGATCGGCAGGCCCGTGTGCCGCGCGCGGCGCTCGAACCGCCGGCGCATCAGCCGCGCGACATCGTGCAGCAGAGCGCCGATATTGGGCTGCAGCGCCGCCGATGGCGGGCGGTGCTCGCCGGCGGCGTCATCGTCGCCGCGGCGCAGCGGCGCGATCGGCACGGCGTTACTCGGCGGCGCCATT
This sequence comes from Allostellaceae bacterium, assembly GCA_036268075.1. Taxonomy (GTDB): domain Bacteria; phylum Pseudomonadota; class Alphaproteobacteria; order ATCC43930; family CGMCC-115725; genus DATARH01. Next base: position 26,883 of record DATAUV010000041.1, on the reverse strand, counting down.
GGTATCCTCCGCTAAGACCGGTTGCGGGCTTCCGTCGAGCGTCCGGGCCAGCCGCGACTGCCGGTGCGACCGCCCGAGCCAGCGCGCGAGGCGCTCGAGATAGAGGTAGACGACCGGCGTCGTGTAGAGCGTCAGCCATTGCGACACCAACAGCCCGCCGACCAGCGCGACGCCCAGCGGGCGCCTGAGCTCCGACCCCGCCCCACCGCCGAGCGCGATCGGCAACGAGCCGAACAACGCCGCAAACGTCGTCATCATGATCGGCCGGAAGCGAAGAAGGCACGCCTCGTGGATCGCCTCCTGCGGGCTCTTGCCGTGGATGCGCTCGGCCTGCAGCGCGAAGTCGATCATCATGATCGCGTTCTTCTTGACGATCCCGACCAGCAGGATGACGCCGATCAGCGCGATCACGGTCAGGTCGTAATGCAGCACCATCAGCGCCAAGAGCGCGCCGACCCCCGCCGACGGCAGCGCCGACAGGATCGTGATCGGGTGGATGTAGCTCTCGTACAAAACCCCTAGCACGATGTAGACGACGAGGATGGCCGCGGCGACCAGCAGCGGCGTCGATTTCAGCGAGGCCTGGAACGCCTGCGCCGCGCCCTGGAACGAGCCCTGCACCGTCGCCGGCATGTGGAGCTGGCGCTCGGCCGCCTGGATCGCCTCGACCGCGGGGCCGAGCGCGGTATTCGGCGGCAGGTTGAACGACAAGGTCACCGCCGGAAACTGGCCCTGGTGGTTGATCGCCAGCGGCTCCAGCTTTTGCACCTGATGGACAAAGCTCGACAGCGGCACCTGCACGCCGTTCGCGCCGGGCACATAGATTTTCGACAGCGCGGCCGGGTCGTGCAGGAAGGCCGGCGCGACCTCCTCGACCACCTTGTACTGGTTTGTCGCGGTATAGAGGGTCGCGATCTGGCGCTGGCCGAACGCGTCGTAGAGCGTGTCGTCGATCGTCTGGATATTGATGCCCAGCCGGGCGGCGGCGACCCGGTCGATCTCGATCGCCAGATGCGGCGCGGCGACCTCCTGGTCCGAGGTCACGTCCTCGAGCTCGGGCAGTTTCCGCATCGTCTCTTCGAGGACCGGCGCCCAGTGATTGAGCTCGGCGCTGTTCGTGTCGGTCAGCGTGTACTGGTACTGGGTCTTCGACAGGCGGCCGCCGACATTGATGTCCTGCCCGGCCTGCATGAAGAACTTGGCGCCCATCACCGCGGCCGTCTGCGGCCGCAGCCGTTCGATCACCTGCTGGGCCGTCACGTCGCGGTCCTCATGCGGCTTGAGCTGCATGTACATGCGGACGGCGTCTTCGGTCGGGTTGTAGGCGTAGGTGCCGGCGAGGTAGAGCACGCCCTCGACCGCCGGGTCCTTGGCGACAATCGCGGCGATCTGGTGCCCGAGCCCGGCCATCTTCTCGAACGAGGAATCCTGCCGCCCCTGTATCTGGCCGAAGATGAATCCGGTGTCCTGCTGCGGAAAGAACCCCTTCGGGATCGCCGAGTAGAGGTAGGCGGTCAGCCCCATCAGCGCCACGGTCACGACCAATGCCGGAAACTGGTGCCGCAGGATGAAGCGCAGGCCCCGGTCATAGAAGCTCAGAAACGCGTCGAAGCCGCGCTCGGCCCAGCGGTTGACGCGATTGGTCCGATGCTCGCCGCCATGCGGCTTGAGGAACAGCGAGCACATCACCGGGGTCAGGGTCAGCGATATGAGCGCCGACGCCACCACCGCGACCGACACCGTGACCGCGAACTCGCGGAACAGCCGCCCGATGATCCCGCCCATCAGCAGTAGTGGAATGAACACCGCGATCAGCGAGAAGGTGATCGAGATGATCGTAAAGCCGATCTGACCGGCGCCCTTCAGCGCCGCCTCGAACGGGGTCTCGCCCATCTCCAGGTAGCGCACGACGTTCTCGATCATCACGATCGCGTCGTCGACGATGTACCCGACCGAAATCGTCAACGCCATCAACGAGATGTTGTCGAGGTTGAAGTTCAAGAGGTACATCACCGAGAACGTCGTCAGCAGCGACAGCGGCACGGCGATGCTGGGGATGACGGTCGCCCACAGCGTCCGCAGAAAGATGAAGATCACCAGCACGACCAGCATCACGGTCAGCCCCATCGTGAACTGGACGTCGTGCACCGCGGCGCGGATCACCAGCGAGCGGTCGGACAAGAGATCGACATGGATGCCAGGCGGGATCGTCGCCAGCAGTTGCGGCATCATCCCCTTGATCGTGTCGACGACCTCGATCGTGTTGGCGCCGGCCGCGCGCTGGATCGCCAGCCCCTCGGATGGGATGTTGGACCACCACGCGCCGACCCGGTCGTTCTGGACCGAGTCGCTGACCTTGGCGACATCGCTCAGCGCCACCGCGGCGCCGTTGCGATAGGCGACGATCAGCTTGCCAAAGGCCGCGGCGTCGATGAGCTGGTCGTTGGTGTCGAGCGTGACCGACTGGAACGAGTTCTCGATATTCCCCTTGGGCCGGTCGACGGTGGCGAGCGAGATCGCGCTGCGGATGTCCTCTAGGCTCATCCCGCGCGCGGCAAGCGCCGCCGGGTCGACCTGCACGCGCACCGCATACTGCTTTTGCCCGAACACGCCGACCTGCCCGACCCCGGGCACGGTCGAGGTCTTTTGCGCCAGGATCGTGTAGGCGTAATCGTCGATGCGGTAGACCGGCAGCGTGTCGGAATGCACCGCGTAGATCAGCACCGGAAAATCGGCCGGGTTGGTCTTTTTGTAGGTGGGCGGGCTCGGCAAATCCTTCGGCAACAGGCCCGAGGCCGCGTTGATCGATTGCTGCACGTCCTGGGCGGCGCCGTCGATGCTGCGTTCGAGCGCGAACTGCATCGTGATCACGGTGACGCCGATGCCGCTGAACGACGTCATCTGGTCGAGGTTGGGGATCGAGGCGAATTGCTGCTCGAGCGGCGTCGCGACCGACGACGCCATCGTGTCGGGCGACGCGCCCGGGTACTGCACCGTGACCGTGATCGTCGGAAAATCGACGTTCGGCAGCGCCGCCACCGGCAACAGCCCGTAGGCGACGATGCCGAAGACCAGCGTGCCGAGCATCAGCAGCGAGGTCGCGATCGGCCGCCGGATGAACGCTGCGGAGATGTTCATGCGGGTTCGCCAGGCTCGATTAGGGCCGAGGCATGCTATTCGCCGTCGCCCTGCGCTCCCTCGGCGAGCACGGGATGCGGCGCGTCGGTCAGCGCGGCCGCCAGCCGCGACGGCCGGTGCGACCGACCAAGCCAGACCGACATGCGCTCGAGATAAAGATAGATGATCGGCGTCGTGTAGAGCGTCAGCCACTGCGACACCAACAGCCCGCCGATGATGGCGATGCCGAGCGGGCGCCTGAGCTCGGACCCGGCGCCGCCGCCGAGCGCGATCGGCATCGCCCCGAACAGCGCGGCAAACGTCGTCATCATGATCGGGCGAAAGCGCAGGAGGCACGCCTCGTGGATCGCCTCCTGCGGGCTCTTGCCGTGGATGCGCTCGGCCTGCAGCGCAAAATCGATCATCATGATCGCGTTCTTCTTGACGATCCCGACCAGGAGGATGACCCCGATCATCGCGATCACGCTGAGGTCGTAGCGCAGGATCATCAACGCCAAGAGCGCGCCGACGCCGGCCGACGGCAGCGCCGACAGGATCGTGATCGGGTGGATGTAGCTCTCGTAGAGAATGCCGAGCACGATGTAGACGACGAGGATCGCCGCGGCGACCAGTAGCGGGGTCGATTGCAGCGAAGCCTTGAACGCCTGCGCCGTGCCCTGGAACGCGCCGTCGATCGTCGGCGGCAGGTGGATTTCGCGCTGCAGGTTCTGGATCGCCTCGACCGCCTGTCCGATCGCGTATCCCGGCGCCAGGTTGAACGACAGCGTCACCGCCGGGAACTGGCCCTGGTGGTTGATCGACAGCGCTTCGACCTTGGGCGTGAAATGGGCAAAGGTGCTGATCGGGATCTGCGCCCCGTTGGGGCCGCTGATGTAGATCTTGCTCAGCGCCGTGGGATCGTCCTGGAACTGCGGCTTGACCTCGAGGATCACCTTGTACTGGCTCGTCGAGGTGTAGATGTTGGCGACTTGGCGCTGGCCGAACGCGTCATAAAGCGTCTGGTCGATCAGCGCCGGCGCGATGCCGACCCGCGCCGCGGCGTCGCGGTCGATGTCGATCGCCAGATGCGGCGCCGCGACCTGCTGGTCCGAGGCGATATCCTGCAGCTCGGGCAGTTTCTTCATCCCCGCTTCCAAACGCGGGGCCCATTCGTTGAGCTCGTTGCTGTCGGTGTCGGTCAGCGTGAACTGGTACAGCGTGCGGCTGAGCCGCCCGCCGACGCTGATGTCCTGGCCCGACTGCATGAAGAACTTGATGCCCTGGACCTTGGCGACCTGGGGCCGCAGGCGCTGGATGATCTGGTTCGAGGTCAGGTCGCGCTGGTCATGCGGCTTGAGCTGCATGAACACGCGCGCGGTATTTTCGGTCGGGTTGTAAGCGGTCGCGCCGGTAAACGAGAAGACGCCCGAGATGTCCGGGTCCTTCCTGACGATGTCGACGACCTCATGCAGCGATTTCGACATGCCGCGGAACGAGATGTCCTCGCGCGCATCGGCCTGCCCGAAAATGAACCCGGTATCCTGCTCGGGAAAGAACCCTTTCGGGATCGTCACGTAGAGATAGCCGGTCGCGCCGATCAGCAGCATCGTCGCGAGCAGCGCCGAGAACTGGTGCCGCAGCACGAAGATCAGGCCCCGGTCATAGAGGTTGAGGAACCCCTGAAACCCGCGCTCGGCCATCCGGCTCACCCGGCCGGGCGCACGTTGCTCGTGGTGGCCCTTGAGGAACAGCGAGCAGAGCACCGGCGTCAGCGTCAGCGAGATAAAGGCCGAGGCGACGACCGCGACCGAGACCGTGACCGCGAACTCGCGGAAGAGGCGGCCGATGATCCCGCCCATGAACAACAGCGGGATGAACACCGCGATCAGCGAGAAGGTGATCGAGATGATCGTAAACCCGATCTGCCCCGCGCCCTTCAGCGCCGCCTCGAACGGGGGATCGCCCTCTTCGAGATAGCGCACGATGTTCTCGATCATCACGATCGCGTCGTCGACGACGAACCCGACCGAGATCGTCAGCGCCATCAGCGAGATGTTGTCGAGGCTGTAGCGGAACGCATACATCACCGCCAGCGTCGCCAGCAGCGATAGGGGCACGGCAAGGCTCGGGATCACCGTCGCCCACAGCGTGCGCAGGAAGATGAAGATCACGATGACGACCAGCATCACGGTCAGCATCATCGTGAACTGCACGTCATGCACCGCCGCGCGCACGACCAGCGAGCGGTCCGACACTAGCTCGACATGAATCGATGGCGGGAACGACTGCATTATCTTGGGGATCATCTGCTGGATTCTATCGACCAGCTCGTTGGTGTTCGCCCCCGCCTGGCGCTGGATCGCCAGGCCCTCGGCCGGCTTGTCGAAGAACCAGGCGCCGGAATTGGCGTTCTGCTTGGTGTCGATGGTTTCGCCGACATCCCTGATCCGCACCGGCGCGCCGTTGCGGTACGCGAGGATGATGTTGTTGAACTGGCCGGCGTTGAAAAGCTGGTCATTGGTGTCGAGCGTGTAGGTCTGGTGCTCGCCTTCAAGGATGCCTTTTGGCCGGTCGATCGTATTCGCCTGCAAGGCCGCCCGCACATCCTCAAACCCGATCCCGCGCGCGGCGAGCTGGCCCGGGTCGATCTGGACATGGGCCGAATAGGGCTGCTGGCCAAAGATGCGGGCCTCGGACACGCCCGGCACCGTCGACAGCTTCTGCGCCAGGATCGTGTAGGCGAAATCGTCGACGCGATAGATCGGCAGCGCATCGGAGAATGCCGCGTAGATCAGCACCGGCCGGTCGGCCGGATTGGTTTTTCGATAGACCGGCGGCGACGGCAGGTCGCTCGGCAACAGCCCCGAGGCGGAGTTGATCGCCTGCTGCACGTCCGAGGCGGCGGCGTCGATGTTGCGGTCGAGGTCGAATTGCAGCGTGATCGACAGCGAGCTGATGCCGCTTGTCGAGGTCATCTGCGACAGCGACGGGATCGAGGCGAATTGCTGCTCGAGCGGCGTCGCCACCGCCGAGGCCATCGTGTCGGGGCTCGCGCCGGGATAGTTGACCGACACGACGATCGTGGGAAAATCGACATTCGGCAGCGCCGCGACCGGCAACAGCCCATAAGCGCCGATCCCGAAGACGAGGATGCCCAACATCAAAAGCGACGTCGCGATGGGCCGGTGGATGAAAGGTGCGGAGATGCTCATCGCGAGTGGCCTTGAAGCGGGGTCGGGGCGGGGCGGAAGGTGACCGGCACGCTCATCCGGCCGGCTTTCCTTCGACCTGGTCGATCTTTACGCGCGCCCCTTCGACCAACCGGTATTGCCCGTCGACGACGACACGATCGCCGGGACTCAGCCCTTTGGTCACGACGGCGATCCCGTCCTGGACCGAGGCGACCTCGACCGGCCGGCGCACGGCCTTGTCGTCGTCGCTGATCAGGTAGACGTAATTGCCGGTGGGTCCGACCTGCACGGTCTGCGACGGCACCGTCGGGACCTTCTTTCGCGTGTCGAGGATCAGGCGGAGGCTGACGAACTCGCCCGGCCACAGCCGCTCGTCCTGGTTCGCAAAGCTCGCCTTGAGGCGGATCGTGCCCGTCGCCTGGTCGATCGCGTTGTCGATCAGCGTCAGCGCGCCCTCGGCGAGCTGCTCGCCCCCGGCGCTCGGATATGCCCGCACGACCAGCGGACCCTTGGCCTGGTGCTGACGGATCGTGTCGAGGCTCGTTTGCGCCATCGTAAAGCTGACGAAGATCGGCTTGAGCTGCGCGATCGTGACGAGCCCCGCCGTGTCGGTCGCATGGACCATGTTGCCCTGATCGACGAGCCGCGCGCCGAGCCGGCCGTCGACCGGGGCGCGGATGTCGCAGTAATTGATGTTGAGCTGGGCGGCGTCGATCTGGGCCTGATCGGCCTTGATCGCCGCCCCGAGCTGGGCGACCGTCGCCTTTTGCTGGTCATAGCTCTGCCGGGTCTGATAGCCGGGCCCGACCAGCGCGGAATAGCGCTGCAGATCGAGCTGGGCGCTGGCGAGCTGGGCCTCGTCCTTGGCCTTGTTGGCCTCGGTCTGCTCGAGGATCGCCTGGTACGGGCGCGGGTCGATCTGGAACAGCCGGTCGCCGGCCTTGACCTCCTGCCCCTCGGTAAAGTTCACCCCGACGATCTGGCCGTCGACGCGGCTCTTGATCGTGACCATATTGTACGCTTGCACCGTGCCGATGCCGTTCAGGAACACCGGCACGTCCTGGGCGACGACCTTGCCGGCGGTCACCGGGATGCCCGACGCGGCGGGCGCCGGCGCCGGTGTTTCGGCCGCGGTGGCATGGCGGGCGAAATCGCGCACGCCCCAAGCGCCGGCCACGCCGGCGGCGGCCGCGACCGTGATCGCGGCGACCCAAACCTTCCTCATCCGAGCCCCTTGCAGACCGTCATCATGAATTGGATATATTGTAGATTATAGCTATTTTCTTGTGCCGTCATCCCTGCAAAAAAGCGGATGGTTCCGGGCAAAATCCGCGACATCCTGCCGCGCTGGGACATCCGCTGCAATCTCGCGGCGATCACAATTCCGCGACGCGTCTCCGAGCCCGGTTCGGCAACCGCCTGGGTGAGCCCCAGGTCGAGCAGCTTAGGCCGGCGTGCCCCGGCTCGCCTTGCGGCCGTTGAGCCACGGCGTGTAGGTCTCACGGTTCTGCGCCATCCGCGGCTCCTTGGAGTGCACGTCGAGCGCCGCCTGGTCGCGCCACCGCTCGACGAAAAACACGGTGCCGGTGCTGTCGCCCGGCACCATCACGTCGAATTGCAGGCAGCCGTCCTCGGCGCGCGACAATTCGGCGTGCTTGCTCATCAGCTTGACGAAGTCGTCGCGCCGCTCCGGCTTCACGTCGAACTCGACGACGATCATGACGATGCTCATCGGCATTCCCTCGCAGGCAGGTTTCGCGGCATCATCGGCGACAAGGCCGCGCCGCGGCAAGAGGAGGAGGTCATCATGTCGGCTCACGACGCCCTGCGCACGATTCTTCCCGTTGTGGGCCTCGACCCTGCACGGGCAGCGACGGTCGAATATACCGGCGGGACCGACCCGATCCTGCCGACCTCGTTCAAGATCGGCGAGACCGCCGCCGCCTGCCTCGGCGCGATCGGGCTCGCGATCAGCGATCTGTGGGAATTGCGCGGCGGCAAGAAGCAGGGGATCGCGGTCGACGCGCGCCGCGCCACGGCATCGCTGCGCAGCGGCCACTACCTCAAGATGGAAACGACCGAGGTGTCGCATGAGCGCAACCCGGTCATGGGCATGTACCCGGCCAAGGACGGCCGCTGGAGCTACATCCACGCCAATTTCCCGAACCACCGCGCCGCCGCGCTCAAGGTGCTCGGCGTGCCCGAGGACAAGGAGGCGGTGCGGCAGGCCGTCGCGAAATGGGACGCGCTGGAGCTCGAAACCGCGATCATCGCCGCCAAGGGCGCCGGCGGCATGGTGCGCAGCATGGAGGAATGGGCCAAGCACCCGCAGGCCGCCGCGCTCGCGACCCTGCCGCTCCTCGAAATCGTCAAGATCGGCGAGGCCCCGGTCGAAAAGCTGCGCGACGGCGACCGCCCGCTGAGCGGCATCCGCGTCCTCGACCTCACCCGCGTCCTCGCCGGCCCGTCGAGCGCCCGCACCCTCGCCGAGCATGGCGCCGACGTCTTGAAGATCACCGCCGGGCATCTGCCCAACCTCGGCTATCAGGAATTCGACACCGGCCACGGCAAGCTCTCGGCGCAGCTTGACTTGCGCGACGCGAAACAGCTCGCGACGTTAAAGGGTCTCGCGCGCGAGACCGACGTGTTCGTCCAGGGCTACCGCCCCGGCACGCTCAGCGACCGCGGCCTCTCGCCCGAGGAACTGGCGCAGGCGCGGCCCGGCCTCGTCTACGTCTCGCTGTGCGCGTTCAGCCATGTCGGGCCGTGGTCGTCGCGGCGCGGCTTCGACACGGTGGTCCAGAATGTCAGCGGCATCACCACGCGCCAGGGCGAGCTGTTCCCCGGCAAGGAGCCCGGTCCGCAATTCTATCCGGTCTCGGCGATCGACTACCTGACCGGCTATCTGATGGCGTTCGGCGCGCTGGTGGCGCTGAAGCGGCGGGCGACCGAGGGCGGAAGCTGGCTCGTCCGCATCTCGCTCGCCCAGGCCGGCCGCTGGCTGGTCGGCCGCGGCGAGGTCCCCGTCGCCCAGCTAAAGGACATCCCGGCCGAGTTCACCCCGGCCGAGCTCGAAAGCTGGTCGATGGAGAGCGTGACGCCGGCCGGCAAGCTGCGTCACCTCGCCCCGACGCTGCAGCTTTCCGAGACCCAGCCCTACTGGGCGCGCCCGACCGTCCCGCTCGGCTACCACGAGCCGGTCTGGCCGGCGCGCCCGTAGCCGCCTCGTGACCGTGACCTTGTCGTGACGGATTTTCATCTGCTGCGCCACGGCGAGCACACGCTGCAGGGCAAGATCGTCGCCGGCCGCACGCCGGGCATCGGCCTCTCCGAACGCGGGCGCGGGGAGGCCGAGGCGGCGGCCGCGCGTCTCGCCGAGGCCGGAATCGCCGCGATCTATGCGAGCCCGCTGCAACGCGCGCAGGAAACCGCGGCGATCGTCGCCGAGCGGCTCGGCCTCGACATCGCGACCCGCGCCGACCTCGACGAGGTCGATTTCGGCGACTGGACCGGCTCGACCTTCGCCGCGATCCGCGAGACCGCGCATTTTCCCGCGTGGGCCAACCGCCGCAGCCTCGCCATGATCCCCGGCGGCGAGTCGATGCGCGCAGTGCAGCGCCGCATCGTCGAAACCCTGATCGAGCTCCACGCGATCCACCCCGACGCGACGCTCGTGCTCGTCAGCCACGGCGACCCGATCCGCTCCGGCCTCGCCTTCGCCCTCGGCATGCCGCTCGACTACCTGACCCGGATCGAAGTCGCGACCGGCTCGATCAGCACGATCCGGATCGACGCGACCGGGATACGGGTGACGGGGCTCAACGATCGACCGCGTTCGTAAAGATAGGTTGAGTATACCTCGCTTTCTCGATATTGCCGCGTTGGCAGATTGGTCGCGGAGAGAAACGAGGGGCACTTTGCAGAGCGCTACTGCTTACAGTTCTCGAGCGGCGGGCCGCGAGACAGCGACGGGTCGAGTTCGACTGAGCGCCGAGCTCCGGGTCGCACTGGACGTCGCGCGCGCCGCCGCCGCGTGCTACGTCGCTTTGCAGCATGTGGCCAATGCACGAGGCTGGTCGGAAGGCCCCGGCATCATCTTTCGGTTTGGCCAAGAAGCAGTGATCGTATTCTTTCTGCTCAGCGGGTTTGTCATCTACGCGCAGGAACACGCGCGAGCCCTATCCCCGACAGGCTACTTCCTTCGGAGGACCCGTCGAATTTATCCCCCTCTGATATGCGCGCTCATCGTCTCGACTCTAGTCGCGTTGGACAATGGAGATCTGGCGCAAAACTTCAATCTGAGACAACTATTCGGCACGATATTCGCGCTTCAAGATGTTGTTTCACTCAAGCCTGGCGTCATTGTCAACCCATATCTGGGAAATCTACCTCTTTGGTCCCTTTCCTATGAAATTGCATTCTACGTGGTCTTTCCGGTCATCCTGCGGGCGTGGATCCGATCTCCTGTATCCGTGACCCATGTAATCGGCGCGACCTGCTGCGTGATGTACCTGGTCTACATCGTCTTCCCAAACCACTGGGCGCTGGTCGCGGCATATTTTCTTTTGTGGTGGAGTGGGGCCATGGCTGCCGAGGCCTATTTCCGCGGCGGACGCTCCGTATATTCGATGAGGCCATGTTTCGCCTGGCTCTTGGTTCTCTGCCTTATCGCGGCCGGAACCGTTTTTGTTGACGGGTTCCACGGTCCGGGACGCTTTCCCATATTACCGCTCAGGCACTTTCTGGTCGCTGCGATTATTTTGGCTATCCTGTTTGGGCCGATTGGCCAGCGGCTTACGAAGATCCTCCGGGCATTCGCAGTGCCGGCGGGATTTGTCGCATCTATTTCTTATGGAATATACGTCGTTCACGTACCTTTATTGGTCATATCAAGACACGCTAAGCCTCTTTCAGGATTTTTGATTATGCTGCTTGTAACTATAGGCGTGTCCTACCTTGTCGACAGAGGATTGAGCGCGGTGCTCCCGCGGGCGCCGGTCGCCTGATCGCGGCCCTGCCAAGCTCTTCTGCCGCATCTCCGGGACGATTCGGGTATTCGGCGCGGCCGTGGCGGGTCTAACAAGGCGCGGTTTGGCGATCGGGTGGAGGCAGAGCATGCGCTTAAGCGACTTCAAGGTGCTGAGCTTTGACTGCTACGGCACGCTCATCGATTGGGAGAGCGGCATCTGGGCCGCGCTGCAAGCGCTCGCCATGAAGGCCGGCGGCAAGGAGCGCGAGGCGGCACTGATCCGCTTTGGCCATCACGAAAGCGCACAGGAAAGAGAAACGCCGAGCCTCAAATACAGCGCGCTCTTATCCCGGGTTCACGCGCGTCTCGCAGCCGAATGGGGTGTCGCTCACAACCCCGTCGCGGCCGCAGTGTTCGGCGCGTCGGTCGGCGACTGGCCGGCCTTTCCCGATTCCGCCGAGGCGCTCGCCTATCTCAAGCGGCATTTCAAGCTGGTGATCCTGTCGAATGTCGACGGCGCCAGCTTCGCCGGCAGCAATGCGCGGCTCGGCGTCGAATTCGACGCGATCTGCACCGCCGAGGATGTCGGCAGCTACAAGCCCAACCCCGCCAACTTTCGCTACCTGCTTGCCCGGCTGGGCGAAATGGGGAACAAGCCGCGCGAGTTGCTGCACGTCGCCCAGAGCCTCTATCACGACCACGTCCCGGCCAACGCCGCGGGCCTCAGCTCCGCCTGGATCGACCGCCGCGCCGCCGCACCCGGCTGGGGCGCGACGCCCGAGGCCGCCGCCCGCTACGATTTCCGCTTCGCGACGCTCGCCGAACTGGCCGACGCGCATAGGGCCGAGCAGGCGGGACGATGATGGGTAGAGCGCAGCGAAACCCATCATCCCCTAGCCGCCAAGTTCAGCAGCTCCGCGTAGGCGCAGACGATATGGTATAGCGAGCTGGCGCGGGCCGGCTCGGGCTGGAAATCGCCGCCGGGCAGCATCTTGTCGTAGCAGGCGCCCGCCGCCGGGGTCGCGAGATACGGTTGCAGCCCGGCGAAGGCGGCGAGGATCTCGGGCTCATCCGCCATCGTAATCGCCGCCTTGAGCCGTTCGGTCTGCGGCCACAGCCGGGCGCGGGCCGATTTGACCCTGCCGTCGAGACCGAGCTCGTCGACAGCCACGTTGCGGGCGCGGTCGATGCCGTGCCGCAGGCCGAACCGCCACAGCCGCTCGCCGCTCGCCGACAAATCGGCGCCGCCCGCCTCTTTCAGCACGCCGAGCAGCCAAGCCCACTCGAAATGATGGCCGGGTTCGACGGTCTGCATCGCCTCGTCCGCCGCCACGCGCCACCGGTCGTCAAAATATTCGGGCAACAGGCCGCGCCCCGGCTCGAAGAAATGGTCCGCGAACCAGCCGGCGAGCCGGTTGCAGCGGGCGAGGTCGGCGTCGTTGCCCCAGCGCGTCTGGCGGATCGCCAGCGCCGCCTCGAGCAGATGCATATGCGGGTTCTGGCGGCGATAGGCGGGATCGGGCAACTCGCCCTCCCAGTATCCGGCCGGCCCCCGCAACCAGGCCCGGTCGAGCTCGGCGAAGACCGCGCGGGCGCGGTCGACCCGCTCCGGCTCGCCGAGCGCCTCGGCGCCATAGGCTTCGGTCGTCGCGACAAAGGCCTGGTCATAGAGGTCGCGGCGCGTTTCGGCGGGGCGGTTGCCGGCGTCGAGCGAGTGGATGAACCCGCCCTCGGGATGGCGGCAGTGGCGCTCGATCGTGTCGAGGCCCATCGCGACCGCCTCGCGCCACTTGCCGCCCCAGCCGAGCCGCCCGGCGACCGCATAGGAGAAAACCTGCCGGCCCTGGACAAAGGTGCGCTTCGGCGAATCCGCCACGGCGCGGCCGTCGATCTCGACGAGGTCCACAAACCCGCCGTTGCGGCCGTCCACCCCCTTGTCGAGCCAGAACGGAAAGGCCGCGTCGAACAGCCATTCGCGCGCCGTCGCGGCGGCCGCGGCGATCGTCGCGGTCATCCCGGCATCGCCACCCTGCGGCCAACCCAATCGGGTCGCGGCAGGCCGGCATGGGCGCCCGCCGCCGCGTCCACGCGCGCCCTCAAATCGGGCGGGAACGGACAGACCCGGCGGGCGACCAGGTCTACATGCAGGAACATCAGCTCCTGCGTCGCCGCGCGCAGCCCGTCCTTGCGGCGGAACATCTCGTGCGCGAGGTGGATGCGCTTGTCGTCGCTGGCGACGATCTGCGTCGCGACCGACACGGTTTCGCGGACCAGCAGCTCGCGCTCGTAGCGGTTATGCGTCTCGGCGACAAAGGTGCCGTGGTCGGTGTCGCGGCGATAGCCGAGCCCGAGCCCCAACTCCTCGAACAACAGGTCCGTCGCCTTGTCGAACAGCACGATGTAGTAGGCGAGGTTGAGGTGCCCGTTCCAATCGATCCATTCGGGCAGCACCTCGCCCTCGTAGCGGGCATACGGGGCCGGGATCGTCATCGGCAAAACCTCGGCGGCAAGCTTCGACATACGGACATTTTCATACCTCATTGTGCCAGCATGTTTAACGCCTTCTCAATCCGTTGCGCGGAACATGATCGGGTTCGAGGCGGTGGGTTTGTGGCGGATGCGTGCTGCTCTTATCAAGGCTTTGCGTTCCGATTCGGGGGTCAGCGCGATCGAGTACGCGATGATCGGCGGGCTCATTGCGATCGCCATCGTCACCGGCGCGACCCAGATCGGCGGCTCGCTGACCACTTTCTTCACGGACATCGCCAACTCCTTCTGAGTCCTGTGCGCGCTCTTGAGCGGGCACGCCAAAGGCTCCATGCTCGCGCCGACCCAACCAGCGAGGGAGCCGCCTGATGACCGCCGATTGGCAACCCAGCCCGCTTTATCCCGATCCCGCGGTAATCACCCTCGACCCGCGCTTCGAAAAGATTCGGCCGCCGTTCAACGCCTCGGTCGAGAAGCATTATACCGGCTGCCGCTGGAGCGAGGGGCCGGTATGGTTCGGCGACGGGCGCTATCTGTTGTGGAGCGACATTCCCAACGACCGCATCCTCAAATGGGAGGAGGAGACCGGCGCGGTCAGTGTCTTCCGGAAGCCGTCGAACAATTCCAACGGCAATACCCGCGACCGCCAGGGCCGGCTCGTCACCTGCGAGCACGGCGGCCGCCAGGTCACCCGCACCGAGCATGACGGCACGATCACGGTCCTGTGCAACCGGTTCGAGGGCAAGCCGCTCAACTCGCCGAACGACGTGGTGGTGAAATCCGACGGGTCGATCTGGTTCACCGACCCGCCCTTCGGGATCATGGGCAATTACGAGGGCGACCTGCACGAGCCCGCATTGCCGGTCACCCGCGTCTACCGCATCGACGGCGCGACCGGAAAGGTCACCATCGTCGCCGACGACATCCGCGGCCCCAACGGCCTCGCCTTCTCACCGGACGAAGCGCTGCTCTACGTCGTCGAATCGCGGGCCCAGCCAAAGCGGGCGATCCGCCGTTTCGATGTCGTCGACGGGGTGAAGCTCGCCAACGGCGCCGATTTCGGCGACCTCGGCGAGGGCACGCCCGACGGGTTCCGCTGCGATGTCGACGGCAATCTGTGGTGCGGCTGGGGGATGAGCGAGGCGCTCAACGGCGTCGCAATCTTCGCGCCGGACGGCAAGATGATCGGCCGCATCACCCTGCCCGAACGCGCCGCCAACCTCTGCTTTGGCGGGGTCAAGCGCAATCGCCTGTTCATGGCCGCCAGCCACTCGCTGTATTCGGTCTACGTGAACACGCAGGGCGCGATTGGGGGTTGAGAAGATGATGATGGGCTTCGCGATGCTCAGCCCATCCTACGAGTCCGGCGCTGTAGGATGGGCTGAGCGAATGCGAAGCCCATCAGTCCTGCCAGCAGAGCATCACCTATGAACCGCCGCCGCCTGCTTCAGGCCGGCGCGGCGGGGATTGCCACGGGCGCCCTACTTCACAAAGCGGGCGCCGCCGAACCCGCCCGGTTCCCGCCCGGTTTCCTCTGGGGCACGGCGACCTCGTCGTACCAGGTCGAGGGGCGCGGCGACCGCAAGGCCGACAGCATCTGGGACACGTTCTGCCGCCTGCCCGGCACGATCCACGACCGCAGCAACGGCGATGTCGCCGACGACAGCTATCACCGCTATGCCGAAGACCTCGCCCTGATCGCCGGAGCCGGGCTCAAGGCCTATCGCTTCTCGATTTCATGGCCGCGAGTGCTGCCCGACGGCGCCGGTCAGCCCGACCCGAAGGGGCTCGACTATTACAGCCGGGTCGTCGATTCGGCGCTAAAGGCCGGGATCGAGCCGTGGGTCTGCCTCTACCACTGGGATCTGCCGCAGGCGCTCCAGGACAAGGGCGGCTGGAGCAATCGCCAGATCGCCGATTGGTTCGCCGACTACGCGCGGCTTATGGCCAGGCGGCTCGGCGACCGGGTGTCGCGCTGGGTGATGCTCAACGAGCCCTCGGTCGTCGCCGTCATCGGCAACGGCTATGGCGAGCACGCGCCGGGGTTCAAAAGCCGCGACAGGATGTTTGCCGCGATGCATCACCAGAACCTTGCGCAAGGCCGGGCTCTCTCAACCATGCGCGCCGAGGGCGGCGCCCGTTTCAAGCTCGGTACGGTGTTGAGCCTCCAGCCGGTTCGGCCGGCGGACGGCTCCGAGGCGAATCGCCATGCGGCTGAAATGTGGGACGCCTTATGGAACCGCGCCTTTCTCAACCCGTTATTCCAGGGCCGCTACCCCGCGTTGATCGAGCCTCATGTCGCGCCACTGATGCAGACCTCCGACCTCGCCCAGATTCGCCAGCCGATCGACTTCCTCGGCGTCAACTATTACAGCCCGATGTACCAGCGCGCCGACCCGGGCGGCCTCGTCGGCACCAATTGGGGCGCGACGCCGCCCGGCGCCAAGACCACCGCGATGGGCTGGCCGATCGATCCGGGCGCGCTCACCGAGCTGCTGGTCGATCTGCGCGACCGTTACGGCAACCCGACGCTCTACATCACGGAAAACGGCGCCTGCTTTCTCGACCGGCCGGGGCCCGGCCCGCGGATCGACGACCAAGAGCGAATCAGCTATCTGCACGACCACATCCTGGCATGCCACCGCGCGATCGCCGCGCGGGTCGACCTGCGCGGTTACTTCGCCTGGTCGATTCTCGACAATTTCGAATGGGCCTGGGGCTACACGCGGCCTTTCGGGCTCGTTGCGGTTGACCGCGCGACAATGAAGCGCACCCCGAAGGCTTCATACGCTTGGTTTAGCCGCATAGCGCGCGCCAATGCGGCCTGAAACGCCGCAACAGCGCTCCATCTGCAACACTCCCCAACTTATCAACCGGGGGATGGGTTTGAGGGTGGAAAATCCGTTTCGCTATAGTATAAAAGCGTGATTTCTTATAACGTGAACTCCTCAACTATCGGAGGAAACCGATGAAACGCGCCCTAGTCCTCTGCTCGCTCCTGGTTCTGGCTGGCTGTCTGCAGCCGGTCGCTCCCGGCTCGGCCCCACCGCCGCCGCCGCCGGTTGCTGCGATGCCTAATCACGCCTTCACCGTCTATTTCGGCTGGAACCGCTCCTGGGTTGGTCCGGGCGGGATGGCCATCCTGCAGCAAGCCGCAAACGTGTATAGGGGCGGCGGTGTCGTAACCGTGCAGGTGACTGGATATACCGATCGCTCCGGCTCGGCCCGCTACAACCAGCGGTTGTCGGTCCTGCGTGCGCGTCACGTCGCTCGCGCCCTGACCCGTATGGGCGTGCCTTGGAAGGCGATGGCGATCTCCGGCCGCGGCGAAAACGACAACGCCGTGCCGACTCCGAACGGCGTTCGCGAGCCGCGCAACCGTCGGGTTACGGTGGTTGAGGGCTAATTCGGCGCGCGCCTGATCCAGGCGCGCATCGACTTAGCGCAGAGGAAGAGAGGGCGCCCTACGGCGGGCGCCCTCGTCTTCCTGTGTCCAGGCTGCCCTTCGCGGGGCAGTTTTCGTTTGTGGGTTCGCGGGCTTACCCTGGCTCCTGCTGGGTTACGAACCTGCTCAGGTCCACCCGGCCAGGTCATCATCAGGTCGTCATACCGGCGGAGGCGGGCACCCACCGTCCCGCTTCCCGTGCGGCGGATATGTGGGTCCCGCCCTGCGCCGGGATGACGGCGTTTGAAGCGCCGCGGCCTCGGTGAATATCGCGCCACAGATCATTGCGAGGGCGCGGTCGCGACCCCGCGAGCCCTCAATGACGGCGAAATTGGGCGCACAAATCAAACCTCCCCGGGGCGAGCCCGGGGAGGTTTGCCGAATAACCGGCGACGGCGCCGAATCAGAAGCTCTTCGCCACCTCGTAGGGCAGGCGCTTGATCTTCTCGACGTTGCGGCCCTCGATCCGGATCAGCTTGGTGGAATCGTCGCGCCGCGGCGAATGGAGGTCGCCCTCGTTGTAGAGATGGGCCGCCCCCGGGGTGAGCTTATACTCGCGCACCAGTTTGACCTTGCCCGGTTCGCCGTTCTCCGGCGGCGACAGCATTTGCCAGTCGCTCATGATCGTCTCGCCGGCGGCCTGGCCATAGATCGCCCAGGTCGGGCCGTGGTCGTGCGGCTTCGATCCCTTGGCGCCGTGATTGACATGGCCGAGGATGCAGAAGCCGAGCTCGGGGTCTTCGTAGAGGATGTTCCGCTCCGGCGCGTCGTCCTTCAGGTACTGGCCGACGAAGCCCGTGTCCTGGCACATCTCCTGGACGACCCCACAGACCTTCTTGCGGCCGCCCGGGCCGGGATCGGCGGCCAGGATGCGGTGCAGCTCGGCCGAGAACTCCGTCAGCGTGCGTTCCATCGGCAATCCTCCTTATCGGGCGATCGTGTTGTGCGAAACCCTATGCCGAGCGCCCGGCGGCGGCAAGCCCGGCCGGCGCAAGCCCCGTATCAGGTTGATTCGGTTGCAGCCCAACTTGGGGTACAGTGCCGGATCGGCCTCGCAAGGCGATTCGCATGCAATCCGAACCCGACGCACCTTCTCACGTCCCGTTACGCCAAAGCATCGCCAGCATCGTCCTCGCGCTGGCCCTGGTTCTGGCCGGGCTGTGGATTCTCCGTGAGTTTCTCGTCGCGCTGGTCTGGGCCTGCATCTTCGCGATCGCGCTATGGCCGCTTTACGTCCGGCTGCTGCGGCTGACGCCGGGGCGGTTCGGCGGCGAGGCGGCGTCGGCGCTGATGGTGACGGTAGTGGCCGTCGTCTTCATCCTGCCTCTGGTCCTGCTCGGCGTCGCGGTCGCCCGCGAGACCCATTACGTCATCGAGTTCATCAACGGCGCCCGCCAGTCCGGCATCCCGGCGCCCGACTGGCTGACCGAGATCCCCCGGGTCGGCGGCTCGATCGGCGATTGGTGGCGCGCCAATCTCGGCGACCCGACGATGGTGCAGGAGCTGTTCGGCCGCTTAAACGCGCGGATGCTGGCCCAGTCGGCGCGGGAATATGGCGGCGAGATCGCGCACCGGCTGATTCTCTTCGCCTTCACCCTGTTGACGCTGTTCTTCCTGTTCCGCGAGGGGGCGATGCTCGCCGCCCAGATTCGCGGCCTCAGCGACCGGATGCTCGGCCGCCGCGGCGAGCGGATGGCGACGCAGATGGTCGCCGCCGTCCACGGCACGGTCGTCGGGCTGGTCCTGGTCGGGCTCGCCGAGGGGCTGGTGCTCGGCATCGTCTATTTCTTTGTCGGCCTGCCCTACCCCGCCTCGGTCGGGGCGGTGACGGGGGTCGCCGCGGTGATTCCGTTTGCGGCGCCGACCGTGTTCTGCGTCGCGGGGCTGTACCTCGTCGCGCAAGGGCAGCTAGTCGGGGCCATGATCATCCTCGCGGCCGGGTTTTTCGTCGTCTTCATCGCCGACCATGTGGTGCGGCCGGTGCTCATCGGCGGCGCGGCACGGCTGCCGTTTCTGTGGGTGCTGCTGGGGATTCTGGGCGGCGTCGAGACGCTCGGCTTCCTTGGCCTCTTCGTCGGCCCCGCGGTGATGGCGGCGCTGGTGTCGCTGTGGCGCGATTGGACCGAGACGTTGCCCGGGCCAGGGCCAGGGCCGGGGCCGGGGCCGGAGGCGCAGCCGCCGCCGACCCCTCGCCGGCGACGGGTCAGTGCCCGGCGGGCCGGCGGTCGGCGGAGCTGAACAGGCCGCCCTGACGCGCGGGCGCAAACCCGGCCTGCGTCGCGTTGGGCGCCGGCCGCTCCACGGCGTTCGGATTGCCGTTGCCGTTCCACGCCTTGCTGACCCGAATCGCGGCGCTGTTCTGCGCCTCGCTGGCCTTCCCGGCGATGTGATAGCTGGCGCGCTCGTCATGGTCCTGGAACGGGGTCATCAACAGCTCGAACAGCCAGAATCGGCGGCGCCGCTCGGTGGGGCCGGTCAGTGAGGCGAACGGGTCGGGCTTGCCGGTACGGGCGGGAAGAGAACCTTCGTGATCCGAGGAATACGCCATGAAATGCTCCTGTGCAGATGACTGCACCGGGCTTCACGCCACATGCCACGTTATATCTTGTTAACCATATCGGATTTCTCTTTGTTCTACTGATGGTTAGGGCACAACCGGCCGGTCGCGCCCCACCACCCGGGCCGCGCCGGCTGGCAATTTGCAACGAAAATTGCGAGGCGCGATCGGGCCGCAACGGGTCAACACGAATCTTGGCCAACGGGGTGTTGACTCCCTCCCCGCTCCGGATTTTGCTGGTTGTCGATCGCTGCCAGATGGGACGGATCATGAAATACGTCTGCGACGCGCCGGGCGGCAGAACATGGTTTCGGATCGAGACCGAGGGCGAGGCTGCCGCCGAATCGGAGGTGATGCACCACGCGGTCGAAAAGTATTTTCGCAAGGAACACGAACGGGCGGCACAGAGCTTCCAGTCGCTGTCCAACGTCAATTTCGAGCAGGAAATCGGCATGAAGGCGCACATCCAGCGCGAGATGCCGCTGTTCCTGACCCTGCGCGCCGATGACGGCACCGCGCTCGCGACGGCTATGCTGCCGTCCGGCGGGCATGACGACCGCGGTTTTCGCCCGATCATCGTCGGCCCGTCAAACGCCGACCCCTATGACGACCAAGACGACGCGATCCGCGCGCTCGGCGCTCATTTCGGGATGACCCTCGAGCGCGTCCGCTGCTACCCCTATCGCCGCGAATAGCCCCGCCGAACGGCTCGACCCCGCTGATCTCGGCGGCGCAAATCCGCCGCCGGGTCGCGGGGCTCGCACGCGAGATCGACGCCGATTATCGCGGCCGGGCGCTCACCCTCGTCGTCGTGCTCAAGGGCGCGGCGATCTTTGCCGCCGATCTGGTGCGGCAACTGACGATCCCGGTCGCGATGGAATTCGTGACCGCGTCGTCCTACGGCAAGGAGGTGCGGTCGTCCGGCTCGGTCAGGCTCGCGACGCCGGATACCCTCGACCTCGCCGGCCGCGACGTGCTCGTCGTCGAGGACATCGTCGATAGCGGCCTCACCTACCGCCGCCTGATGGAAACCCTCGGCCAATTCGCGCCGGCGAGCCTCGCGCTGTGCACCCTGCTGCACAAGCAGGCGGCCCGCACCACCGTCGACATCCGCTACACCGGGTTTGAGATTCCCAACCTGTTCGTCGTCGGCTACGGCATGGATTACGGCGAGCGCTACCGGAACCTGCCGGAGATCTGCGCGCTGACGCTGGGCAGCGAGGCCTAGAATTCTCCCAATTGGCTGAATCGCCATCCTCTTATCGTCATTCCGCGAAGGCGGGAACCCAGGGGCCAACGCTACATCGCTCACCCCCGGCCCCCCGCCTTCGCGGGGGCGACGACTCAAAAGGTGCGGCCGCGTCCCGCCCGGCCTAACCCGCCAACTTCTTCCGCAACAGCTCGTTGACCAGCGCCGGGTTGGCTTTGCCCTGGGTCGCCTTCATCACCTGGCCGACAAAGAACCCCAGCACCTTCGGGTTGGCGGCATATTGCGCGACTTGACCAGGGTTGGCGGCCAGAGCGGCGTCGACCGCCGCCTCGATCGCGCCGGTATCGGTGACCTGGCGCAGCCCTTTGGCCTCGACGATCGCGCCGGGGTCCTTGCCGCTGTCGACCATCTCGGCGAACACGTCCTTGGCGATGCGGCCGGAGATCGTGCCATCGGCGATCAGGTCGATCAGCGCGCCGAGTTGGCCCGCGTCGACCGGCGACTCCTCGATCCCGAACCCGACTTTATGCAGTGCGCCGAACAGGTCGCCCATGACCCAATGCGCCGCGCTCTTGGCGTCGCGCCCGTCGGCAACCGCCTCGAAATATTCCGCCGTCGCCCGCTCGGCGACCAGCACCGCCGCGTCCTCCGGCGACAGCCCGTACTCCCCGACAAACCGCGCCTGCTTGGCATCAGGTAATTCCGGCATCCCGGCCTTGAGCCGCGCGACCCAATCCTTGTCCAGCACCAGCGGCAAGAGGTCGGGGTCGGGGAAGTAGCGGTAGTCGAAGTCGTTTTCCTTCGACCGCATCTTCCGCGTCATGTTGCGCGCGGTGTCGAAGAGGCGGGTCTCCTGCGTCACGGCCCCGCCATCCTCGATCAATTCGACCTGGCGCCGCGCCTCGACCTCGATCGCCTGGATGGCAAAGCGCACCGAGTTCAAATTCTTGATCTCGCAACGCGTGCCCAATTTGTCGCCGGGCTTGCGAACCGAGACGTTGCAGTCGCAGCGCAGCGACCCCTCCTCCATGTTGCCGTCGCAGGTGCCCAGATACCGCAGGATCGAGCGCAATTTGCGCAGATATATCCCCGCCTCCTCGGCGCTGCGCAGATCGGGCTCCGAGACGATCTCCATCAGCGCGGTGCCGGCGCGGTTGAGGTCGATATAGGTGTCGCGCGGGTGCTGGTCGTGGAGGCTCTTGCCGGCATCCTGCTCGAGGTGCAGCCGGGTGATGCCGATGTCGCGCGTCGACCCGTCCGGCATGTCGAGCCGCACCCGCCCATGCCCGACGACCGGCTGCTCGTATTGCGAGATCTGATACCCGGCCGGCAGGTCCGGATAGAAATAGTTCTTGCGCGCGAAAACGCTGGTCAGATTGATCTCGGCGTCGAGCCCGAGACCGGTCTTGACCGCCTGCTCGACGCAATGCCGGTTGATCACCGGCAGCATCCCCGGAAACGCCGCGTCGACGGGCGAGACATGCGTGTTCGGCTCCGCCCCGAACGCCGTCGCCGCGCCCGAAAACAGCTTCGCCTCGGCCGTGACCTGGGCATGCACCTCAAGCCCGATCACCACCTCCCACGCGCCGGTGCGGCCCTCGATCATGATACTCCTCGCCGATATTCCACCTCTCCGCCCATTGGGGGGAGAGGGAGGGGCCCATCGCGAAGCGATGGGAGGGTGAGGTGGGCGCGCTGTGACACCGAACATTCCCACCTCACCCCAGCCCTCTCCCCCCAATGGGCGGAGAGGGAGAACCGCCGCTCGATCATCATCGTCACCCCGCCATGAACCCTGGCAGATGGGAAAACCCGGCCGCGATTTCCAGCGCCTCGCCGACGCGCAACACGGTCGCCTCGTCGAAAGCGCGGCCGATCACCTGCAAGCCGAGCGGCAGCCCGTCGCCCGACAACCCGCCCGGCACCGAGATCGCCGGCACCCCGGCGAGATCGGCCGGCACCGTGAACAAATCGTTCAGATACATCGCGATCGGGTCGTCCGCTTTCTCGCCGATCGCGAAGGCGGCCGACGGCGCGGTCGGGGTCAGCAGGCAGTCGACCCGCTCGAACGCCTCGGCAAAATCGCGCGCGATCAGCGCCCGCACGCGTTGCGCCTTGAGGTAATAGGCGTCGTAATACCCGGCCGACAGGACGTAGGTGCCGATCAGCACGCGCCGCCGCACCTCGGCGCCAAACCCGGCCGCGCGGGTGTTCTCGTACAGCTCTTCGAGGCTGTCGCCCGGCACGCGCAATCCGAACCGCACCCCGTCATACCGCGCAAGGTTCGACGACGCCTCGGCCGGGGCGATGATGTAATAGGCCGGCAGCGCGTATTTCGTGTGCGGGAGACTGATGTCGTCGACGATCTCGGCGCCCTGGTCGCGGAGCCATTGCGCGCCGCGATCGCACAAGGCCCCGATCTCGGGGTTGAGCCCCGTGGGCCGGTATTCCTTGGGGATGCCGACGCGCAGCCCCTTGATGCCGCCGCCGAGCGCCGCCTCGAAATCAGGCACGGGCACCGGCGCCGAGGTCGAATCCTTCGGGTCGTGTCCGGCCATCGCGCCGACCATGATCGCCGCGTCGCGCACGGTGCGCGTCATCGGCCCCGGATGGTCGAGCGACGACGCAAACGCGACGACGCCCCAGCGCGAGCAACGCCCATAGGTCGGCTTGAGCCCGACGATGCCGCAAAAACTCGCCGGCTGGCGGATCGAGCCGCCGGTATCGGTGCCGGTCGCACCCAGCGCCGCCCGCGCCGCGACCGCGGCCGCCGACCCGCCCGACGACCCGCCCGGCACCAATGGCCGGTTGTCTCCGGCCCCACGCTTCGAGTGACCACGCCAGGGATTTTCGACCGGCCCGTAATAGCTCGTCGTGTTCGACGACCCCATCGCGAACTCGTCGAGATTGGTCTTGCCGAGCATCACCGCCCCGGCCCGCCACAGATTGGTGGTGACGGTCGATTCGTAAGGCGGCACGAACCCGTCGAGGATATGCGACGCCGCCGTCGTCAGCACGCCCTTGGTGCAGAACAGATCCTTGACCGCGATGGGCAAGCCCTCCATCGCCCCCGCCTCGCCCTTCGCGCGCCGCGCGTCGGACGCGTCGGCCATCGCCAGCGCCTGGTCCGGCGTCTCGGTGATGTAGGCGTTGAGCGGGCGCGCCGCCTCGACCGCGGCGACATGCGCCTCGGTCAGCTCCCGCGCCGAGAATTTCTTGGCGGCGAGCCCGTCACGCGCCTCGCCCAGGGTCAGCGCGGAGAGGCTCATTCGACGACCTTGGGCACCGCGAAGAAGCCCCGCGCCGAGACGGGCGCGTTGCCGAGGATCGCGCCCGAATCGTTGCCGTCGGTGACTTTGTCGTCGCGCATCGGCAGCGCCATCGCGGCCACGCTGCTCATCGGCGCGACGCCGTCGGTGTTCACCTCGTCGAGCTGCTCGACAAACCCGATGATGGTCGACAGCTCGGCGGCGAGCGGCTCCAGCTCGTCATCGGATAGCCGGATGCGCGCCAGGGTGGCGATGCGCGCCACGGTGGCCTTGTCCAACGCCATGATTTCGGTGTCTTTCGCGGCAAAAGCGTCCGAATAAGCTATCATCCGGCATGATTCTCGGCAACCCCGCCGCCTTGCGCGAGGCGGTGCCCGCGGGAGCCCGCGTGATGGGCCTCGATGTCGGCACCAAGACGATCGGCCTCGCCTTGTCGGACACCAGGCTCGTCATCGCCAGCCCGCTCGACACGATCCGCCGCCGCAAGTTCCGCGACGACATGGCCGCGCTCTTCGCCCTCTGCGACCGCCACGGCGTCGCCGGCCTTGTCGTCGGCCTGCCGCTCCGCCTCGAAGGCGGCGACGGGCCGCGCACCCAATCCACCCGCCAATTCGCCCGCAACGTCCTCGCGCTTCGCGACCTCCCCATCGCCTTCTGGGACGAGCGCCTCTCCACGATCGCCGTCACCCGAGAAATGATCGCCCACGACATGACCCGAAAACGCCGCGCCGAAATCGTCGACAAGGTCGCCGCCGCCTACATCCTCCAGGGGTTCCTCGACGCGATGGGCCGGGGTTAGGACACCCAATTGTCGACCCGCAGGCCTGGTATCCGGGCAAATTCGCGGACATTGTTGGTGACCACGGTCAGCCCTTCGCTGCGTGCGTGCCCGCCGATCAGCATGTCGTGAATCCCAGAGGGCCGCCCGATGCGCATCAGCGCGGCGCGGATGTGGCCGTAGTGGCTGGCCGCATCTCCCGAAAACGCCAAAACCGAAAGATTGGCTACGAATTGCTCGTAGATGGCTCGGTTTTCGATCGGTCGTGCCGATCTTTCGGCTCCATATGCCAGCTCGCCAAGGGTGATCGTGGAGATGCACGCTTCTCCGACGAATTCCTTAAGGCGGTCGCGAACTTCGGAAGGGCGATTTCGCATCGCATAGATACAGATGTCCGTATCCAGCATGTACCGAAGCATCAGAACAGCTCGCGCTCCTCGGGTGGCGGATCGTCCCTCTCGACCATGAAATCATCAGAGAGCGGCGGCGCGTTGTCGAAAAAATCGTCCCAGCCCTTGCCGACGGGAGTGATCAAGCGCGCGGAGCCGATCTTGATGATCTCAACCTGACGCGTTCCGTCCGGAAACGCGACTTCCTTCGGCAAGCGAACCGCTTGGCTCCGATTACTTTTGAACACGGTCGCTCGCGCCATCAGCGTCTCCAGTATATCCCTTAGGGATATACATAGTTTGCCCTCGCAACGGGCGCAATCTATCCCTTCACCAATTCCCGCGAGATCACCAGGCGCTGGATGTCGCTGGTGCCTTCGTAGATTTGGCAGACGCGGACGTCGCGGTAGATGCGTTCGACCGGAAAATCCGAGAGGTAGCCGTAGCCGCCGTGGATCTGGATCGCGGCGGAGCACACGCGTTCGGCCATCTCCGACGCGAAGAGCTTGGCCATCGCCGCCTCTTTCAGGCACGGCTCGCCGTCGTCGCGGCGCTGGGCGGCGTCGAGGATGAGGCCGCGCGCGGCGGCGAGCTCGGTCGCCATGTCGGCAAGGCGGAACGCGACGGCCTGGTGCCCGGTCAGCTTCTGTCCGAACGCCTCGCGCTCCTGCGCGTAGGCCAACGCGGCGTCGTGGGCGGCGCGGGCCATGCCGAGCGACTGCGCGGCGATGCCGATGCGCCCCCCTTCCAGGTTCGAGAGCGCGATCCGATACCCCTCGCCCTCCTGGCCCAGCATCAAATCCGGCGTCAGCTCCATATCCTCGAACACGATCTGCGCGGTGTCGGACGCGCGCTGCCCGAGCTTGTGCTCAAGCCGGGCCACCCGGTAGCCGGCGGTCGCGGTCGGCACGATAAAGGCGCTGATCCCCTTGCGCCCGGCCTTGGGATCGGTGACGGCGAAGACGATCGCGACCTGCGCGTTCCGGCCCGAGGTGACGAACTGCTTGGTCCCGTTGAGGACCCACCGGTTGCCGCGGCGCACCGCGCGCGTCTTGATCGCCGCCGCGTCGGACCCGGCGCCGGGCTCGGTCAGACAAAATGCCGCCAGCATCTCGCCCGCCGCCATCGGCTTCAAAAACCGCTGCTTCTGCTCCTCCGAGCCATAGCGCAGCACCGGCACGCATCCAACCGAGTTGTGCACCGAGAGGATCGTCGACATTGCCCCGTCCGCCGCCGCGATCTCCTCCAGCGCCAGCGCGTAGCCGACATGGTCGGCCCCCGCCCCGCCCCATTCCTCGGGCGCCAGCATTCCCATAAAGCCGAGCTTTGCGAGCTCGGCCAACTCCGCCGCCGGAAACCGCTCCTCGCGGTCTCGCTCCGCCGCCCCGGGCGCGAGCAGCGTCCGGGCCACGTCGCGCGCGGTGTCGCGGAGCAAGCGCTGCTCGTCGCTCAATCTCATTCGATCACCTCG
>DATAUV010000040.1:0-10454 GCA_036268075.1 Allostellaceae bacterium | reverse complement strand
CTATCTAGACAGGACATATCTTTGATCTAGATGCCGGGGTGGCCATGGCCTTCCATGTACGGGACACGGCGACCGATACGGCAGTCCGCCGGCTCGCCAGGCTCAAACGGAAAACGCTGACCGAAACAATCCGTGAGGCGTGCGAGCACGAGTATGAGCTCGTGTCGAGCGAGAACCCGTTTTTGGCGGAAGTGAGGACAATCCAGGCCTGGTTTAAGGCTCACTCGCAACCCGGCGGAAAGCCCGCCGACAAAGCCTTCTTCGACGAGTTGTCGGGTGAGGATGAACTGACCGGCCTGCCCTGATGTTCATCGACGCGTCCGCGTTGGTCGCCATCATCGGCGACGAGAGCGATGGGCCGGTGCTCGTCACTCGGATACATCGATCGGAGCGCATCTTTACGTCGCCGCTTGCCGCTTACGAAGCGACGCTCGCGCTCGCCCGGATCGGCAACACGACAACCGCCATCGCGCGCATAGCCCTTGAGCGGTTTTTGGCCGGCGCAGGCGCGGAAACTGTGCCGATCACAGCGGAAATCGGACAGCTTGCGATTGACGCTTTCACGCGGTTCGGACGAGGCCATCATCCGGCCGGCCTCAATATGGGCGATTGCTTCGCCTATGCCTGCGCTCGCAGCCTCGGTGTGCCGCTGCTGTTCAAGGGCGACGATTTCTCCCAGACCGATATCGTGGCCGCATGACGCCGGACAGCCTCGGCTGGGCGGTCGAGGAGGCCTGTTTCAATGGGTTTCCGGGATTGCGGCAAATGATGTGCGGCGGGTGGCTGGTGCGGGTCAGCGGCAGCACGCGGCGGACGGCGAATTCGGCGACGGCGCTGCCCGGCCATGACGGGTCGGATGAGGTGATCGCGGCGATCGAGGCGGTCTATCGCCGGCACGGGCAGCCGGCGATCTTTCGCATTCCCTCGTATATCGAACCCGACGTCGATCGGAGGCTGGCGGAGCGCGGCTATTCCGACGAGGGACACAGCCGCGTCATCCACGGCGATATCGGATCGGTAGCCGATGCGGCCGCGCCGAGCGGCGTCACGTTGTCGGCGGAGCCGTCGGCGGCGTGGTTCGCAGCCATGCGGCGGTTACAGGGGCAGGACGAGGCGGCGCACGCCTCGTACCGGCGGGTGCTTGGATCGATCCTGCTGCCCGCGCGGTTTGCGGTGGACGAGGGTGACGCGGCGATGGCGTTCGGGGTGATCCATCGCGGGCTCCTTTGCTATGAGTCGGTCGTGACCGACCCGGCGCGGCGGCGGTGCGGGCATGCGCGGCGGGTGCTTGCCGCGCTGGCTCGATGGGCGCGGGAGAATGGAGCGCACGGGGCTTGCCTGCAGGTCGAGGTGGGTAATGCGGCCGGACGAGCGCTGTACGACGCGGTCGGAATGACGACCGGATTACACCGCTACCACTATCGCCGTGAGCCGGCGCCCTGCCTCAATCAATGATCCTACGGAATGTAAGGTTGATCCTGGGGTCGCAATGCCGAATCTCCTTGGAGATGCCGTGCCTCCAGCAGTGCTGGGTGTCGCCTCTCATGAGCAGGAGACTGCCTGAGGCCAGTTGGAGATGCACAGGCTTCACCGATTTCAAGGTCTTATGCTTGAGGACGAATGTACGCTCCTCCCCGAGACTGAGAGAGGCGATCACCGGACGTTTGCCCAGCTCGGGTTCGTCGTCGCTGTGAAACCCGATACCGTCGCGCCCATCTCGATAGGAGTTGAGGAGGACACTGTTGAACGTCGACTGCGCCGCCTGCTCGACGCGGGTTTTGATATCCAGCAGGATCGGCGTCCAAGGCAGCGGCTGGAGCACGACACCGGAATAAGCATAGCTGCGACCGGAATCCCCATACCACGCGGTCAGGCGCGGCTGCCGGATTTTTCGGCCCCAGAGTGCGATCTCCTCCTGCCGCCATGCGATTTCGGCGGTCAACTGCCGAAGAACATCCCTGTCCGACCGTCGCAAGGGCAAGTGCCGGAGGTAGTGCACGTCGGCGTCCGGCATGAGTACGGTCTCCCAGCCGGCGCCTGCCCCGAACACGTCCGTGGCCATGTCTGCTTCCTGGGTCGCGGGTGCGATCACGCGAAATTCCCGATGCCTACAAATAGGGGCCGTTTCGCTCCGCTCACGGAGTTGTGTGCCCTTCCCCGGCCTCCTATATACCTCCCGTCAGCCTAACCACGGCTGCGTTGTCATATCCCGGGGGATCGCGGCGGTGCCGTTCCGGGCCGTTCGGTCCTGCTTTTGACAAGAGGTGCATATGAGCAAGGTCATTGGTATCGATCTCGGCACGACCAATTCCTGTGTCGCCGTGATGGAAGGCAGGGCCGCCAAGGTCCTGGAGAACAGCGAGGGCGGGCGCACGACCCCGTCGATGGTGGCGTTTACCGAGGGCGACGAGCGCCTCGTCGGCCAGTCGGCCAAGCGCCAGGCGGTGACCAACCCCGAAAACACGTTTTTCGCGATCAAACGGCTGATCGGCCGGCCCTTCACCGACCCGATGGTCGCGAAGGACGTCGACATGGTGCCGTACAAGATCATCAGGGGCGAGAACAACGACGCCTGGGTCGAAAGCCGCGGCAAGAAATACGCGCCGTCGCAGATCAGCGCCTTCATCCTGCAAAAGATGAAAGAGACCGCCGAATCCTACCTCGGCGAGACGGTCACGCAGGCGGTCATCACGGTTCCGGCGTACTTCAACGATTCGCAGCGCCAGGCGACCAAGGACGCCGGCAGGATCGCCGGCCTCGAAGTGCTGCGCATCATCAACGAGCCGACGGCGGCCGCGCTCGCCTACGGCATGGAGAAGAAGCAGACCGGCACGATCGCGGTCTACGACCTCGGCGGCGGCACGTTCGACATCTCGGTGCTCGAGATCGGCGACGGCGTGTTCGAGGTCAAGTCGACCAACGGCGACACCTTCCTCGGCGGCGAGGATTTCGACCGCAAGATCATCGACTATCTGGCCGACGAGTTCAAAAAAGAGCAGGGCATCGACCTGCGCACCGACAAACTCGCGCTGCAGCGCCTGAAAGAGGCGGCGGAAAAGGCCAAGATCGAGCTGTCGTCCTCGGCCCAGACCGAGGTGAATTTGCCGTTCATCACCGCCGACGCGGCCGGCCCGAAGCACCTCAACATCAAGCTGACCCGCGCCAAGCTCGAAGCCCTGGTCGAGGACCTGATCCAGCGCACGGTCGGCCCCTGCCGCAACGCGCTGAAGGATGCCGGCCTCAAGAGCAGCGAGATCGACGAGGTGATCCTGGTCGGCGGCATGACCCGCATGCCCAAGGTCATCGAGACGGTGAAGCAGTTCTTCGGCAAGGAACCGAACCGCTCGGTCAACCCGGACGAGGTGGTCGCGATCGGCGCGGCGATCCAGGCCGGCGTGCTGCAGGGCGAGGTCAAGGACGTCCTGCTGCTCGACGTGACGCCGCTGTCGCTGGGCATCGAGACGCTGGGCGGCGTGTTCACGCGGCTCATCGACCGCAACACGACGATCCCGACCAAGAAGTCGCAGACCTTCTCGACCGCCGAGGACAGCCAGACCGCGGTGACGATCCGCGTGTTCCAGGGCGAGCGCGAGATGGCGTCGGACAACAAGCTGCTCGGCCAGTTCGATCTCGTCGGCATCCCGCCGGCGCCGCGCGGCATGCCGCAGATCGAGGTCACTTTCGACATCGACGCCAACGGCATCGTGCAGGTGTCGGCGAAGGACAAGGCGACCAGCAAGGAGCAGCAGATCCGCATCCAGGCTTCGGGCGGGCTCTCCGACGCCGACATCGACACGATGGTCAAGGACGCCGAAGCGCATGCGGAGGAGGACAAGAAGAAGCGCGAGTTCGTCGATGCCCGGAACCAGGCCGACGGCCTGATCCACACGGCCGAGCGCAGTCTGACCGAAGCCGGCGACAAGGTTCCGGCGGAGGAGAAGACCGCGGTCGAGCAGGCGATCCAGGCCTTGCGGGACGTGATCGGCAGCGAGGATCTCGACGCGATCAAGTCGAAGACCGAAGCGCTCGCCCAGGCCTCGATGAAGATCGGCGAGGCGCTCTACCGCGCGCAGCAGGCCGCGGGCGATCCCGGCGCGGCCGCGGCGGGTGGCGAGCATCCCGGCGCGGCGCCGGGCGGGCCCCATGACGACAAGGTCGTCGACGCCGATTTCGAGGAGGTCGACGAGCATAAGAAGCGCGGCGCCGGTTGAGCCGGTTGGCGACGACGCCTCCGGGGCCACACCCCCGGGGGCGGTCTATCGATCAATGCGAGTTTAAGCCGGGCACTTTCTGAATATGGCCAAGCAGGATTTCTACGACCTTCTCGGCGTTTCCAAATCGGCCGATGCCGACGAATTGAAGCGTGCCTATCGCAAGGCCGCGATGCAGTTCCACCCGGACCGCAACCCCGGGGACAAGGTCGCCGAGCAGAAATTCAAGGACGTCGGCGAAGCCTACGAAATCCTCAAGGACGAGCAGAAGCGCGCCGCGTATGACCGGTTCGGCCACGCCGCCTTCGAGCAGGGCCCGGGCGCGGCCGGCGGGTTTGGCGGCTTCGGCGGCGGGTTCGCCAACATCTTCGAGGAGATGTTCGGCACGATGGCCGGCGGCCGCGCCCAGACCAACCCGAACCGCGGCAGCGACCTGCGCTACAACCTCGAAATCAACCTCGAAGACGCGCATCGCGGCAAGCAGACGACCGTGCGCATCGCCACGATGGTGCATTGCGACACCTGCAAGGGCAGCGGCGCCGAGGCCGGCTCGCGCCCGATCACCTGCCGCACCTGCGGCGGGCATGGGCGGGTGCGGGCGCAGCAGGGGTTCTTTACGATCGAGCGTACCTGCCCGACCTGCCACGGCGCCGGCAACGTCATCGAAAAGCCGTGCAAGCCATGCGGCGGCCAGGGCCGCGTCAGGCGTGAGAAGACGCTGTCGGTCAACATCCCGCCCGGGGTCGAGGACGGCACCCGCATCCGCCTCGCCGGAGAGGGCGAGGTGGGCCGCGCCGGCGCGCCGCCGGGCGACCTCTACATCTTCATCTCGATCCCGGCGCACACGATCTTTCAGCGCGAGGGCGCCAACGTGCATTGCCGCGTGCCGCTGCCGATCACCACGGCGGCGCTCGGCGGCACGATCGAGGTGCCGACCGTCGATGGCACCCGCACCCGCGTCACCGTGCCGCCGGGGACGCAGTCGGGCCACCAGTTCCGCCTGCGCGGCAAGGGCATGACCGTGCTGCGCTCATCGGTGCGCGGCGACATGTTCATCGAGGCCGTCGTCGAGACCCCGGTCAACCTGTCGAAGCGCCAGCAGGAATTGCTGCGCGAGTTCAGCCAAGGCGACGACACCCGCCGCACCAGCCCGCAAAGCGAAGGCTTTTTCGCCAGGGTGCGCGAGTTTTTCGAGGATCTGCGGGAGTAGAGCCCTCACCCGGTGATCCCCGGGGCTTCGCCCGGGGTCACCCCCCTCTCCCGCAATGCGGGCGAGGGGATGGAATTTTACCCTCGCCCGCATTGCGGGAGAGGGGGGACCGGCGCGATAGCGACGGTGGGTGAGGGCCAGCCGGCATCAATAACAGAACGGTGACGGTCCCAGGCTCGCGGCTTGGGGCGGGGTGACGGCGCCTGCCAAGGCGCCGGAGGCGCCGCCGGCGAGGGCGGCCCAGCCTATCGGGCCGCCGGCGATCGCGGCGATCGTCGCGCCGGTGCCGGCCCCCAGCAACCCGGTGCTCGCGGCGCGGCAGCCCGGCGTCGTGCCGCAGGCCGACAAGGCCAATAAAGTTCCCGTCAACAAGAGCGAGCTCGCCAATCGTGTCATTGTCATACTCCCCCAATACGTTGCATAGCCGCAGCCGGCTATGCAACGTCCGCGGAAGAATAACGCTCCACCGTGGCGGGATTATGGCGTCGGCTATTCGGCGGCAACGGCAGCGCGGGAGCGGCGCGACGGGGCTGCGAGCGGCGGCGCCTTGTTTCCCTTGGCGAGAACCACTTCAAGGACTTGGCGGATTTCGTCGAGTTTTGTCGGGTGTTCGACCTTATGGCCAAACAGATTCTTGACGTAGAAAACATCGACGACCTTTTCGCCATAGGTCGAGATCTTGGCGCTGGAGACCTGGAGGTTGAGCCGGGTCAGCTCGCGCGTCACCTCGTAGAGCAATCCGGGCCGGTCGCGGCCGTTGACCTCGATGACCGTATGCGACCGGCTCGCCTGGTTGTCGACGAGGACGCGCGGCGGCACGGTGAAGACGTTGGTGCGGCTCGCGATCGGCGGCGGGCGGTCGAGCTCCTGATGCGGCTTGAGGTCGCCGGTCAGCACGTTCTCAAACACGACGGCCAGTCTGGCGAGCTTGTCCGGACGGCTGAACGGCCCGCCCTCGGGGTCCTGGATCCAGAACGTGTCGAGCGCCATGCCGTTCGACATCGTCATGATCTTGGCGTCGACGATGTTGGCGCCGCTGACCGCGAGCGCGCCGGCAATACGCGAAAAAAGCCCGGCATGGTCGCCGGTATAAAGCGTGATCTCGGTCACGGCGCGTTGCGCGTCGACGCGCTTTTCGACCGTCAGCGGCACCCCGCTGTGCTCGGCGGACCGCATCAGCCGGGCGTGACGGGCGTGCGTCTCGGCATCGAGCGACAGCCAGTAGAACGGATAGCCGAGCCCGGCAAAGGCGGCGAATTCCTCGTCGGTGAAATCGGCGAGCAGGGCGCGCGCGGCAGCCTGTGCCTCGGCGATGCGGGAGTCCCGGCTCTCGGCGGTGAGCCCGCCCGAGATGACATCGAGGGTGCTGTGGTAGAGCTCGCGCAATAGAGCGGCCTTCCACCCGTTCCACACCTTCGGGCCGACCGCCCGAATATCGGCGCAGGTCAGGATCAGCAACAGCTTGAGCCGTTCGGGCGATTGCACGCGCTCGACAAAGCTCTGGATCGTCTGCGGGTCGCCGATGTCGCGCTTGAACGCGGTGTTGCTCATCACGAGGTGCCAGCGCACCAGCCAGGCGACGGTCTCGGTCTCCTCGTCGGTCAGGCCGAGGCGCGGCCCCAGCTTGAGCGCGATCTGCTCGCCAAGCTCGGAATGGTCGCCGCCGCGGCCCTTGGCGATGTCGTGGAGCAAGGTCGCGAGGTAGAGCGCCCGCCGCGAGACGAC
This sequence comes from Allostellaceae bacterium, assembly GCA_036268075.1. Lineage (GTDB taxonomy): Bacteria > Pseudomonadota > Alphaproteobacteria > ATCC43930 > CGMCC-115725 > DATARH01. The sequence continues at coordinate 3,308 of DATAUV010000040.1, read as the reverse complement.
GGTCGGCATGATGTCGCTGGCGACCGGCAGCTCATCCTTGAGCGTCCCCGTTTCGATATCGTGCAGGATGCCGATCGCGAACAGCGTGTGCTCGTCGACCGTGTAGTGGTGGTACATGTCGTATTGCATCTGCGCGATGACGCGGCCGAAATCGGGGATGAATTTGCCGAAGACGCCGGCCTCGTTCATCCGCCGGAGCGCCGTGGCCGGGTCTTTCGGCGAGGTCAGCACCGCCATGAACAGGCGGTTGGCCTCGGGGTCCTCGCGCAGTTTGGCGTCGATCAGGCGGACCGACTTGGTCGCGGCGAGCAGTGCGCGCGGATGGATGTCGAGCTCCTGCTCCTGCGCGACGTGGAACAGGCGCAAGAGCGCGACGGGGTCCTTGGCAAAGAAATCCTCGGACGGGATCGCGAGGCGGCCGCCATCGATGACAAAGCCGTCGAGGTCGCGCCGCGCGCCGCCCCAGCGCAGCCATGACAGCCGAGGCCGCTTTTTCTGATCGATCTGCAGGACGGCGCAAAAGATGCGGGTCAGGTCGCCGACATCCTTGGCGACGAGGAAATAATGCTTCATGAACCGCTCGACGCCGGCGCTGGCGGCGCGGCCGGTATAGCCCATGCGGCCGCCGATCTCGGCCTGCATCGGAAACGTCAGGCGCTCCTCGGCGCGGCCGGCGAGATAGTGCAAATGGCAGCGCACGGTCCACAGGAAATCCTGGGCGCGCTCGAACCGCCGCGCCTCCTCCTCGGTCAAGACCTTGGCCTCGACGAGCTTCGCGACGTCGTCGACGCGGTAGATGTATTTCGCGATCCAGAACAGCGTGTGGAGGTCCCTGAGACCGCCCTTGCCTTCCTTGACATGAGGTTCGAGCTGGTAGCGGCTGTCGCCGACGCGGTGGTGCCGCGCGTCGCGCTCGGCGAGCTTTTGCTCGACGAATTCCGCGGCGGTGCCCTTGACGATCTCGGCGTCGAATTTCTGGCGCAGCTCGGCGTAGAGCGCCTGCTCGCCCCAGACGTAGCGGGATTCGAGGAGTGCGGTGCGGATCGTCAGGTCCTGCTTGGCGTAGCGCAGGCATTCCGCGACGGAGCGGGTCGACTGCCCGACCTTGAGCCCCAGATCCCACAGCATGTAGAGCAGGTATTCGACGACCTGCTCGGTATGCGGGGTCTGCTTGTAGGGGAGCAGGAAGAGGAGGTCGACATCGGAATACGGCGCCAGCTCGCCGCGCCCGTACCCGCCGACCGCGACGACGGCCAGCTTTTCGCCCGAGGTCGGGTTGGCGAGCGGATAGACGTGCTCGGCCACGAAGTCGAACAGCACCCGGATGATCTGGTCGACCAGGAAGCACTGCTCGCGCACCGACCGCGACGCGCCGCCCTCGGCCTCGAACCGGCGGCGGATTTCGGCGTTGCCGGCGTCGAGCGCCTCCTTGAGCGGAGGCAGGAATTTGCGGCGGTCGCCGTCGGGCGGCGCGTCCTCGGCGAGCGCGGCCAGCCCCTCGGCGAGCTTGAGCCGATCGAGGATCTCGCGCTGACGGGTGATGCTCGCCATGTCCGCCCTGCCCGCCCCTACAAATGGCTGCCGGCGTTGACCGTGACGATCGAGCCGGTGGTGTGTGTCAAATGGGTGACGCAGGAGAGGACCGCCAGGGCCACGTCCTCGGCCTCGACCGCGCGCTTGAGCGGGCTCGCCATCGCGACCTTGTGCATCATCTCCTCGGTGCGGCCCGGCACGAAATCGGTGTGCACCATGCCGGGCGAGACGACGACGACGCGCACCTCGGGCGCGAGCACGCGGGCGAGCGACATGCTCAGCGTGTTCAGCGCCGCCTTGGAGGCGCCGTAGATCATGCTGCTGCCGGTGCCGCGCTCGCCGGCGCCGGACGAGATGTTGACGACGACGCCGTCTCCGCTCGCCTTCAGCAGCGGCGCGAAGGCGCGGATCGTCGCGAGCGGGCCGCGGACGTTCGCGGTCAGCACCGAATCGACGAGCTCGTCGGTCAGGCCGTCGAGGTTGCCGTGCGCGACCATCTGGGTGAAGCCGGCGGAGTTGACGAGGATGTCGGCGCGGCCGAACTCGGCCCTGACCCAGCCGGCGACGCGATTGATCTCGGCGGTGTTTTCGAGCGGCAGATAGATCGGCTTGTGCCCCGAGCCGGCAAGGCTGGCGCAGACCGCGTCGGCGCGGTCGACGCCCCTGTTGTAGCCGACGACGACGCGCGCCCCGGCCTCGGCGAAGAGCCGCGCGCTCGCCGCGCCGATGCCGCTCGACGCACCGGTCACCACCGCGACCTTGCCGGCCAGATCCTTGCCCGTCATCGTCATTTCCTTTTACGCCGAAGTATTTGCGCCCATGCTACGCGGGCGTTGGGGGTAATGTCACCAACGGACCGGGCGGGGAGCGCGGCGGGATGGTCGAGGCGCTTCTGTCGGCTGCGGGCATGGTCGGGCTCGGCGCTGCGCTCGGCGTCGCCGGCGGGGTGTTCGGGTTCGGCGGCGGCGCGATCGCGATCCCCCTGCTCGGCCTCATGTTCGGGTTCAGCCAGCACATGGCGCAAGGCACCGCCGTGGTGATGGTCGTGCCGAACCTGCTGCTGTCGTTCTGGCGATATCGGCTGCACGGGCATCTCGACATGCGAATCATCGGCGCGCTGGCGGGCGGCGCGGCGCTGGCGTCGTATCCGGCGGCCCGGCTTGCCAACGGGCTTGATGGCCACGCGCTGCGGCTGGCGTTTGCCGCCGGGATCGTGCTGCTGGCGGTGATGATCGCGTGGCGCGCGCTGCGGCCCGCCTCGGCGCATCCACCCCGCAAGCCGCTGCGCTGGGGCTGGACGGCGGTGCTTGGCATCATCGGCGGGGTCTGTTCGGGGCTGTTCGGCACCGGCGGCGCGATGATCGCGCCACCCGCGCTGACCGCCTATTTCGGGGTGAGGCACGCGACGGCGCAGGGAATGGCGCTGGCGCTCGTCATCCCCGGCTCGACGATCGCGCTGGCAACCTATGCCGCGGCCGGCAATGTGGATTGGCGGGTCGGCATCCCGCTCGCGATCGGCGGCGCGTTGTCGGTTTCGGTCGGCGTGGCGCTCGCCCACCGCCTCCCCGAGCGGCGACTAAGGCTCGGGTTCTCGGGCCTCCTGCTGCTGACCGCGGCCCTGCTCGCCGCTCGGAGCTAGTGTTGTGACTCTAACGCTTGTCGCCCTCGGGCGACTTTTCCGAGGATATCGGCGGCTGCGGCAGTCCAGACGAAGGGTTTTGGATCGGCATTGTGGTGATCGAGGTAGTCTTGAATAGCGGCTTCGAGTTCGCCGA
>DATAUV010000039.1:0-9799 GCA_036268075.1 Allostellaceae bacterium | reverse complement strand
GTCCGCCCCTGTTTGCCCGCCGACTATAGCGGAGGCTGGGATGCCATCCACTGCATTGCGCCATCGTTTGCTCGCTGCGCTCGCGCCCCCGCCCGGCCTTCCCGGGGATCGGCCCTCACCCGCCGATCCCCCGCAATGCGGGCGAGGGCGCGAGCGCAGCGAGCAAATGGTGGCGCAATGGAGTGGATGGCATCCCAGCCTCCGCTATAGTCGGCGGGCAAACAGGGGCGGACCAGGGATGAGCCGTACCATCGCCGGCGCGCTTTCGGGGCTCGTCGCCGGCGCGACCGCGTGGATGAAACCGTACCGGCGGGCGATGACGCGCGCCCTGGTCGCCGAGCGTCTCGCCCAGCGCATCTCGATCCCGACCGCCGGCGGCGCGCTCCATTTCGAGACGCCCTCGGCCCGCTCGCTCCACGACCCCTGGAGCCTCTACGACAACGAGCCGGAAACGATCCGCTGGCTCGACAGCCTGCCGCCCGGCGCGGTGGTGTGGGATATCGGCGCCAATATCGGCGTCTATGCGCTCTATGCCGCCCGCGCCCGCAATCTCCAAGTGGTCGCCTTCGAGCCGAGCGCATCGAGCTACGCGGTATTGACACGCAACATCGAGATCAATGGCCTAAGCGATTGTATTGCCGCCTATTGCCTCGCCCTCTCCGGCGACAGCCGGCTCGATTACCTCAACATGGCCCATACCGAGGCCGGGCATTCGATGCACGCTCTTGGCGAAAACCGCACGGTCGAGGGCGCCTTCGACCCCATCTTCCGCCAGGCGACGGCCGGTTTCACGATCGACCGCTTCTGCGAGCTGTTCGCCCCGCCGCTCCCGGCGCATATCAAGCTCGACGTCGACGGCATCGAAAGCGCCATCCTCGCCGGCGGCCACGAAACGCTGTCTCGCCACACCGAGACCGTGCTGGTCGAGATCGCCGGCGATTCCGGCCCCGGCATCCGCCAAATCCTGACCACGCTCGGCTTTACCGAGGACACCCAATTCGCCATCGCAGAAACTCGCCGCAACATCTTGTTCCGGCGGCAGACAGGGGATCCGCCATGACCTATCCGACCCATCTGATCCCGACCACCGTCGTCGGCAGCTATCCGCAGCCGGATTGGCTGATCGACCGCGCCGCGCTGGAGCATCACGGCGTGCCGCGGGTCCACGCGCACGACATCTGGCGCATCCCGGAGGCCTATCTGGCGGCGGCGCAGGACGACGCGACGATCCTCGCGATCCAGGAATTGGAGCGTATCGGCATCGACATCGTCAGCGACGGCGAAATCCGGCGCGAGAGCTATTCCAATTATTTCGGCCTGTCGCTCGACGGGCTCGATACCGAGAGCAACGGCTCGGTGATCGGCGCCAACCGCCGCGCGACGCCGGTGCCGCGCGTCGTGAGCAAGATCCGCCGCAAGGAAGCGGTCGAGATCGGCGACGCCGAGTTCCTCGTCGCCCACGCGACCCGCGCGACCAAGATCACGATCCCCGGCCCGTTCACATTGGCGCAGCAATGCGAGAACCAATTTTACAAAGACGAGGAGGAGATGGCGATGGACTTCGCCGTCGCCGTCAACGAGGAACTCCGCGCGCTGAAGGCTACCGGCGTCGACGTCGTCCAGCTCGACGAGCCCTGGGTCCGCTCCGCCCCCGACAAGGCCGCGCGCTACGCGGTCAAGGCGATCGACCGCGCGCTCCAGGGCGTCCCCGGCCCGACAATCGTCCACATCTGCCTCGGCTACGGCCACCTCGTCCGCAACAAGCCCGCCGGCTACGCCTTCCTGCCCCAGCTCGCCGACTGCGCCGCCGCCCAAATCTCCCTCGAAGCCGCCCAGCCCCAGCTCGACCTCGGCGTCCTCAAAGACCTCTCCAACAAAACCATCCTCCTCGGCGTCCTGAACCTCGGAACCACCGAGATCGAAACCCCCGGCGCCGTCGCCCAGCGCCTCCGCGCCGGCCTCGAACACATCTCCCCCAACCACCTCGTCGCCGCCCCCGATTGCGGAATGAAATACCTCCCCCGCGCCGTCGCCCACGGCAAGCTGCGCGCGATGGTCGAGGGAGCCGCGACGGTGCGGCGGGAAATCGCGGGTTAGGCGGCTTATCATTGAGGTGATGGGTTTCGCTGCGCTCTACCCATCCTACGAGGTTCGGTCCCGTAGGATGGGTAGAGCGCAGCGAAACCCATCACCCTTCCCCGACCGCCCCCTTAACCCAAACTTAGGGGTGATTTCCGATCATCGGCGGCAATCGCCGGGTGTCGGCGGAACGGGGGAACCATGCTTGTCGAGGACATACTTGCCCAGAAGGGCGCCCAGGTATTCGCGGTCACCCCCGACTGCACCGTGCGCGAGATGGCCAGGTTCATCGCCACGCGCAACATCGGCACCACGATCGTCACCGACCCGCGCGGGGAGATGCTCGGCATCATCTCGGAGCGCGACCTCGTCCGGGGCCTGAGCGAGTTCGACAGCGGCTATCTCGAAATGCCGGTGGGTGCGCTGATGACGCGGGCGATCATCCCCTGCGCGCCGGAAACCACGATCAGCGAGGCGCTGTCGCTGATGGCGTCGCACCGCATCCGCCATCTTCCGGTGATGAAGGACGAGAGGGTCGTCGGGCTCATCAGCGTGCGCGACCTCCTCGAAAGCCGCCTCGAAGGACTCGAATCGAATTTCGCCTCGGTGATCCGCGGCAAGCGCGAATCGTCGCGCGCGCAGCACACCGCCGAACTCGTCAACCGCGCGAAGGCCGAGTTTATCGCCAGCATCGGCGACGAGTTCCGGGCCCCGCTGGAGGCGATCGTCGGCCTCGCCGAATGTCTCGCAGACGATGCCGCCACCGCCCCCGCGTCGCCGCCGCGCGACGATTACCTGCGCGAGATCGAGGAAAGCGGGCGCCGCCTCTTGTCGGTGATCGACGATGCGGTGACGCTGGCACGGCTGCAGGCCGGGACGGTCGACCCGACACGGGAAGCCTGCGACGGGGTGGAGCTGGCCGCCGGCTGCGCTGCCGAAATCGCGCCGCAGGCCGAGCAGAAGAGCATCGTCGTGCGGGTCGAGCCGGCCCATGCCGCTCCGCTCGCCGCCGACCCGCGCATGGTTCGGCACATGCTGCGCAACCTGCTGGCGAACGCGGTGCGGTTTTCCCCGGCCGGGAGCACGGTTTCGGTCGCGTTCGCCGCCGACCACGAAGGCGGCATGCGCCTCACCGTCGCCGATGGCGGGATCGGGATCGCGCCCGAGCACCTGTCGAAGATCGTCGAGCCGTTCTATCGCGTCATGCCGGCCGCCAGCCACGACCGCGGCGGCGCCGGCCTCGGCCTCGCCCTCGTCGACGCGATGATGATGGCCCACGGCGGCTCGCTGATCCTCGAAAGCCGCGTCGGCATCGGCACGACCGCGACGCTCCACTTCCCCGCCGGACCGGAAGACGCGCTGCACGCCGCTTGAAGGGTTTCACCACGAAGGCACGAAGGACACGAAGGCGCGCGGAGCGCGCAACAGATTCATTCACAGTGAGGCAGTGAGGCAGTGAGGTGCCGAGCCCCGGAATCTCACCGCCTCACTGCCTCATTGAATTTCTGCCGCTTCGCGCCTTTTTCTTCGCGCCCTTCGTGCCTTCGTGGTGAAACCCCTATCACTACTGCGAAAACACGATCCGCGGTGGCTTAGCCCGGTCGCGCTGGTAGTCGAAGACGATCCAGCAATGGTGGTGCTGCCCGGTGGTCGTCGCCTCGCCGTGGTCGAACCATTGGATGCGGCGGGTGAGCGCGATCACCGTGTCGAGCGGGGAGGCGGAGAGGATGTCGGAGGCGCGCTTGCCGGCGATCCACTGGAACCGCACCAACAGCGCGAGTTGGCCGTGGGCGCGCTCGGTCAGCATCAGCGCGTGGCGGACAAAGCGCAGCATCGCCAGAGACAGATTGGTGGCGCGCCGCGCCGGCCCGCCGTCGCCATAGGGCGGGTTGGTGACCAGCGCGCCGCAGCCGGCGGGGAATTCGGTGCAGGCGTAGAAATCGACCCCTGAACGGCCATAGCCGTAATCGGTGAGGTCGGTCGCCTCGACCCGATGCCCGGCCGCCTCGATCACCCGCGCGATGCCGCCGTCGCCGCAGCACGGCTCCCACACCGGCCCCCGCAACCGCACCTCGCGCAAGAGGCACTGGGTCACCCAGTCAGGGGTCGAGTAGAAATCCTCGGCCTGTCGGTCGTAACCGGAGATGTGGATCGCGCGGGTTTCGGCCATGGCGCGATTTTAACCTCGCGAAGGCGTGAGGCGTGCGCTCTTTCGCGGCACGGCGGCGCGGCTTATTCTGCGAGGGCGGATGGGAGGCTTCGCATGCGACGAATGACGGCGATTCTCGCCCTGTGTGGCTGCCTCCTCGCGCCGCCGCCGGTTCGCGCGGCCGAGACCGTCGACCTCTTGCTCGTGCTGGCGGCCGACGTGTCGCGCAGCATCGACGACGGCGAGTTCGACCTTCAGCGCAAGGGCTATGCCGCCGCGATGAGCGACCCGCGCGTGGTCGGCGCGATCGTCGGCGGCAAACACCACGCGATCGCCGTCACCTTTGTCGAATGGGCCGGCGACCAGGAGGAAAAGACCGTCGTCGACTGGGCCGTGATCCGCGACGAGGAGGGCGCCGGCACGGTCGGCGCGGCGATCCTGGCCGCGCCGCGCTCGTTCCTCGGCCGCACCTCGATCAGCGGCGCGATCGATTTTTCGGTCGACCAGCTCGCCAGCGCCCCGGCCGCGAGCGACAAGCGCGTCATCGACATCTCCGGCGACGGCACCAGCAATTCGGGGCGCGAGGTCGCGCAGGCCCGCGACGACGCGGTCGGGAAGGGCATCACGATCAACGGCCTCGCGATCATCAACAACGCCGCCAACCCCGGCTTCGCCTATCACACCCACCCGCCCGGCGGCCTCCCCGCCTATTACAAGGAAAACGTGATCGGCGGCACCGGCGCCTTCCTGCTGGTGGTCGAGAATTTCGGCACCTTCGCCGACGCGATCACGAAAAAGCTCGTCGCCGAGATCGCCGGCCTCCCGATCCGCCAGCACGTCGCGGGGTCGCCAAAGGCGGCGGAGTGACGGACCGGCGGGCGCTGCGCCGCTTGCCGGTTTCTGTAGCCGCGCTGCCAGCGCAGGCTGGCATTACAGACCTAAGCATTTCTTGCTAGTATAAGATGAGTAATTGTCAACTTATATGCGTCCTAGGAGACTTATATAAAACAGATAGTTTCACCTTCGGGCATACCTCATGGAAAACCTTCAAAAGATCGCAGGCTTTCAGGAACCGCGTTGCGAGGTGTCTGTTACATATATACCACGCAACAACGCGAGTTTAACCTATGTTATCCTTCCCAAAACTTGCCGCTTATGGCCTTTCGGCTGCGTTGATGCTCGGAAGCGCCGGGGCGGCCTCAGCTCAGACCCCCGCCGCGAGTCCAAACAATTCGACGGCGGCCACCACCTCGACGAACACGGGCAATACCGACCGCGGATCGGGAAACTGGGGGTGGCTGGGGCTCGTCGGCCTGATCGGCCTGGCCGGTCTGGCTCGCCGCTCGCCTGATACTCGCCGCACGACCGATGCCAGGCGCACCGGCAATTACCAGGCACCTGCCGAATAACCGGGTGTTCCTGGTGCGCACCTCCCGGCCTCGGGCTCCCCATGCGGGAGCCCTTTTTCTGAGCCCGATCAGTCCGCCTAGTCGATCGACAGCACCACCTTCGGCAGACGCACTCGACCCGGCAGGCCGCGCGGCGGGCGCCTCATGATGCCGACGAGAACGAAATATCAACGTCGTCGCGCTGTCGTCAACGCGAGAGCGGCGTGCTATGTAGGGGCACGCCAGAGGGCGCAACCGATTTTGCGCCCTTTGTTGCATGGTGTTGCAGACGGGAATGCCCGGCTAAAGCCTAGCTGAAAAGGTGGCCGCGACGCGCTGACTCGTTGAAAGAGCCCGTAGCTCAGCCGGTAGAGCAACTGACTTTTAATCAGTAGGTCTCGGGTTCGAATCCCGACGGGCTCACCACCAACTCATCCTTTCGACTGGCCGCGGCGATCGGCGTGAGGTGCGCGCCTGGGCGGGTGCCGCTCGTGCGTGCTGGAAAGGGCGAGCAAGCTGCGCGTCGGCAGCATCGGTCCTCATCGTCTTCTATTGAGGACGGATGTTTTTGATTGAGGCATCTCGGCATTGCCTGTAACCTGTCGGGGCAACTGAAGCGAAGGGTCGGAGCTGTGCCTGCGCGCATTGCACGCGATGAAACCTCGCCGGCGGCCGCATCGACCAGCTCGCTGGGGGCGGTCATGCAGATCGGCCCGCTGGGCAAGCCCGTCGGGGCGGTCGTCGCGGCCGCGACCGTGCTCCGGGTGCTGCATAATTCGGCCCGTCCGGTCAACGCGAGCGGGGTTGCGCGGGCGGCGGGGCTGCATCGAGGCACGGCGTACAACATTCTGCGCACCCTGCAGGCCGAGGGGTTTGTCGGGTATGACGAGGCCACCCGCACCTATGCCGTCAGCTTGCAAATCCTCGAGCTGGCCTATGGCGTGCTGCGGCGCAGCGGGTTGATCGACATCGCGCGGCCGCTGATGCACGGGGTGTCGGGTGGCCATGGCGTCTCGGTCTACCTGTCCAAGGTATTGGGGCCGTCCTCGATGCTGCTCCTCGATTGGGTCGGCGTCGCGCTGCGTCCCGATCCGCACGTCACCGTCGGGCGGCAATATCCGAGCCCGGCCGGTGCGTCGGGTATGGTTATCGCCGCGTTTGGCAACAGCAGCCGGCCGGAGCTGGAGGCGCTGTTTTCCCAGGTCGACTGGTACGACAAACCCGCCTTTCCCGATTTCCTGGCGCAGGTGGACGAGACGCGGCGGTCGGGTTTCGCGGTCGACCGCGGCGCCATGTTCCGCGGCGTCACGCTGGTGTCGGTGCCGGTTTTGTCGCCGTCCTGGGAGTTGCTGCTGATCCTCACGGCGGCGGGACATTCGCATGACCTCGCCGACGAAGCGGTGGGGGCGCTGAGCCGCGCGATGCAGTCAGCCGCTTCCCGCCTTTCGGACAGTTTGCCGTTGCTGCGGCTTGGATGATCGGGAGAAGAGCATGGTTGCGTTGCAAGCGGTTTCGTCCAAGACCCGCACTGAGGCGGCTCCCGAATTCGATGCACCCGAGTTGGATGCACCCGAGTTCGACGCAATCGTCATCGGCGCCGGGGTCGCGGGGCTCTACCAGCTTTACCGGCTGCGCGAGCTCGGTCTCAACGTGCGGGCGTTCGAGGCCGGCACCGGCGTCGGCGGCACCTGGTACTGGAACCGCTATCCCGGCGCGCGCTTCGATTCCGAAAGCTGGACCTACGGCTATTCCTTCTCGCAGGAATTGCTGAAGGAGTGGCAGTGGAAGGAGCATTTCGCCCCGCAGCCGGAGACCGAACGCTACCTCAACCACGTCGCCGACAAGTTCGATTTGCGCCGCCACATCCAGTTCGAAAGCCGCGTCGCCTCGGCCCACTACCGGGAGGAGACGCGGCGCTGGGACATAACGCTGGAGGACGGAAGGCGGTATTCGACGCGCTTCCTGTTGACCGCGATCGGCATCCTCTCGGCGCCGACGATGCCCAACATTCCCGGTGTCGGCACGTTCAAGGGCCAGGCCTGCCACACCCATGCCTGGCCCAAGGAAGGGGTCGATTTTGCCGGGAAGCGGGTCGGGATCATCGGCACCGGCGCGACCGCCGTGCAGACGATCCAGGAAATCGCCAAGACCGTCAGTCACCTGACCGTGTTCCAGCGCACCCCCAACTGGTGCGCGCCGCTGGTGAACAGCAGGATCTCCGATGCCGAGATGGACGACATCCGCTCGCGCTACGACGAGATCTTCGCGCTCTGCAAGACCTCGCCCGGCTGCTACATCCACGCTCCGGACCCGCGCAAGACCCGGGAGGTATCCTCCGAGGAACGGGAGGCTTTCTGGGAGAAGCTGTACGCTTCCCCGGGTTTCGGCGTCTGGATGGGGCAATTCAGCGACACGCTGACCGACCGCGAGGCCAATGCGCTGGCGTCGGACTTCATCGCCCGCAAAATCCGCCAGCGCGTCAAGGACCCGGCCGTGGCCGAAAAGCTGATCCCGAAGAACCACGGCCTCGGGATGCGCCGGGTGCCGCTCGAAACCCGGTATTACGAGGTCTACAACCAGCCCAACGTCAAACTCGTCGACATCAACGAAACGCCGATCGAGCGCATCACGCCCGATGGTATCAAGACCAGCGACGCCGAGCACGAGTTCGACGTCATCATCTACGCGACCGGGTTCGACGCGATCACCGGCGCCTTCGACCGCATCGACATACAGGGCGTCGACGGGGTGCGGCTGAAGGATTTATGGAATGACGGGCCGCAGACCTATCTCGGCGTGCTGGTCGAGGGTTTCCCCAATCTGCTGATGGCGATGGGGCCGCATGCCGGGCTCGGCAATTACACGCGCACGGCGGAATACAGCGTCGAGTGGCTCACGGGTCTGGTCAAGTTCGCCACCGAGCGCGGCCTCACGCGGATCGAGGCCACGCCCGCCGGGGTCGACGAGTGGACCGACCACGTCCTGGCGCTGGGCGAGGGGCAGCTCATGAACGAGGTCGGCTCGTGGATGACCGGCGTCAACCGCAATGTCGAGGGCAAGCAGAAACCCCGGATCATGCGCTACAGTGGCGGCCACCCCGCCTACCGTGAGCATTGCGACGCGATAGCGGCGGGTGGATATCGCACCATCGCCTTGGCCTAGGCGGGACTCAGGAACGGAGGGACGCGCGATGGATGTTGGGATGATGATGGTGTTCGCCAGCTACGGCTGGGAGAACTGCTCCGACGCGCGCGTGTGGGACGAGGAAATCCGCCTGGCGCGGCTCGCCGCCGATCTCGGCTTCGACTGCCTGTGGTCGGCGGAGCATCATTTCAACGACTACTCGTTCGTGCCCGACAACCTGCAACTGATGACGTATCTCTCGGCGGCCTGCCCGGATATCGACCTCGGCACCGCCGCGGTCATCGTCCCCTGGCATGACCCGCTCCGGGTGGCGGAGCAGGCGGCGGTGCTCGACCTCTTGAGCAAGGGGCGGCTGCGCCTCGGGCTCGGCCGCGGTTTGGCCCGGCGCGAATTCGCCGCCTTCCGGTTGAGCATGGACGAATCGCGCGAGCGCTTCGACGAGGCGGCGCCGATGATCGTCGACGCGCTCAAGACCGGGTTCATCGAGGGCGACGGCAAATTCTACAAGCAGCCCCGCATCGAAATCCGCCCGCGGCCGCAGCACTCCTTCGACGGCCGCATCTACGCGGTGGCGTCGAGCGAGGATTCCGTCGTGTCCGCCGCCAAGCTCGGCGCGCACATGGTGATGTTCGCCGACCGGCCGTGGGAGATGCGCCTCCCGGTCATCGAGCGCGGGCGCGAGCTGCACCGCCAGCTCCACGGCACCACGCAGCCCTGCGTGATGCTGACCGAGTTTGTCGTCTGCGGCCCCGACCTCGCCACCTGCGAGGACGAGGCGCGGCAGTACCAGGGCAAATTCGTCGAGAGCAATTTCCACCACTACGAATTCCTCGGCGAGCACTTCAAGACCGTGAAGGGCTACGACGCCTATCAGCAAAAGGCCGAGATCGCCCGCAAAGGCGGGCTCAGCGGGGCGGTCGACGGGTTTATGAAGGCCGCGAGCTGGGGCACCCCCGACAAAATCCTGCGCGGGCTCGAAGAGCGGCGGGAACTGCTCGGCGAGTTCGAACTCAACGTCGCCTTCCGCTTCGGCGGCACG
>DATAUV010000038.1:0-2746 GCA_036268075.1 Allostellaceae bacterium | reverse complement strand
GCTGCATGGTCGGGGCGGGCTTGCGCGATGACGCGGGTCCAATGGCCGGCTCCGGCTCCGACGTCGAGAACCGAAGGGTTTTCGGTCAGACCGAGAACACTGAGCGCCTCGGCAATGAAGGAAATATCCCACCAGTCAACGCGGCTGTCGTCGATGTATGCCGCGGAATGAGCATGATCTGACGGGTCGTTCATGGATGTTTATCCCCAGCCCTTCAGCCTCATCCGGCAATGCTATGATAGGCATATGCCGTACGACAAGCAGTCGGGTATTGTTTGCGGGCGGGTGTCGTATGACGATACGCCGGATCCGCTCACCCCACCAGCCAACCTGAGCACCGAGCGCCCGACCAGGGCACGGAAGGGTGTGGTCGACTCTCGACCGCGGCGGGCCTGCCGATCGTGGGGATTTCCGGGAACCCGGTGATCGGACCTGGCGATTGGTGCCGGAAAAAGGCGGGCCCGAAGGCGGTCTAGCAGGCTGAGGAAAAACCTGCTGGCGTGAGGCATTTGCGTGTGATTCAAGCGCGACGGGTGAACGCGCGCGGGGTCGATCATGCGGGGTTTTGATCAGCGGTCTGGATCGTTGTTCTCGTATGTGGACCTGGAAGCACGGGTGCGGCCGGACCATCCGCTGCGGCCGATCCGGGCGATCGTCGAGGCGGCCTTGGCGGAGTTGAGCGCGTCGTTCGCGGCCCTCTACGCTGCCGGGGTGGGGCGGCCGTCGATCCCGCCGGAGCGGCTGTTGCGAGCGCTGCTGCTGCAGGCGTTCTACGGCATCCGCTCCGAACGCCAAATCATGGAGCGGCTGGAGTACGACCTGCTGTTCCGCTGGTTCGTGGGCCTCGGCATCGACGACGCGGTCTGGGACCCGACGAGCTTCGGCAAGAACCGCGACCGTCTGCTCGCCGGCGACATCGCCGCCGCGTTCCTGGCCGCTGTGCTGGCTCATCCCAAGGTAAAGCGGCTGCTGTCGAGCGAACACTTCAGCGTCGACGGCACGCTGATCGAGGCGTGGGCGTCGATGAAGAGCCTGCGCCGCAAGGATGGCAGCGACGAGCCGCCGGCGCCGGGCCGCAACGGCGAGCGCGACTTCCACGGCGAGAGCCGCAGCAACGACACCCACCGGAGCATGACTGATCCGGACGCGCGGCTCGCCCGCAAGGGCGCGGGCCGCGAGGCCAAGCTCTGCTTCATGGGCCACGCGCTGATGGAGAACCGCAACGGGCTGATCGTCGACGCCTGCCTGACGCGCGCCGACGGGCACGCCGAGCGCATCGCCGCCCTGCACATGATCGAGCCGCGCGCCGACCGACCGGAGCGCCTCACCTTGGGCGCCGACAAGGGCTACGACGCGGCGGACTTCGTCAACGAGCTGCGCGCCATGAACGTCGTCCCGCACGTTGCCGCCAAGGCCAGGGGCTCGGCGGTGGACGGACGCACGACCCGTCATCCGGGCTATGCAATCAGCCAGGTCATCCGCAAGCGCATCGAGGAGGCGTTCGGCTGGGCCAAGAGCGCGGCACGGATGGGCAAGACCAAGCATCGCGGCCTCGACCGTGTCGGCTGGCAGTTCACGCTGATGATGACGGCCTACAACCTGATCCGCCTCCCCCGGCTGCTGGCCGAGGCGACATGATGACGGCCAAGCGCCCCTTCGAGACACCGCATCTGCCGGCCAGCGCCGACACGGATCGGAGCGCGCGCGACAGGAAATGTCGATCAGCCACCACGATCGAGCAATCGCCCGGTATTTCCTCAGCCTGCTAGGTCACAGACCCATAATGGATTCCCGAATCGCTGAAACGCTGATTCATTCTGCTGAGCACGGGAGGCTGACTCCTGAGCACGGGAGGCTGAGATGGCGCGCTTCGATTTGACGGATTTCGAGTGGTCGGTGATCCAGCCGTTGCTGCCGAACAAGCCGCGGGGCGTGCCGCGGGTCGATGATCGGCGCGTCCTGAATGGTATCTTCTGGCGGCTGCGGACGGGTGCGCCCTGGGCGGACATTCCGGGGCGCTACGGCCCGCATACGACGTGCGTCAATCGCTTCAACCGGTGGCGAAAGGCCGGCGTCTGGGATCGTCTTCTCGCAGCCGTGTCAGCGGCTTACGACGGCGACATCCAGATGATCGATTCCTCCAGCATCCGGGTGCACCAGCACGCCGCCAACGCCCAAAAAAAGCCGAGCGATCCCGTTGCATGGGTCGCTCGCGCGGCGGCCTGACGACCAAAATCCACGCTTTGGTCGATGCCGCGGGCCTGCCGATCGCGCTCAAGCTAACCGAGGGTCAGGCTCACGACGGCCGCAGCGCCGAGGACATGCTGGACGGTCTTGCCGATGGTCAGATCCTGCTCGCCGACCGCGCCTACGATAGCGATGCCACGCGCACCAAGCTCGCCGGCCGCGGGGCGTGGGCCAACGTCAAGCCGATGCCGAACCGCAAGCGCATCCCGGCCTTCAGCCCTTTCCTCTACCGCTATCGCAACCTCGTCGAGCGCTTCTTCAACAAGCTGAAGCACTTCCGCGGGATCGCCACGCGCTACGACAAGCGAGACGACAATTTCCTCGCAGGCGTCAAACTCGCCTCAGCCAGAATTTGGATGCGCTTTAACGAGTCGATGGCCTAGCCGGTCAGCGCGGAAGGCGGCCGTCGAGGTGACAAGGAGCAGCGATGCCCCGACAGGCAGCCTGCGCCGATCGCGCCGGCGCGGCCGCCAAGAAGCGCCGTCAACCCGCCGCGCGG
>DATAUV010000037.1:0-37177 GCA_036268075.1 Allostellaceae bacterium | reverse complement strand
CGCGACGCCGATGGTGATGCTGATCGGCCAGGTCGAGCGCAAGGATTTCGGCCGGCTCGCCTTGCAGGAGCAGAATTATTCGCGGCTCCTCGCCGACGTCACCAAGCTGGTCATCGAGGTCAACGAGCCCGAGCAGGCGTCGGAAGCGATTGCCCGCGCCTTTCACATCGCCGAAAGCGGCACGCAGGGCCCGGTCGCGGTGATCCTGCCCGAGGACATTTTCGACGAGGAGACCGACGCCGAGCTGAACCAGCCGCGCGGCCGCATGGTCGCCGGGCCGCGCGAGGCCGATCTCGACCGCCTCGCCGACATGCTGGCACAGGCCGAGCGGCCGCTGATCCTCGTCGGCGGCGCGATGCTGGCCGACGCGGTCGCCGACGATGCCGGTTTCGCCGACCTCAACCGGCTCGCCGAGGAGTGGGTGCTGCCGATCTGCCCGACCCATCGCCGGCCGCAGCTTTTCGACGCCAACCACCCGAATTACGGCGGCTACATGGGCATCCGCGTGCCGCCGCCGCTGATATCGGAGATGAAAAAGGCCGATCTGATGGTGGCGCTCGGCGAGCGGCTTACCGATTCGGTCAGCCAGTCCTACACCTTCCCGGCGGCGCCGCAGCCGCAGGTCCCGCTCGTCCACATCTGGCCCGGACCGGAAGAGGTCGGCCGCGTGTGGCGGCCCGATCTCGGCATCCCGTGCGGCCCGCACGAGGTGATCAAGGCGCTGTTGAAGCGCGGCGCGCCGAAGGACGCGCTGAAGCGCAAGGGCTGGGTCTCGGGCCTCAACGCGATCCACAAGAAGCTCCTGGCGAAGGAGTGGGACGCGACCAGCGACGGGATCAACTTCGCCGCCATCGTCTGCGAGATCGACAAGCACCTCGCGCCCGACGCGACCGTGACCTCCGACGCGGGCAATTTCGGCAGCTTCATCCACCGTTATATCGGGTTCCGCCAGAGGCAGGTGTTCCTGTCGTCGATCGTTGGCGCGATGGGGTCGGGGATGCCGATGGCGGTGGCCGCGTCGCTGCGTAGGCCGGGCACGCAGGTCGTCGCCTTTGTCGGCGACGGCGGCACGCTGATGATGGGCAACGAGATCGCGACCGCGATGCAATACGGCGCGACGCCGATCCTCGTCATCTCCGACAACTCGATGTACGGCACGATCGGGATGCACTCCTACGTGCGCTATCCCGAGCGGCCGTTCATGGAGGGGACCCGCCTCACCAACCCCGATTTCGCCGCCTGGGGCCGCAGTTTCGGCGCCGAGGGCATCACGATCCGCGACGACAGCGAGATCGCCGACGGCATCGCCCGTGCCTTTGCCGTGAAGACAAAACCGGTGGTGGTGCACTGCCTCACCAGCGCGATCCAGATGAGCGCCTGGCGGCGATACCGGGGGGATGCGCTGCCGTAACTATCCGCTGAGGCCCATCACGAAGGCGAGAGCCGTATCGAGGCGTCCCATATCGCTGATGCTGAGGCGGCCGATCGACTGCCCGACCCGTCGTCGCGGGATGGCGATGGGCTTGTCGGCCATCACCTGCGAGCGTAGCCGCAAGCCGTTTACCGTACTCGGCTCGACCGTTACCCGGAAATCCACATCGTCTCTAATAACCGACGTCATCTGACAGACCACGACTGAAGCATAGTCTTCCGGAAATGCGTCCGATTGCACGATCACGGCAGGTCGTGGTTTGCCGTAGTTGCCGGCCGCGGCGACGGCGACTACGTCACCACGGCGTGTCGGCATCGAACTCGGAAACCGCCTCGATCCACCTCATCGCCTCCATCTCGTCTTCTGGATCGAGCCGGGCGACTTGCTCCGCAATCCGCTTACGGACCTCCTCCGAGCGCGCATCCGGGATCACCAGCCGCAATTCGCGCAGACCCTTGGTACGACGCCGTTCGCGCATCGCCTTCATCCGCTCTGCCGGGACCGCCATTTACCGTCTCCATTGCGTACAGGTTACCATGTAACGCGTGACACCCCGTTCGACAACCCCCGATCCCGGCCTCGCCGATCCACCGTCTGGCGACGCCGGCGCATAACGGGTGCATCCGCCCCGGAAACATGCGAGCGTGAATTTCCATCGCGATAGACTCCAAGCACCATCGAGGCTTGCAAGCACCGGAACGGCGTGAGCGCGGACGCTTGATTCGGTTACGGTTCGCGGTGGGGAGGGGTTCCATGAGACGACGCCGGATGGGGCTGCTGGCCGCGGCGGCAATCGTGCTCGGGCTCGGCGTGGCCGCGCTCCTGACGCCGCTCAGCGTGCTGCGCGGCCCGATCGAGGCGGCGGCGAGTAAAGCGCTCAACCGCGATGTCCATATTCGCGGGTCGCTGCACCTGGCGCTGTTTCCCGAGTTCGGCGTGGCGCTCAAGGACGTGTCGGTCGCCAATTCCGCCGGCGCGCACGACCACGACATGGTCACGGTCGGCAAGATCGTCGTCGGCGCCCGGCTGATGCCGCTGCTGTCGGGCCGGCTGGTCGCGACCAAGGTTGTGCTGAAGCAGCCGGTCATCCACCTCGAACTCGGCAAGGACGGCGTCGCCAACTGGCAATTCGGCGAGCATACCGCCGGGACCGCCGAGAACCCGTTCGCCGACGGTCGCCTCGGCATCCGCCGCCTCAAGATCGAGGACGGCGAGGTGACGTATTTCGACGCTGCCACCGGCAGGACCGAGACGCTGAGCGCGGTCTCGCTGTCGCTCGAAATGACCGGATCGAAGGCCGAGGGGCACAAGCTGACGCTCGACGGCACCGCGACCTACCGTTCGGCGCCGCTAAAGCTGGCCGCCACGCTCGGCGATCTCGACGGGTTCATCAAGGGCGCGGCGAGCGACGGACGGATGGAGGCCCGCTCGGCGATGGTCAATGCCGACTTCACCGGCCATCTCGCGGCGGCCGGGACGCTCGACGGGAGTGTGACGCTCAGCGCGCCGTCGCTGCGCCGGCTGGCGGGGTGGTCCGGGCATCCGCTGCCGCCGGGCAACGGGTTCGGTGCGGTCGGGGTCACCGCCGCGGTATCGGCGAAGGGCGGGGTCTATGCGCTGTCGAAGGCGGACATCACGCTCGACGGGATGAAGCTCGCGGGAACCGTGGCAATCGACTCGCGCTCGGACATCCCGTCGCTCAAGGGGTCGCTGACCGTCGACCGCGTCGATGCGCGGCCCTATCTCGCCCCCGGCAATTCGGAGGATGTGACCACGGTGGCGAAGGCCCCCGACCGCGACACGCCGCTTGCGCTCGGCGGGCTCAAGGGCGTCGACGCCGACCTGAACCTGTCGGTGGGGGTGCTGATTCTCCCGGATATCGAGATCGACCGGGCGGTAATCGCCGCCACGGTGAGCAAGGGGGCCTTGCAGGCGCATCTATCGAGTTTCGGCGCCTATGGCGGGACCGGGAAGGGCACGGTCGCGATCGACGCGACCGGCGCGGCGCCGACCCTGCGCGCCCAAATCGACATGACCGGCGTCAAGGTCGAGACCTTTCTCGCCGAGATGGCGGGGGTGCGGCGCCTCGCCGGCAGCGGGACGATCCATCTCGACATCGCCTCGCGCGGGCAGTCGGAATCCGACATCGTGCGCAACCTCAGCGGAAAGGGGTCGCTGACGGTCGCCAACGGCTCCCTCGCCGGCGCCGACCTCGCCGCGGTCGCCCGGCTGGTGCAATCGACGCTGACCGGGCGGTTCCTGACCGGTGCGGTCGGCGACAACGCCCGCACGTCGTTCGGCACCTTGTCGGCGTCGTTCACGATTGAGGGCGGCATCGTTCGGGTGGGCGACCTGCGGCTCGTCAACCCGGCGGTCGAGATGACCGGCGCCGGCACGGTCAACCTCGCCTCGCGCCAGATCGACTTCCGCTTCGAGCCGCGCGCCCTCAACGGGATCCCCGGTCTCGACCTCGTCGACATCGGCATCCCGTTCTACGTCCGAGGTTCCTGGGACGACCCCAGCTTCAGCCCCGACCCGGCGGGCTTGGCGAAAGGGCTTGTCGGCGCGGTCGGCGGTCTCGGCAGCAAAGCCGTGGCCTTGCCCGGTGAGGTGCTGAAGGCGCCGGGCGATTTGCTGCACTCGCTGCTCGGGGGGAATTAGGGCCGTAGGATGGGCTGAGCAACGCGAAGCCCATCAAACAGAAAATTCACCACAGAGGACACGGAGATCACGGAGGAAACACGAACATTTCCTCCTCTGTGTCCTCTGTGGTGAAAAGAATCGATGGGCTTCGCTGTGCTCAGCCCATCCTACCGATTCCGCCAATTCGGTCGGCGCTTTTCTGAGAACGCCTTTGGCCCCTCGATGTAATCATCGCTGGCGAGGTTCGCCTGCACCGCCGGATAGGTCGTGCGCATCGCGGCGGCGAGGGTGGGTTCGTCGAGGCTTTTGTAGACCGATTGCTTCGAGGCGCGGATCGCCATCGGCGAGCATTCGAGGATCTGCGCGGCCCAGCGCTTGGCGGCGGCGAGGGCTTCGCCCTGCGGCACGACCTCGTTGACGAAGCCCATCGCGCAACCCTCCTGCGCGGGGACGCGGCGGCCGGTGAGGATCATGCCGAGCGCCCATTTCTGCGGGATCATCCGCGGCAGGCGGTGGACGCCGCTGCCGGCGATCAGGCCGACGCGCGGCTCGGGCAGGGCGAACACCGCGTTCTCGGCGGCGACGACGATGTCGCAGGCCAGCGCCGCCTCGAACCCGCCGCCCATCGCGATGCCGTTGACTGCGGCGATCAACGGCTTTTCGAGGTCGAAGCGGTGCGACAGGCCGGCGAACCCGGTCTTGGGCCTTGGGCCGCGGCGTCCGGCGGCCTGCACCTTGAGGTCGTTGCCGGCGGAAAAGGCGCGCTCGCCGGCGCCGGTGATGATGCCGACCCAAAGCTCGGGGTCGGCGGCGAATTCGTTCCAGATGCCGTCGAACTCCCAATGCGCCTCGCTGTGCAGCGCGTTGAGCACCTCGGGCCGGTTGATCGTGACGATGCGCAGCCGCCCCTCGTCCTCGACCTTGCAGAAACGGTAATCGGCCATCGCATCGTCCCCCTCGCCATCGATTGCGAGGGGATGATCCGACGCGGCGCGGCCGGGCACAATCTTGTTCAAAACTCCTTGGTCAAGGTGAGGAAGGCCGAGCGGCGCGGGCCGTACTGGTTGGCGAACACGCCGATGCCGGTCTGGCTGCGCAACAGGTAGATTTCGTCGAGCAGGTTGACGACGCTGAAGCGAATGGTGATCGGTCCGCCGGGCGCATTGACGAAACGGTGGGTGACGCTGAGATTGACCTGCTCGTAGGACGGCACGGTTTCGCCGTTGAACTGGAGGTCGTTGTCCGGCTGGCTGCGCAGCCCGGAGCCGGCGATCATGTCGATTGCGAAGCGGGTGCCGGCCCAATTGTAGGCGACGCCGCCCGACGCGGTGTAGAGCTGGCTGTGGTCGGTGTTGACCAGCATTGACCCGGCCGCGGCGAGGTCGGCCGCGGCGAAGTTGAATTGCGCGGAGTTGATCCCTTCGGCCTTCTGCTTGGCGACGGCGAGGCTGCCGTAGAAATTGAAGTCGCCGAGCGTATACCCGGTCGTCAGCTCCACGCCCTGGTTGATGGCCATGTGATAGTTGAACGGGGTCAGGATCACCGGCGCCCCGAACTGACCCTCGTCGATCAGGTTGCGGGCATATTTGTAATAGATGTCGAGCCCGATTTTGAGCTCGGGCGTCACCTCCTGAGTGATCCCGACATCGAGATATTGCGCCCGCTCGTTCTTGATCGGGTCGTTGGTGGTGGCGGCGGGGGCGGCGCTGGTGCCGGCGAAGAGCGCGAGGTTTTGCGTCGACACCAGCTCCTGCGGCGGCGGGGTGAAATAGCTGGCGTATCCCGCGTGGAGCGTCGTCGCCGGCGTCGCCTGCCATACGACATTGAGGCGGGGGCTCAACTGGCTGCCGGTGGTGTAGCCGTTGACCACGTCGAACCGGCCGCCGTAATTGACGGTCACGTCCGGCAGCGCCTTCCACTCGTCCTGCACATAGGCGCCGTAGGTGTAGCTGGTCTTGGCGCTGTCGGCGGCGATGCCGGTTGTCGTGGTCGCGAAGATCGGGTTGCCGAAGGCATCGATACCGGTCTGCGCCAGCACGTCGGCGCTGGTGTTGCTGGTCACGTGCTCGCCGGTCACGAGGACGCCGCCGCGCAAGGTGTGCGCCTCGGACAGCCGGTAGGTGAATTCGCCCTGCAAATTGTTGGCCCAGCTCGTCCGCAGCGCGTTCTCGCCGATGCCGTTGAAGGCGAGGTCGCCGAGCAGGTCCGGGTGGTAGCGGAGGGAGCTGTATTTCGAGACTACGGACACCTGGAAATCGAGCGGTCCCTCGGAGTGCAGGAACGACAGCGCGCCGAACTGGCTGCTTTCGGTCTGGTGCTCGTTGAGGCTCGCCGAGTTGAAGGCGCCGACCGGGGTGCCGTTGATCGCGCCGATCCCACCGAAGGTCGGCTGGCCGGGATTGTTCGGGATCTGGAACTGCGAGTTGAACTCGCCGGCCATGAAGCTGATTTTGTTGTTGGGGTCGAGGATTTTTTCCAGATAGGCGAATTCGTGGGTCTGCTCGGTGTTGTCGTGGACTTGGTTGTAGGCCGGCGTGACGCCGTTGACGCCGTGATTGGTCTGCAAATAGTCGCCCGAGAAGTAGTATTTGTACCCGCCGACCGAGCCGCCGTATTCGAGGCTCGGGTTCAGCGTGCCGTAGCTGCCGCCGGTGAGGCTGATCGAGCCGCCCGGCGCGCCGAGCCCGCTCTTGCCCTGGATATCGAGGATGCCGGCGGTGCGCAGCCCGTATTGGGCCGGCAGGGCGCCGTCGATCAGCGTCATCGAATCGACAAAGCGGGCCCTCAAATCCTGGCCGAAAAAGCTGACCCCGTCGGGCAGGGTCACCCCGTCGATGCGGTACTGCACGTTCAGATGCTCGTTGCGCACGTGCAGCCCGCTATTCGCGGCGTTATCCTGGTCAATTCCGGGCATTTGCAAGATCGCGTCGTTGATCGGCGTGTTCGAGCCGAGCGGCAGGTCCTGGATCGCGCCATTGGTCAGCGTGTAGGTCGACGCGCCGGTCTTGGGCTCGATGGCCATGCGCGCGGCGTTGAGCGCCTTGGCGACGACGTCGATATCGGGAAGCGAAATCGCCTCGGAGTCGGGTGACGGCGAATTCGGGTCGGCGGCGACGGCAGGCGTCGGGGACAGGCACAGCGCGGCCAGCACGGCTAAGCCGCGCTGCCCCGCGAAACGGGGGGTGGGCATGGATCACCTCGTCTTGAAGTCAGGATCGCGGCGGGATTGCGCGCGGGCGCGGCCTCAAGCGAGGGGTGGGGCGCGGGCGTGAAAGGGGAGGGCAGGGATTTCGGCGACAAAGACCGTATCGCGCGGCGCCGGCGCGGCGGGCGCCGGTGGCGGGTCGAAAGCAAAGAAAGATTCGGTCGAGGCCGAGCTCAGGTGATGCAGAGCCTGGCAGATTTCGCAGCCATCCTCGTCGTCGGCTTGCGGCGTCGAGGAGGTGCTGTTGGCGAGGATCGCGGCGCGGCCGTGACCGTCGAAAGGCAGCGGATGGTGATGCCAGCCGAACAGAATCGCCTGGAACAGGATCGACGCGACCGCCAGCAACGCAACCTGACGACATCCGACGCGTGGGGTGGCCGCGGGAAGCATCGGACCAGCCTAGCGGCCAAACTGACTATTCGCAAGTCGTTTGCGTTATTGACGGCGGGATTCAAACCCCCAAACTGTCACGACCGAGCCCGACCCGAAAGACCCGACGAAGACCGTGCCGGCCCCTACGCGGCCGACAATTCGGGCGCGTCGAATTTGGGGCCCACCGCGAAGGCGCTCATCGATCGGGGGCGAGCGGGCTCGACCCCGACATCACCCCGGCGGCGGCCGAGTTCCAGGCCCCGCGCGTGGCCAAGGCGCGCGGCATCCCCGAGGGCAAGATCCGGCAGCTCATCGCCGGCGACACGACCGACCGCACGCTTGGTATACTGGGCGAGAAGCGGGTCAACGTGCTGGCGCTGAACCTGGCGCTCGACGCCGCAATGGCGGAGAAGAAATAGCCTGGCCGACACCGACGCCCCCCATACCAACATCCTCGACGCCGGTCAGAGGCCGTCGCCGGATGCGTTGCTGCGCGAGGCCGGGAGGGAGGGGCGCGGCCGGCTGAAAATCTTCCTCGGCGCCGCGCCCGGTGTCGGCAAGACCTACGACATGCTGCAAACGGCGCAGGCAAAGCGGCGCGAGGGCGTCGACACGGTCGTCGGCATCGTCGAGACGCATGGCCGCAAGGAGACCGAGGCGCTGCTCGCCGGCCTCGAAATCATACCGCGCCGCGCGACCGGCCATAACGGCCGCCGCCTCGAGGAAATGGACCTGGATGCGATCCTCGCGCGCCGCCCGGCCCTCGTCATGGTCGACGAGCTCGCCCACACCAACGCGCCGGGCGGGCGCCATCCGAAACGCTATCTCGATGTCGAGGAGCTGCTCGATTCCGGCATCGACGTGTGCACGACGCTCAACATCCAGCACCTCGAAAGCCTCAACGACGTCGTCGCCAAGATCACCCGCATCCGGGTGCGCGAGACCGTGCCGGATTCGATCATCGACCGCGCCGACGACGTCGAAATCGTCGACCTCACCCCCGACGATTTGATCCAGCGTCTCAAGGACGGCAAGGTCTATGTGCCGCAGCAGGCGGCGCGGGCGGTGCGCCACTATTTCCAGCCCGGCAACCTGACCGCGTTGCGCGAATTGGCCCTCAGGCGCACGGCGCAGCGCGTCGACGAGCAGATGGTCACCTACATGCGCGCCCACGCGATCGCCGGGCCGTGGGCGGCGGGCGAGCGGGTGCTGGTCGGGGTCAACGAGGATGTGAGCGGGCCGGCGCTGATGCGCTATGCCCGCCTCTTCGCCGACCGGCTGCGCGCGCCGTGGACCGCGATCCACATCGAGACGCCACGCTCGCAGCGGCTCGGCGAGGCGGCGCAGGGCCGCGTCGGCGAATGCCTGCGCCTCGCCCAGCGGCTCGGCGGCGAGGCGGTGACCGTGCCGGCCGCCGACGCGACGCAGGGCCTCGTCGAGTTCGCCCGCGCCAACAACTTCACCCATGTGGTGATCGCAAAGTCGCGGCGGTCGCGCTGGTCCGAGCTGTGGCGCGGGTCGAACACGCACCGCCTTATCCGCCGCGCCGGCGACATCCACATCCACGTCATCGCCGAGCCCCATGGCGAGGTCGAGCCCCCGGCCGACCGGGTCGAGACCGCGCCGCCGCGCGGCGGGTTCGACCCGGCGCATTATGCCGGCAGCTTCGGCATGGTCGCGGTGGCGCTCGGGGTGGGGCTTGCGATCCAGCATTTCCTGTCGGCGTCGAACATCTCGCTGGTGTTCCTGACCGCGGTGCTGGCCAGCGCGATCGCCTACGGGTTGTGGCCGTCGCTGTTCGCCTGCCTCGTCAGCATCTTGACCTACAACTTCTTTTTCCTGCCGCCGATCTACACCTTTACGATCGCCGACCCGCAAAGCATCGTCGCGCTGTTCTTTTTCGGGGTCGCCGCCGTCATTGCCAGCAACCTCGCCGCGCGGGTGCGGGCGCAGGCGGTTGCCGCGCGGCAGCGCGCGACGGTCGCCGAGGAATTGTACCTGTTCAGCCGCAAGCTCGCCGGCGTCGTGACGCTCGACGAGCTGTTATGGGCGACCGCGTACCAGATCGCGCTGATGCTCAAGGTGCGGGTCGTGATCCTGTTGCCCGAGGGCGAGACCGTCGCGGTGCGCGCCGGCTATCCGCCCGAGGACGCGCTCGACGGCGCCGACCTCGCCGCGGCGAAATGGTGCTGGCAGCATAACCATTCCGCAGGGCGCGGCGCCGACACCCTGCCGGGGGCGAAGCGCCTGTTTCTGCCGATGCGCACCGGGCGCGGCGCGATCGGCGTCGTCGGCATCGACAGCGACCGGCCCGGCCCGCTGCTGACCCCGGACCAGCGCCGTCTCCTCGACGCGCTCAGCGACCAGGCCGCGCTGGCGATCGAGCGCATCAACCTCGCCGAGGACCTCGAACGCGCGACGATCGTCGCCGAGACCGAGCGGCTGCGCTCGGCCTTGCTGACCTCGCTGTCGCACGACCTCCGGACCCCGCTTGCCTCGATCCTCGGTTCGGCGACGAGCCTCCACACCTATGGCGGCCAGCTCGACGAGCCCGCGCTGAGGGAACTCACCGGCACGATCCGCGAGGAGGCGGAACGGCTCAACCGCTTTATCGCCAACCTCCTCGACATGACCCGGCTCGAATCCGGCGCGGTGGCGCCGCGCCTGGGGCCGGTCGATCTCGCCGAGCTCGCCGGCAGCGCGCTCGAACGCGCCGCGACGATCCTCGCCGGACACAAGGTCGCGCTCGACCTCGCCGCCGACCTGCCGATGCTGAACCTCGACCCGGTGCTGTTCGAGCAGGTGCTGTTCAACCTCTTCGACAACGCCGCCAAATACGCCCCCTCCGGCTCGACCGTGCGGCTCCAGGCGCGGCGCGAGGGAGCGCGGGTGCGGATCGACCTGTCGGACGAGGGGATCGGCATCGCGCCCTCCGACCTCGAACGCATCTTCGACAAATTCTACCGCGTCCACGCCCAGGACCGGCAGCGCGCCGGCACCGGGCTCGGGCTCGCGATCTGCCGTGGGTTTGTCGAGGCGATGGGCGGCGCGATCGTCGCCCGCAACCGCACCGACCGGCTCGGCGCGGTGTTCACGATCGCGATGCCGGCGGGGCCAACACCATGAACGCGAACCCGCTGCGCGTCCTCGTCGTCGACGACGAGCCGGCGATCCGCCGGTTTCTGCGCACGAGCCTTCGCGCGGAGGGCTACGACCCGGTCGAGGCCGACACCGGCGAGGCGGCGCTGGTGTCGTTGCGCGGACGGGTCGACATCGTCGTGCTCGATCTCGGCCTGCCGGGCATCAGCGGGCTCGACATCATCCGCCGGCTGCGCGGACAGGGCTCGATCGTGCCGATCATCGTGCTGACGAGCCGCACCGACGAGGCCGGCAAGGTCGAGGCGCTCGACCTCGGCGCCGACGATTACGTGACCAAGCCGTTCGGCGTCGACGAGCTCCTCGCCCGCATCCGCGCCGCGCTGCGTCACCGCCTGATGCAGCAGGGCGAGTTGCCGGTGTTCCACAGCGGCGACCTCTCGGTCGACCTCGTCCGCCGCACCGTCACCGTGCGCGATGCCGAGGTGAAGCTGTCGCCGCGCGAATACGACCTCCTGCGCCTCCTCGTCGCCCATGCCGGCAAGGTGCTGACCCACCGCATGATGCTGCGCGAGGTGTGGGGCGGCGAGGGCGACGTGCAATATTTGCGCATCTACATCCGCCAGCTCCGCCAAAAGATCGAACCCGACCCCGAACGCCCGACCCACATCGCCACCGAGACGGGGGTCGGATATCGGCTGAGGATTTTGGAGTAGGTCCGCTTCTTCCCCTCGCCCGCATTGCGGGAGAGGGTGGCTCGCGTAGCGAGACGGGTGAGGGCCGCGCGCAGCGCGCCCTTGCGGCGGGGCGGGCCGGCATTGTCTTATCGTCGGCGAACTTTGGCGAGCAGAGCTGTGATCGACCCCAGGATCGATAGCCCCATCGAAGGCCCCGAGGCCTGGCGCCGCGACACGATCCGGCCCGCGGATTACCACGTCGAGCTGTCGCCGCCTTGCCTCGATGAGCTATGCCGCGCCGCCGACGAGTTGCGGCGCTTTCCGCTGCCGACGATCGTCCTCGACCCCGCCGATTTCGACCTCTCGCATTGCCGTGCGGCGATGGCGTCGGTGCGCGGCATCCTCGACACCGGCGTGCGCTTCGCGATTCTGGACCGGCTGCCGCTCGACGCGCTCGGGGAGGAGGCGACGGCGGTCTATTGGCTGCTGTCGTCGATGGTCGCGCGGCCAGTGGCGCAAAAGCTCGACGGCACCCTCATCTACGACGTCCTCGACACCGGCCGGGCCGCGCTGCCCGGCTCGGGCGTGCGGCCCGACCAGACCAACATCGAGCTCAAATTCCACAACGACAATTCCTACAACGCGACCCCGCCCGAATATGTCGGGCTCCTCTGCCTGCACGCGGCCCAAAGCGGCGGACACAGCCGCGTCGCCAGCTTTGCGACGATCCACAACGAGCTATTGGCCCGGCATCCCGACGCGGTCGCGCGCCTCTACCGCCCGTTCTGGTTCGACCGCCAGCGCGAGTTCTTTCCCGGCGAAGAGCCGGTCTTCGCCGCCCCGGTCTTCGAGGCCACCCCCGAACTCCGCGCCCGCTTCAGCGCCCACCAGATCAACGGCGGCTATGCGCTCGCCAAATCCCGTGGGGGCGAGCCCATCGACAACGAAGGCGCCGCCGCCCTCGCCGCGATGCTCGACATTTTCGACGACGAGTCGATCTCCGCCGATTTCCACCTCGAACCCGGCCAGATCCAATTCGTCCACAACCGCGCCATCGGCCACGCCCGCACTGATTTCACCGACGACCCCCAGCACCCCCGCCACCTCGTCCGACTATGGCTGCGCGATTGGGGACGGCGCGCATACGCCGGGTAGAGAGGAGCGCGGGCGGGACGCTCGCGCTCTCGCGCCCGGATTTGTGATAGACTCGGAACATGAATGCGGAGAGTGCCCTAACGACGTTGCGCGAAAACGAGCTTGCCCTGCGGGCGCGAGGAATCTCCCACGTCGCCTTGTTCGGCTCGGTCGCGCGAGGTGACAACCATTCCGATAGCGACATCGACATCCTGGTCGAGTTCGCCCCCGACAGCAGGCTGACAATTTTCGACTACGTTGGGATCAAAAGATACGTCGCCGGACTATTCGAGCAGCCAGTGGACGTAATTAATCGCGAACGCCTGAAACCGCATTTGAAGCAATCATCGCTCCAGGACGCCATATATGCGTTCTGATCGGGAGCGCTCGTCCCTAATTGACATTCTCCATAATATCACGCTCGCCGAGCAGTTTGTGCAAGGTCAGACTTTGGAGATGTTCTGCGATGATTTTATGCGGGTCTATGCGGCCACTCGCTGTCTCGAAATCATCTCCGAAGCATCGCGGCGGCTTGGTGACGACTTGAAGAAACGGCATCCGAACATTACATGGCAAGATATGGCCGGAGCCGGAAATGTCTATCGGCACGATTATGAGGATGTAGCTGCGCAGGACGTCTGGGACACTGTGCTTGTGGCACTACCGCCGCTGAAGGCAGTCGTCGAGCGGGAACTCGACGCCGGCTGAACGGGGCGGGGCGCCCTCAGCTCGGCGCGAATGCGTCCTTCGGCATGTCGCTCTTCGCCGGTCCTTGCTAAAAGGGAAGACCGGAAGAGGACAACAGATGCCACAGAGCCCGCCCGCCAATATCGATATCGACGCCGCGCTCGCCGAGGCGGTCGAGGCGTATCGTGCCGCCAATCCGAAAAGCCAGGCGCAGCATGAGGCGGCTTGCGCGGCGATGCCGGGGGGCAGCACGCGCTCGTCGATTTTTGTCGATCCGTTCCCGCTGACGATGGCGAAGGGCGAGGGGGCGCATCTGTGGGATGTCGACGGGCATGAGTATGTCGATTTCCTGAGCGAATTCACCGCCGGGCTCTACGGCCATTCGCACCCGGCGATCCGGAAGGCGATCGACGCGGCGCTCGACGGCGGCATCAATTTCGGCGCGCACGGGCTCGCCGAGGCGCGGTTCGCGGCGGCGATCTGCGACCGGTTCCCGTCGATCGAGCTGGTGCGGTTCACCAATTCCGGCACCGAGGCCAACCTGATGGCGGTCAGCGGCGCGCGGGCGATGACCGGGCGCGACAAGATCCTCGTGTTCAACGGCGGCTACCATGGCGGCGTCTTCTATTTCCGCGGCAAGAGCGCGGTGAACGCGCCGTTCGAATTCCTCCTCGGCACCTATAACGACATCGCCGGCACCCGCGCGCTCGTCGAGCCGCACAAGGGCGACCTCGCCGCGATCCTGATCGAGCCGATGCTGGGCGGCAGCGGCTGCATCCCGGCGACGCACGAATTTCTCGCCGATCTGCGCGCGCTGGCGAGCGAAACCGGCGCGGTGCTGATTTTCGACGAAGTAATGACCTCGCGCCTCGCGCCGGGCGGGCTGCAGGAGATGCACGGGATCATCCCCGACATGACGACGCTGGGCAAATATGTCGGCGGCGGGATGACGTTCGGCGCGTTTGGCGGGTCGAAGGCGGTGATGGATTGGTTCGACCCGCGCCGCAAGGACGGGTTCCAGCACGCCGGCACGTTCAACAACAACAATCTGACGATGAACGCCGGCTATACCGGGCTCACCGAGGTGTACACGCCGGAGGCCTCGCGCAGCCTCAACGCCTTTGGCGACGCGCTGCGTGACCGGCTGAACAAGATCGCGGGCGAGCACGGCCTCGCGCTGCAATTCACCGGGATCGGCTCGATGATCGGCATCCACATGACCGGCCAGCCGATCCACAACATCGACGACGCGGCGAAAGGCCACTCCGGGCTGCGCGACCTCTTCTACTTCGACGTGCTGGCCCGCGGCGTCTGGCTGGCAAAGCGCGGGATGATCTCGCTGTCGGTCGCGCTCGACGACAAGGACGGCGACCAGCTCATCGGCGCGGTCGAGGAATTCGCCGAAACCCGCGCGCCGCTGTTCGCGGGCCTCGTATGAGCGATGCCCGCCCACAGGGCAACCAGCGCGTCGCCTACTTCAACGGCAATTACGTGCCCGAGCGCGAGGTGGTGATCCCGTTCCGCGACCGCGGGTTCAAATACGGCGACGCCGCGTTCGACATGACGCGCACCTTCGGGGGGCGGATTTTCAAGATCGAGGAGCATGTCGCGCGGTTCTACCGCTCGCTGCGCTACCTGCGCATCGACCCCGGGCTCAGCCAGGCTGAGATGGTCGGGATCAGCAACGAGGTCTTGGAGCGCAACCGGCATTTCCTGACGCCCGATACCGATTTCTGGATCGGCCAGCGCGTCTCGCGCGGGGTCGACGCGGTCGGCGACGAGGGGTGGGATCATCCCGGTGGCCCGACCGTCATCGTCGAATGCATCCCGCTGCCGCTGAAGGCCCGGGCGCGGCTCTTTCGCGACGGCATCGATATCGTCGTGCCGCCGACCCGCCGCGTGTCGCCCGACATGCTGAGCCCGCGCGCGAAAACGCACAATTATCTCAACCTCATCATGGCCGACCTTGAAGCGAAATCGCAGGACAAGGAGGCGTGGTCGGTCCTCCTCGACGCGCAGGGCCACATCGCCGAGGGGATCGGCAGCAACATCTTTATCGTCTGCGACGGCGAGGTGCTGACCCCGCGCGACCGTTTCGTGCTGCCCGGGATCAGCCGTGCGACCGTGATCGAGCTCTGCGCCGAGCTCGCCATCGCGTGCCATGAGGCCGATCTCGACCTCTACGACGCGGCGACGGCCGACGAAATCTTCATGAGCTCGACCAGCCTCTGCCTCTGCCCGGTGCGCAGCATCGGCGGCCGCGCCGTCCCCGGCCCGATCCCCGGGCCGATCACACGCCGCCTCACCGAAGCCTACGCGCGGAGCGTCGGCTGCGACTTCGTGGCGCAGTATCTGAAGCACCTGGGGTAGGCGCCGCGAACGCAAACAAGGGGGCCGAGGCCCCCTTGTTCTTGTCGCGTGCAGGCTCGCTTACTGCGGGCTCGTCTTCGGGCCGGGCAGGCGGCTGTCCGACGGCGGCGGCGGCATCGGGGCCGACATCGGAGACGGCGCGGCCGAAGACGGCGGCGGCGCCATCGACCCGGAGGCCGGGTGGTGGATCACGTGGTGGACCACATGATGATGCACGACGTGGTGCGTGACCGCGTGGTGCGTGACCCTGTGATGCACGTAGCGGCGGTGGCCGCGATGCATGACATGGGCCGGCGGCGGCGGCGAACTCGGCACGACATAGGGCTGCTCCGGCGGCGCGGGCGGCGGAGCGGGGCTCATCATCGGCGCCGGCTGTGGCGGCGGTTGCGACGGGGTATGCGAGCAGGCGGCCAACGCCGCCAATGCGCCGACAATCAAGATCGGGCTGGCAATCTTCACCGGAGTCTCCTGGGGCTGGAACGAGGCGCTCGACAGGTCCTGCACATAGCACTTCCCCGAAGGTCGATGAACGGCAAAGTGGCGCATGGCAGGGTTTTGAAACTGCGACAGTCACTTGCCGCATGGGTTAAACGCCGCCCACCCGCACATTGATCCATCCGGATCCGAATCACCCTACGCGGCGGGGTTCGCGTGGCGCATGCGATAGGTCGCCGCGACCGTCGCCGGCCCGTCGCAGGCGACGATCCCGCGCTCGATCAAATCGACCAGATGCGCCAGCACCGAGCGGCCCGCGGCGTGGCGCAGCGACGGGTCGAGCCCGACATAAAGCCGCCCCACCATCGCGTCGACCTCGCCGATCCCGGATTTGAGGCAATCGATGACGCCGGCCTCGCGTTCGCGGCGATGCGCGATGAACGCCCGCACGTGCCGCTTGGGCTCGGTGATCGCCGGGCCGTGGGTCGGCCAGTACGTCGTGTCGCCGCGGTCGAGCAGCTTGTCGAGTGAGGCCATGTAGGCGGCCATGTTGCCGTCGGGCGGCGCGATGACGCTGGTGGACCATCCCATCACATGATCGCCGCTGAAGAGGATGCCCTTGTCGGGCAAGGCGAAGCACAGATGGTTCGAGGTGTGGCCGGGCGTATGCACCGCCTCGAACCGCCAGCCGTCGCCCTCGATCGTGTCGCCGTCCTTGACGACGATATCGGGTGTGAAATCCCAGTCGCCGCCGGCCTCGGGGCCGATCTCGCCGCGCCTGCCGCCGGCATGGGGGCCGAAGCCGTAGGTCGGCGCCGTGACCGCCTTCTTGAACGGCGCGGCGGCCGGCGAGTGGTCGTTATGGGTGTGGGTGACGAGGATGTGCGTCACCGTCTCGCCCGCGAGACTTTGGGTGAGGGCGTCGACATGGTCCTGCTGGAGCGGGCCGGGGTCGATCACCGCGACCTTGCCCTCGCCGACGACATAGGTGCCGGTGCCGCGGAACGTGAACGGGCCGGGGTTGCGCGCGACAATACGGCGCAGCCCCGGCGCGATCTGCTCGAGCCGCCCGTACTCGAAGCTGACGTCGCGGCGGAACGGGATATCGACGGCCATCTACAGGATTCCTTGCTAGATTGATGCATCGTAGCAGAAGGGGCCGGCGATGAAGATCTCGTTCGATGTCGATTGCACCCCCGGGGAGCTGCGCGAGTTTTTCGGCCTGCCCGACGTCAAGCCGATGCAGGACGCGCTGCTCAAGGAGGTGGAGGCCAAGATGCGCGCCAATATCGCGGGGCTCGATCCGGAG
Source organism: Allostellaceae bacterium (assembly GCA_036268075.1). GTDB lineage: Bacteria > Pseudomonadota > Alphaproteobacteria > ATCC43930 > CGMCC-115725 > DATARH01. Next base: position 19,817 of record DATAUV010000037.1, on the reverse strand, counting down.
GCGATGCTGAAAACCTGGCTGCCCGCCGGGCTCGAAGGCTTCCAGAAGCTGCAGGAGATGTTCTTCAGCCAGATGGGAAAGAAATAGTGATCAGGCCGCGCACGCCGCGCCTGCGGCTGCGCAAGTGATCTACCTCGTCCGCCACGGCGAGACCGAGTTCAACCGGGTGCAGCGGTATCAGGGCTGGCTCGATTCGCCGCTGACCGAGACCGGCGTCGCGCAGGCGCGGGCGATCGGCCGGCGGCTCGCGCAGCTTCCCGACGCGTGGACCGCCGAGATCGTCGCCAGCCCGATCGGCCGCGCCCGCCGCACCGCCGAGCTGGTCGCGGCCGAGATGATGCGCGGGGACATCGCGTTCGACGACCGGCTGCGCGAGATCTCGCTCGGCTCGTGGGACGGGCTCGACCGCGGCGAGATCGCCGCCCGCGCGCCCGGCATCTTCGATAACTACGACGGAAGCTGGTATTTCGGCACCCCCGACGGCGAGACCTACCAGGAGTTCGCCGGCCGTATCGGCGACGGCCTCGCCGCGCTCGCCGACCGGCCCGCGATCGTCGTGACGCATGGCGTCGTCACCCGGGTTCTGCGCGGCATCTACGCCGGCCTGCCACGCGCCGAGGCGCTGCGCCTGCCGGTGCCGCAAAACCGCTTCTTCCGCCTCGCCGACGGCAGGATCGAGGAGATCGGAGTGTAAGGGAGCGCGGCCGCCGCTCGCGTCGCTGCGCGCCGCGCCCTCACCCGCCCTTCGGGCACCCTCTCCCGCAATGCGGGCGAGGGGGCAGCTTCCAGCTCTCGCTAAACTTTCCCCTCGCCCGCATTGCGGGAGAGGGTGGATCGCGCAGCGAGCCGGGTGAGGGACAGCCGAAGGCCGATGCGGGCGGGACGCCTGCGCTCCCTTACTCCACCCGCACCGCCGAAAACGTCCGGCTCGGCGACACCAGCTCGTCCTGCATCTCGATCAGCGCCAGCTCGTAACGGCCCCGGCGCACGGTGCCGTCGATCAGCGCGAACATCGCCGAGGCGGTGGCGGAGAGCGCGTCGGGGAGGGGCTCTCCGCGCAGGAGGCGGGCGAGGAAGAGGGCGGCGGTCACGTCGCCGCAGCCGTTGAGGTCGGCCGGTATGCGCGGCGTCTCGACCACCCAGGCGCCGTCCTTGCCGGCCGCGAGCATCGCGATGCGGTCGCCGGCGACGTGAAGGCTCGTGACCATCACCGTCCCCGGCCCGCGCCGGCGCAATTCTTCGGCGGCGGCAGCGGTTTCGACCAGGTCCGAAACCGCGTGCCCGGTCAGGAATTCGACCTCGAACAGGTTGGGGGTCAGGATGTCCGCGCGGGGCAGGGCCACGTCGCGGAAAAACTCGGCCACCCCGGGCCGCACATAGGACCCGGTGTCGGTGTCGCCGATCACGGGGTCGCAGCAGAAGAGGGCATTCGGGTTGGCGGTCTTGATGCGGGCCACGATGTCCAGCAGTACCGGCCCGGTTTCGGCCGCGCCGAGATACCCGCTCAGCACCGCGTCGCACTCGCCGAGCACGCCGAGGTCGGCGATACCTTCGAACAGCGTCGCCACGGTCTCCGCCGGCACCACCGCGCCGCGCCATTTGCCGTGGCCGGTGTGGTTCGAGAACGCGACGGTATCGAGCGCCCACGCCTCGCAGCCGAGCCGCTGCAGCGGGAACACCGCCGCGGCGTTGCCGACATGCCCGTATGAAACGCGCGACTGAACCGACAGGACCGTCGGCATCAGGGATGGTGGTCGAGCCGGTCGAAGACGCGCTTGAGGCTCAGGAACACGGCGAGCCCGCTGGCGCAGAAGAGGCCGATCCCGGCATCGTGCAGGCTGCCCTCGCCGCAGGCGGCCGCGACGAACAATCCGCCGAGCCCGATCACCACGAACAGCGGCACGACGATCGCGAGGTTGCCCATCGTGTCGACGAACAGCGCCTCTTGAAACCCGGCGCTGTCGCCGTCGAGCTGCGCCTTGAGCCGGTGGAAGGCGAGGGCGAGCGCGCAGACGAACAGGATGAGCCCGCTCGCGTAATCGCCCGGCCCGCTGCCGGCGCTGGCGAACCATGCGCCGAGCACGGCGAGGAGGCCGAGCACGACGATCTGCACCCAGAATCCCAGCCACTGGCCCACGCTCGGCTCCGCGTCCGTCTCCGCCATCGCATTCACCCGCTCGCGCTTTGCCCGCAAACGAAATTATAACCCTTGGCGCAGCAATACCGAGGACTTCCGATGCCGGCGACAATCCGCCCCCGCCGCAGCCTGTTGTTCATGCCCGGCGCCAATGCCCGCGCGCTGGCCAAATCGCGCGAACTGCCGGCCGACGGGCTGATCTTCGACCTCGAGGACGCGGTCGCCGCCGACGCGAAACTCGCCGCCCGCGCGGCGGTCGGGGCGGCGCTCGCCGAGGGCGGCTACGGGCGGCGCGAGCTGGTGCTGCGGGTCAACCCGCTCGACAGCGCCTGGGGCGCGGACGATCTCGCCGCCGCGGCCAGGATGCCGCTCGATGCCGTGCTATTGCCCAAGGTCGAAAACGCCGAGCGTATGCGCGAGGCCGCGTCGCGCCTGCCGGAGCGGATCGCGATCTGGTGCATGGTGGAAACCCCGCTCGGCATCCTCAACCTGCGCGAGATCGCCGCCGCCCCCCGCGTCGCCGCGCTCGTCCTGGGCACCTCGGATCTGACCGCCGACCTCCACGCGCTCGACACGCCCGGCCGCGCACCCTTGATGACCGCGATCGGCCTCGCCCTCCTCGCGGCCCGCGCCTACGGCCTCGCGGTCCTCGATGGCGTGCAGCTCGACCTCGCCGACGACGAGGGATTTGTGGCCGTGTGCCGCCAGGGTCGGGCGATGGGCTTCGACGGCAAGACGCTGATCCACCCGAAGCAGATCGCGCCCGCGAACGACGCGTTCGCTCCGTCGGACGACGAGGTGGCGGCCGCGCGAAAGATCATCGCCGCGCACCGCGAGGCAGCCGCGGCGGGAAAGGGGATCGTGGTCGTCGGTGGGCGGCTGATCGAAAACCTGCATGTCGCCGCCGCCGAGCGCACGCTGGCGTTGGCCGAGGCGATCGGGAGATAAGCAACGATGGGTTTCGCGCGGCCCAACCCATCCTGCGGCACCGAACGGGTAGGATGGGTTGAGCGCGGCGAAACCCATGCTGCTGCCGGTTGGTTTACCCCGCGGCGACGCAGTAGGTGTCGCGCACGCCTTCGGGCAGGCGGCTTTCGCTCCAGCTCTTGCCGCCGTCCTGGGTTCCGAACACCTGGCCGGCGCGCGACACGCCATACACCTGGTTGGGGTCCTTGGGATGGACGACGACGCCCATCATCGTCGCATCCGCCTTGATGCCGTGGTCGAAGCGGGTCCAGGTCTCGCCGACATCGGTGCTCTTGTAGATCGAGCCGTCGGTCGAGCGCGCGGCCGGGCTCAGCGCCGCGTACAGGGTCTTCGGGTCGTGCGGCGAGGTGCGGATGTCGCGGCCGTAGGTGAGCGGCGAGAAGCGGCCGATATCCATGTCTTCCCAGGTCGTGCCGCGGTCGGGGCTCTTGAAGAGGCCCATGCGGTTGGCGAGGAACACGGTCCCCGGCGCCGCCGCGCTGCAGGCGAGTGCGTGGCCGTCGAGCATGCCCTCGATCTCGGTCTGGCTGCCGATGCGGCTGCGATATTTCGGCTCTTCGCAAAAGCGGATCAGGTCGGCGGTGCAGTCTTCCCAGCTTTCGCCGGCGTTGCGGCTGCGCATCGCGCCGTTCGCCTCGATCGTCGCGAATACGTCGTCCGGCGAGTTCGGGTCGACGTCGAGCCGCATGACCCGGCAGGCGAACGCCATGATGACGCGGTCGGGCAGGTTCGGGTCGGCGAGCTTTTTCCAATGGTCGCCGCCGTCGTCGCTGCGATAGACGCCGGTCGGGGTGGCGCCCGCGTAAAGCCGTTTTGGATCCTTCGGGTGGACCAGGATCGACCAGATGTCGGGGTCGCCGCCCGGGACGCTCAGATGCTCGAACTTGTTGCCGCGGTTGGCGCTGCGATAGATGCCCTTGGTGCTGCCGACATAGATCGTGTCGTTGTCGCCCGGGTGCACGGTGATCGCGTGGACCTCGGCGTCGCCCGGAAGCCCGTTCGTCAGGTGTTCCCATTTCCCGCCGCCGGCTTCCTGGCGGAAGATGCCGCCCAGATTGCCGGAGTGCTCCGCGCCCACGGTGGCCGCCACGCCAGCGTAAACATGCGATTGACCCGCCATCGCTCCCTCCCTCAGGTGAAACTTGTCACGCGATCATAGCGCGTGCGCCGTTCTCCTCAACGTCATTCCGGGGCGCGGCCTTGCCGCGAACCCGGAACCATGAACAAAGAAGGATGCGGCGGCAGAGCTTCCTGTTCAGAAGTTCGTGTTCTTGGGTTCCGGGTCTCGCCCGAGAGCGATCCCGGAATGACCTCTGTACGGCGATCCGCTATGCTGACGCAAACATAACCTGGAGGTTTTTGATGGCTGGGAGCAGGCGGCGGACGATTGGCCGGAACGGGCCGGACGTATTGGGGCTGGGGCTCGGGTGCATGTCGCTGTCGGGCGTGTACGGCAAAAGCGACGACGAGGCGGCGATCGGGTTCCTGCACAAGGCGGTCGATCTCGGCGTCGAGTTCTTCGACAGCTCGGACATGTACGGCTGGGGCCAGAACGAAAGCCTGCTCGGCCGCGCGTTCAAGGGGATGCGCGACAAGGTCGTCATCGCCAGCAAGTTCGGCCAGACCCAAAACCCCGGCGGCGCCAACGGTGTCGACGGCCGGCCCGAATACATCCAACAGGCTTGCGAGGCGAGCCTGAAGCGGCTCGGGATGGATGTGATCGACGTGTATTTCCAGCACCGCGTCGACCCGAACGTGCCGGTCGAGGAGACCGTCGGCGCGATGGCGCGGCTGATCGACCAGGGCAAGGTCAAGCATCTCGGCCTGTGCGAGGCCGCACCCGACCGCATCAGGAAAGCCCATGCGACCCACCCGATCGCGGCGGTGCAGAGCGAATATTCGCTGCTTTACCGCGAAATCGGCGAGGAGACGCGCGCCGTGACACGCGACCTCGGCATCTCGTTCGTCGCCTACGCGCCGCTCGGGCGCAGCCTGCTGGCCGGCGTGGTGCCCGATTTCAACAACCTCCAGCCCGGCGACACGCGCGGCCGGCATCCGCGCTTCGAGGGCGAGAATTTCCAGAAGAACCGGGCGCTGGTCGAGCGCGTCGAGGCGATCGCCGCCGACAAGCGCTGCACGGTCGCCCAGCTCTGCCTCGCCTGGCTGATGGCGCAGGGCGACGACGTGATCCCGATCCCCGGCACCAAGAATGTCGGTCGGCTCGAGGAAAACCTCGGCGCTGTCGACGTGTCGCTGACCACCGAGGAAGCCGCCGAGATCGGCAGGATCATCCCCGTCGGCGCCGCCGCCGGCACCCGCTATCCGGCTGGGGGGATGAAGGGGGTGTTTATCTAAGGATTGGATACTGTTTCAGTTTAACTGATTCGGTAGAATTAAGGGTAAGGAGGCGCTTTATATGCAGCCCGCGCCGAAGGCTCACGGGCCGTTGCGAAGGCGAGCTTGAGAGCCTATATAGTTCTCGATCATTTTGGGTATCCGAAAGCCCAACGAAGGAGGGAAGCTAATGGACAGCCTTTCGCGGCTGATCGAGATGGCCAAAGCCGTCCGAGTCAGTGAGGACCAGCGGGAGGAGCAACGCCGCAGCTTCGTCTATGGTAATACGGCGTTTGAGAATGACAAGGTCACCTGGGAAATGGTGAACCGCCAAGCCGACGCTATCCCCAGCGAGTAACTTCCGCTGCGTATCTAATTGAGGGAGGGGGTGTCGATCCCAAAGGCACCCCCTTTTTCTATGACCGCTGAAGATGAAGCTCGACGCATAGCCGAATTGGAAGTCGAGAATGGGCTTCGCCAGTACGACCTTGCCATCGACGCTATTAAGAGTTTCCAAGAACGTGATCGCCCCTTTTCCCTCCGATCGTCACTAATTCAGCAGCTTCAAGAAACAGCGGTAAAGGGCATTGAAGCTCATCCTGGAGAATGGAGAACTGGTCCCGTAAGTATAAGTAAGAGTAAACATTCGCCGCCGCCCGCTCACCTCGTCAAGTTTTTGGTTGAAGAAATGTGTGATCACGTAAACGATAATTGGCACGAAAGGACGGCATTTTATTTATCATCGTATGTAATGTGGCGCTTGAATTGGATACACCCATTTGAGGATGGGAATGGACGTACTAGTAGGATTATTTCTTATATTGTGCTTTCGGCAAAATTAAACACGATCCTACCGGGAGTTCCGACGGTCGTTCAGCAAATACAGAACGATCGTACTGCGTACTTTCGAGCGTTAGATCAGGCAGATGCGGCGGCGCGTGCTGGACAGGTTGATGTATCGGAGATGGAGGCGGTTATAAGGGGCATGCTCGCCACTCAGCTATTGTCCATCATCCACGAGGCTGACGGCGGGTCGGCCCAGATTTCCGACTGATGCAGCCCCGGAATTGAGAGGACCGCGGGCGAGACACCCGCGGTCCAATCTCGTCAGGCCAAATCCACGATTTCGACCCAATTGGGGTTTGTCCCCATCGGGTATTGCTTGAGCGGGCCGAGGCGGCCGTCGGCGGCGATCTCGTAGACGGTCATCGATGCGGAATCCATGCCGACCGACAACAGGAACTTGCCGCGCGGGTCGATATTGAAGCCGCGCGGGGTCTTTTCAGTCGGGAAGCTGCCGATCTTGGTCAGCTTGCCGTTCTTCTCATCGATCTTGAACCCGTGCAGCATGCTGGTCTTGCGCTCGGCGCCGTAGAGGAAACGGCCGTTGGGCGTCACGTGGATGTCGGAAGCGGCGGGCTGCTCCTTGTAGTCGCCGGTATCGACGAACCCGACCTCCGTGAGCTGGCCGGTCGCGGGGTCGACGTCGTACTGGCCGATCGTCGCGGTCGTCTCGGTGATCAGGTAGGCCCAGCGCCCGTTCGGGTGGATCGTGAAGTGGCGCGGGCCGGCGCCCTGCTTGGTGTGGACGGCGCCCGGGCCGTTCGGGGTCACCGTGCCATCCGCGGCGAGGTTCAGTTCGAGCACCTCGTCGCCGCCCAGCACCGGCACGTAGATGTGGTTGGCGGCGCCGACATAGACGCAATGCGCCTTGGGCTTGGTGTCGAGGAGCTGCGTCGCCTTCGACCCGACGATGCCGGTCTTCGGGTCGATCGGGTAAATGCAGAGCTTCGCGCCGACATACGAGGCGGCGAGCAGGTATTTGCCGCTGCGGTCGGTGTTGATATAGGCCATCTGGTCGACGAGCGGGGTCGTCGCGACGTTGCTGAGCTTGCCGCTCGCCCGGTCGATCGCAAAGGTCGAGAGCGGGTAGGGCTCGCTGCGGAGCTGGGCGTAGAGGAATTTCCGGTCCCGGCTCGTCGTCATCGGCAGGCTCGTCGGCGTCGTCTTTTCGCTGCCGGGCACCGGCGTCTTCTCGATCATCGTCAATTCGCCGGTGTCGCGGTTCATCGACAGGCAATAGATGTCCTTGCTGCCGGCGTTGGAGACATAGACGACCGTCTGCGGACCACCCTGCGCCATCGCCGCCCCTCCTCTTCCGATCAGCGGCAAAGCCGCCGCGAATTGCATCACGCGCCGCCGCGATACCCGTGCCCTGGTCATGTCGTCCCTCCCGAAGATGCGTTGGCCCGACGCTATCAGCCGATGGTCAGCGCTGTAAATCGCGCGCCGCCTTGGCAGCGTCGCGCATCGCGCATCGGGTCAGCCAGTCCGCCGCCTTGGGGAACGGGCCGAAATCGATCCGCGCCGGCCGCGCCCAGGAGAGGATGCTGGCGACGTTGAGGTCGGCGACGGTGAAGTCGTTGCCGATCAGGTACGGCGTCGTCGAGACGGCGCCGTCGAGCACCTTGAGCGGCGCCTGCATCGCCCGCTCGCTTTCGTCGGCCGAGGCGGCGTCGCGCTTGTCCTCGGGATAGACCGCGCGGTGGAACATCGCGTTGAGGACATGGCGCTCGATCTCGGTCATGCCCCAGAGGCTCCATTGCCAGGTCCGCGCCTCGTCCTCGATCGACGTGGGGTAGAGCCCGCCGAGCCCATGCTTCTTGGCGAGGTACAAATTGATCGCCATCGATTCCCACAGGATGAACCCGTCGTCGTCGATCGCCGGGATGTGGCCGTTGGGGTTGATCGCGAGAAACGACGCCGCGCGCGAATCGCCGGCCGTGCCGATCGGAACGTTGTCGTAGTCGAGCCCCAACTCCGCCGCCAGCCACATCGCGCGAAACGCGCGCGAGCGCGGGATGCCGTAAATCTTGAGCTTGGCCATCGGAAGTCTCCAGCGGCGATTGCGGAAAGGGTCAGGCCTGGCGCTGCTTGATATGCGCGAGGCAGCGGTCGTCGTTGTGAACCGCAAGCAGGTTGAGGGCGATCTCGAATACCGTGTAGCCGAGCGGGACAAGGATCGCGGCGATCGCCTCCTTCGACGCCTTGATCCACTCGACGAGCAGAACCGGGTGCTGGCTGGTGAGGATTCCCCGCGCACCGGCAAGAACCTCGGCCTCCATGCCCTCGACATCGATCTTGATCAGGTCGACCCGGGGCACGCCCAGCGAGTCGAGCGCGATGGTCCTCACCTCCACCATGGCGGCGTCCGAATAGTCGATCTGCTGCCCGATAAACTCGTTCGCGGCGGCCTGGCGCAGTTCGAGGCTGCCGAAGCTGCCCGGCTGCTGATAGTTCGGGCGCGGCACCCGCAAGGTTCCGTTCTCGGCGGCGACGGCCGCCAGCACCGCGCGGGCGTTGAAGCAGTTGTTGAGGGCGACGTTGCCGGCCAGTGCGTAATAGATGCGCTCCTGCGCCTCGAAGGCGAGAACCCCGCCCCAACCGGTCATCTCCTTCGCCCATTCGATCGTGTGGACGCCGATATTGGCGCCGCAATCGATGGCGAAGACGCCGTCGCCGAAATATTGCCGCCGCAGGCGCAGAAGGCCCACGAGCAGATCGACCTCCTCCGGATCGAATGACGATGCTTCGAGGAGCTGATAGCCGACGCCATAGCCGCCGCCGCTTTCGACCAGGCGGTAGTCGAGCCGGTTGACGATCATCGGGCCGTGGTCCGACGCGGTCAGGACGAACGGCGCCTTCCGCTTGGTTTTCATCGGACGGATCACACCGCACGCGCCGACGCCGCGCAAGCACTTCCTCTCCGGCCGCTGTCCCGCGCTAGAATGCGCCGAGGGAGGCAAAAATGGCCTATCGGACCGAGACGATCACCGTCGCCGGCGCGGCTATCCGACTCTTTCGCGGGGGCACGGGCGCGCCGCTGCTGTTCCTGCACGGCGCCGGCGGGCATACCGGATGGCGGCCGTTCATGGAGACGCTGTCGGCGGAGTTCGAGGTGATCGCGCCCGAGCATCCCGGGTTCGGCCAGTCCGACGACCCGCCCTGGCTCGATAGCGTCGCCGACCTCGCCTATTTCCACCTCGACCTGATCCGCGCGCTGGGGCTCGACCGGGTGCATCTGATGGGCACCTCGCTCGGCGGTTGGGTCGCGGCCGAGATGGCGGTGCGCAACACTGCCGCGCTCGCCAGCCTGACCCTCGTCTGCGCCGTCGGCATCCTCGCCAACGGGAATCCGATCCCCGACATTTTCCGCATGCCGGTCGAGGAAAACCTGCGCCGCTATTTCGCCGACCCGGAGGTGGCCGAACGGCGGCTCGCCGACCTTGGCAAGGCCGACCAGGCGGTCATCGCGAAAAACCGCGCCACCGTCACGCGCCTCGCCTACAGCCCGCGCTTTCACAACCCGCATTTGCCCAAATGGCTGCACCGGGTCGACGTGCCGACCCTCTTGATCTGGGGCCGGCAGGACGGGCTGGTGCCGCCCGAATTCGGCGAGGCCTATCGCGGGCTGATCCCGGGCTCGCGGCTCGTCGTGTTGGACAAAGCGGGCCACGCGCCGTTTGACGAGCAGGAGGCGGCGTTTGTCGCCGCGTTCCGGGAGTTCGCGAGTTGCACCTAGCGCCACCAACCTCGTCATCCCGGCCTGCGCCGGGATGACGAGGTAAGAGCAAACTTGCCTTGGCCGACCTGGCCCTTTTTGTCGTCGCGATTTGGATCTACCTGCTGGCGTTCCGCGGCGCGTTCTGGCGGGTCGAGCGTGTCCCGGCGCCCGATCTCACGAGCGCGCCGTCGGTTGTCGCGGTAGTCCCGGCGCGGGACGAGGCGGAATTCATCGGCGGCGCGGTCGCCTCGCTGCTCGCGCAAGATTACCCCGGCGAGTTGCGCATCATCGTCGTCGACGACCACAGCAGCGACAGCACGGCCGAGATCGCCCGTGCCGCCGGGCCTCCCGACAAGGTGACTGTCCTTACCGGCGAACAGATGCCGCCGGGCTGGACTGGAAAGCTGTGGGCAATGAACCAAGGCGTCGCGGTTGCGGCGGAAAGAGCAGCCGAATACCTGCTGCTGACCGATGCCGATATCGTGCATGAGTCCGGCAACATCCGCGGCCTCGTCGCGCGTGCGGAGAGAGAACACCGCGACCTCGTCTCGCTCATGGTGCGGCTGCACTGCCACGGTGCGTGGGAGCGGCTCCTGGTTCCGTCCTTTGTCTTCTTTTTCTTCAAGCTCTACCCGCCGCGCTGGGTCGCGAGCCCGACGCATCGAACCGCGGCGGCGGCGGGCGGGTGCGTGTTGCTGCGCCGCGCCGCGCTGGAGCGGATCGGCGGGCTCGACACCATCCGGGGCGAGATCATCGACGACTGTGCGTTGGCGGGTCAGGTCAAGCCGGGCGGCGCGATCTGGCTCGGTCTCGGTGACGGGGCGCGGAGCATCAGGCCCTACCGGTCGTGGCGGGAGCTCTGGGATATGATCGCGCGCTGTGCCTTCGCCCAGCTCGGCTATTCGGCGCCGGCCCTTGCCGGGGCGACGGCCGGGATGGCGCTCACCTATCTCGTGCCCCCTCTTGTGGTGTTCTGCGCTCACGGGCTCGCGGCGAAGGCGCTCGGAGCCCTCGCCTGGGCGATGATGAGCGCGTCGTTCGTGCCGATCCTACGCTTTTACCGCTGCCCGATCTGGATCGCGCCGCTCTTGCCGTTGATCGCCTTGTTCTACATTGCGGCCACGTGCGCCTCGGCGGTCCAGTTCTGGCGCGGGCGGGGTGGCGCGTGGAAGGGCCGGTTCCAGGCGCCGGCTACTCGGCCGGAAAGGCTGCGGCGAACCCCGGACGGCGCCGGCTGACCAGCTTTGCAACGGCGGCGCCGAGCCGGCGGAACCCCTCGACCTGGTGCCTGAGATAGCCGCAGCGCACCGCCGGCCCGTCGAGCGCCGCCACCCCGGTCGGCAGGAACACCCGCTCGCCCCGCCCGGTGCGGAAGATCACGTCCCACAACGGCAGGATCACCGCGAAATTGCACCCGCGCGCGCGGTCGTAGGGGGCGCTTGCGTGCTCGATCGCATGGTGCAGCCGGTGGTATTGCGGGCCGACCAGCAGCACCCCGCCGACCCGCCCGAATCCGGCGCGGACATTGGTGTGCGACAGGCTTTCGATCAGCCGGAACACGATCATCACCAGCGGGAACTCGCCCGGCGTCACCCCGATCAGCATCGCGATCGTGCCGGCCCACACCGCGGCGAGCACGTCGTCGACGACATGGTTGCGGTCGTCGCTCCACAGCGTCATCTGGCGCTGGTCGTGGTGCAGGCTGTGCAGCGCCCACCACCACGGCAGCCGGTGCTGCAGCCGGTGGCGCCAATATTCGCCGAAATCGATGACGATGATGTAGACGAGGAAGGTCACGAACGGCCAGGCGCCGAGCGCCGGCAGCATCTGCTCGATCGCCGGAGGGATATAGCCGTGAAACCGCAGATCGCCGTCGATCGCCGCCCCGATCGGCGTCAGCATCAGAAAGATGATCGCCGGCACCAGCCCGAGCTTGTGCACGACGGTGTAGATGACGTCGGTGCGCACCGCCCGCCGCTCGGCCCAGCGCTCGACCGGCCGCCACAATTCGAGCGGGCGGAACAGCAGGTATGCGACCCCGATCGCCAGCACGCCGAGCAGCGGGATCTCCAGCCCGTCAAAGATAGTCTCGGCCCAATCCATCAGGCCGAGCTGGTACAGCGCCGGCTGGATCGCGTTTTCGAATACGATCCCCTGGACCTGCCCGATCAGGTGCATCAGCCCGTCGATCATCGCGGACCCCTAGTACAGAAAAATCCCGTGCGGCGAGCGGCCGACCGGGATCGTCGCCTTGAGCGCGCCCGACGCCGCCTCGATCACGTCGACCGAGGCGCGCCACCGTCCGGTGACCCATAGCTGGCTGCCGTCGGGGCTGAACATCATGTCGTCCGGGCCGCCCGGCGCCTGGATCAGCCCGGTCACGGCGAGCGTATCGGGGTCGAGCACGGAGACGCTGCCCGCCACCCGGTTCGACACGTAAAGCTGCTTGCCGTCCGGCGAGGTCTGGAAGTTATGGGCGCCCCGGCCGGTCACGATATGGCGCAGCACGCTGCCGGTCTTCGGGTCGAGCTCGGCGACGTAATCGGACCCCATCACCGCGACCAGGATATTCCCGGCCTTGTCGGTCCACATCCCGGCCGGCTGGCGCCCGACCACGGTCGTCCATTCGGTCGCGCCGGAGGCAAGGTCGATCCCGATCACCTTTTCGGTGCCTTGGAGGCTCACGAACACGCTTTTGCTGTCGGTCGAGAACGCTATATGGCTCGGCATCGTCGCGGCGGGCAGGCGGTGCTTCAACTCGAACGTCGCGGCATCGAAGATGTCGATGCGGTCGAGCCGCAGCGAGTTCGACACGAACCACTTGCCGTCCGGGCTGAACCCGATCTGGTAGGGATCGCTGACCTCGACCCGCTTGGCGATCGCGCCCGTCGCGCGGTCGATGAACACGAGCTCGTTGCCCTCCGACATCGCGATGATCAGGTAGTGCTGGTCGGGGGTCAGCATCAGATGGTGAGGCGCGCGGCCGATATGGACGCGCGAGGTCTCCTTGTAGGTGTCGCCGTCGATGACGCTCAGCGAATCGTCGTCGGAATTGAGCACGATAGCCGTCTTCGCCGACGCCGTCGCCGCGCCGAGGAAAAGCAGAGCGGCGGCTGCGACGCAGCGCAAGGTGCGGGACGGAAACACGGCGGCGATCGACACGGAGGGTTATCCACAGGCGGCCATAGATAACCCGTCAACGGCCGGGAAGAAAGGCCGGTCCAGCCCGGTGCGACGGAAAGAGTAAGAACGATCCCCTCGCCCGCATTGCGGGAGAGGGAGGGGCCCGTCGCGGAGCGATGGGAGGGTGAGGGCTGCGGCGATAGCCGCGCTGCGCGCGCCCTCGCCCGTCTCGCTTCGCGATCCACCCTCTCCCGCAATGCGGGCGAGGGGAAAGACTTGGTTAGTTCAGTCCCTGGGGCAACGCCTGGATCGCGGCGTCGATCAGCCCCGCGCGGCCGCGTTCGTCGAGGGTGCCGGTGATGACGTCGCGGGCCGCGGTAATCGCGACATCGACCGCGGCGGCGCGGATTTCGGCGACGGCCTTGGCCTCGGCCTGGGCGATCCGCTCCTCGGCGAGGCGGCGGCGGCGCTCAAGCGCCTGTTCGAGGTCGCGCGCGGCTTGGGCGGCGACCCGTTCGGCCTCGGCCTTGGCGTGCTCGACGATCGCCTTGGCCTCGTCGAGCGCCGCGCGCTGCTTTTGCTGGTATTCGGCGAGCAGCCGCTCGGCCTCGGCGCGCAGCGTTTCGGCTTCGGCGAGCTCGGCGCGGATGCGGGCCGCGCGCTCGTCGAGGTTGGAGACGATGCCTTTTTTCGCCGGGCGCCACACCACCGCGACAAAGACGATCGCGGCGACCAGCACCCAGAATTCGGGGTCGTGCATGAAATGCGGCATCAGTGCGCGCGCTCCCCGACCGCGTTGTCGACCGCGTTGTTGACCGCTGCCGCAAGCCGGGCCGGGTCGGCGGGGGCGCCGGTCAGCTTTTCGACGACCGCGCCGCCGACCTCGACCGCGATGCCGCGGATTTCCGCGAGCGCCTCGTCCTTCATCGCGGCGATGCGCTGTTCAGCGGCGTCGATCTGGCCGGCGAGCGCTTCCGCGAGGCCCCGCTGGCGCTCGGCCGCGTCGGCGGCGAGCCGGTCGGCGGTTTCGCGCAGCGTCGCCTGCGCCTCGATCCGGGCCGAGGCGAGCGTCTTCTGATACTCGGCCAATACGGCTTCGGCGTCGGACCTGAGCTGGCTGGCGCGGGCGAGATCGCCCTGGAGCTTGTCGCGCCGTGCGTCGATCGCGCGCCCGACCCGCGGCATCGCGAGCCAGCGCATGATCGCGTACAGCACGGCAAACGTCACCAGCAGCCAGAAAAGCTGCGGGGCGAAGGTCGTGAAGTCGAGTTGCGGCATCGGTCGCTAGCGTCAGACCGCGTAGAGCACGAGGAAGGCGATCAGGAGCGCGTAGAGCGCCACCGCCTCGGTCAGCGCAAACCCCAGCATGCCGATGCCGAACACCTGGTCGCGGGCGGCCGGGTTGCGGGCGATCGAGCTGACCAGCGAGCCGAAGATATTGCCGATGCCGACGCCGGCCCCGGCCACGCCGATCGCGGCAAGCCCGGCACCGATCATCTTGGCCGAAGTGGGATCCATGTCTTGTATTCCTCTGGTGGTACGAAGGTGGAGATTGGCTGAAGAGGGGTGGGGGCGCTCAGTGCAGATGCACCGCGTCGCGCAGGTAGAGACAGGTCAGGATCGTGAAGACATAGGCCTGCAACGCCGTGACGATGACCTCGAGGGCGTAGAGGGCGACGTTTATCGCGATCGGGAAGAAGCCGAAGATGCCGAGCGTGATGGTAAACCCGGCGAACACCGCCATCATCGTGTGCCCGGCCATCATGTTCGCGAAAAGCCGGATGCTGAGGCTCACCGGGCGCGACAGGTACGACACGATCTCGATCGGCACGAGGATCGGCGCCATGAAGATCGGCGCGCCCGCCGGGAAGAACATCGTGAAGAACCGGATGCCGTGCTTGAAGAGCGCGACCAGGGTCACCAGCAGGAACACGAACAGCGCCAGCGCAAACGTCACGATGATGTGGCTGGTGAAGGTAAAGCTGTAGGGAATGAGGCCTAACGTATTGCCAAAGAACACGAACATGAAGATCGTGAAGACCAGCGGGAAAAACTCCCGCCCGCCGTGATGGCCGATATTCTCATCGACCATGCCGGCGATGAATTCGTAGGACATCTCGGCGATCGATTGCCATCGCCCGGGCACCAGCGCGGAGCGGCTGGTGCCGGCGATCAGCAGCAGCGCGATCAGCACCACCGCGATCGTCATCAGCAGCGCCGAGTTCGTGTACGAGACATCGACCGAGCCGATATGGAGCGGGATCAACCGCTCGATCTGGAACTGTTCGAGTGGGCTACCTTCAGCCGCCACGTTCTACTCCAACCTCTCTAGCCGCCCCTGCGCCCCAAACCCTGCGCCGCGCGGTACGCACCCATCATTCCCGCCGCGGCGCCGATGAAAAAGAAGACGATGAGACCCCAGGGCCGCGTCCCGAGATAGCGGTCGGTGACCCAGCCTAGCGCCAGCCCCACCAACAGCGATGCCAGAAGCTCGATGCCGATGCGAAAGCCGAGCCCGAGGCCGCTTGGCGGAGGCTCGGCGCCGCCGCCCGATCGCCCTCGATTCTCGTCCGCACGCGCCCGGTCCAGCCTTTGCCCCAGGCGCGCCAGCGGGTCTGTCGGTCCTCCTTCGCTCATCTAAGGTCGCACGGCCCACAGCCAACCGGCCCCGGCCGTCCCCAGCCAAAGCGCCGCGCACCATAGTTGCGGGCCCGCGGGCTGTCAAGCCGGCGGGCGGGCGAGAAATTGGGCAAAAATTTCATTGTTGTCATGGGGATACGACGCCACCCCAGCCTCGTGCAAGGCGCCCATGCAACTGGACCGCGGACGTCCCGCCCGCATTCTTTTGTGAAGTGCGGGCGGGATGCCCGCGGTCCAGGCGATCACTCCGCGGCATGCCGCAATTCCGCGGCGCGGGCGAGGTCGACGGAGACGAGCTGCGACACGCCGCGCTCGGGCATCGTCACGCCGTAGAGCCGGTCCATCCGCGCCATCGTGACGCGGTGATGGGTGATGAGGAGGAACCGCGTGCCGGTCGCGTCGGCGGTTTCGGCGACGAGGCGGCAGAAGCGGTCGACATTGGCGTCGTCGAGCGCGGCGTCGACTTCGTCGAGGACGCAGATCGGCGCCGGGTTGGTCAGGAACACGGCAAAGATCAGCGCGATCGCGGTCAGCGCCTGCTCGCCGCCCGACAACAGCGACAGGTGCTGCGGCCGCTTCCCCGGCGGGCTCGCCATGATTTCGAGCCCCGCTTCGAGCGGATCGTCGCCGTCGAAGGCGAGGCTGGCCTGGCCGCCGCCGAACAGCCGGCCGAAGAGCTCGCCGAAATGCTCGTTGAGGCGCTCGAACGCAGCGGTGATTCTCTTGCGGCCTTCCTGGTCGAGCGCGCCGATGCCGCGGCGCAGGCGGGCGATCGCCTCGGTCAGTTCGGCCCGCTCGCGGCTGAGCCCGGTCATCCGCTCCTCGACCTCGGCGGCCTCGCGCTCGGCGACGAGGTTGACGGGGCCCATCGCGTCGCGCTCGCGCAACAGCCGGTCGAGGCGGGCGACGATCGCCGTGGGGTCTGCCGCCTCGGCGCCGGGCTCGCGCTCGGCCAATTCGGCGAGCCGGTCGGGGGCGACGCCGAGCCGCTCGGCGATCTCGGCGCGAAGCTGGGCCAGCATCCCGGTCGCGGCGTCGCGCTGGGCGTCGAGCCGGGCGCGGCGCTCGCGGCGCTCGGCGGCGTCGGTCTCCGCCTTGCGGGCGGCCTCGCCGGCGGCGCGCAGATTGGTCTCGGCGACTGCCAGCGCGTCGCCGGCGGCGCGATGCTCGGCGACGGCGCGGGCGCTGGTCTCGGCCAGGGTCTCGGTCTCGCGCGCGATCTCGTCCGGCCGCGTCGCCAGCGCGGCGATCTCGCGGCGGATTTCGGCGCGGCGTTCGTCGAGCACGGCGATCTGGGCGGCGGCGCCGGCATGCCGCTTGCCCCACTGCTCCTCTTCGCCGGCGATCGCGACGAGCCGGCGGTTGCGCGTGGAGCGCTCCTGCGCCAGCCGGTCGAGCGCGGTGCGCGCCTCGCCCTCCCGCCGCCTTGCCGCGCCGGCCTGGGCTCGCGCCGCCTCCAGCCCCGAGCGCGCCAGCGCCGGGTCGGGCAGCGCGGCAAGCGAGCGCTCGGCCTCGGCGTGCTGGGCGGCGATCTCGCGAAGATCACCGGCGAGCTTGTCGGCGGCGTCGTCGATCGCGGCGAGCCGGGTTTCGGCCTCCAGCGCCCGGCGCGCCAATTCGGCGGTCGCGGCGTCAGCCCGGGCGCGGCGCTGCTCCGCCCCACGCAGCGCCGCGGTGGCGGCCTGTTCCGCGGCGGCGGCTTGCTGGCGTGCCGTCCGCGCGGCGGCGGCACTCGCGGCGGCGCCCTGCGACACGGTCTCGGCCGCCGCGACCTCGCGGGCGAGCACAGCGAGGCGGTTGCGGTGGCGTAGCTGCTGCGCGGTCGCCGAGGGGCCGGCGGCGCGGCGGGTGAACCCGTCCCAGCGCCACAGATGTCCGTCGCGGTCGACAAGGCTCTGCCCCGGCTGTAGAGCGCCTTGCAATGCCCGGCCCGCCGCCTCGTTTTCGACCCAGCCGGATTGCGCCAGGAGCCGACCGAGCGCGGCCGGCGCGCCGATCTCCTGCGCCAGCGGCGTCGCGCCGGCGGGCAGCGCCGCCCCGGCGAGCGGCCCCAGCTCGGCCCATCCGGCGGCGGCATCGCTGCCTTCGGTCAGGATCGGCGCCGACAATTCGCTTTCGCACAGCGCCGCGACCGCCGCCTCGAACCCTTCCTTGACCTCGAGCTGCGACAGCACCGGCGGGGCCGAGGTCTTGGCCTTGGGCGCGGCCGCCGCGAGGAGGCTGGCGAGCGCATCGGATTCGGCCTTGAGGCGGGCGAGCCCGCGTTCGGCCTCGCGTGACGCATCGACCGCCTCGGCCTCGGCGGCTTGCAGCGCGGCGAGGGTTTCGGCGCATTGGGCGACGGTGTCGCGGCAGGAATCGATCTCGGCGACGGCGGCGCTCGCCTCGGTCTCGCGCTCGGCCATGGTTTCGGCCGGCACCAGCGCCGCGGCCAACGCACCGCGCTGGCGCTGGCCGTCGGCGAGCCGTGAATCGAGCCGGGCACGCCGCTCGGCGAGGTCGCGCCGCTCGCGTTCGAGCGCGCCGCGGCGGGCCTCGCCGGTGGCGCAGGCCTCGGTGATCTGCAACAGGCCGGTTTCGGCGATGGCGAGCTGGGCGCCGGCTTCCTCGACCAGCGCCGCCGCCTGCTTGATCGTCGAATCGTCGGCGCGCTGCGCGTGCTCGATCCCGCGGCGTTCGTCTGAGAGGCGCGTAAGCGCCGTGTCCCCGTCGGCGAGGTGGCCGCTCTCGCGCACGATGTCGGCGGCGATCTGGGTGAGCCGGCGCTCGGCCTCGGCGCGGGCGGCGACGGCGCGGGCGAGCTCCTGCTCCAGCGCCTCGCGGGCATGGGCGAGGCGCTGCACCGCGGCGCCGGCGGCGGCGTCGGCGAGGCGCAGCGGCGGCACCTTTGCCTCGGCCGCCTCGCGCAGCCGCTCCTCGGCGAGCGCCTGCCGGGTCGCCTCGGCGACGGCGCGCTCGGCCTCGCGCAGCGCCGCCTCGACCCCGGCCGATTCGGCCTGCGCCGCATGCCAGCGCGCGTCGAACACCTGCGCCTCGGCGCGGCGGATCTGCTCGGCGAGCCGGCGATAGCGCTGCGCCTGCTTGGCCTGCTTGTTGAGCCCTTCGAGCTGGGTCGCCATCGTCGCGATCACGTCGTCGAGGCGGAGCAGGTTTTCCTCCGCCCCCTTCAACTTCAGCTCGGCCTCGTGGCGGCGCTGGTGCAAGCCGGCGGTGCCGGCCGCGTCGTCGAGCAGCAGGCGCCGCTCCGACGGCTTGGCGTCGATCAGCGCGCCGATGCGGCCCTGGCCGATCAGCGCCCCCGAATGCGAGCCGGTCGCGGCGTCGGCGAAGAGGAGCTGCACGTCGCGGGCGCGGGTCTCGCGGCCATTGATGCGGTAGGCCGAGCCGGAGCGGCGCTCCAGCCGCCGCGTGACCTCGACCGCGTCGCGGTCGTTGAGCCCGTGCGGCGCGTCGCGGGACGCGTTGTCGAGGGTCAGCGACACCTCGGCGATGTTGCGGGCGGGGCGGGCGGTCGAGCCGGCGAAGATGACGTCGTCCATCTCGCCGCCGCGCAGCCGCCGCGCCGACGCCTCGCCCATGACCCAGCGCAGCGCCTCGACAAGGTTCGACTTGCCGCAGCCGTTGGGGCCGACGATCCCGGTCAGCCCCGGCCCGATCGTCAGCTCGGTGGGGTCGACAAAGGTTTTGAACCCGGCGAGGCGGAGCCGTTCTACCTGCATCTCACCATCACGGTTTGGGCATCACGATTTCGGCGCGAGCTTGGTCAGCAGAGCGTCGAACGCCTCCTCGGTCGGGGCGCCGTCGAACTTGGTGCCGTTGACGAAAAAGGTCGGGGTGGCGTTGACGTTGAGCTTTTGCGTGGCGGCGAGGCGGCTGCCGATGATCTTGTCCTCGAGCTTTTTGTCGGCGAGGCAGTCGTCGAATTGCTTCTTGCTCATCCCGCCCACCAGCGCGAGGCGCTGCAGCTCGGTCTTCGGGTCCTTCGCCGTGGCCCATTTATCTTGGGTTTGGAACAGCGTCTCGGTGAATGGG